>NZ_PXZN01000007.1:0-94929 GCF_003013445.1 Brevibacillus sp. NRRL NRS-603 | reverse complement strand
GTATTAGCATAAGTTTCCCTATGTTATCCCAGTCTGAGAGGCAGGTTGCCTACGTGTTACTCACCCGTCCGCCGCTAGCCTCCGAAGAGACTCGCTCGACTTGCATGTATTAGGCACGCCGCCAGCGTTCGTCCTGAGCCAGGATCAAACTCTCCAATAAAGTTTGTTACTGGTTCAAAGCTGGCAAATCATTTAATGATAGACTCATTAACGCTTTCGCTGTTCAGTTTTCAAAGAGCATTTTCGTTTCGCCGCCCAGAGGCGACTTTATTAATTTAACACATAACCACTTGCGAAATCAAGTGTTTTTTTAAAACTTTTTTCTCGGCCGCTCTGCGTTAGCGCAGCAGCGACGTTTGTTAATATAGCATGGATCACACACAGAAGTCAACACTAATTGAAAAATTTTTATCTCATTAAAATAAAACCTGTTTCTCTGTCGCCATTTTCCCCTTCTTTACATACGACTTCTTGGATCAACAAGCGCTGAAGCATCTTATCTACCACGAGAGGAATCTCGATCTCTGCCTCTTGAATCATCGGATGATTCATCAGCTCTTCCAAACGCCAAGGCCCTGATTTCGTTTCCATGAGCTCAAGCAAGTATCGAACAGATTCCTTCGTTCTGGATGCAATCCAAAATTCAATTGCCAGCACAAGTAGTTCAATTCGCTTCTCCAATGCCTCTGCATTAAAAGATAGCTCCTCATACAACTTATAAATAGAAGGATCTATCTGTTTAACTTGCGTCCATAAAGCTGGCTGAGGATGATCTCCCGCTTCATATACAATGAGACGAGCCAAATAGTGAATCGTTTGAATGGCAGAGTGATGCGCATCCAGCATCATACCTTGCTGCAAAAACTCTTTTGTCTCGTGAAAAAAACGAAGGATTTGGGAATACTCCCTACAGATATGTTTTTTCTGGAGGGAAGATGACAAACTAGCCAGGCGCAGCTTCATTTGT
Source organism: Brevibacillus sp. NRRL NRS-603 (assembly GCF_003013445.1). Classification (NCBI taxonomy): domain Bacteria; kingdom Bacillati; phylum Bacillota; class Bacilli; order Caryophanales; family Paenibacillaceae; genus Brevibacillus; species Brevibacillus sp. NRRL NRS-603. The sequence goes on along the minus strand of NZ_PXZN01000007.1, from coordinate 93,962 downwards.
TTCATATAATGATCTTTGTCCCAAACGATTTCTGCCCTTCGAAGCATCTCTGCAAGTCGCTCATCCAAACCGCAGATGGCTCCCTTCTCCAGTTGCCACGTGCTGATTTGCTGCTCGATGATCACTTGTTCCTGAAAAAGCATGCGACGGATTTTACCATCAGCTTGGGGCTCATTTACTACGACGAAATAAAAGATTCCCTCGCGAAAGGGCACTAGCATATCCGAATCATTCAAAACAAGCACCGCTTGCACATCCAAACGCTGCTGGAGATTTTTCAGATACGTCTGCCTGAAAGTCATGCCTTGTTCCTCCCTGCCCCCTGGGTTGAACTTATGGATTCTACAAGTCTTGTCGGTTTCCTGCTTGTCAACAGACAAATCCTTTGTATGCTATACTATAGGGTAGGAGGAATGATCATGAAAAATACAGAACGCCTGAGCAAGATCAAACGCATGCGCACATGGGGCAACTGGAGCATGGTAATCGGCATTTTGCTGATGTATACAGGGTACGCATTTTTTGCAGGTTATTTGGACTTTATTCCTTTACTTGGAAGCCTCTTGAAAGGCTCTTACATTTTTATGACGCTGCTTTTGATCATCGGGTTCATTCTGACAATGGGCAGTACAGTCTTGTTTATGATTTCCGGGATGGTCTCCACATCTGCTCCGCAGGTGCAATGCCCTTCATGCCAAAAAGTCACGAAGATGCTGGGTAAAGAAGACGCCTGTATGTTTTGTGGACAACCATTACGCCTAGAAGACGGACATCCTCAGCAAAATCAGACATAAAGACATAATATGATTCCTTCTCATACGTAAAAAGCCACCTGCTAATTCCCGAGCATTCGGGGTGCAGGTGGCTTTCTTTCGTGAAAGCTGTCTATTTTTTATTTCAGAGTCTCATCAATTGCTTGCCATATCTCCAGCACCTCAAAACCACGGCGCCAAGAAGCTACACCAGCCAAGTCGTACTTATTGACGATCTCCATACGCTTCTTCATAGAAGTTACGTCTTCTATCCACATTTTATAGACGTTGCCATCCTTCGGGTCTTTATACTCCACGTAATGTTGGCCTGAAGCTTCATCCATAACTGGTGTCAGCTTGCGTTCGTTGATCCATTCCTGGGCTTTTGTCATGGAATAAGCTTTGGAGCTCACCTTCACAGTGCCATCAGCCTGCTTGGCTTCTGTCCACAAGCGAGTGTAAAAAGGTACACCCAGCAGCAGCTTTTCGTTAGGGACTTCTTCCAGCACTCCTTGCAAGCCCCGCTCCACCCATGGCAATGATGCGACAGAACCAGCTTTTGGACTCGCTGCCCAATGCTCATCATATGTCATCACCGCAACATAATCGACGACCTCGGCCAAAGCTTTCCGATCCAAGAACATGGACCATTGCTTAGCGTTTGACTTGATCGTCACATCTATAGAAACGGTCAGTCCTTGCTGATGGAGATACGGCGTCAGCTCCCGAACAAACTGAACGAGCTCCTCTTTCTCTTCTAAATATACGTTCTCAAAATCGATGTTGATGCCATCGAGATCGTATAGATGAGCGTAGTACAAGAGTTGGGCAATTAATTGATCTCGCTTGTCATAGCTACTGAGAACAGATTTGGTCCAATCTGGATTAAAACCGTTTGTAACTAATCCCCAAACCTTGTAGCCCCTTTTATGAGCCCATTTGACGTACGCAGGATCGGCCCTGTTCATTAGATTTCCTTCTGCATCCTTCATTTCAAACCAAGTAGGAGTTACTACATTTACCCCTGGTAATGCACCAATTTTTGAAACATCCGGATTTTTACTGACGACGTGCTCCCAGACGAGGTTGATCTTTCCCTCAGGCTTCCAAGCATCATGTTGTTGTCCAGTAGCAGTCGTGTGCTCTAGCTGGACTTTGCGGACATCCGTCATTTCAATACTTTTCTCTGAAATGAATCCCCCGACACCCGAGGCCGTCAAAACGCGATACCAGTTATCCTTTTTGCCAAGAACGTCGACAACCTCACCCGCAGACAGTTCTGCTACAATCGGGGTTCGGTGAGAAGCTCCGGTACGGACTGCTTGTTTTTCCTCGGCAGCGATCACTTTCGCTTGCTGGATTTCGTAGCCCTCTTTTTCGACGACCAATACACCCGTATCTGCTTTTCGCTCAAAAGAATAAGGATACAGCTTTTCCAAAGGATCCAACGGGACATAGCGTGTACCTTCTACCTCTTTAACCGGAACGAGTAAATCTACAGGTTTTTTGTTCAGATAGGCGACAACTTCTCCGCTCTCCATCCGAAGCACCTTATCCTTCGTCGTGACGATAACGGAATGTGTAGGCTCATCCCAAAAAATCGCTGGATCAATGTTTTCTTTAAGGAAATCAAAAGGCAGCAATATTTGATCTGATTCCAATATATACGTGGACTCTTTCCGCGAGCCTTCGTATACAATCACATTTTTGTCACCATTATACGGCTGCACATGCTCGGTAGAGGCACGAAGTACAAAAAACCAGTAAATGCTGCCGAAAATGGCCAACAAGAAAAAGCTCAACAAAAACAGCATGCGAAAAGCCCTTCGTTTTCTTCGTCTTGGTCGCAGAGTTCTGCCTGACTCCCTGCTCATAATCTCCACCTGCTTCCCGGTACATAAGCCTGTCTTTTGACTTGGGCTGTATGATTTGACTCATTATTCCGATCATAGCGTTGGTTCAATCCATTCACAACCTTTTGTATTCTGGTAATTCACGAACAAGCTTCCTACCAAAAAGAAGACGTACGAGAAGCCAAAAGGTTACAGATATCGACAGAAAGGGGGATGTCCTCCAAAAGCAAACACCCCCTGCATCACCGGGATTATCCGATTCAAGCAGGAGGTGCTCATCCATCAAATACATTCTTAGTGGGGATTCTTTTGACAGGAATCACAAACGCCATAAACTTCCATACGATGTCCGGTTACTTTGAAGCCGATGTCTTTGGAAGCAGCTACTTCTGCATCCCGCAAATACGGAAAGTGGAAGTCCCTGATTGCACCACAGGAGGAACAGATCGCATGATAATGATCTTCTTCCACATTGGCATCGAATCGGCTGGACGCATCCCCGTAAGTGAGCTCTGTAACCAATCCAGCATCTTTAAAGACTCGTAGATTGTTATAAATCGTTGCAACGCTCATATTCGGGAATTTGCCTTCAAGGGCTTTATATATTTCGTCAGCCGTCGGGTGGGTCATCGTTTCCAGCAAATAGGTCAAAATTGCATGGCGCTGAGGTGTCATGCGAACCCCGGTATTCTTCAGGATTTCAACAGCTTTCTCCACACGTTGTACCATCTTGTTACACCCCACAGTCTTTCGCAAGACAAAAGAACAAGCTTCTCTAATGTCATTGATTAGAATTACTATAAATAAGTGTACGTCTAGTCGGCGAAAACTGTCAATATCCATTCATTCGATTTGAACAGAAAGAAGTGGAAAATCAAGTTTATCCCTTTGCTTTTGCAGGCTTTTTAGTTGCAGGTTTTTTAGCTTTTTTGGCTTCCGCCTGTGCAAACTTACACATGGATTGAAGGGTACAACTGCCACATTGTGGATTGCGCGACGAACATACACGTCTGCCGTGCCAGATTAGCCAATGATGTGCATCCGTCCACTTCTCTTTCGGAATGCGCTTCATGAGCTGACGCTCCACTTCGTCCACATTGTCGCTATTCGCAAGACCTAACCGGTTCCCTACGCGGAATACATGCGTATCCACCGCGATCGCAGGAATTCCGAATGCATTGGACAAAACGACATTTGCAGTCTTTCTCCCTACTCCCGGCAACGCTTCGAGCTCGGCGTGCGTTTGTGGAACTTCGCTATTGTATTTTTCGTACAAGATTCTACAGGTCTCTAAAATGTTTTTACTCTTATTCTTATACAACCCGAGCCCTTTTATATGCTCTTCCATTTCTTCCTGTGTCAAATGAAGGTAATGCTCCGGCTGGTTTAGCTGCTGGAACATGGGTGCGGTAATCTCATTTACCCGTTTATCCGTACATTGGGCAGAAAGAATGGTCGCAATGAGAAGTTCAAACGGGGTTGTATAATTCAATTCACAGTGCGCATCCGGATAAAGCTGCTGCAAATTATCCAAAATGTCGGCAACAGGTACTTTGCGTTGTGCCATAAATATATCCCCCTTTTCCCTACATTATACCGCCTTGGTCAACATATCGATCGATAGCACCGCAGACTGCAACTGTTGTACAATGAGTCTGGAAGTATTTAACGGGAGGAGGTTTTCCATGAAAGTATTCCTGACTGGTGCCACAGGTTTTGTTGGACGGGGTATACTCGAGCGCTTGCAGGCAGAAGGATATGAGACGGTTTGCCTCACCAGAGCTGGTTCAACAGGTAAGCTTCCCTACAAAGAAACGGCCAATCCACATATAACGGAAGCGACAGGCGATTTATTTAATAAAGAATCATTGTTGAGAGCGATGCAAGGCTGCGATTCTGTCATCCACCTCGTCGGAATTATTCGCGAACAACCGGGGAAAGGCATTCACTTTTCGCGTATCCATGTAGAGGGTACAAAAAATGTACTGGAGGCAGCCAAGCTAGCTGGAATCAAGCGTTTTGTGCATATGAGTGCCCTTGGTGCACGCGAAAACGCCACGAGCGCCTATCATCGAACCAAATACGAAGCGGAGCAGCTTGTGCAAGCGAGCGGTATTCCATACGTCATTTTCCGTCCATCCGTCATTTTTGGTCCCGGGGATGAATTCGTGAACATGCTCGCCGATCTGGTCCGGTTACCTGTCACACCGGTCATTGGCGATGGCTCCTACCCTTTGCAGCCTGTCGCTCGCAAGACGGTGGCCGATGTATTCGTCCAAGCCTTGAGCAGACCCGAATCAACCAATCAAATTTACGAAACAGGTGGGCCCGAACCACTCTCCTACGGGCAAATCCTGGATAAGATTGGCGAGGCAATCGGAAAGCGGAAGGTCAATAAAATTCACATTCCCCTTGCTTTCATGAAGCCTGTGGTAAATATGATGGAGAGATTTCCATTCTTCCCGATAACCAACACGCAGCTCACTATGCTGCTAGAAGGAAACGCATGTAAGGACGGAAAGCTTCTCTACGATACTTTTCACACAGAGAAAATCGACTTTCTCCCGGGAATCACCACTTACCTGCGTGCCTAATAAAAAACGGAAGCCCCCTGCTTAAACCTAGGGGGCTTTTGCCTATTCGTGGAGCGTTTTTTCAACTGCACTTGTCTCTTTATTTATATGACGAGCCACAACGAACAGATAATCGGACAATCGATTGAGGTATTTGACCACAGACGGGTTTACCTGCTCCTGCTGTGCCACATGAACTGCTTTGCGCTCTGCACGTCTGACGACCGTACGTGAAACATGGAAGGCAGCCGCTGCTGGATGTCCGCCAGGCAAAATAAAATTGGTGAGCGGAGGCAACTTTGCATCTAACATGTCAATTTGCTCTTCCAGAAAAGTAACGTCCTCTTCTGCAATTGGCCAACCGACCTTCTTGCCTTCTGGAGTCGCCAGCTCAGCCCCCACATGGAACAGTTTTGTCTGAATGACATGGAAGACATCCTGCAAATCCTTCCACTCTTCTGTCTCAGGCAACAGGGACAGGGCCAATCCAATCTGCGAGTTGGCTTCATCGCATGTACCGTATGCCTCTACACGGTCCGCAAACTTTGGCACGCGGACACCTGCAACCAGCGACGTCTCACCTTTATCCCCTGACTTTGTATAAATCTTCATTCCATATCCCCTCCCTCAGGTTCCGTTTACAAAGCTTCTGCGATCAGAATCAATTCTGAGCTATTTGCATCAAAAGGTGTCTTTGCAAAAGAACCGTATCGTTGTGTGACCTTCAAGCCGTTTAAACGAAGCAGATGATGGAGCTCCGCGGGGAAAATGTAGCGGAGAGTAAATCGACCTTTCACCCGTTCCGTCACAACTCCCTGTGCATCTGTACGCTCGTATATGCGTGTCACTTCGGACAGTTGCTGAAAATGGTCATAACGGGTGTAATCCCACATCGCAACCTCTTCCCCCGATGGGAGTGGATAGGTGCCACGCAAGGACATTTTTTCATTTTCCTCGTAAAAATGATGAATCTTGGGCACAAACACGTTCATGATGAACTTCCCGCCTGGAGCCAGGTGCTTGCGAATGCACGTCAATGCCTTCATTTGCTCTTGAACATGCAACAGGTGCAAAAACGACCGAAAAGGAATCATAATCAGCGAAAATGACTCCTGCAGATCAAAGGCGCGCATATCCCCTTGCAATAGCTTCAAGCCGGATGTCACACCTTGTTCCTCTGCTTTTGCCTGCGCCCTTGCCAGCATATCCTGGGATAGGTCAATTCCGGTAACGTCGATGCCAGCCTGCGCCATCGGAATGCTGATTCTCCCGGTGCCGCAAGCGAGATCGAGCACTTTTCCCCCTGCTAGCTTGGCTTGTTCCAGATAGAACTCAACATCACCCGCAACACCGCGCTGAGTGAGGTCATAGTAGTCAGCCCATTGATACATATTGCTCATCTGGTCCTCCTATGCTTGCATTTCTTCTGATTGAAGGTAGGCCATTACGAGCTTTGCCGTGTTGTCGAGCGCTTCTTTATGTGTACGTTCATGAGAGTGTGAAGCATCTACTCCCGGTCCGATCAAGCCATGGACAACGTCATATCCTGCTCTCAGCGCAGCACTTGCGTCAGAACCATAGTAGGGATAAATGTCTACTTGATAGTTCAAATCGTTCGCTTGTGCGAGCTTGGTCAGATGGCTGCGCAATCCGTAGTGGTAAGGTCCTGTGGAATCCTTCGCACAAATGGACACGCAAAACTCATCTGTCGTCTGTCCGTCCCCAATCGCGCCCATGTCGACAGCCAGGTACTCCACCACGTTGTCAGGGATGCTGGAATTGCCGCCGTAGCCGATCTCTTCATTATTGCTGATAAAAAAGTGCGTGGTGTATGGCAGCTTCACGCCGGATTCACTCAGTTCCTTCAGAACCCCCAGCAGTACAGCTACGCTTGCTTTATCATCAATGTGGCGGGACTTGATAAAGCCGCTCTCCGTTACCTTCACCCGCGGATCAAAGGAGACGAAATCTCCGACGGAAATCCCAAGCGCAAGGACTTGCTCTTTGGTTGTGACCTTTTCATCCAGTCGAACTTCCATATTCGCCTCATTACGCTCAGCTTTCCCCGCTTCTGAGCTGTATACATGCACGGAGGCCTTGGTGGACAAAATCGTACCGGTTACAAGACGGCCGCTGCCAGTCTCTACAACGCAGTGCTCCCCTTCAATCGCATTGAATGCAAAGCCGCCGATCAAGGTCAGCTTCAAGCGCCCGTTGCTCTTTATTTCTTTTACCATCGCGCCCAGTGTATCGACATGCGCGGTCAAGAGTCTTGCTTTGTCGTTATTTGCCCCCGTTACTGTTGCAACAATTGCCCCTTTGTTTGTCCGTCTATAAGAAACGCCAAGCTTTTCTAACTCCTGTGCAACCCAAGCCATTACTTTTTTCGTATTGCCAGACGGACTTAGGATGTTCGCCAATTGACAAAAGCTTTGTACAACATATTCCGTAGATACACTCATCTGTATGCTCCTCCATTCGCCCATTGCGAAATAAACATTAGGATTGAAGCTCTTCCTTAATAAATTGAAGCACTTCCTGCACATGTCCTTTGACTTTTACTTTTGGCCATACTTTTGCGACGTTGCCTTCTTTGTCGATGACGAACGTAGTACGTTCAATGCCCATATACTCTCGTCCGTACATTTTTTTCAACACCCATACACCATAAGCCTCTGCCACTTGGTGATCCGGATCTGCCAGAAGTGGAAACGGCAATTCGTGCTTCGCGATAAATTTATCATGCGATTTCACAGAATCCGGACTGATTCCGAGAACAACTGTATTCAGCTCGGCAAAGCCCGAATGGAAATCACGGAAGTCGCATGCTTCTGTAGTACATGTCGGCGTTTGGTCCTTTGGATAAAAATAAAGCACTACATTTTGGCCATGAAATTGGGAAAGTGAGAGGGTCTGATTATTGCTCGCCTGCAAAGTAAATGCAGGTGCAGCTTGTCCTACTGCCGTCAAACTTTTCCCTCCTCTCGATAATATCCTGTTTTTGCTGGTCCCATTTTACCACAATCTAGTAGCCACTTCATCCGCATACAAGTTGCGCTTTGATCCAGAAAAGGATAGAATAAAAAAAAATAAAATTTGGCCTAGTCAGTTGGATGGTGAATTCGCATGAAAGAGTTTTTTGAAGTAACAGATCCAGAAGCGCTAAAATCGCTTGCTATAGCGGAACGGGTTAAAATTTTGGAACTCTTTGAAGATTTGGAGCCCAGAACGGCCAAACAAATCGCTACAGAACTAGGCGAAAATGCAGCACGGCTACATTACCATGTGAAGGAGCTCGTGCGTGTCGGACTGCTCGAGCAAGTGGATACCCGGGTAAAAGGCTCCATTGTGGAGAAATATTATGAGCCTGTTGCCAAGGTTATTCAGGTCAAGCTTCAATTGATGATTGAAGAAAACGCTCAACAATTAAGCGATGTCATGTTTACTCCGTTTCGTACTACGGAAAAGGACCTCATGCGAACTCTCAATCGCTTCGTCGCAAGTGACCAAGATGTTCGGAAAGAATACCAAAATACGTTCGCTTATAATTTGACTGAATTTTATTTGAGTCAAGATGAACGCAATCAATTTGTTGAAGACATCTCTGAGCTGTTGCAAAAGTACAAAGGGTTCAAAAAGGAATCTGGTCGTCGAAAATTCAAGTTTTTCGACATCCTGTTCCCCTTGACTCCAGCTGACCCAACAGATGATGTAGATGATCCTTTTGATGACTCGGATGAGTAAGTCACCAAGAAAACCATCAGATACGATGGTTTTCTTTCTTTTTCATTTTCATTATCTAATCAAAGGAGGACTCCAATGCGGACAATCTTGTTTGATTTTGACGGCACAGTTGCCGATACCCTCCCCTTGATCTTCACCGCTTTTCGCTCTACCTTTCAGCAGTTTTTACAAGAGCATTACACCGACGAGCAGATTGTAGCTCTCTTTGGTCCCACAGAGACAGGCATTTTGCAAAACAAGCTTCCCACATATGCTCATAACAACGCCCTCGCTCATTTTTATCGTGTATACACAGATGAACACTCCCGCGTACAAAACCCGGAAAATATCCGAAGCATGCTCGATGAACTTCACGCAGCAGGCATCCAAATGGGAATCGTAACCGGAAAAGGACGAAAAAGCGCTGACATCTCCCTTCGAGAATGGGGATTAGACAAGTATTTTTCCGTCGTGATCACAGGGGATGAGGTTACACATCCAAAGCCTCACCCAGAAGGTATTTTTACTGCTATGAAACAGCTAGGCGTTACGCCTGCGGAAACAATTTTCGTAGGTGACAGTGATGCTGATGTGTTGGCTGGTCGGGCCGCTGGTTTGCGTACAGTCGGTGTGGATTGGCTTTTCGTTACACAAAAGTCGGGAAAATTCGATCCCGAGCCTGACTACCACTTTACGGATGTGCAAGCTTTTACCGATTGGATACTCGGACGCTAGATGAAAAAAGGGTGTGCCCTGCCGCCGATGCGTGGACACACCCTCTTTTCGATTAATACGCCCGGCCGAACCAGACGCTATGCTGTGATTCTTTGCCGCAGCAAATGCAGGCTTTCTTTTGTACAGGAGGCTCAAACGGGATGTTGCGAGAGGTGAACTTGGTCTCTTCCTTGATCTTCGATTCACAGGCATCATCCCCACACCAGCCAGCTAACACCCATCCGCTCGTTTTGTTTTCGCTCTCGCTTTTGGCAATATGAGCGGATAGCTGCTCCAGTGTATCGATCCCCAAATGTGAGTTCTCATCACGGAAGGCTAGTGCTTTTTGAAACATATTTTGCTGAATCTCTTCCAACAGTTGAACAACGGTCTGCGCGATACCTTCAAGTGAAACTGTCACCTTTTCCCCTGTATCACGACGAGCCAAAATTACTTGACCATTTTCCACGTCACGCGGGCCGAGCTCCAGACGCAGAGGAACCCCGCGCATTTCCCATTCATTGAACTTCCAGCCTGGTGTTTCTTCGCGAAGATCAGCACGGACACGCACTCCTGCGGCCTTAATCTCGTCAAAGAGTGGATCAAACGCCTCCATGACTTTCTCACGCAGCTTCATCGGACCGACCGGGATCATAATAACCTGTGTCGGAGCCATGCGAGGCGGCAAAACTAGACCGCGGTCATCCCCATGCACCATGATCATCGAACCAATCAGTCGCGTAGAGGTGCCCCATGATGTGGTGTGAACGTACTTGAACTGATTGTCACGATCCAAAAACTTGATTTCAAAGCCGCGCGCGAATTTATCGCCCAAATAGTGCGAGGTACCCGCCTGCACTGCTTTGCCATCCTTCATCATCGCTTCAATGGAATACGTGTCAACAGCACCAGCAAAGCGTTCACTTGGTGTTTTTTGTCCCTTCCAAACCGGAATGGCCAGCTCCTGCTCGACGACCTCTCGGTAAATCTCCAGCATTTGCATCGTTTCCTGACGAGCTTCCTCCTCTGTCGCATGTGCCGTGTGGCCTTCCTGCCACAGAAATTCCGATGTCCGCAAGAATGGCATCGTCCGCTTTTCCCAGCGAAAAACGTTTGCCCATTGGTTGATTAATACAGGCAGGTCGCGGTAGCTCTGAATCCATTGGCTGTACATATGTCCGATGATCGTCTCGGAGGTTGGACGCAGCGCGAGCTTTTCCTCTAGCGGTTCGCCCCCAGCCTCCGTTACCCAAGGCAGCTCTGGATTGAAGCCCTCAATATGCTCTTTTTCTTTTTGAAAGAAGGACTCGGGGATCAGCATCGGGAAATAGGCATTGCGATGCCCTGTCTCCTTGAAGCGCTTATTCATCGCCTCTTGAATTCGCTCCCATAGCTCAAAGCCATCCGGCTTGAACACGATGCAGCCGCGTACCGGTGTGTAGTCCATCAAATCCGCCTTTTTGATGGCATCAATGTACCAACGCGAAAAATCCTCCGATTGCGGTGTAATTTCTTTTACAAACGCTTTGTCCTCTTTCATCCGTCTACGCTCCTTTTTGTTCTTACGTAAAATGCAAAAAATCCCCCATCCCAAAAAGGGACGGAGGATTAACTTCCGCGGTACCACCCTGATTGACTACAGCATACACCATAGTCCTCTCGATAACCCGATAACGGTGGGCATCCGGCTAAGCTCTTCACCAGCGGCTTCAGGATGGGGTGCAGTTATCCTTTGCGTATCAGCCTTCCAGACTAGGGCCGACTCTCTGTTACGAGGGAATAGCTGCGGGTCCTTTCATAGCCTTTTGTGACTTTCTATTAAGTAAACATATTAGCGAGTCATATCGTGGTTGTCAATTGTTTGTACGCACAGCGATTCTGGAGCCGAGCTTCACGTAGATCGGATACGCGACGACTGAAATCATTACACCTTTAAAGAGATTGAACGGCACGATACCGTACAGGACCAATGACCAGATGCTTGTCGCGTTGAACATAGTCAACAGCTGTTCAATCGGCATTTGATAAAGCACAGCGTACGCTGGCAACAGTACATATGCATTTGCCACAGCCATGACAATCGTCATCAAAATCGTTCCCAGAGCAAGACCAGTCAGGAAGCCTTTTTTGCCTTGGCCGAGACGCTGCATGTAGACAGCCGCAAAAATAAAGCTTGATCCTGCTACGACGTTTGCGAGCTCACCGATCAAAAGACCATCTGTATTTTTGAAGAGCATGTGCAGTGTATTTTTCAGTACCTCGATAATTATGCCCGCTACAGGTCCGTACATGAGTCCCCCGATCAATGCCGGGAGTGTGCTGAAGTCGAGCTTCAAAAAGCTTGGCATCAGTGGTACGGGAACCTCTAGATACTGCAAAATGAATGCAACCGCCGCCAGCATGGGAATCGTCACCAGCTTTTGGGTTGCACGTGTGCGCGAAGAATGCAGCGCTGTTTCTTTCATGTTTACCATCTCCTCATTTTTCTACTCCTTCTTGAGGAATGGCAACAGTCGTTGTAAGCTCACACGTCTTGTTACACAAACAGAATAAACCCTGTGGCTATGTTCCACAGGGCATTTGCAAGCGTATGACAAAACCATGCGCAAATAGAAGGTATAAGAAACAAGAGGGCTGGCCTCTACGTTCTCATCCCGTTTTGCACAGGCAAACAAGCACGTGTGATAAACGTACTGTCGTCATCCTTCTCCCATCCAGACTGTACTGTCGGCTCTGGAATCACACCAGATCCTGCACTCCGTCGCTACTTGCAGCTCGGGAGGCTCGCGGGCTTAACATGCATAAAGCATGATCACCGCCGGTCGGGAATTTCACCCTGCCCCGAAGGAATGTGTAGTTGTATACAGCATATTATACTGCTGTTTTTTGATTTGACAATAGAGGAAACTGCCAAAGCGACACTTCTTGTTTATTTTTCCGATGAGTTTAGTGTGAAATAACAAATAAAAAAGACACTTGCTAACTAGAGAGCACCTTATGCTATTATTCGCTTGTACAATAGAATCGGCTCCTCAAGGGTGGTCGCGGCTCATCCCCATAGAAATGGGTGAGGCCTGTGGTAACCACGAAACACTCGGACTGCTTTTCCAGTTTGGGTTGTTCCTGGTCGCTTTAATCGGCTTGGTTGTTACCTTGACCAAAAAGAAATAGACCGCCCTTGAGTTCGCACCTCAGCGGTCTATTTCACACCAAAGTATTGAGCCGCACCCCTTTGCGGGAAGCGCCTATTGTACCGACCGTTCCGGTTGCAGCCAGGACGGTCTTTTTTTACCTTATGCTTTTCGATCTCGTTACATCTAATATTACCACAACGACTTCGGATTATAAATAATCAAGAACCCGCTCCCCGATACTTCGTGACTCCCCAGTTCCAGACCAACAGTCCAATCCCGAAGAAAACAACAGCCACTACCGGCGTCATTGCCGCATACGTGTACCAGACTTCCTTGCGCAAAAAGTAAGCCGCCGGATAAACACCCACGAAAGCAAACGGCAGCACGTAGGTGAGCACAAAACGAATAGCCTTGTTGTACACGTCTACCGGATAGCGCCCATATTGCTGGATGTTGTAAATCATCGGGGCAATTCCTGTCCGCGAGTCGGAAAAGAAGCTAACCGCAGCAATCGCGGTATACACGCCACCGTAAATCAGTGCTCCGCTGATCGAAAGCCCGATAAAGATGAACACGTCGTACCAGTAAAACGACAAATCGAGTTGAATCGCAGCATACCCCATGATGATGATCCCCGTTATGACTCCAAAAATGCGGTCAGGCGCAATCGACTCGAGGCACACCTGCGCCAGATTGTGAATCGGTCGCGTCAGGATGCGATCCATCTCTCCCCGGATAATATACCGTTCGTTGAAGTCCCAAAAACCGAAGAACATCGAGAATAACGCGTACGGAACCAAAAAGAACCCATAGATAAAGATAATCTCGTCACGCGTCCAATCCCCCATCAGCGGGACATGGGTGAACACGACAATAATAAAGATGAGATTGATCAACTCTGAAACCAGATTGGACACAAAGTCCCCGAGAAAATCCGTTCGATAGGCAAGCCTCGTCTTGAAATACTGGCTCAGGTAGTCGGCAAAAATACTGAAAATATGTCTCATGTCTTGCATGCTCTACCCTCCTTGCACAACCAGCTTGTTGCGGGCAAGACGCCACATCACCAAGATGGGAACCAGTATGACAAACATCCAGATGACCTGAAAACCGATCAACTCCCAGGAACGTTCCGTTGTAATCGCACCTGTGAAGATCAGGCTCGGATAGTAGTTAACCGCCTGAAAAGGAAGATACCCCATTACCGTTTGCGCCCAGCCTGGGAAAAAGCTGATCGGCAGCACAAGACCAGACAACAGATCCACTACGACCCGCTTGGCTCGCATCATGCCATCGTTTCGGAACAGGAAGAAAGTCAGCAAGCCTGTTACCAGGTTGATTTGTGTATTGATCAAAAACGCACACATCAAGCTGATTAAATACAGTCCCCATCCAGTTGCCGTCGCCGGGAAGCTGAACGGAATGATCAGACTGATAAGGAAAATCCCTGGACCCGCGAAAAAGAGAAAGCGAAAAATCCCTTCCCCAAACGCCTGCGCCGTTTTCACAGACAAGTAATTATAAGGGCGTATCATTTCAATCGCGACCTTGCCTTCTCGGACATCCTGGGCTATTTCTGTATCGATGTTATTAAAGTAAAACGCCCGCGACATCCAAGCAATCGCAACGTAGGAAGTCATCTGTTCCACCGTAAGCCCGCCCAGCTGCTGCTGGCCTCCGTAGATCGCTCCCCATAAGAAGTAATACGCACCGATGTTGATCGCGTAGATAATGATCCCGCTGTAATAGTTCACACGATAGGCAAGCATCGTCAAAAACCTCATGCGGATGAGTTCCATATAAAGCTTACGCATGGCTTCTTACCTCTTGGTCTGAGGAATAAATGTTGCGAACGATGTCCTCTGTGCTCGTCTCCTCGATTTTCACGTCGCTGACTTCAAAGGATGACATGACTGTCGACAACACAAAGGGCAGCATCTCCTGACTCCGCGCTACTTTTACATTGAGGGTAAAATCATTAATTTGCTCGATCTCACAAGGCATCTCTCCCAATGCCTGACGGAGTGCGGCTGCTGAAGTTCGCTTTTTCATTTGGAAGGACACCTCAGTCCCATTGCCCCATTTTTCCTTGAGGTCATTCAGCAAGCCATCGAAGATCAGCTTCCCTTTGTCCATGACAAGCACGCGTTTACAGAGTGCTTCGATGTCTGACACATCGTGAGTCGTCAATAAGATCGTCATATTTTCCGTCTCGTTTAGATTGCGGAGAAACTCACGGATTTTTTGCTTAACGAGCACATCCAGTCCAACTGTCGGTTCATCGAGAAACAGCAGGCGCGGTTTATGAATCAACGAAGCAGCCACTTCACAGCGCATCCGCTGTCCGAGGCTCAGCTTGCGCACTGGCTGACTGACGAAAGGAGAAATTTCCAGCTCCTCAATCAAACGCTCCAGCCACTTTTCTCCTTCTGCTTCGTCGACCTTATAAACACTCTTCAACAGACGGAAGGATTCTATCGGGGATAAGTCCCACCAAAGCTGAGAGCGCTGCCCGAACACAACTCCGATGGATCGAACGTACTCTTCCCGCTGCTTGAAAGGAACATAGCCGTTAATGACGATTTCGCCATCGCTCGGGGTCAAGATACCGGTCAGCATCTTGATCGTGGTCGATTTTCCGGCTCCATTTTCCCCAATCAGCGCGAACATTTCCCCTTCCTCTACTGTAAAGGAAAGGTCATCCACCGCTTTTACTGTCTTGTACTCTCGACTGAACAAATCACGAAAAGCACCACCAAGGCCCGGTCTGGACTGATGGATGCGGAAATCCTTTTGTAAATGATTTACCTGAATCATGCAAAACCGTCCTTTTTTCTTCGCTTAAATACCATTTGTAGTGTATATGAGTCAATCGAATTGTGCAAAAGGCAAACTGCACCAAACTGTTATTGAAGAAATAGGATCATGCCCGTTTTGTCGTCAGACTTTTTGAAGCGGATATAGCGGATGCATTCGGGATCGTTGTTTTCCAGAGCGATGAGCTCATCTGTATATCGTTGCAGCCCTTTATGTACGATCGGCAGCACCGTTTCTTCCCACCTTGGCTGTGCTCCACCTAAAGCTCTTGGCATGAAAAGTCCATCCGTTACCAGTACCAATGCCTTCACGCCAACTCGATTCATGCGTCCATATTCAATAAAATCCCGACAGGCAGCATCACCATTCAACACTCCGTAGCCTCCTGGTCCATTCGCCTGATAGCGGTTATGGATCAGGATGTCCATACATCGTTCGTGCAGCTCTGTTCGGGTACACAATCCTTCGTTGATTCCTTCTTCCCACTTCGCCAAGGCGGCCTGTTCCAAATGACTGACTTGCGTATGCGTCAGGGGTCTTACCATGTCATCATCATAAACGGCAAATATCATGCAATCTCCCAACTGCGCGTACTCGATATGGGCATCTCCTACATGGACGACTGCGCACGCAGCTCCCCACAATGCTTCCTTTTTCTCAAGGTCGATGCCGCTATGCCGCATCTGTTCCTGAAGAGCTTCGTTTATCGTCCCCAAATAATCGTGCAAAGCTACATCCTCCGGCATTGCTTCCAGCTGCTTTTTTACGAGTTCAGCCGCGATAGCTCCGCCTGTCTGTCCTGCTGCGCTCTCATACGGGATCAGCGATGTAATTCCGTCGATGACCGCATACACATGCTTGACCTGCTGAATCACATAGGCGTCCTCATTGCTTTTGCCGCTTCCTTTCATGGAGATGCATTCAAGTTTCATGATGACCCCGCCTTTACCCATGGAGTGATTTGCTTGAAAATTGTATCATTTTTCCTTTCCAGCATCTATAGCTCTCCGTTCATATCCAGTTGTTGAATAGCTGTGGTAAGATAATGAAGGACTTTTTCCAAAAGAGGTAGTTCCAAAAGAAAAGAGGGAATATGCATGAAACGTGAACGATCCGCGCAACTGCACGAGCAAGCACTCGACGTCATTCTAGGCGGGGTAAACAGCCCTTCCCGCTCTTTCAAGGCCGTAGGCGGGGGAGCACCCGTAACGATGGAACGTGCCCAGGGCGCGTATTTCTGGGACGTGGACGGCAATCGATATATTGACTATTTAGCAGCATATGGCCCCATCATTACTGGCCATGCACATCCACATGTGACCAAAGCAATTTGCGAAGCCGCTGCCAACGGAACCCTGTACGGTACGCCTACTCCATGGGAAATTACCTTCGCAAACATGATTCGCGAAGCAATCCCTTCGATGGAGCGCATTCGCTTCAACAACTCCGGTACAGAAGCAGTCATGACCTGCATTCGTGTAGCACGTGCCTATACCGGACGTGTCAAAATCATTAAATTCGCAGGCTGCTACCACGGCCACTCTGACTTGGTGCTCGTTGCTGCCGGCTCTGGGCCCTCTACCTTGGGGATTCCGGACAGTGCAGGTATTCCACAAAGCATTGCCAGCGAAGTCATTACTGTACCTTTTAATAATATCGAAGCATTCGCAGAAGCTATGAGTAAATGGGGAAGCGAAACGGCTTGCGTCCTCGTTGAGCCGATTGTCGGCAACTTCGGTATCGTAGAACCTGAGCCTGGCTTCTTGGAAGAGGTTAACCGCATCACGCACGAAGCTGGCGCACTTGTCGTCTATGATGAAGTGATTACTGCCTTCCGCTTCTGCTATGGCGGCGCACAAAACCTCCTTGGAGTAGAGCCTGATCTGACGGCATTGGGCAAAATTATCGGTGGCGGTCTGCCAATCGGAGCTTATGGCGGTCGTCGGGAAATCATGGAGCAAGTCGCCCCACTCGGACCTGCGTATCAAGCAGGAACAATGGCTGGTAATCCTGCTTCCATCCGTGCGGGAATTGCCTGCCTGGAAGTATTAAAACAGCCGGGCGTGTACGATGAATTCGAACGACTAGGCGCTATGCTTGCGAACGGAATCATCGAAGCGGCAAACAAACACGGCGTAACCATCCAGCTTAATCGTGTAAAAGGGGCATTGGCTGTTTACTTTATGGACGAGCCTGTTCATGATTATGATGCAGCTCAGAAAGCCGACGGAGAAATATTTGCTCGCTTCTTCCAACTGATGCTGAATGAAGGTGTATGTCTTGCACCATCCAAATATGAAGCTTGGTTCGTGACGACAGCTCATACAGAAGAAGACATTCAATACACCATTGCTGCTGTAGACCGCGCCTTTTCTCAGCTGTAAACCATTTCCACGTCCTTTCGCGTCCGTCCGTGGAAATAATAAGCCTGTTGGCGATTATGTTTTCGAGGAGGATATTTCGGTGTCCAAAGGTGAAAAATCATATCCGCAGGCTCCTGAAAAGACGTTGGATTCCAAAATGAGCAGTAAAATGCTCGAAGTGAAGGGCTTTCAAAACCCGCGAAAAACCGAGCATCACAAAACCCAAAATCACGACAGGTAAAAAAACCTTTATCGAGGATTGTTCAAGGAGGAGCGACCGCGTTTTAGCGGAAAGTTTTTATGCGCTCCAGAAAGTTTAAGCACTGTTGCTCGCGCGGTGATGCACGTAAACTTTCTTACACGTAGAGTATCAAAACAGACACATTCCCTCTCATGATGACGAGGAATGTGTCTGTTTTTTCGCATGCGGCAACATTGTCAATAATGGTCAGAGATTGTACAATAAAATAGTGAAACTGTCATAGGACTTATTCGTATATATGAATATGGGACAGAATGAAGTAGTAAGGTTACATGTATGGCTTAGCAACATTTCGTTTTCATAGATTATAACGAGGAGTGAGTGTGGAATGTTTTTCCATCCTATGGATTTCCTGATTCTGATTGCATTCGGACTGTCGCTCTGGGCACAGTTCCGTGTGAAAGGAACTTTTAACAAATTCGCCGAAGTTCCTACCTCCTCCGGTCTAACCGGTGCAGAGGCCGCTCGCCGCATGCTCGATGCCAACGGCTTGACGAACGTTCCTGTTCAACATATCCCAGGTACATTGACTGACCACTACGACCCGACTGACCGTGTCGTACGCCTGTCTGATCCTGTATACTTCGGCAACTCGATTGCCTCTCTGTCCGTTGCTTGTCACGAGGTCGGCCATGCGATTCAGCATAAGGTCTCTTACCCGATGCTGGTAGCTCGCCATCGTATTTTCCCAGTAGTCAACCTGGTGTCCGGTGTGGCGCCATTGCTGCTGTTGGCTGGTTTCTTCTTTAAAATGGCTGGCCTTTTGCTCATTGGGATTATCTTCTTCTCCGGAGCAGTTGCCTTTCAGCTCGTAACACTGCCTGTCGAATTTAACGCAAGCAGCCGCGCGAAAGACCTGATGCTCAAAATGGGCTTCATCCGAAATGAAGAAGAACGTGGCGCAAGCAAAGTACTCGGTGCAGCGGCTCTGACGTACGTAGCTGCCGCTCTGATCTCTGTTTTGGAGTTGGCGAAATACATCATGATTTTCCGTAGCTCTGACGACTAATTGTTAATGGAAACTGCAAAGGTACAGCTCTCTTACATGGGAGGCTGTACCTTTTTTCATGAGGCTACGTTACAATAAGACGGGGGGTTTTTGCACATGCGAATTGGGATCATTGGATTAGGCAGTATGGGACAAATGCTGGTGAAATCACTCTGTAAAAGCGGTGTGATCCAGCCCGAGCATATTACCGTCTTCAATCGAACAAGAGAAAAGGCTGAACATCTGCAAGCATCATATGGCTTTCTCATAGCCGAAAGTGCGCAAGAGGTGTGCGACCAGGCAAAACTGGTCTTTCTCTGCACAAAGCCACTGGATATCCTGCCTATACTGCATGCGTTGTCTATCCCTGAAAGTGTACATATCGTTTCTGTAGCAGCAGGTGTTAGCATCGATGATTTGGAAACCGTCCATGCTGGTGCCGTAAGCAAGGTAATTCCTACCGTCACATCGCAAGAGCTGCACGGTGTATCTCTATTTACATGCAGCAGTCGAACAAGTGTGGAGGATCGCACTGAGCTTCTCACGCTCCTGTCCTCCATTAGTCAATCACAGGAAGTATCTGAGGTCGAGATCGAAACAGCGACGATCCTCACTAGCAGCGCCCCAGGACTGATCGCAGGG
Source organism: Brevibacillus sp. NRRL NRS-603 (assembly GCF_003013445.1). NCBI lineage: Bacteria > Bacillati > Bacillota > Bacilli > Caryophanales > Paenibacillaceae > Brevibacillus > Brevibacillus sp. NRRL NRS-603. Next base: position 74,141 of record NZ_PXZN01000007.1, on the reverse strand, counting down.
ATTCTTGATTCGTTTGCGCAGGCAGCGGTTCGCAAAACACCAGAGCTTGACTTGGATACTGCGAGAAGCATGCTGGTGGAAACGATGCTGGGAACCGCTCTTTTGCTCAAAAACGAACAGCTTAGCTTCGACCAGCTAATCGAGCGTGTTGCTACCAAAGGTGGTATTACCGAGGAAGGCTTGCGTGTTCTTGACAAGACGCTTCCTTCTGGGTTTGACGAGTTGTTTGCGATGACAGAATCCAAGCACGCTGCTCTGAAAATACTTGTCCAACAACAAATGAAAGCATAAATCGCGGATAGGAGAACAAGACGATGATCATCGGTTGGATTGGTTTGGGAAACATGGGCATACCAATGGCTAGCAATCTGCTGGCTGCAGGCTACGACGTACGTGTCTGGAACCGTACACCAGGCAAAGCTGCACCATTGGTCGCATTGGGTGCGAAAGAGACTGCGACTTTATCCGAGCTGGTAGCACAAAGCGACGTACTGTTCACCATGGTAAGCGACGATGATGCCGTAAAAGCAATTTATACGGACTCAGATGGTCTCTTGAGTCTTCCTGTGCAAGGAAAACTGGCAGTGGACATGAGTACAATTTCACCGGATACTTCCCGTTTTCTTTCCGAGCAGGCCAAACAAGCTGGGCTGCGCTTTCTTGATGCACCTGTCTCTGGCAGTGTAGGACCTGCAAAAGAAGGGAAGCTCGTGATCATGGTAGGCGGCGAGCAGGCAGATTATGAGATAGCCAAGCCGATGCTGGACAAGCTGGGCAAAGCAGCCTTTTATTTGGGACCAAACGGCGCTGGCACATCTGCCAAGCTGGCGATCAACCTGTTGCTTGGCATCACGGTACAAGGTGTCTCTGAGACACTGCTGTTCGCTAGCTCTCTCGGTATTGGAACAGAGCAGATGCTGGACATCATTTCCGAGAGCGCCGTGGGAACCCCGTTAATCCGCGGAAAAGCAGCGTCGATCCTCGCTGACGACTATCCGGCTGCCTTTGCCCTGAAGCATATGGCCAAGGACCTTCGACTAGCGCATGAAGCAGGCGTTTCTACACCTTTGGCAGAATCCGTCAATGCCACTTATCGGCATGCACTGGAATCAGGATTGGGAGAGCTCGATTTGATGGCGATCCTGCGTCACCTTGGTGAAAAATAGGTTTCCTATTTAGACTGACGCTATATAAATGAAACAGCGGCTACCTAAGACCTGAAATTAACGGCTTAGACTGGCCGCTGTTTTTTCACATCCCACGCAGAGCATACACCTATGTTTGACGTATATTGGATACAAAAGGAGGAGTATGCTATGCATCACCGAGATTTTCAGCCTAATCCGTGAAGGATGACAAAGCAGCCTATCATCAAAAAAGGCTGCCTTACCAGTAGAAAAGTCTACGGATGAGACAGCCTGTTCGTGTTTAATTTAAAGTAACCCCACGGTCCGTCTGCTTTTTTTGCAAGCGCAACGCCAAAAGGAAAGCGATGAGCAACAATCCAGCAGATACATCATAAACAGCCCGGACTCCCTGCCATTCAGCGATAGCCCCCATCACCAGGGCAGAAGCGCCAAAAACGAGTAAATCAATCGTCCACCGTTCCCCACAGAACAACCCCTGCTCCCAGCCAAGAAACGAGTAATCCCCCTGCGGCCCAGCCATCCATAAAGGCAATGGCTGCCCCAATCCGAACAACAGCCAGATCCACTCTCCCTGCTCTCCTACACCGCTGCTGACAGCTATTGAGGCTACAGCCAAAAGTATCGTCTTCAAGCCTTGCGACAGCACGAGCATCCCCGCAAGCGACATTCGCTGAAAAACCAGCGGAGCCAACAGGCTGCTAACAGATTGCGACGCCACGATGACAACCGGTATAAACGCCGTGTACATGCCAGAACCAGTTGCAGCATACATGACCGAAATAAACGCGACAATATAAAATACATCCCCAAGGTTGGCCAATGTCTGACCCGCCCAGAGACAAATAAAGCGTCGATGCCACATGAAGCGCACCCTCCTGTCGGTTCAGGACCAGCCTATGCGTCCTGATGGAATATGAAGTTATTCACACCGACTCGCCATCACAATGGAGGTGCACCTCTTTTCGCGAAAATTACCTTTTATTCTATTCCAGAATCAGGCTGTACAGATTTGTTTCGGAAAAAGCTGTAGTACACCCAGCCTGCATTAATAAACAAGAAAGCACTCGTCATGTAAAAGACTCCGCTAATGCTCACATAGCCTGCCAAAAAGCCGCCAATCATCGGTCCAAGCATGCTGCCGATACTGACAAAGCTGTTGTTATAGCCGTAAACGCGACTGACCATATGTACAGGTGTTGCTCTTCGCAGCAAAGCATTGACGGATGGAAGCAATCCTCCCAGCGACAAGCCTAGCAGAAAGCGAAGTGCGACCAATTGCCATACCGTATGTACGAGACCCTGTGGAATAAAGATGATTGCGGCCGCCAAAAGCGAGAACAAGAGCACCTTTTGCGAACCAAACCGATCTCCTAGACGCCCTAACTGTGGCGAGGCAAAGACGTTGGCTACCCCCATGCATGCCTGGACAATACCGGCCCACAACGCTACCTTTGCCCCTTCCGAACCGAGCAACTGCGATATGTAGATCGGCAGCACAGGGATAATGCTAAACAACGCAAACTGGATCATTACGGTTACAAAAAAGAGCGCCGGGAGTTCTTTGGAAGAGAAGATCATCTGAAAATCTTCCCGTAGACTCGACCGTTCCTTTTTTTCAGGTGGAACAAAATTCTCTTTCACCGTAAACGTAATGACCAAGGTCGCCAGTAATAATACGCAACCGGTAATCACAAAAATCATCCGAAAGCCGATCTTCTCCGCAAGAACGCCGCCAAACAGCGGTCCCATAATGGTTCCGGCTGTAATAAAAGACTGAAGCAACCCTGTTGCCCAGCCAATTCGTTCTTTTGGTACAGAGGATGCTACCAATGCGGTACTGGCAGGGATGATTCCCCCTACGAGTCCATTAAGCAGACGAAGGGCCAAAAGCTGCCACAGACTTCCCGCAAAACCGGTCATTGCCATGGTAATGGACATGAAAAATCCCGAGCGCAAAATCATGATCTTGCGCCCGTGCTTATCGGCCAAATTTCCCCAAATAGGCGAGACGAGGCCCGCCGTCAAAAAGTTGGCTCCAAAAATAATCCCCGCCCAAGCCGTGACTTGATGAGGGTCTTCAATTCCGAAATCCTGCTGAATGTAAAGCGGCAAAAAAGGCATGATCATGCTCATCGCCACCATGACGAAAAACAACGATCCGCAGAGCACATATAAATTACGGCGCCATATCTCCATCGGATTCCCTCCAATCCCATCTGCTTATCCCGGTTGCAGGTCGGATGTACCTCCTAAATCTTGCACACTCCACAGCCCATAGTATACTCCCTTTCTTTCCAGCAATTGCTCGTGGGTGCCTTCCTCAACGATTTGTCCCTCTTTCATGACAATGATTTTGTCCGCATGGGTAATCGTCGAAAGTCTATGGGCCACGATGAGCGTGGTTCTTCCTTTTGTCAATCTGGACAACGACTCCTGAATCGTATGCTCTGATTCCAAGTCGAGTGCTGACGTCGCCTCATCCAGAATCAGAATACCCGGGTCACGCAGGAAAACTCGCGCAATCGCGATTCGCTGCTTTTGTCCGCCAGAGAGCTTCACGCCGCGCTCTCCCAGCTCCGTATGGTAACCATTTGGTAATTCACTAATAAAGTCATGGGCATTTGCCGCCTTCGCGGCTTCTTGCACAGCATTGTCATCTGCATCAGGATTACCCATTAAAATATTTACTTTTGCTGATTCACTAAACAAAATATTATCTTGCTGCACCATCCCGATGTGGTGACGCAAATTTTGCTGCTTCACATCGCGGATATCGATGCCATCAATCGTAATTTTCCCTTCTGTCACGTCCCAAAAACGCGGCAACAAGCTGATCAGAGAGGATTTTCCTCCGCCTGACATCCCGACAATCGCAACCGTTTCACCAGAAGAGATACTCAGATTCACATTGTTCAAGACGAGAGGGCCCTCCTCCCGATAGCGGAAGGACACGTTCTCAAATCGGATTTCTCCGCGAATGCGTTTGGTTGCAGGGTCTACAGGCAGCTCCCCTGCGTTTGGCTTGTCGACAATATCGTACGATTCATCAATAAACTCGAACATCCGGTCCATCGAGGCAATTGCCTGTGTTAGTACCGTACTGGAATTGACCAGACGTCGCAGCGGCGTGTACAAGCGCTCCAAATAAGCATAAAACGCAACGAGCGTCCCTACGCTCATGCCTCCGCCTATGACTTGATACCCAGCATAGGCAATGACCAGCAGCGGTGCGATATCTGTCACCGTATTGACCACGGCGAAGGTTCGGGCGTTCCACCGCGTATGTGCCAGTGCTTTATCCAAAAACTGATTGTTCTCCTTGGCAAATTCCTTGCTCTCCTGCTTTTCTAATGCAAAGCTGCGGATGAGAGACATGCCGTTCACGCGTTCGTACAAATACCCTTGCAAATGCGCCAGTGCTGCAGAACGATCCTTTGTCAATTGACGCAAGCGCTTGTAGAAAAATTTGACAGAGATACTGTACAAAGGGAAAACGATAATCGCGACGATCGTCAGCTCAACGTCCATATAGAGCATGATCCCCATCGTCAGCGTAATCGTAATCAGATCCAACCAGAGATTCATCAATCCCGTTTCCACGAAGCTTTTGGTGGATTCGACGTCGTTAATGACCCGAGAGATGACCTCACCCGTTTTTGTGTTGTTGTAGTAGCGCATCGACAGTCGTTGTAAATGAGAAAACAATTGATTGCGGATGTCAAACAAGATACGACTGGATACCCACTGAGCATAGTATTGCCGGATGTACTCAACAGGGGCGCGAACGACAGTAAATAACAAAATGGCCCCGAGCATCAGCCAGAATAACTGTTTCAGCTTTTCCTCTTGAGGAAGCGGGCTCGGCAGCAGGTCATCAATGACGTATTTGATAAGAAGCGGCAGAGCAAGTGGGATCGCAAACTTAATAATACCAATCAATATAGTGCCCAATATTTGTTTCCAATAGGGCAGGACATAAGCCAAATAGCGGCGTATGCTCAACCATCATACCTCCTTTGCAAACAAGGAAATCCCTCCCCCGGTCATTCGGGAAAGGGATTATTCCTCATCATCTCGCACTAAAAGATAACGCTCGTACCAACGTTGGACGAAGCCGTTTTGAAAAGGGCCACGTCGTGCGCTTACCCAATCCAGCACCTCTCGCAATGCTGTCTGCACTCTTTCCACAACAAATGGAGGATAGTTCATCTGTTTGCTATGCAAAAGAAACTCCTCTTCGTCTAGAATCGAGTACGTCATATCGGGAAACACTTTTACGTCGAGATCATAGTCTATGTAGCTTAGCAATTGTCCCTTCATGCTGAAGGGCGAACCAATGTTGCAATAATAATAAATACCGTCATCACGAATCATGGCAATGGTATTGAACCACTGGCCTCTACCAAATGTACAAATGGCCGGTTCACGCGTACGCCATTCCCGTCCGTCTGCTTCTGTCACCTTGACCCGATCATTTCCCCCAATCACCACCGCATCACTGGTATGAATCAACGTAGATTTGTCCCATATGCGGTGCAACGAATGGTCATGTTTATAACTTTCTATGCGGATATTGGAGCCCGGAGTTGGTGACATGACTCTCCCCTTTCTTCTCTTCTCTATTTGAATGGGGACAAGCCTCCTTTAAGAAGAGAGCTTTTTGGAAAGTGTAACATATTTTTGTACTTCATAGCCAAGTGAAAGGTAAAACGGAAGGACTTCCGGATTTGATTGATTGACCATGATCAAGACGTTATTGACACCTCGTTGCTTGAAACGCTTTTCAATTGCTTCAACGAGTTCGCGACCAATACCTGAGCCTTGCATCTCTGGAAGTACAGCCAATCGGTAGAAATAGGCACGTGCTCCGTCGATCGTGCCAACCACGACCCCTACCACTTTGCCTTCAATTTCTGCAACCATTACCAGATCGCTGTCCCAAGCCAAATGCTGGGCCAAATCGTTCAATGACTCTTTGTCCGATTGGTCCAACCCCGTCTCCTGCCAAATACGTGTGATAGCCGAATAGTCACCGAGTCGAAACGGACGAATCAGCATGTGTTGCCTCCTTCGTAACCTTCTTCCTCTATTGTACAACACATGGACAACTTTGTCTTGTGTCGCCACACCACAAAGTCTCCAACTCCATACTCCATCTACAATAATTCATTATGTCAAAAGAGAAATACCGCCGTCTACAATCAATGTTTGTCCGCGAACCATCCACGCTTTGTCGGAAAGCAAGAACATCACAGCATTAGCCAAATCTTCCGGCTCCACAATGCGTCCTGCTGGCGTACGCTCTGCTGAGCTGCCGAGCAATTCTTCACGATTCGGGAAATGTTTGAGTGCATCCGTATCCACAGCTCCGCCAGATACAGCGTTTACTACAATATTATGCGGTGCGAGCTCGACCGCCAAATAACGAGTAATTGCCTCTACAGCTGCCTTCGATACACCAACCGCTGTATAGTTGTCGAGAACGCGAATGGACCCTAGGCTGGACAAGCTCACGATTTTTCCGCCGTTGCCGCCCTTGATCATTAGTTTTGCCGCTTCTTGCGCACAGAACAGCAGCGCCTTGCTGTTAATTTCCATGGTCCAGTCCCAATGGCTTTCTTCCAGTTCCATCAGCGGACGCAGTACACCCGATGCCGCATTGTTCACAAATACATCCAAGCGACCGAATTCCTGGTCAATTTCTGCGAACAATTCTTTGATTTTTGCTACATCCCCTACATTGGCTTTGATCAGATGGACACGAGCGCCCTTTGCTTCCAGCTCTGCTGCCGCTTCTCTTGCCGCAGTGCGGTTACGCAAATAGTTCAGCACCAGGTCATAGCCCTGTTCCGCCAATTGAAGAGCAATCGCTTTTCCGATTCCTCGCGTCCCGCCAGTAACCAGTGCTACTTTTTTCGTTGTATTCATAAAAAGATTACCTCCCAGCCTGACCAACTATTAATAGCAGGTACTAATATGTAAAAATCACTTATTCATTATACAACTCCACCTGCGCTTTTTCTACCTACGGAAAAAATCTGGGCATGACTTGATCCTCTCAACTATAGCCATACTAAGCTCGCGGTATCAGGCAAACACTACCACATAAGGAGGAATGGCAGGATGTACATAGGTCGGGAATTGTCCGAATTAACCATGGTGCCAATAGCTGATTGGGAAATGAATGAGCTGCTTTATTACCATCATAGTTTTTCACAATTGGCAGCTTACCTCAGTGCAGAAGGAGCCTCTCTTCACGTCAAAGTCATCCATGAGCTTGAATCCCGTGGGCCAGTGAATGGAGACAGCGGGGGATGGGATCATTCCTCGTCACCTATTTACGATTAAGTAAAAAACCCGGCTGCTCGTGTATGTAAACACGGCGCCGGGCTAATTTTTAGATACGGAATTTGCCGATCTGGTTTTGCAATTCCTCCGCGAGATGTTCGAGAGAAACCGCTGAGGAAGCTATCTCTTCCATAGAGGCCAGCTGCTCTTCCGCAGCTGCGGATACACTTCGTGTTCCATCAGACGCTTGCAGTGTCACTTCGGAAATATGACCAATGATCTCAACCACTTGCTGGGCCCTTGTGGAGAAATCACGTGTCGCTTCAGATACCTGACCGATTTTCTCAGCCACTTCATTGACGGCTGATTGAATTTGTTCGAAGGACTGACCTGCTTCGTTCACTTTTTCAATACCTTCCGTGACTTCACGCTTGCTCTGATCCATAACAAGCACAGCATGGCTTGTCTCCGTTTGAATCGCGGTGATCAGCTGACTAATTTGTTGTGCCGAGCTTGCGGATTGCTCTGCCAGCTTGCGTACCTCATCAGCCACCACAGCAAAGCCTCGTCCGTACTCCCCTGCTCGAGCTGCTTCAATGGCCGCATTTAGTGCGAGCAGGTTGGTTTGATTTGCAATAGCAGTGATCACATCCACAATGTTTCCGATTTCTTGGGAACGCGTACCCAGATTATCGACGACTTTTGCCAGACTGTGAATCGATTCGCTGGATGCATTCATTTGCAGCACAGCTGATTGAATGGATTTGTTTCCGGTTACTGCCAAGTCTGACGATTCCCGGGCTGCGGTGAATACGTTTTGTGTGTGCTCTGCGATTTGGCCAAGCCTTGCCGACATTTGCTCGACTGCTGCGTTACCCTCTTGCGTATGGGAGACTTGCTGCTCGGTTCCCTCCGCCATTTCTTGCATGGTCTCTGCGATCTGTTCTGTCGCTTTGCTTGTCTGATCCGCACTTGCAGCGAGCTGCTCTGCCGAAGAAGCTAGCTGCTGGACAGAATCATTCACAGAATGGAGCAAGGAACGAAGAGATTCCGCCATATGGTTAAACGCTTTTCCCAACGTACCCAGCTCATCGTCACTTCGTATATCTACTTGTTGTGTCACATCGCCTTGGCTCATTTTGTCAGCTGCTTCTGTCAACATGCGCAGAGGACGGAGTAAGGATCGCAAAATCACGTAAATGACTCCGCCAGCTACCACTAGTGCAGCAATTATAATCACGAGCATCGTGTAAAAAATCGGATTTGCTGCTTCTGCTGCTTCGCTTTCATACATCACGCCAACCAGCTTCCACCCCGTGTTTTCATTCGTAGTAAACACGGCTTGGACGGGATTTCCTTCGTGCTGAAATTGTAATCGACCTGACTCTTTTGCATATACAGTATCCACCCAAGACTCTGCAACCTCAACGCCAGCCTCCCCATTTGGATTGACTAGCATTTTTCGGTTTTTATCCAAAATAGCCATAAATCCTTGGGTACCGATTTTCGCTTGCTTGACCGTCGCGTCCAGCGCTGTCAGTTGAATATCAATTCCATAAACACCGGACTGATCAGGCAATGCCATTGCCATTCCCACCACGAGTTTGCCGGTAATGGCATCAATGTACGGGTCCACAATGATGGTCTTCCCTGGCTGCTTCATGGCTGCTATGTACCAATCTCTCTTTCGCGGGTCATATCCGTCCGGGAGCTTGGAATCGGTTGCCGTCATCATGCCGCCATTCACGTCCCCGATATACGCTTCACTCACTTCTGAGTTTAAAGCGAGAAAACGCTGCAATTTCTTTTTGGTAATCATCCTGTTCTCTTCCTGAATGTCTTTGCGTACAATATCAGCAGCGATCCACCCTACATTCCTTGATTGCTCCATCAGTGTCCGATTCAAAAGCGCGTCTACCAACCGAACATTTTCAGAGGCAGTCGTAAGCAATTCATTTGACAGCTCTGCCTTGGCACTCTGATAAGAGAGCAGCCCGAGCAAAAGCATAGGGATCACTAATATTGTGGAAAATGTAGCGATTAGCTTGAATTTTACAGTGAGTCTGGGTGTTTTCATTCGCTAGCATCACCTTTCTATGTGTCATATCCTATATTGATACCCGCTATATGTTTCATTGTAAACCCTCCTTTGCCCACCGAGCTACACATTCATTTATTATTTATTATTTTTTATTATATTCAGAATATACTTTCTTCTAGAAATAGGTAAAAAATCGCTTTACAACAAGAAAAAAATGCCATATTCTAAGAGTACGTTCCACCCACTACTACTACGGAAAGAAAGGAGGCAGCACCATGATGATGATAGCAATGAATGCAAATCCAGCTCTATTCGATCGTCTTGTGGATGTTCCAACTAAATATAGCAGCGCCTCCTGGGTCGACGAATTCCAGTAGTATTCGTACTCTTCAACATTTCCATTTCGTCCATTACCGACCACAGGCGTTGTTGCTTGTGGTCTTTCTATGTCCTTCAAAACGGCATGTCCGTTTTTGTTGCCAGAAGACCGCAGGCTTTCGCCCGTGGTCTTTTTCTTTCTCATCAGTTAACATTTTCCACCTTGAAAGGGGGTGATTGGTAATGGTACTGAACTTTTTGCTTTTCACAGTCAAGATTGAACGCAATAAGGAACAAGCAGAGAAACTTTTCGCAGAATCTGCTCGCTGTCGCTATCTCGAAGAACGCGCTGAAGAACATGCTTTTGAAGCAGCACAATTTGTGAGCCGCATTTAATGAACACCACTACTTGACCACAGGAGGGATTTTGTATGAAAAACAAACAACGGCGTCAGATGATGAGGTTTACAGGAGTCAAAGCGATAGATGGCAGCTGACTGCACCAAACTAACGGGATGGGAGGGATACACTCATGTACATTCCAATGATTTTCTTCACAGTCATTATCGAGAAACGGAAATTGACACCAAAGCAAATTGAAGCAAAATACATGCAAGAGCAAGCACTGAAACGTATGGAAGAACAAAAGCATCAGATCGTCACACAATTTCCAGAGTTTTTGATTCGATAACACAAAACAGTTTCACAAGGATCATGTCTGCGGGGGCATGATCTTTTTATTTTCCGATTGGTGGGATATCTCACTGCTTGCGTTACATCTGTCTGATGAAATAAATAAAAGCTGCCGAGAAATGCTTGCTCGACAGCTTTGCCTAATCGTTATTTTTGTCCCAACAGCTCGCGAATTTTTTGGTGCGCCATCGGGATGGTGTAAGCATCCAATTCCTCCCAAGCTACGTATCTTGCATGAGCGGGGAGCTCTTCCCCTTCGATCCAGTCACAGGACCATACTTGCATGTTCCACTGCAAATGGGAGAAGACGTGCTGCACCGTACCTAGCGGTTGCATGACTTCTACATCGATTCCGAATCGTTCACGCAAACCAATTGCAAGTGCCTCCTGCTTGGCAGCATCACTTTCCTGTTCGGTTTCAACAGTAGGGAATTCCCACATGCCGGCGAGTAGCCCTTGATCAGGACGCTTGTTCATCAATACTTTGCCGTCGCGAATGATAATGCCTACTTGCAGATCAACAGGACGTGGAGGTTTGGCTTTGCCTTTGACCGGCAGCTCTTCTGCCACTCCCTCCTGGCGCGCCATACAGTAGTCAAACACGGGACAGGTCAAGCATTGCGGAGTGCGCGGTACACAGACCATCGCTCCCAGCTCCATTAAAGCCTGATTGAAATCTCCCGCTCTTCCCTCTGGAATGACTTGGCGTACAAGTTGCTCGATTTTGATTCTTGTGGCAGGCTTGGCAATGTCATCCGTTAAATACAGCAGGCGTGAAAAAACACGCATAACATTTCCATCCACAGCCGGCTCCGCCTTTTCATAGGCAATGCTAAGAATGGCACCTGCTGTATACGGCCCCACACCTTTTAGTGTAGCGATCTCTTCTGGTGTATCCGGCACAACTCCTCCATAGCGAACCGTTACCTCGCGGGCTGCGGCTTGAAGATTGCGGGCGCGGGAGTAATAACCGAGTCCTTCCCACGCTTTTAAGACATCATCCTCGGGGGCTCTCGCTAAATCACTCACCGTCGGAAATTTCTCCATGAAATTCGCATAATAAGGTTTAACGGTCTCTACGCGTGTTTGCTGAAGCATGATCTCCGATACCCAGATGCGATATGGGTCTTTGTTGATCCGCCAAGGCAAATCCCGCTTTTGTGAGTCGTACCAGGCCAGCAAATCCTGGGCAAAGCCAAACACATGAAATTGTTCAGGAAGTGTATATTTCAAGCTTTCTTTTTTTCTTGCCATTTTCTTTTATTCTACTCCTTTTCAACCCAATTCCACGGGACGAAACGCCCACACATGGAGTTTCGCGGCTCCGCCGGAAATACAGTCGCAAAAGTCTTGGTCTGCCAATCGGTTTGCCTTGATATCTTCGTATATTTGAACAGTCTCGACCTCAAACGTTTCGACGAACAGACCGGGCTGATCCAAGCCCTCCATTAAGCGGTACTGATGTGCACCCAGCGCTTCCATTCGCTCAGCCATCGAGGCGAGCAATTGCAGAGCATGACTTCGTTTTTCAGTATCCAGCTTGTATTCAATGAAAACCGTTAGCATGCGACACGCTCCTCCTTCAACGATTCAACGCTTTCATCATACCCTTACCACCCCGTGCGAACAAGCACACAAATATTTTCAGAACGGGCGGGAATTAACCGTTGGCAAACGCTATAATAAACAATAAAAGTGGAAGGAAGGGAGGAAGACAACGATTCCATGGATACAGCCACACATTTTGCCATGGGCTTTGGATTGGCCGGGCTCGCCTATCTTGATCCTGTCGTAGCTTCTACTCCGTCACTTGCTGTGGCCGTCATGATTGGTACGGTCATTGGCTCGCAGGCACCTGATTTGGATGGCTTAGTCCGACTTCGTGGTACCGCTGCCTACATTCGCAACCACCGAGGCGTATCTCACTCGGTTCCCGCTTTATTTCTCTGGACTGGAGCCATTTTTGTTCTCATCCAGGCCATAATGCCACAGCCCCATTGGCTGCATTTGCTCGGCTGGATATTCCTGGCCGTCTGTTTACACGTCTTTGTTGACTTGTTTAATTCCTATGGCACAAAGGGCCTGTACCCGTTTCGTGACAAATGGGTGGCGCTCAACGCCATTTTCATTTTCGATCCGTTCATTTTCGCTGCTCATCTCGTCGGCTTTATGCTATGGGCAGCAGGCGCACACCCCGGACACGTCTTTTTATGGATATACGTGATCATTGCCGGATACTACTACTGGCGTTGTCAGGTGCAAAGACGTACGACGGAGCTGGTTCGCCAGCGAATCGGCAAAGCTGGTACCTTCACCATCATCCCTACTCTTTCCTGGACGTATTGGACCTTCGTCGCCAAGACAGAGCACCATTGGTATGTAGGTGAAGTCATCTCGGGGGACGTCGTCGTTCTGGACACCTTCTCCATCAAACCGGAAAATGAGCGGATTGCGGCAGCCAAGAAAAGTTACAAAGTCCAGTCCTTTCTAGCATTTACCCATCATGTGCATGTAGAAACAAAGGAGCGTTCCTTTGGTTATGAAGTCAAATGGATTGATCTGCGCTACCGCTCCCGTTTTCAAGGGAAAAGTCACTACATGTTCGTCGCTGTGGTCTATCTCGATTTTGATCTGACCATCCGCGATTCCTTCGTCGGTTGGATCCACCGTGGAGAAGAACAGCTTACCAAAAAATTGGATTCAAAACGCTCGTAATAAGACGAGACTGCCGCCCCTGCCAATAGAGGGCGTTTTTTTTTTGGCAATCTGACCCGTTCATTTTTGCCGAAATTGCACCTTTTCTCCTAGTCAAATACCAACTACGATCAAACTAACAACGACAGACTGGGGGACTCGGCATGATACCAATTCGTTATTCCAAGCGTACCATTACTGATCAGGAGCAAATTAACCAGTTTTTGCAAGTGGCAAAGTTCGGCCATCTCGGCTTGTCCAATGAAATCGAGCCGTACATCCTGCCTTTGAATTTTGCTTGGTGGAATGGCTGTATTTATTTTCACGGCGCGGATTCTGGCAGAAAAATCGAAATGATCAATGGCAACAACCGCGTATGTTTCAGTGTCTGCGAGGAGTACGGCACAATCGCCTCACCTGTGCCTGCCCATATCGATACGGCTTACATGAGTGTGTTTATCGCCGGGACCATTGAGCGTGTTTCTGAACCTGAGGAGATGCGCGATGCGATGCAATCCATGATCGACAAGTACGTACCCAGCTATTATTCAGAACCGTTGCCTTTGCAGCATGTCATCAAGTATCGTTCTTCGATGGGCAGTACAACCGCCATCTTCCGGATTACGCCTACCGTGCTGAGTGCCAAAGGCAATCCACTTTCTGAAGAAAACCAGTTCTATCCCGGCAGAAAAGTCGAGATGGATGTATAGTAACGAAAAAAGACACGCTCCTTTTTATAAGAGGCGTGTCTTTTGCTTGGCTGATCTTTACTTATTATACGGAGCACTCATTCCTGTGGAAATCGCGATTCGGTTCCAGCAGTTGATCGTATTGATCGCCATAATCAAGGCAACGTACTGGTTCTCGTCAAAATGCTCGCGAACCTGCTGGTAGAGCTCTTCTGAAACACCGTTAGCTGTAATGACCGTGACAGCTTCTGTCAAAGCAAGGACGGCCCGCTCTGCCTCTGTGTAAACCGCAGATTCTCTCCATACACTGAGCAAATAAATGCGTTGCTCTGTCTCACCGAGCTTGCGCGCATCTTGCGTATGCATATCCATGCAAAAAGCGCAGCCGTTAATTTGAGAAGCACGAATTTTGATCAGCTCAATCAGTTTTTTGTCCAAGCCGCTTTCATTCACGAATTTTTCCAGCTTGAGCATGGTTTGATACGCTTCGGGATTCACTGTACGATGATTGATTCTAGCTTGCATGATTCATCTTTCCTCTCCACTCGAATTTGCTTTCAACCTCAAAGACGAGTGAAGTATCGTTCTTGTGACGAATCATCCATTTTATTTTTGCAAATGGGCAAGCTTATCTGGATTGACTATCATGTACAAACGTTCAATGCGATCTTCATCTTCATTCATTGTAATCTGCACGATCATTTTCAGCTGACCTTCGGAGTAGACGGCGATTCCATCTTGGCCATTGATCGAGCGAATCTGCATGGTAGCATGAGAAGCCCACTTCGGCCATACCCCCATCCAGAAGGCAGTAATCCGCTCGTCCGAGAAGATGGGATGAATAGCGGCACGGACTTTCCCGCCACCATCGCTGACAAACACAGCATCTTTTGTTAAAAGGCCAATCAACGACTTCGCATCTGACTCGGAGATGGCCTGCATTAGCTGTTCTACCAAGCTAGAAGTCCGATTCGATTGAGGGACGATCGCCTGATACCCTGCTTCGGCCAGCTTTTTTCTCGCAAGGCTAAACTTCTTACGGCAATTTACTTCCGTCATTCCTAGCATCTCGGCAATTTCACTGTATTCGTAGTCGAGTGCCGTTCGGAGCACAAAAACGGCACGCAGTGTCGACGGTAGATTCTCCAAGAGTACAAGCAAGCCATACGACACTGCTTCTTCGGCAATCACCGTTTGCAAGGGATCATTGGTTTCTGAAGCGTCAAGCATCGGCTCCGGCAGCCATTCCCCTACATACTGCTCCCGCTTCCAACGGGCTGATTTTAATAAGTCCAGACAACGATTGGTCACGGCTTTGCACAGATAGCTTTTTACATGGTGAATGTCTTGGATGTCGGTACCTGCGAGTGCAAGAAACGTATCCTGTACAATGTCCTCCGCTTCCGTTACCGAGCCAGTCATCCGGTACGCAAGGGAAAACAGTAATGACTTATACTCCCGATAAACATCCCCCATGTGCACGGTCATTATTTTGTATCACTAAACTGCCAAAGGGTGTAACTGAGACTTCCATAACGGATGCTCATATGCAGGCGCTTTGCTGTACGTTCATTGTCGGCAGCTCCCATGACGTACACGAGCGGAACAAAATGCTCGGTTCCATACGCGGGAACAGCTTTTTCAGCATGTGGAGCAAGCTCGCGATAGTTGGCGAGATCCTCGACATTCCAGTCAGTCAATGTTGTTTGCAGCCAGTCTTCGAACTGCACCGCCCATTCAAAGGTACCACCATCGGACTCTCTCAGGTTCATATAGGAAAAATTATGGACGGTTCCGCCACTTCCGAGGATCAGAACGTCTTTTTCGCGTAGTGGGCTGAGTGCCTTGCCGATCTGGTATTGCTCCTTCACAGTCAGGTTCGGATTAACCGATAAGGCAACAACAGGAATATCTGCATCCGGATACATATGGCGCAGAATGACCCAATGTCCATGATCAAGTCCGCGTGTCGTGTTGAGAGCAACTGGCACGCCCGCTTCCTGAAGAAGGCGGACTGTTTCCTCCGCTATTTCTCGCTCTCCTTTTGCTGGATATTCAATCTCATACAGCTCCTGCGGGAATCCGCCAAAATCGTGAATCGTCGGGAAGACATCCATCGTTCCCACCATTTGCTCAAATGCTTCCCAATGTGCTGAAAACATGACAATCGCTCGCGGCTTGCGTGGAAGCAGACTAGGCAATTGGTTCAGTGCTTCTGTATAGGCATTGTTTTCTATGGCAAGTAACGGGGCACCATGTGCAATGAAAAAAGACGGCATCATATGCGTACACTCTCCTCTATACTTTTTAAACTTAGTTACTTTTTGTAAGTATTATATCGCATAATCATCATGGTTACAAGTGTATCCAGAATCGATGCCGTTTCTTTACTCTGAACAAAAAAGGCTTGCCGCTCCTAAAGAACGACAAGCCTTATGGTTGGTAAAGCTACAATTACTTCGCTGCTGCGAAACGCTTGCTAACTTCATCCCAGTTTACAACGTTCCAGAACGCGCCGATGTAGTCAGGGCGTTTGTTTTGGTAGTTCAGGTAGTAAGCATGCTCCCAAACGTCCAGACCAAGGATAGGTGTTTTACCTTCCATGATTGGGCTGTCTTGGTTAGGAGTAGAGCTGATTGCTACTTTTCCGCCTTCTGCAGTCAGCCAAGCCCATCCGGAACCGAAACGAGTAGTAGCTGCTTTTGCGAATTCTGCTTTGAAGTTGTCAAAGCTTCCGAAAGCCGCGTTGATTGCGTCAGCCAGTTCACCAGTTGGTGCGCCGCCGCCATTCGGGCTCATGATTTCCCAGAACAGTGTGTGGTTAGCATGGCCTCCACCGTTGTTGCGAACAGCAGTGCGGATGGACTCAGGCAGAGCATCCAGATTGCTGATGAGCTCTTCTACAGTTTTACCTTGCAGGTCTGCGTGTGCTTCCAGAGCTGCGTTCAAGTTGTTAACATAAGTAGCATGGTGGCGTCCGTGGTGGATTTCCATGGTTTGCGCGTCGATATGTGGTTCCAAAGCGTTGTGTGCATAAGGCAATGCAGGAAGTTGATGTGCCATTGTAACATTCCTCCTCAAATTATGTAGGTCAAGCTTACGACTTCATTATACTGCAAGGTAAAAAGTTTTTCAACAAATCGGTATGCAAAGTATATTAATCTATTTATTATTTCAAAGATTTCTATCTTGCAAACGAAAAGGAGCGTGCTAGACTTGGATTATTACAAACGAAGAGAATCAGGTGATTACTAGTGGAAATGGACTTATCAACGATCGTACTTCTCGCCGTCTTTGGATTCGTTGCAGCATTCATCGACAGTACTGTTGGTGGAGGCGGACTCATCTCCCTCCCCGCCCTGCTTGGTCTAGGAATGCCCCCGTATCTTGCTCTTGGCACGAACAAATTGGCTGGCACGATTTCATCTGCCACCAGCTCCTACACCTTTATCAAGAGCGGTAAATTTGACAAGAAGCTCATGCTGATCTTATTTCCCGTCTCGCTGATCGGCGCCTATTTCGGAGCGAAAACAGTTTTGTTCGTTCCCCAGGAGTTTTTGAAGATCCTTGTCGTTATTATGATGGCACTCATTTTCGTTTACACCCTTTTTAACAAACGTTTCGGACAAGATTCCAACTACAAAGGGCTGACCAAATTTACGCTCGGCATCGGGATTCCTTTTACCTTTTTAATCGGATTTTACGATGGATTTTTCGGGCCTGGAACCGGTTCATTCTTTGTTTTTCTGATGGTGCTTTTGTTTGGCTATGATTTTGTGATTGCAGCCGGTAATGGCCGAATTTTGAATCTGGCCAGTAACATTTCTGCGCTTTTTGTCTTCACAATGGAGGGCAAGGTCGTCTTCATGACTGGTCTCATCATGGGGATTGCGATGCTGTTGGGTGCGAACCTCGGTGCCAAAATGGCCATCAAAACGGGGGTACGTTATGTTCGTCCGTTGTTCTTGGTCGTATCCATTACCTTGATCGTGAAGATGGTGTATGAGTTGATTTTTACTGCTTGATTTAAAAAACCCTACTTGTACGTTGCTGTAGTGGTGGGGAGGAAACAGGAGAAAACGCTCAGCTTCTAGGGCCACCCCCTGGGGGATTGACTGCACGACTCCATGCAAAAAGCGAAACCGCGTCCAAAGTAGTCCATTCAGGATGTGTTTCAGAGGTGGACGCTTAAGAGCGTGTTTCGCTTTTTGCATTCCGTCTCGGTCGGTGTCCCTAAGATCTTCGCTTATTTCTCCTGTTTCCTCTACGAGCTGTCCGTTCCTAAACGGGTTTTAAAAGACGTAAAAAATGAAGAATGCAATCAGTTACGACAGAGAAGAATATTTCCAGACGTAGCGACTTGTGGAGTCCTACATTCGCGGGCAAAAGAAACGCAACGTGCTCGCGCTACGAAGCGGCTTCCACTTTTGCGTTTCCCCGCGAATCCCTTCGGAGCGGACAGTCCTAGCCCTCAGCAGGACGGAGCCTGGAGCCTAGACTGGAAATATTCTTCTCCCCACTACAGCCATAAGCACGTGATGAGTCAGCCTGTAACCATCTACAGGCTGACTTTTTTTGTCTTACGTTTAATTAGCCCCGACTGCTACAGTTTTTGCTTGATGATCACGCACCGCCTGATTGCTCGCCGCCATAAACGCCTGTGCGACCGCCATCAGTACATCTCGATGCTCGGCAACTCCTTTAAAATGACTTCCGTTGGCGCTGACCGTCACGATCGCTTCGCCTGTCGCATGCTCCCCCGACGACAATGAATACAGCTCCATGTCCGTAAACTCCACATCGAACGGCAGTGCCTGCTTGATGCCTGCCACTAATGCCTCAACAGGTCCTTCTCCGGTGCCAGAGTATGCTTGTTCTTCTCCCGTTACATTGTTCGTAATTGTGCAGGAAGCCATTCGATGTCCGGATGTCCCGGTAAGCACTTGTGCATTGACCAGTGTGAATGGCTCCAGTACCGCGTTCACGGTATGTCCTACCAGTTCAAGCAATTGATGGTCTTGGACAACTTTTTGCTTGTCAGCCAGCTCTTTAAATTGGACGTACAGAGCCTCCATCTGTTCGTCGGTCAGCTGTATCCCGAATTCGTTTACGCGGTGTTTGATGGCATGGCGGCCGGAGTGCTTTCCGAGAATGATCATGTTACGAGGCACACCCAAGCTCTCAGGGTCCATGATTTCGTAGGTGCTGCGCTCTTTTAAGAGACCATCCTGATGAATTCCCGCTTCGTGCTGAAAGGCATTGCGACCGACAATTGGTTTGTTGAAAGCAATCGGGAAGCTCATGGCACGACTTACCTTTTGTGAAGTGGTGTAAATGTGCTCCGGTCTGATGCCAGTCTCGGCATCCAATGCTTCTTTGCGCGTCTCAATTGCCATCACCAGCTCTTCCAAGGAGCAGTTCCCTGCTCGCTCACCGACCCCGTTGACCGTTACCTCAACTTGGGTGACCCCAGCGCGAATCGCAGCCAAACTGTTTGCAACTGCGAGTCCCAAGTCATTGTGGCAGTGTGCACTGAACTCTACCCTGTCGCTGCCACGGACGTTTTTCATGACACGAGTGAACATAGCCCCATACTCTTCTGGCAGTGCGTACCCTACCGTATCGGGGATGTTGATAATGGTTGCCCCTTCTTCAATCGCTGCCTCGATCATCTCGAACAGGAATTCATCGCCTGTACGAGTCGCATCCATCGGGGAAAATTCGATCCGGTCTACAAACTGTTTGCCGTACGCAATCATTTCGCGGGCGATCTTAATCACCTGCTCTCTCGACTTGCGGAGTTGAAAGTCCAGATGGATGCTGGAGGATGACAGGAACATGTGGAGTCTGCGACGCTCTGCCGCTTGTGTAGCCCGAACGGCAGCGTCGATGTCCTCTTTCACCGCACGAGCAAAGCCACAGATTTCCACGCCGTGCACCTCTTGCGAAATACGTTGCACCGCCATGAAGTCCCCAGGACTGGAGATTGGGAAGCCCGGTTCAATGACATCCACGCCGAGGTCTGCCAAATGCTTTGCTATCACGATTTTTTGCTCAGGCGAAAGAGACGCTCCCGGCGCTTGCTCTCCGTCACGCAGTGTCGTATCAAAAATATGGATTCGTTTGGTCATGGGTAATGCCTCCTCAATTTTCAATCGTATTTTCCGTAGTAAAAAAAGCCCGCCGTCTCCATATACAAGAGACGACAGGCTTTTGGCTGCCGCGGTACCACTCTCGTTGATCCCCTCTTTTTTCAGAAGAGAATCCACCTCGCTGTCCCGATGACGTGGGACGATCCGTCAAGATCTACTGAACGTTTTCAACCTTGCCGCTCCCGGGTGAGATTCGAGCATTTCCTGACTGCGTCGCACCTACCCGCAGCTCTCTGGACAAGAAATTTGCTTTACTAGCTCCCGTTCTTCGCGTTTGTTCTATGTCGTTGTGAAAATCAGAAAATCAAAAAGGCCTGCCATCTCTATCGAAGAGACGACAGACCTTGTCTATCGCGGTACCACTCTCGTTGACCCCAGCTACTCGCCAGAAATCCACCTCATGTACTGATCCTAGTCGATCAGCACAACCCGATCACGGAGGTTAACCGTCAGAACTTACTGCTCGATGCAGCGCTACATCTCGTTCAGTCCTGCCGCTCCCGGGCGAGCTTCACTGGCTTCTCTGACTGCGTTGCACCGTCCCGCAGCTCTCTAAACAGATCAGTCCACTTACTGTTCCCGTTCTTCGCGTTATTGTTATTATTGTTTGAAATTTTATTCGGTTTACATCTGGTTGTCAATGGAGGCTAGCAATAAAAATAATTTTAATAACCCAATTAATTGAACCCTCTCACCGAGCTGCGGCCGAACTGTCTGTAATAAAGGCAAGCGAGACCCAGTATCACGAACACTAAAGCGGAGTAAATATTGCTATAGACCGACGCTCCTGGATAGCTATTGAGCAGATTCCAGCTCACAGCAGCTCCTCCATCAATCGACTTGCCGTACAAGGTAGCTGCAAGTGCACCTGCAATAAAGTTCAGCATCGCCAACAGTCCCATACCGACACCGATCTGTTCCTTCGGTAGCGACTGCGAGATTGCGTTTGACATCGAAATCATTATAAACGATAGTCCGACATTGCCAAAAATCAGAAAAACGGCAATGAGGAGCGGGGATACTCCCGCAAAGGAAGAGAAGAGGACAAAGCTGCTCAAAAGTAGCGCAGACGCTGTGTAAAATAAATACGAATTCCCTTTCTTATCTGCAAGTATCCCAGCCTTTTTCCCCAAGAACGCAGTCACAATTGCTCCTGGTACCATGACAAAGCCAATGAGCTCCGGTTCCAAATGATTCACATTGGCCAACAACTGCGGACTAAGAAAAGCGAACGAATAGCCACTCCCTATCATCAAAAAGGCAATGACCAGCCCGAGCGAATAGCGTTTGCTCCGGAATAAGCCAGGGCGAATAAATGGTTCTGCCGTCGTCCGAATTCTTACCAAAAACAGAAGGAATGAGAGGATGCACCCCAGTGCGAGCAACAAGCTCTGATTCGTAATAGCCAGCAGAAGCAATGCAATCGTTATGGCGAGAAGCCCACCACCGATCCAATCCATTTTGACAGCCTCCCGCTCCTCCTCCTCCATATACTTACGGAAAAAAGGTACGGCAAAAAGCGTAAACAACGGCATGCAGAACAGCCATCTCCAATCGAGCAGACTGACCAGCAAAGAAGAAAGAACGGGACCTAATGCGCTACCGATTGCCATCCCAGTCATGGAGATCCCTAGAGCTCGCCCCCTACTCTCTGGGGGAAAATAGCGCACCGGAATAATGGATGATGTCGCCGGAACAACCGCAGCTCCTGCTGCCTGCACAATTCTTCCAAAAAGCACCATGCCATAATTATCGACGAAAAATCCGATAAGGGAGCCGATGGCAAACAGAATCAATCCGAATGTAAGCAAATGTTTGAGCTTATAAGAATCAGCCAGCTTTCCGTACATCACGGTTCCAACCGCATAGATTAACAAAAAGGCTGACGTCACCCAGCTTACTTGGCTAAAGGATAAATGAAACTCCGCCCTGATTTGCGGTAACACGATATTGAACATCGTAGCACTCATCACCGTAATCATGAGCGTAAACACGAGTACGCGAAGAACTTTTTCAGCAGATTGCTGCTGTGGTTCGGTTTGCATATTGGAAAGACACCTCTCGTTATCACCGATTTCTTCCCGGGAAGGTGATTGTTGGCCTTGCTAGATGTAGTTTATAATGATTTTAAAATAAACGAAAATATATCTTTTGATATGTAGTTGATATACCTGAGTATATGGAGTTGAATCGAATGGAATTGTTGCAATTGCACTATTTTCGAACAGTGGCCAAGTGGCAGCATATGACGAAAGCCGCCCAAGAGCTGCGGATTGCTCAGCCTGCTCTCAGCAAGACCATTGCTCGGTTGGAGGAGGATGTCGGGGTTCCGTTATTTGACCGCGAGCGAGGACGTATTCGGCTAAATACGTTTGGGAAGGCATATTTGGAGCGTGTAGATAAAGCACTGAACTTGTTGGAGGAAGGTCAAAAAGTCGTATCGGATCTGGCCGGAATGGAGCATGGTCGTATTCATCTGGCAACGTCGACCTTGGATCTATTATCAGAACCGTTGGGCAAGTTTCTCGCCCTCCATCCCGATGTGCATTTCCAGATCACGCAAGCCACCATTGAAGAAATGGCACTCCTCTTGGAATCAGGCGAAGTGGATATTTGCTTCACGCATTTGCCGATCAAGCTACCGGATATTTTGACTACACCCGTATTGAAAGAAGATATTTACGTAGCTGTCCCACGCACACATCACTTAGCCAAGCAAACCAGTATTCGACTAAGCGAGCTGGCCGAAGAGTCCTTTATTGGATACAGGGAGGACTTTCCCATCCAAATGCTGTACGATCAGTTCTTTCAAAAAGCAGGGATTGCCCCAAAATTCGCTTGTCGGGTAGATGATCCCGGTTCTATCCAAAAGCTGGTCCGCGCAGGTCTTGGCATCGCCTTATACGGCTGTATCAATCGAGAGGAAGACCCTCATCTTGTCATGCTTCCGATCGAAGACCCGATCTGCCAGCGACATTTTCAAATGATTCGGCACGAAAAAAGATATCTCTCTCTGGCAGCACGCAAGTTCAGTGATTTTATCGTCCAGTACTTTGCTCTAAACTCTTGAAGAATCCCCCCTTTCCAACAGAAAAAAGCCTGGCATCATTCGCCAGGCTCTTCCCCTACTCTTGTTTTCTTTTTTTCATGCGTAAAATAATGCCGTCAATGAGCAGTCCAATCCCCGCTCCGTAAAAAGGGGCCGCAAACCGAGTTCCTTCAGCAAGCGGCAGGTCTTTCAAATACACGATAAACACGCCGACAATAAAACCGATCATCGTGTAGCGCAGCCGGGTCGCCCCCATCAAACGACACTCCCTTTCACGCTACTTCCCGAATTTATTTGGCATTTTCATGTTTTTCATCGTACGGCTCATCTGTTTGAGCTGCTTTTGGTTGAGATTCATCCCCATTGAACGGGCCATGGCTTGAAGCTGCTTTTCGTCCATTTGCATGTTGGACATTTGTTTTTTCAATAAATAAGTCCCTCCATAAAATCCACCAGCGAGACCAATTAACAATGTGACAATTGGAATTACCCAGTTGTACCAAGCCATCAATACATTACCATCCTCTATACGTAATTATGAACTCTTTTATTGTACCATAGTTGAGCTATCTTCTGTAAATTGTGATTAGAAAACTTGGAAAATGAGAACACTGCCCTCAACCATATCTTTGTCTCAAGCATATTCTAATAGCAAGAGGTGAAACAACCATGACTCCAATTGTAATTCTGGACGCTGGACACGGTGGCAGCGATCCTGGCGGAGGCAACAACGCGCAATTTACCGAGAAAGATATGAATTTGCAAATATCGCTCTATCAATATAATCGCTTTTTGGCCCTAAATATTCCTGTCGCGATCACACGGAAAACCGATGTGACCTTGACAAGTGAGGCACGTACTGCTCTGGTTCGAAACAGCGGTGCTCGGTACTGTATATCCAACCATATTAACTCAGGTGGCGGCCGAGGCTCCGAGGTCCTTTACTCGATTTACGGCTCCCCAACCTTTCCCCAATTGATCCAGGATGCCCTGGCAGCGGAAGGGATGCCGAATCGACGCATTTTTACGCGGACACTGCCAGATAATCCGCGGCTCGATTACTACTTCATGCACCGGGAGACTGGCAGCGTGGAGACGGTAATCGTCGAGTATGGCTTTGCCGACAATGCTTTGGACGCAAATAAACTACAGCAGGATTGGCGAGATCTCGCAGAAGGCGTAGTCCGGGCATTTTGCACGTATGCTAAACTTCCCTACCAGCCCCCTACGGCTCCTACTTCCACACCAAAACCTACTGCAGCACCGACCCTTGCTCCAACCACTTCCCCTGGAAACGGCGGAGGGAATGTTCCTGACTGGAAGCAGGAAGCCGTCAACTGGCTGTATGATCAAGGCTTTTTAACAGACGAACAATGGCGTCAGCAGCCTGACCAACCTCTGCCGCTCTGGGCACATGCTGTCATCCTGAAGCGTTTATTCGAAAAGCTCAAACCGTAACGTAACTTCTTCGTTTAATCATTTGCCTTAAAACGGGTAAGCGGCGTATCCGTTAAGCCCGAATAGTTTCTTTTTGCTGGCACACTCACCAATTCGTCCTCTGGATAGCGGTAGGCGGTTAACATTCCGCCGAACACACATCCTTGGTCGATGTTGATGGTGCCATTTTTTCTTTTTGGTTCTGGATGCGGATCATGTCCCCATACGATTATGGGCGAAGTCACTTTTCGTTCTTTTGCCCATTCTCTGCGGATCGGACGCCCATCCGGTCCCGTCCCTGCCACATCACCATATCGGCAAAACGTGTAGACCGCAGGCGAATCCATCCCTATGTAATCATCGCGAATCCCCGCATGAACGGCGACCGCTACTATTTTTTCATTTTGTTTGATGATCATGTGAGAAGGAGAAGAAAATAGCAATCTACGACTCTGCTCACGCAGTAAGGAGGCCTTCTTCGGTCCGTATTCTTGCTGATACAGCCGAATCTCCTCTTCTACTTTTTCATCTCCGTGAGCCAATGTCACCGGTCTACCATCCAACCAGCGAGCTACTTTCCACCCGTGGTTACTATCTACCATCTCAGCCAGGCCTGCCGTGACATGTTGGTGAAAAAATTGCAGCATTTTGATTGAGTAAGGTCCACGACTCGTGATATCACCGAGGGAAAGGAGCTTTCGGCCGTGGGGATGGCGATATGTACCGTCTGGGGTTTGTTCATATCCCAAGCGTTTGAGCAATTCTATAAATTCGTCGTAACAGCCGTGAACATCGCCAACGATATCTACACCATTGTCAGCCGAAAGCACCTTGGAGCGTGTTTGAGGTTTGTGCCTCATAGCTCGTCCCTCCTTTCCGTTATCTCTCATTCGTTACTTACTATCTTTACCACATCTTCGAAAAAAACTCACGGTTTGGGTACAAGAAAACTGTTTAAACAAGTAAACGCGCGAAAGAGCCCCTATATTTACTGAGGAGCTTTTTGGCGCGGTTACCTATAAAACGGTGCTATGTGATTAGCCTAAGCTATGCGTATGCACGTAAATGGCCGCTTGCGTTCGATCCTCCACGTTCAGCTTGGCAAGAATGTTGCTGACATGAGTCTTGACCGTTTTGATCCCGATAATGAGCTCATCAGCAATCTCTTGGTTGGACTTGCCCTGACCGATCAGCTTCAAAACCTCCAGCTCGCGCGGCGTCAGTTGCTCATGGGGATGGGACTCTTGACCGTGACGGAAACGGGCCATGATTTTTCCTGCTACCCTCGATTCCAAAACTGGCTCACCCGCCGCAGCAGAGCGAATTGCCTTTGCAATCTCGGCTGCACGCGAGGTCTTTAGCAAGTAGCTGAATGCCCCCGCTTCAATGACCGGATATACCTTTTCGTCATCAATAAAGCTAGTCAAGACAATAACCTTACTGGATGGACAGCTTTCACGAATACGCCGAGTCGCTTCCACACCGCCGATGCCTTCCATGACTAAATCCATCAAAACGACATCCGGGCGCAGCTCTTGCGTCATCCGCACCCCTTCTTCTCCACTGCCTGCCTCTGCTACGACTTCGATATCGTCCTCTGTAGACAAATAAGCAGCCAGACCCATCCGAACCATTTCGTGATCATCTACCAGTAGTACCCGAATCACCGAGCCTTCACCCTTCCCGTTCCGTCTGTGACATTAGAGGAATACGCACCTCAATTTGCGTCCCCTTCCCAATTGCCGAGTAAATCTCCATGGAGCCTCCGACCTCTGCTACACGCTCCTGCATGCTGCGTAAACCGTAGGACGTCATTTTCTCCCCATCCGGATCAAAGCCAACACCGTCATCCGTTACTCGCAGGCGAACCTGCTCTTGCAGCGTAAACAGCTTTACTGTAATCTGGGTAGCTCTGGCATGCCGCAATGTATTGGACAAGGACTCCTGCAAAATGCGGAACAAATGATCCTCAATTCCACTCGGCAAGCCTTCGACGTCTTCGATCTCCCACGTCAGCTGCATGGTATTTTTACGCGTCAGCTCATCTAAAAGTTCCAGAATGGCTTCCTTTAATGACTTGTTTTGTAACGTAGCCGGGCGAAGATGCAAAAGCAATGCTCTCATCTCCGCTTGTGCAGCTGCTGCCATCTCTTCGACCAATTCAATCTGCTGGGCTGCACGTTGAGGATTCTTTTCTACAAGCCGCTTCATCGCCGCAGTCGTCATGGCGATGGCGAACAGCTGCTGGCTGACTGCGTCATGCAGTTCTCTTGCCAATCTCTGTCGCTCCTCTGTTACCGCTGCATGCTTCAATTGTTCTGCCAGAGCCGCATTGTGGTTCGACAGCCGCTGCAAGGAAGCTACTTGCTCTTCCCATTGCGAAGCCAAGCGATTGATCTGCCATCCTAATTCGCCAACTTCATCGACGCCCAATTCGGGAACCCGATACGACAGCATCCCGCGCCCGAGCTTCATGGCAGCTTCCCACAGTACACTGAGTCTCTTTTTCAATAAATTGCCGATGATATAGGAAATGATCAATGCCACTAAGACACCTGCAGGCAAAGAAACAACAAAAGCAGCAAGCTGAATCAAGCCCTCTGGATCAGCGGGCAGATTGATGCCTATATATTCTGCAAGCCACCACACGAGGTTGCGGTCGCTGATTATTTCGTTGTACCACCGATGAATCCCGGGGTGATCTCTCCAGAGAAAGTATAGCCAAAAGAAACAAATAAACGCGGCAGTAACTGCACTGACGGCCAGTAACATGCCATAGCGCACGTATTGCCACTGAATACTTGCCAATCGCTGTCGACGCATCCGCCAGTACCTCCTAGATGTACTTGACTTTTATATCGCCGACAAGCAGCGAGATATGCAAGTTTACTTTTTGCAATGCTTCATCATACTGATCAGAACGAATCTTAACGCTGCGGTTGATACCTCCCTGACGGTGGCTTAGCACCTCCAGGTCACCAATACTCAACCCTGCCGTTACCGATACAGGAAGATCGACCGGCACATAAATCGTCACATCTCCTACCCAGCCCTCTACAACAAGAACCGCTTCATCCCGCATCAACACTGCCCGGGATAGATCAATCACAACATCCCCGATTCCATGCCAGACATGCAAATGATTCAGTTCAAAACGCCCGGAGGTCAGGTGATAATCCCCAATCAGAGAACTGCGGGAATCTTTTGGCAACATGTCGTCAGGTGATGAAGACATCCTTTCGTGATGAGGAATTTTGCCACCAACATGCTTCCATTTGTTCCAGCTGTCTACCCAAGGGCGTTCCGCTGTTGAAACGTTCACGTCATTCGGGACACTCGCATCACTAGTGAAAATCGTCTCCGCAGCAGATGGGGTCCCACTCTCGCCCAATGGTTGATTCACACGGTTATCTCGTCGGCTGTTCTTGCCCCGAATCAACTGAAACCCGAAATAAATAAACACGATTGGTACTGCAATCTGGAACAAATCATCAATCCCGACACCAAACCACATATCCATCGCGATGATGGTCCCCAGGGAGAATAGAATCCCTCCGCCAATCCGATTTTTCTGCCCCCACAAACGAAGGCCAAAATAAATAAGCACCATCGGCCACAAATCAAACAGACCGAATGAAATGATACCCAAACTGTCTAACAAAAGACCGATTCCCGTAAAAATAATCAGGACACCAGCCAACATTTTGTGCAAACGGGACAGTTTCACAAAAGTCTCCTCTCTCACGCCCCATGCTGATCGTTTTCACTTTGACCATTACGACATGTATAGATGAATGCAGGCGGAATGTTCAACAGGGTAAAGTCGATCTTGACCCGGGAAAAACGATCCTGCAACTCAGCCTGGAGTTGTAGCGAATATTGGAATGTAATAAATAGGCCCCCTGGCTTCAGTACAGATTGAACTTCGTCCAGAATTGCTGCCCGCAGCTCTTGAGGAAAATTGGCGAATGGCAGACCTGAGATAATGACATCTGCACCTGCAAGGTCCTGCTCCTCCAAGTAAGACCTAAGTTTAGTCGCTTCCTCCCTGATAGAAAGATCGGGAAAACGTGATTGAAGCATAGAGCGAAATTGGGAATCTCGTTCCACGAGCACGTACTGTGTGCCGGGACGCAAGCGCTGATAGATCGTTTGGGTAAATGCCCCTGTACCAGGTCCCAGCTCCAGGATCACATCGGTTGAAGCCCAATCGACGCTTTTCAACATTTGCTCACATAAAAAACGAGAGCTGGGGATTATACTACCGACGCGTCCAGGCTCAGCGATAAACCGGCGCAAAAAGACCAAGAAGTCTTGCAAGAATCGTACCTCCTAGGGGAAAAGCAGCCTGATGTACACAGGCTGCCGAATTGACACAATCTATTCTACACCTTGTCCCCCAGTTCCTGTTGGATTAGGATTGTACTGGTTTGGCTACCGGTGTTTTCACTTCATTAATGGATGCTTTGATGCTGGCAAGTTCTGCATCGAGATCATCCTTTTCCAGTTCAGACAAAGCGTTTTCCCAAGCGCGGTTCGTTTGGCGCCATTGCCCACTCATTTGCGCTTCTGCTTCCATGCGCATGACTTTTTCCTCCATGCGGGCGAAGCCACGGCCTGCGGACTGATTGCCGATACCGACAACTGCTTGATTGACCTGCTTTTGTGTACGAGCTACTTGTGCACGTGCCATCAATGTGAACTTTTTCGCACGCATTTTATAGAACTCTTCCTTCAGCTCAGCCAGCTTCTCGCGCATTTGCGCAGCTGCCTCGGATGCTGACAGGTAGAGAGTTTCATATTCCGCTGCACGGCCTTCGTACTGCTTCTTGTCAGCGAGTGCTCGACGTGCCAACTCGTCTTCTCCCTCAGTCAAGGCGAGCTTGACTTGACGATCGCGTTTTTCGATCAGGGCATTGGCTTCGTCCAATTGCTGACGGAATTTCTTCTCCAGTGCAACCTGACGGGCAACCGCTACTTCAACTTGTCCGATTTCTACTTCCATGTCACGCATATATTGATTCAGCATCACTACCGGATCTTCCATCGAATCCAATGCATCATTCACCGAAGCTACTGTCAGGTCACGCAAACGTTTAAAGATACTCATTATTTTTTCCTCCTCATCATATCACATCATATTGTTCATCCAAAAGACTCTTGCGACATAGGCGTTACTGTGGGCGTCTTCTTACATTTCTCTCCCAAGTGTCCAGCGTATCTTCCTTTAATACTTTTTGGGCCCATTCACGCTCCCAAGCAGGTGGCGCTTGTTTAGGTTCTTGGCTGGGACGCAGTAAGCGATATCCCAGATAAATCACCCCAATGGCCAGAAGCGCGTGAAACAGTAGGTCAAGCTTGCCAATCAACATCAGGAACCCGAACAGGAAGACTAGGATTCCCCAAAAACGTGAACCGGTTTGTCCCATGATCTTTTTGGCACCGTATATCATGATCACACCGGGAATGATGAACCCGAGCAAGTCTCCGATATCGATACCCACCAGATCTAGAAGAACCAACCCACCGACTAGCAGCAGAACCAGCCCGAGTAGAACTTTGCCAGACCGTTCGCTCATTACTCGCTTACCTCCATTCGTTTTGCATGTGGTGCTTGTGGAACGTTATGCCCTTATTGTAGCCCTCGGTATAGGCTTCCCATAACGGGCGTGCGGTTGGTTTTTCCCTCCGTCCCTGGACGGAGACAATTTCCTGCCCTAATCGGACGAGCTGTCCCGTAAGGCAGAACCAGCCCGGGTCGAAAAGCGGCTTGCACTGTCGAACGAAAACGTTACAGCATTTGACGGTATTTATGTGACGAATATGTGAACGAACAGATAAAAAGAAGGAAAAACAGGACTGAAGTAGAATCTTCGTAAGAGTGCGTGTAAAAAAACATCGAAAAATAGCCGAATTCCGCTTGGCGGAAACGGGGGAACCACGTTTTTGGGGTGAATGGTTGCTACTCCTAGCAGCCTAGGGCGTCCTTTCGACCGAACCCTTCAGCTAACCTCGTAGGCTCACGAAGGGAGCAGTTTCTTTTGCGCAAGGTCGTTTTATCTTTATTTATGGCTGGATTGCTTGCTATGGGGGCAGGCGCTGCACAGGCTGCTGAGGAGAATTCTCTCCATGAAGTAGTCAGCGACTTGTACGGTACCCCTTACAAATCTTCCGGCTCGTCCAAAAAGGGCTTTGACTGCTCCGGTTTCACGCGCTACGTATTTGATGCGTTAGGTGTAGACCTGCCTCACAATTCTGCTTCCCAGTACGAATTAGGTACAGAGGTAGCCAGAAAAGATTTGCAGCCAGGCGATCTCGTATTCTTCAATACGAACGGCCGCAGCATTTCTCACGTGGGTATCTACATTGGAGACGGCACATTCGTGCACTCGGAATCTGGTCGTGGAGTCGTCAACACCAAGTTGAACGATCCATACTACTGGAGCAAGCGGTATGTAGGCGCCAAGCGTCTCAGCGTTCCTGTTCTAGCGAAAGCAGAAACTCCGAAAAAGGAAAAAGCGGTGCAAGCTGCATCGTTGCCGGAAAAACCAGCTCAAAAATAGTCATTCGGCAAAATAATAAGAGCCAGGGACACTACGTCTCTGGCTTTTTCTGACGAAATTTAGTACCTGGTCTAAAGAGGTACCCTCACATATTAGAACAACTTAATAACTTACGGGGTTTCTTCCCCTGATCAGGTGAAAGCATGTTATGATAGACAAGACCCATTCTTTGAATGGTATTCCTTATTAATAGAAGTAACTGGGGGTTGTTCCGGTGAAAGATCACATTTTAATTGTCGATGACAATCTGGAGATTATTGAACTGCTAGAAGACATTTTGGAGAACGAGGGCTTCACCGTTTCCTCCGCAGAGAGCGGAGAAGATGCACTCTCGCTGCTCAGCCGAGGAGAGCGTCCCAACCTGATCCTTTTGGATATTATGATGCCCAACATGAGTGGCTACGAGCTCTGCTCCCAAATTCGCCGTGAGTGGGATTTACCTATACTGTTTCTCAGTGCAAAAGGAAAAGCGGTAGATAAGGTAGTCGGCTTCGAAATCGGCGCAGACGATTACATCACGAAGCCCTTTGATACAGAAGAGCTGCTCGCTCGCATTCGTGCCCACCTTCGTCGCTATGAGCGCATTCGCAAGCATACCGAAGAGCAGCCTGAGAAGGAAACAGCTTCTTCTCCGATTACAGTTTTGAAATTCAAGGACCTGGAAATTCATAAAGAAACGTATTCCGTTTATGTATGTAATCAAAAAATTGAGCTCTCTACCAAAGAATTTCAACTGCTCACCTTCCTCGCAGAAAATGCGGGCATCGTCTTTACTAGAGAGCAAATTTATGACCGCGTCTGGGGGATATGGTTATGGCTCGCTCAATACAGTGACCGTCCATATCAAAAACCTCCGAGAAAAGCTGGAAACAGAACGTCAGTTCATTAAAACACAATGGGGGACAGGCTACGTATTTATCGGGGAGAAGCTTTAAATGAGCTTACGCAATAAAGTTTTGCTCTCCTTCATTGCCTTGATCACACTCAACATCTTGTTGTTTAAATTTGTTTTTCAAGACATTATTGTCGCTCAACTCAAAAATGATCGGCATAACCAGTACCAGGCTGAGAAGGATGCCGCAGAAAAGGTCATGCTCAATCAACTGCTTCTCGTCAGTAATTTCAAGGACCCAATCGAACGCTTGGAGCTTGAAAAGCAGTTGCCAGACGACGTGATGTATCGCATGCTCGTGAAGGATGCCAATGGAAACACCATCTACAGCAAAACATCACGCGCCTATAATTTGAAAATGCCTTCTCCCTCCTCATCAAACCGTGGCGATTCTTTCAAACAAAGTGACCTCAAAGTCGTAGCTGAGTACCATTTTCAGCAGGAGCCACCACGTACAGGAGAGATCGTTGTTTATTTCTACACAGATGATTACGATATGATGGAGACGACAGGGGTTTCCATGATGCTTTGGTTTATTTACGGAAGCATCAGTCTGGTGGGATTGGTTCTGCTCGCTTTGTTCGTTCGCTGGATACTGCGCCCCGTGAACGAATTATCGCGCGTCACCCAAGAAATCCAGGAAGGAAAGCGGCTGGTTACATTTACGTATCGATCGCATGATGAATTTGGGGAACTCTTTCGATATTTCGGGGAAATGGTGGATGAGCTTCGTCTAGCGGAAGAAAGACAGGCCGAAATGATTGCTTCGATCGCCCACGACTTCCGCACACCTCTCACCACGATTAAAGGATATGCGTCATATATCGGCTCCGGTCGTGTGACGGATATGACCAAAATACAGAAACAGATGAGCAAAATCGAGCTAAAAACGACGGACTTGGAAAAGCTGCTAGATGAGTTGCAGGACTTCACCACCCAAAGCTCCGAAGTCCGACTCAACATTAACCGCATTCATGTCAAAGGCTTCTTGAGAGGAATCATTGAGGACTATTTGCCAAGAATCAAAGAGGCAGGCCTTACCTTTCAATGGAAGCTGCGTATCTCCAATGAACTGCACATCGAAGCGGATGAGACCAAGCTGCGCCGTGTCATGGAAAATTTGTTGAACAACGCCATTCACTACAACAAACCGGATGGCTCCATTTACCTTACTTGTGATCAACGAGAAGGACATGTCCTTTTTACTGTAATCGACAAAGGAGAAGGAATCGCCTCTGAAGACTTGCCGAAGATTTTCACCAAGTTTTATCGGGCGGAAAAATCACGAAATCGCAACAGTGGCGGTACAGGCTTAGGCTTAACAATTTGCAAGAGCATCGTCCGGCTTCACGGCGGAGATCTGATGGTAAACAGTGAATTGGGAATGGGAAGCAGTTTCTCCTTCACCATCCCCTTCTTCCACGGGTAGCTTTCACAAGCTACCCTTACTTTATATAGATTTATTCTCAGTTAATTATTTCTTTATATTTTACTAGTAAAATAATTTTTGTAAGCATGTTGCTTTCAGTGATAAATAACCCCCAGTTCGGTATCTGACACAATCGGCGAAACCGTAGTGATAAGATGCCTCTTTTTTTGTTCTCTATTTCCATTTTTTTCTATATTTTCTCCAGACGCATCGGCAGTCCGTTCTTGGGACGCAAGGTGACCAACGGCTCGGGTTCCACTACCTGGTTCGGTTCAGCCAGTCGTAGTCGATATCGCTGTGCAATCGTCGCCAGTAGCAAAGCTGCCTCCATCAAAGCAAAGTTATTCCCGATACAAACACGCGGCCCGCCACCAAACGGGAAATAAGCATAGGTTGGATTTCTTTTTAAAAGGTCGCTGTCAAAACGCTCTGGAATGAATTGTTCAGCCTGCTCATAATAGCGTGGATCACGGTGCATGACATATTGGCTCATCATCAGTGTTTCCCCAGGCTTGTACGTATGACCGCCGATCTCAACCTCATCTACTACTTCCCGGTTAATCGTCCATGCCGCAGGATAGAGCCTCAGCGTTTCCTGTACAATGAGATTCGTATACTTCAGCTGTGGAAGATCCTCGACTGTCGGCAGCTTTTCACACAGCACCGTCGACAGCTCGTCATGCAGCTTTTTCTCCACCTCGGGATGAGTAGCCAGCAAATAGAAAATCCACGACATCGTATTCGCAGTTGTCTCATGGCCAGCTACAAAAATGGTCATGACCTCGTCGCGCACCTGCTCGTCTGTCATTCCTTCCCCATCATCTTCATCACGCGCCGCCAAAAGCATCCCCAGCAAGTCCTTGTGCTCTTCTCCTTCACTATTACGCCGAGCTTCGATCAAAGAGTAAATCGTTTTGTCCAGCAGCTCACTCGACTCCAGGAACTCCCGATTGCTTTTGGTAGGTACGGACAAAGGAATGTCGATAAAAGAGGAGCCTTTGTTTGCCACATATTTCAAACCGACATCGATGGCATGTCCAATCTGATCGGCGCCTTCCTTGACGGTTTTGCCAAACATCGTCTCCGTAATAATCGCCAGCGTTACTTTCATCATGTCCGAGTGAATATCGCGCAGCTCCCCGGTTTTCCAATCCGACATGAGATCAACTGCTTGCCGGACCATCACGTCTCCGTAGCTGGCGATACGTTCTCTATGAAAAGCTGGCTGCATAAGCCGCCGTTGTCGCAAATGCTTTTTTCCTTCACTGGTAAGAATTCCATCTCCTACAACAGCTCGCGCAACCTGTAGTCCTTTCCCTTTTCGAAAATGCGCCTGTTTGCTGACCAAAACCTCTTTGATGTGATCCGGATTCGTTAACAGATAAATATGGCGGGAAGGACCGAAGCGAAAATGGACGACTTCTCCATGCTCTTTTGCAGCGTCGCGGATGAATTGAAGCGGCGAGCGGCGAAACGCCATCAAGTTCCCTGAGATTGGAAGACCTTTTGGGCCAGTGGTCGTGATATTCATGCGTCTCCTCCTTTTTACATGCAAAATCCTACCGATAGTATCCGGCACGAATAGGAGATTATGCGAAAAAAAGCCACCCGAACTTCGGATGGCTTACGAAATTTTTTGTTTATCGTGTAACAGGTTGATCTGTGCGCAACAGACGAGAAGCAATCAGTCGTTCGCGTACCTTGATGCCGATCAGAGAAGCCAGAACTGCTTTGACAACCCCTACAATGAGGAAAGGAGTTACACCAAAAGCGACAGCGGTATCCCAAGGAATGTCCATGACGTATTTGAGCTGTACAGTACCAAAAGCGAGTGTGACAAACATGCCAATGATATTGGCAATAATGGCATTTTTCAGGTTGAATCTTGTTTTCTCCAAGTAGAGTCCGGTCACATAAGCGGTTGCAATAAACCCAAATATGTACCCGCCGGATTTCCCGACCAATACTTGCAATCCGCCTTTCGCCTCGCTGAATACGGGCAATCCGACTGCACCGAGCAAAACGTAAATAACCAGGGCCAGTGTCCCGTATCGTCTTCCCAAAATGGTCGCCGTCAGTCCTACTGCTAACGTCTGCGCAGTAATCGGAATCAACGGCAAAGGAATCGTCACCTGTGACAATACCGCTGTCATTGCAGCAAAAATGGCAGAGAGCAACAGCCATCTTAAGCGTTCGTTTCTCATGCGTACTAGCCTCCGTTTTGTTAACTAAAAATGTTATAAGGTTAACAAAATAATAATACGCATCTGCCCTTTTGTAAATCCCCGTTCTGTCGGCTTACCTTTTTGCTTGTTGAACCATGTATAGCTGCAGCTTTTGAAGTGACTGAACCGTATGATCGATTAATTCGTTCAAGTCATCGATGTTGCCTTCATCAATTTTCCGATGGAAGTCCAGCGTCACCTGATTGGTTATCTGCTTCGGCGGCCAATCGATTCGATGTTCCTCAAGCGTTGCCGATACTTTCTGTGTAATGTACGGTCGTTGCCCCCAGATGTCATTGAGAATCGATGTGATTTCTTTCGCTTCTGCGGGCACATCTCTGTAATTTTCCATCTGCAAATAAAAATGAATGCAAATCGTACATCCGATATGATCTGTCAACGGCTGTTCTAGCTGCTCGGCTGCAATATCCGCTAACTGGGTACGAAGCTGCATCTCAGCGCGGACAGCATGATCATGTTGATCAGCCAGCTTGAACTCAATCTGAAACTGTCGATGGAACGTCGCCATATCCATGACATCCGAACGGTTCGTAATCGTGATTGCCCCTTCGAAGTCTCGGTCGTATACCGCACCTTCCAACACAACCCTGATATTGTCAAAAACAAGCGGATGAAACATCTCGCGCCCTCCTTTTCCCAGGCATTCGGGCCCTTTCTTTTACAGTATATAGCATGCCTGCTTTCTCCTTGTTTTGCAAGCAGACCGACTTCCCCATGGCGGCGCCTTCAGGAGAGTGGTACCATGAGAGTGATCCAACCTTTGAGGTGACAGCCATGTTTTTAATCGGAATTCTAATCGTTGTTGCAATCCTTGGTGAAATTATTCATCGTTTGAATCCATGGAAAAAGCCGGAACCGGTCTATGAGGATCTCGTCGCCCAAATCAAACAGACAGACTGGTACCAGGAGTTGTCTCGTGATCAGGCGTGTCGGTATGTTCTGGACAACGATCCGCATGTCGAAGCCTACTATGCGAGTACGTATGAAGCCAAACGTCTCCTTACACAGGAAGGCTTTCAATTGGGGCTGATCGATTACGTAAAGCAGGAAGCTGCAAAGCACGCCGATAAACCGCGCTGACATGCGAAAAAGCCGTTGTTATGGAACAGCGGCTTTCTCTTTGAATCAAAAAAAAGGTATACCTCCCATGGCTTTGCCCTGTGGTACACCTGTTTTATCCAGTATTCATGTTCGAATTAGCGTTTTTGATGATAGTATTTGTAAGCGTCAAAGGATGCTTGCTCTTGGCAAGGTGCGCATTCTGTTGCATACGATTCAGCTTGTTCATGAATCATCTGACCGCATGCAGCACAGCATTTTGCTTCGAGATTGCGAAAGAAAGTAGTGATCGGCGTCATGATTAAACCCCCCCGCGTGTTATTATCTGTATTGTATTACAACAGCATCTGTTTTATAAAAGTTTGTTATAATACATTACGCCGATTTATCTTTCTCTCTCGCTCATTCTCTCTTTATTGCTCCTTTTTTCGCTGTATTCATACATTTTTGCAAATTCCGCATCTGTTGTAACACAAAGGCCTAAATCAGCAGATTGAACAAATATGGATCATTCGTAATCTCTACATAGCGGATACCATGCTGCTTCATCCGACTGACTAAAGGCTGATAATCATCTTTGCATTTCATTTCAATCCCAACAAGCGCTGGGCCATTTTCTTTGTTGTTCTTTTTCGTATACTCAAAGCGTGTGATATCATCGTGCGGCCCCAGTACTTTTTCCATAAACTCTCGCAAGGCTCCGGCACGCTGTGGGAAATTGATAACAAAGTAGTGCTTCAAGCCCTCATGCAGCAGGGAGCGTTCCTTGATCTCTTGCATCCGGTCAATGTCGTTGTTTCCCCCGCTGATGACACACACTACGTTTTTCCCGGCGATTTGATCCCGGTAGTAATCGAGAGCGGCAATCGACAGGGCACCTGCAGGTTCTACGACAATGGCATTGCTGTTATACAACTCCAAAATGGTTGTGCATACCTTGCCTTCTGGTACCAGCACGATGTCATCCAGCAGTTCATGACAAATACTCATCGTTAGCTGCCCCACTTGCTTGACGGCTGCACCATCGACGAACTTGTCAATTTCATCTAAGGTGACTACATCGTTTTGCTCCAAAGCGGCTTGCATCGAAGCTGCTCCTGCTGGCTCCACACCAATGATCCGTGTGTGCGGGCTGATGCCTTTTACGTACGTTCCCACACCCGCTGCCAATCCACCTCCGCCGATACTCATAAAGACGAAATCAGCTGGCTCTTCCATGTCGTTCATAATCTCCAGACCGACTGTTCCTTGTCCAGCTACTACCAATGGATCGTCAAACGGATGGACAAAGGTCCGATCTTCCTGAATGCAATACTTCATCGCCTCTGCGAATGAATCATCAAAGGTGTCCCCGATCAATACAACCTCTACATAGGAACCGCCAAACAGCTTGACCTGCGATATTTTTTGACGTGGGGTGGTCGCTGGCATAAAGATCGTGCCCTTGATTTGCAAATGGTTACACGAGTAGGCTACACCCTGCGCATGGTTGCCCGCACTTGCACAGACGACACCACGCTCCCGCTCCATTGTGGAAAGATTCCGCATAAAATGATAAGCACCGCGGATTTTGAAGGAACGAACGACCTGCAAGTCTTCTCTTTTCAAATAGACGTTGCAGCCGTAGCGCTCAGACAGTACTTTGTTTTTTTGCAAGGGAGTCTTCTCCACCACGTCTTTTAATGCATGATTGGCTACTACGATATCTTCCACTCTGACCGTATGCATATATATGTTCCTCCTAAGTACCTTCTCTTTTGTTGTCCGGACCAGACAAATCAAAAAGCCCCCGCCCCAACCAGCTACGCATAAATTGCGTACGGCTGGCTGAGGCGAGGGCATCGCGGTACCACTCAGCTTCTCTGTCTTCCTCACGAAAAACAGACTTAGGCAGTTCACTATGAAACTCCCGTCCGATAACGAGGACGAATTCGTTGTCCTATACTCACTGGCTAGACAAGCTGATTTTCCAGGACAATGCTCCAAGGTGATTTTCAAAACAGGCTGGCGACCATTCTTTCAGCACGGGGAACGGCTCTCTGCACGCTGCTTTCTGTTTCTACTCTTCCTTTTCAACGCTCATAGATACGAACTATTCGAATTAGTTAAACATTCTACGCCGAAACCCACTAGTTGTCAATCTTCTTGTTATTCGGCAGGAATATACTCCCAAAAGTCCGAATGGATAGATCACAAGCATTCGATCGGAGGTGACCTTTTTTGAGAAGCTACGGCCACGTACATGATCACTCTTATCCCGAGACAACTTCCAAGCACAAAACCGTTCCTGTACAAAAGCAAGCAAACCTTCTCTCTCTAGCTTCCAGAGACACACTCGCACCTGCACAGGTCATGCAGCTCCAACAAAGCATGGGCAATCAAGCAGTCCTGCAATTGCTTCAGAAAAAAGTGATTCAGCCTAAGAAAAATGAAACAGGCATGCCTGATGCGCTCAAATCTGGCTTGGAAAGACTTTCTGGAATTGATTTGTCTGATGTAAAAGTACACTATCAGTCGGATAAACCGAAACAGATCGGGGCGTTGGCCTACGCACAAGGCACTGATATTCATTTGGCGCCCGGTCAGGAACAGCATCTTCCCCATGAGGGCTGGCATGTCGTCCAACAAATGCAGGGACGTGTGAAGCCTACGCTGCAAATGCAGGATTCAGGTGTTGCGGTTAATGATGAGGTGGGGCTAGAGGACGAAGCCGATCAGATGGGGGTTAAAGCTTTGCTGGTGGGTGATCCTGTAATTGATTCGGGTGATTCTCAAGCTCTTGCAGCGATTTCTCCGCCAGCAAGCAAACCGATACAGGGAGTTTGGGCGAAGATACCGGGTATACCGAACAAGGTCAACCTGAAAACATTGACAGGAGAATTTTCCGCATCCGGCAAGCAGCTTTACTTGCTTTCTGAAACCGGACAAAAATACGAGGAAGTTTCCAGAAAAGATGACGATCTGATCGTCAAACCTTACGTTGAACCGGTTACTACCTCCAGAATCCGTCCTTTTTATCAAAATTGGACTCCTGCCCAGACGACCAACCTATCCATAGACAGTGGATTTGGGCCAGTAGGTGCTATGCATAATCGTAGTGCCCCCTATCTAACATCCAAGCAAGAGGATTTTGGAGGCGCGAAACTAGGGACTACCTACAAGGATTTTATCAGGGGATTGCGAGACGGGAGGAATACATCAAAATACGATGCTACTCTGGCGGAAGCCCTGCTCAATGAAGATATCAGCCTATTAGATTCCGACCTGCAAAAGCGAGCTGCCGCTATGCTGAGCACAACCGTTAACCTGGCGGAAGAATGGCGAAAACATGGGGCAAGCAAAATTTATCGTTCACTCCTTAGGAAAATCATAGCGGAAAAAGCCACATTTGATGACTTCTTACGAGATTTTGAATTCATCCAAAGCGCTGATGCGGGGCGTCAACAGGTAGCTCGTTATCAAGATTATTTCGATGGGGAAATGGACTACGAAGATTTGACTCCCACAGATCAAGCGATAATCGATCATATGTCTCCTGTCCGTGAAGATGATTTCAGCTCAGATGATGAACAGCGTGAGGAAAAAAAGCTGAAATCGAAGGATCGATTATTTGCAAAGCGCTACCAGCAAGAAGATGAGGATGATGGCAACAACTAGCTTGCGTCAAAAGACCTTCTAAAACATGATCCGCATACAACAAAAACGGGTCCCCTTTCGAGCCAATGCACTCAAATCGGTACCCGTTTTTCTCTTTGCTACATCCTATACTGCTTCGTAAATCGCTTCGTAACGCTTGCCGATTTCTTCATCAGTCAAACCAGCTTCACGCAGACGGCCGATCAGTGCATTTGCCCAAATCTCTGTGCGCTGCGCCATTTTTGCGTATTTTTTCGCTTCCTTGATTTTGCGCTTGGAACGATCTTCACCGTTTGACTTGAGGTTGTCGAGGATGAACAGCATGTGCATCGTATCTTCCTCGTTCAGCGTTTGCCAGCTATCATTTAGAAACGCAGTTACCTTTTTGTAGTAGCCATCAAACTCATCAAAAGAAATCTCAGTATCCATGTTGAGATATTCTTTCATTTTTTCAAATAGATCTTGCATCTAGCGTCACAACTCCCTCATTATTCTCCGCACTATTATAACAAAAACAATGCGCTACAGGAAGTTGCCATTATCTGTGAGGATTTGAGAGGCACTCTAGACCTTCTCGCATACATGCAACCTCTTCGGTAATGCTCTATAATAGGGAAATACTGAATTGCTTGAGGAGAACGGAACAGATGACAACGCATAAAAAAGAACAAGACGCCGCCAGCATCCGTGTCGGCCAGCAAATGACGCTCACGATCAAGAGCTTGGGCATTAATGGCGAAGGGATCGGCTATTTTAAAAGAAAAATCGTTTTCGTAGAGGGTGCCCTCCCTGGCGAGGTCGTCCATGCAGAGGTGACCGAGGCAAGAGAAAAATACGCAACCGCGCGTCTTTTACGAGTCGTTGAAAAATCAGCATCTCGCACGCAGCCCCCATGTCCAGTCTATGCAGAGTGTGGCGGATGCAGCTTGCAGCACATGGATTATGCCGCACAGCTCGCGAGCAAGCAGGAAATCGTCATTGA
The DNA here is from genome assembly GCF_003013445.1 of Brevibacillus sp. NRRL NRS-603. Lineage (NCBI taxonomy): Bacteria > Bacillati > Bacillota > Bacilli > Caryophanales > Paenibacillaceae > Brevibacillus > Brevibacillus sp. NRRL NRS-603. The sequence goes on along the minus strand of NZ_PXZN01000007.1, from coordinate 32,825 downwards.
GTCATTGCGCAAGTACGCTCGACTGAATCAGCCACCAGTCGCCCCTACGATTGGTATGGATAACCCGTGGTCGTATCGAAATAAAGCACAGTTTCAGGTGGGCAAGGAAAAAGGCAAGCTCATCGCTGGACTGTATCAAACAGGCAGCCACAAGCTCGTCAACTTGGAAGGCTGTCAGGTGCAGCATGAAGCGACAACGAAAATCGTCCAAACAGCGAAGCAAATCATCGAGGAGCTCGGTATTCCGATCTACGACGAGAAAAAACGGACGGGCGTCATCCGCACAATCGTAGCTCGTGTCGCTTTTGCAACGGGTGAAACGCAATTAACGCTTGTAACGGCTACACCAGAAATTCCACGCGTGAAAGAGCTACTTTTGGAGCTCCGCACGAGACTGCCTGACCTGGTAGGAATCGCGCAAAACGTAAATACGCAAAAAACATCACTCGTTTTCGGTGACAAGACAGTATCCTTGTGGGGCAAGGCTTCCATCGCTGAAAAGCTGGGTGAGCTGTCCTTCGACTTATCGGCTCGTGCCTTCTTCCAATTGAATCCCGAGCAGACGCAAAAGCTGTACAATCAGGTGAAAACAGCTGCTGGACTGACCGGAAAAGAGCTCGTGCTCGATTTGTATTGTGGGACAGGGACGATTGGCTTATGGCTCGCTCCTTATGCTCGCGAGGTTCGCGGGATCGAGCTGATTCCTGAGGCTGTCGAGGATGCCAATCGCAATGCAGAGCGTAACCAAGCGGCGAACGCCAGCTTTCATGTGGGGCGTGCGGAGGTCTTGATGCCGAAATGGGCCAAACAAGGGACTCGACCGGATGTTGTCGTAGTTGATCCACCGCGGACTGGCCTCGATGATGCGCTGATTCGTTCCTTGCTGGATGTGCAGCCGAAGAAGATCGTGTATGTGTCTTGTAATCCTTCTACGCTGGCGAAGGATGTTGGGAAGCTGATGCAGCGGTATGAATTGAAGAGTGTGCAGCCGGTGGATATGTTTCCGCATACGGCGCATGTGGAGTCGGTGACGCTCTTGACGTTGAAATAGGTGTTAAAGAAAAGGCTAAATTCCCTTGATTCAATGGGAGTTTAGCCTTTCTCATTTGAAATAGTAGGTTTCTGATAATTGGCTCTATATGTCTGAAATAGTCCATGCCTATGAGAGAAAGTTACCCGTTGAAGAAGAGGTTTATTGTGATTTTTATCTTCCTGTAGGAAAAGTCTACATTGCGGTGTAATGCTCCCCGTTGTCAAGACACGATTTTTTGAGGAATAAGTTATGTCCTCCTTTTCGTAGTCCTAGTGTTTAAGAGGCGATTTTTTCGATAGTATGGGCGTAAAGTTGATCGGGTTTTGCTTCATTTAGAGATTGATAAGGGCGCTTCTGGTTATAAAATTGGACATAACGAACTATCTCTCTGAACTCTTAACGAACTTTATCATCAATACACCATCTTGCAGTTCGGCAGAATAACAATTTTCATTTAAATTTTCAGTTGAATATTGATATTCGAGAATTGCATCTGCCATTTCTTGAGTGAATCTCCCCTTAAAATACGGTATATTTAGCTTCGTTCCAACTTGAAAATCTTCATCACAACAATTAGTATCAATGTGTTCTATTATCGTTTTAACTGGATCGCTTAAATCAGCCCATTTTAAATTACATTGATTATTCACCACTTTCTTCCTCCTTAAAATTATCTTTTCATTACATCAGAAGTTAAGTCATAGGAGGTAAACCCCTACTTTGAGGCAGTCTACAGAAGCACAAGGCAAGGACAATTACAGGAGTCGTTTTCCCCTTCATGTTAAAGTTCTCCTTTCTATCAAGCTTTATGAACAAGTCTTTCTATATAAAAAAAGAAGTGGGGCTACACCACTAAAAAAAGATGGTGATAGCCCACGTACTTGCATATCGAAATTATTTGCCTCGATGCTTAGCTTTAGCTTTTTGAAGTCTTAATTCTCTTTTTCGTTCCTTCATTTCGTCTCTTTGCTGACGAGTGTATACTTTTTTCTCTTTTTTTCCCTTCTCATACTCCAATTTCAAAGCCTCTTGAGCATAAGAAGAGATTCCTTTCATGCTTAGCTCGCGAGCCACTTGTCTGGCTAAACGTTTTGGATTAACCCTTCGGTCACAAGAGGTATTAATATCCACCTCTTGTGATAATTTGTTTGTGACTTCACGAAGATTTTTTTGAATGAACTCCAGAATTTCATTATCCTTTGGTTCAGAACCAAATAAATGCCTGCCTGCTTTTAACCTTCCGTTATCATTTTCCTCTACAACACCTACCCAAAATTGACCATCATAGTAGACAGTCAGTTTCATAAAAATTCCCCCTCAAAAAGTATTACGAGTAACGATGGACATCCCGAGGGGGGAAGGTTACTGACATGGACAAAATTATGACCATGCGTTCGGACTACCAACCGAACCGTGTTTTTTCGTTCCCGTTGCAATATTACTGGCTCATATTGTATCATTCATTCCCTAAAATTCCCACGAAAACTCCGCCCAGCAACTATTATAAACATGAAATACATGCTTGCAGTCAGCACAGCCGAGGGCGAGCCCTCAGCGCCCACTTTTGCGTTGTTCCACCTCCGATTCAAAAGGCAAGGCCTGCTCCTTTTTTCTATAACTCTTTTTCAACAATAGCGCCCATTAGAAGATCATATATTACATTTCAGAATCTTTCCTCACCTATGCTTCGTTTAAATTAGTATGGAAAGGTATCTTCTATTATTGTTTTGGTATTGTTCTCCCAGTCTTCTCTTATCATTGCATACCCAACAGAATCAAATAATTGTCCGCCTTGTCTCCATGATCTACGGTTATAAGATTCTTTTACAAATCCGCTATTAAAGAACGTTTTTCTCATGGCAAAATTATCATATCTGGTATGACCTTCGATTCTAATAATATGAGTGTACTTATTGAATACATAAGCAATTAACCAATTAAGGACATCCTTTGCTATTCCTTTGCCTCTAAACTCTTATAGACTCCTCAGTAGGATTCTCCTGTCCATGAAAACTCCATGCTTCTGATGTTAAAAATTCTACTAATTCATCAACCTTTTTATTTTCAAACTCTAAATATATGTACATTGTTCTCCCCCTTGAATGGCTACCTTCAATTAATTAAATCCACATATATGAAATTCTTTTACCTGTTATCTGAGGTTTTTCTATATCCAACCCAAAGGACACTAATCTGTTATCCCTAAACGACGCATGTGGAGAGCGTGGCTCTTCTTGTGAAGAAATAATTGAGATTTATTATAGCAGAGAGCCTCCCTCTGCTGTTTTTATGAGACTATAATCATATTATGGATGTTGCATGAGTATGGGAGGACATTATGATAAAAATAGATAGAGATGGTGAAGCTTACTTCATTATTTTCTCTACTTATCAACATTAATGTTTTACAGAGTCATAGGCCTAACTGCTACAAATACTGATAGAAGGCCTTGAGAACATAGGAGGATACATGTCCTGGAGCAAATTGAAGAAACAATTGGAGAGCTTTCTCTGTCCTGCGTTATATGGAAGAGTCGAATACCGTGCAACCGGTTACCGTTATTTACCTGATAAAACCGGAATTTGTTATATTGCCGTAGATAAAAAGAACGTACTTAATATGAGTGATATAACTAGCTCAATCAGATGGTATCAGACGGAGCAGGAAATTAAGAATGATTCAGATATCCAAATTCCTATCAACAATGAAGAAATTGAAGCAGTCAGAAAAGATACCAAGGGGGTCGTACCGGAGGATCGTCTAAAAGTAATTGCAAGAAGCAGAAAAATATCTGAATATGCAAAGGAGCTTTTGTCAGCACAGGCAACATTAAGTAAATCAAATTTTCTTGTTGTGGCTAATCAGTTTTTATCTATTTCTATAGAGGAAAGCATAGAGAGCAATGATATCTTATTGAATATTTTAGCCTTGGTGGACAGAAGGGTTGGAAAAAAGAGGATTTTAAATATGGCCGAGAAGATGAAGTTAAAGCATCCCATTGTGCAGTATTTTTATGAACTACGGCTTGGTACATTATAAAAATATGTCAGGAAGTTTCTTGACTCTTCTCAAAGTGGATTTCTCACTGATCCGAATAAAATAGGAAAGCACCCAAGCATGAATGCTTTCGTGCTTTCCTATCAAACCAAACTGTTACGAGGGAAAGTACCCCTTTTTAAATAATTCATACCATTGATTCAATTCCTCGCCTTCCAAAACACCCAATCTCTCCAAGATATGCCTTGAAAACTCCAATGCACCGCTTCCGTTCGCAGTGATGAGATTCTCGTCCCGGATTGACTGACCCTCTACATAATATTGATCTCCTCTGTAGTTCGGAGCCCCTTCCTTCAAATAAGCTAACGTATTTCCTGTATGTTTATGATTGTCCAAAAATCCGTGATTCCCCAAAAAAGTCGTAGCATCACAGATGGCAGCGACAGGAATATCCTTGCTAACACAATACTCAACCACTACTTTTGCTAGCTGATTCTTCTCTTCTCTCCATCCCGTTCCGCCAGGTATGATTAACATGGCGATATCTACATTCGCATTGAATTCGTTTACGCTATAATCCGGAAGGACCGTTAAACCACCCATCGAAACCTTAGGCTCCTGATCAATGGCGATTGTCTTTACACGATATCCTGTACCTGGTTTATTCAGCTCTGAACTGACGTAACTTGCCTCCCAATCAGCAAAACCATCCGTAATAAAAATCAACACTTCCTTCAAAGTGATTCCCTCCTTTTAACGTGTTCTACAAATGAATTGTAAAACAACTTCACTGACAGTTATGGTCAGTAAAGAAAACGGAAATCATATGAACAGCTTGAAGGGGATCAGGCTGGAAACAAAAAACGTAAAACCATCACAACAATAATGCCTGCGAGTACAGTTACTAATAAACTACGTGTTTTTATCGCAATGAAAAAGGTTGGTATGGCTGCTAAAAGTTCAATATTATTCGTAGAAAAAGATATATTTTCACCATTTTTAAATATCTCTTGCGCTACCAGAGCCGCCATAACAGATATGGGGACATAGCTTAACCATCGTGTTGCCCACTCTGGCAATTGAAAGCGACTCAGTACCATAAGAGGAAGGACTCTGGGGATGAATGTAACAATAGCTGCTCCTACAATCATCAAAAAAACATCCAATCTTACTTCCATTTTTCCATCACCATCCCTATCGTTGAAGCAAAAATTGTAGCAACAATAACTCCCATGCTGCCAGACAACACTGAACTGGTTCCCACAGCAATAACAACTGCGATTATCGCAACAACTACATCACGTACAATTTTTTTTCGACTTAACATCGAAAGTACCAGCAGTCCAATAAACATCGCTGTCAAAGCAAAATCCAGACCTAATGTTTCAGGATTTGAAATCCATTGTCCCAAGAATGCTCCGGCTATATTGGCTACGAACCAGTTTAAATAAGCCGTTACATTTAGACCGTGCATCCATTTTTCACTAATGTAATTCTTTTTTGCAGCTTCGTTGATCGCAACACCAAACGACTCATCGGTAAGTAGAGACCCTACCAGCATGTTCCTAAGCGGAGAAAGATGCCGAAAATATGGTGCTAGGGCTGCACTAAGTAAAAGATGCCGCAGATTAACAAAGAAAATCGTAATAATAATGGTGGTAATCGAACTGCTCGCTACCATCATTCCGGCAGCGATAAATTGGGCTGAGCCAGCATAAAGAATTAAACTGATTAGAGCTATCTCAGCTATACTAAGACCTGCTGTCCTTTCGATCACACCAGCAGCGAATCCAATACTTAAATAACCGAGCAACGTAGGGACACAATCCTTTACACCTTGGCGAAAAGTATCCTTATCTCTTGAATCTGCCACCGTTTCGATTTGGTCATTCGCTAAACCCATTTTATCCCTCCTTAGTCTTATTTATATTCAGGGAGTTATTATCATAACTACTATGAAAAAATGAAAGAAAATACGGTTCAAATTACTTGAACCGTTTTCCTGTAACCACGTGGAACAGGTCAGGATGGTTAATCCAGACAGCTTCGGCTTTCTCGGGGCCAACTTCCTTAACTAATTGCGCAAACATAATGTCGTGCCTGATGTACTCCACCGCTACTAATACAAGTGCTGGGTCTTGTGTTTTTATAGCCCATGCGGCGGTATTTGGAGCGAAATTTGCTATTAATACTTCTTCATTGTCCCGAGAGACAACGGTTAAACGACCACTCATACGTTCCTCTGCTACTTTCGGAGACATGTAATCATGATGAGTGGTTGCACCTAACTCGGTGTCGGGTGCTCCAAACAACATAGAAAATACAGGAACACCTTCTTTTACCCGCTTATCTACGTCCTGTTTAATAAAAGAAATCTGTGGTTGCCAAATCGATAACCATAGTTCCTCTCGGGCTTTGTTTATCATATCGACCATTTCTGTGATAACCAGTTCATCAGTACTAATGCGTCGAACCACGTCTACTTGCTGTTCACTTTCTAATGCAGATAGATTTCTTTCAAGATAATCAAATGATTGCTCGAAGGAATTACGCAATCGCGCGATTAATTCTTTAGCTGGCAAAGGAGAGTAAGTCAGAGGTTCAGATGGTACTGTATAAACTGCACCTTTATCTAACAATTTCCCCAATACTTCGTAAATCATGGAACGCGGTACACCCGATCTTTTACTAATCTCATATCCAGTTACAGGAGACTGCTTCAAGAGTCCGATATAAGCTTTGCATTCATATTGTGAAAATCCCAATTTCTGAAGTTCTTTATAGATTTCATCCAAAGAAAAACCACCACCTTTTTTAGTGATTATTGTTATAACCTCTAAGTTCTATGGTGGTTATTATAATAATCACTAATCATATCGTCAATCATTTTAATGATACTTTGCGTTTGCATAGGAGAGAAAACAACGAAAGAAGTGATAAACGATGGATTTAGAAATGGTTATGCAAGAGCTCGAAGCTCTCGGCAAGGAACGAACCAAGAAAATTTATCTATCCAATGGCGCTCACGAACCACTTTTTGGCGTGGCTACAGGGGCTATGAAGCCCATGGCGAGAAAAATCAAGATCAATCAGCCCTTGGCTGAGCAGCTTTACGCTACCGGAAACTACGACGCCATGTACTTTGCCGGTGTGATCGCAGACCCAAAAGCAATGACCAAGGCGGATTTTGATCGCTGGATGGACTCCGCTTATTTTTATATGCTGTCCGATTATGTGGTGGCAGTAACCTTATCTGAAGCAGATATTGCCCAAGAAGTTGCCGATCAATGGATCACAAGCGGCGAAGAGCTCAGAATGTCTGCGGGCTGGAGTTGTTACTGCTGGCTTTTGGGTAATCGCCCCGACCGTGAATTTTCCGAAAGCAAAATTGCCACTATGCTTGAAACCGTGAAAGATACGATTCACGATTCCTCTGAACGAACGAAATACGCTATGAATCAATTTATTTACACCGTGGCAACTTCCTATTTGCCACTCCACGATAAGGCAGTCGAAATCGCGAAGGCAGTAGGTCCTGTAGAAGTCCAAAAAGACAAAGCAAAAAGCAAGTTCCTAAACGCTTTTGATAATATTCAAAAGGCAGTAAGTAAAGGTCAGCTTGGCTTCAAACGGAAACATGTGAGGTGTTAATAGTAGGAATGTAAAGGCGATAGTGGTCTTGTAGAGGTTTTTTTCGAACACGCGAGATCAAACTCCTACTGAAGACCGAGGTCAAAATACATCGACTGCGGGATGTAACTACTCCCCGCTGGTATATGATGGTATATAAGCTTCTTCAGAAAACTGATCGAGGAGATGTAATCCGTGAAGACTTTAATCGAATTCAAAAAAGTAACGAAAGAATACAAAATCGGAGAAGTACCAATCAAAGCTCTTAATGGTGTTGATTTTTCCATAGCGGAGGGAGAATTCGTCGTTATTTTGGGTGCAAGTGGTGCTGGTAAAAGTACGATTTTGAATTTGCTAGGCGGAATGGATACGGCTACCTCAGGTCAGGTATTTGTTGGCGACCAAGAAATCACTACGTTCAACGAAAAAAAATTAACGCAATACCGCGGTGAGAAAGTAGGCTTTGTCTTTCAATTCTATAACTTAATTCCGAATTTAAACGCTCTCGAAAATGTTGAGTTTGCCTCGGAAGTATGTAAAAACCATCTGGATGCGAAAGAGATTTTACATAAAGTTGGATTACAAAATCGCATGAAAAACTTCCCTTCCCAGCTCTCTGGCGGCGAACAACAAAGAGTTGCCATTGCGAGAGCTGTTGCCAAAAATCCTTTGCTTTTACTTTGTGATGAACCAACCGGAGCATTGGATTATGTGACAGGCAAGTCCGTCTTAAAGCTTCTCCAGGACTTGAACAAAGAAACGAAAAAGTGCGTCGTATTGGTCACACATAATTCCGCCATTGCTCCTATGGCTGACAAAATTATTAAGGTGAAAAGCGGAATGATTGAAAGCGTTACCATTAATCATGAAAAGCAAAGTGTGGAAGGGATTGAGTGGTGATGATGAAATTATTTTTAAAATTAGGAAGGGATATCAAACAATCGATCGGGCAATTTATCGCCTTTGTCTTGGTTATCGCAGTAGGAGCCTTTTTCTATGTGGGGCTAGTAACTTATAGCAATAATCTTAGTGCTTATACAGAAGATTATTTTCAAGAACATAACGTAAGTGACCTGTATGTATATTACAATCAAATTTCCCAAAATGATGTCGCTGTTTTAAGTAAAATAGAAGGCATTAAAAAAATAGAAGCACGTTATACCTTCGATGCCACGCAATCCTTTGAAGGCAAAAAAGCTTCTTTGAAAATTCATTCCATCCCTGTCAAAAACGAAATTAGCACGATTGCTCTGATTGAGGGCAAAATCCCGTCCAAAAAGAATGAGATATTATTAGATTCGCGTTATGCGAAAGAACATCTTTTTCAAGTCGGTGATGAAATCAGTATTCGTGTGAATGAAAAAGATTTTACATTTACCATTAGCGGCTGGGGTGAGAATGTCGAGCATGCAAAAAAGAACGAAATACAAGACCATAAAACCTACGGAGTCGCTTATATTGCCGAAGAGACCATCTCTGAAATTTCAGGTGGCCTTTCCTTTAATGAAATCTTGATCGATGCGACAGAAGGTTACGATATTGACAAATTAGGTCAATCCATTGAAGCACACTCCAAACACCTTCCTTATGTAAACCAAGTAAGTAAAGAACGGACTTTCAGCTATTCGAAAATAAATGAAACGATACAGAACAATAAATTGATGAGTATGGTTATCCCTTTCGTTCTCTTCTTGATTGTCGCTATTATTCTGTTTCTTACCATGTCGAGAATGATTGATTCTCAAAGACACCAAGTAGGGATTATGAAGGCTTTAGGTGTCCAAAACAGAAGCATCATGCTACATTACACGGGATACCCTGTGCTGGCAGGTCTCATAGGCTCAATCATCGGTTGTGCGGTTGCCGCTCTTGTATTTGTTCCATTCGTAGCTGAATCAAGTGCAAGAGCCTACTCTCTGCCTGGCATTACATACTCCCTTTCTTTTTACTCTTTTATTCCACCCATTATTTTCTCCAGTGCTTTTGGCATCCTAGCGTGTTACTTAAGTGGTAGAACCCTGTTAAAAGAACGTGCGGCTCAGGCTATGCGTCCCAAACCGCCAAAGAAGATGAAAACGCTATGGATAGAAAGAATTCCGGTTATCTGGAGTCATATTTTCTATAGCTACAAACTCATTTTAAGAAACATTTTCCTTAATAAACAAAAAGCTTTAGCGAGCTCCATTGGTGTTGTTGTAAGCACAGTCTTATTGATCACTGCTTTTGGCACTCAATCTGCGCTGCAAAAAGTAGCGAGCCAAATAGAAGATGTTTACACGTATGATTTACGAGTGGATTATACGATGGGAACATCTATTGATACGGTAAAGCTCCCCTCCGGTATAAAAAATGGTTATGATCTATCCACCTTTCCTGTTGAATTCATAAAAGGTGATGAAAAAGATAATGCCACTCTCATTGTTACTGAAAAAGAAAACACACTCATTCATTTCTTTGACGAAAATGATAAACCGATCACTCTCGAAAATAATGGTATGCTGGTACCAAAATCCTATGCCGACAAATATCATATTTCAGCAGGAGATGTCATCCATATCACGTTCAAAGCACCAGAGCTTAAAAACAAAACTGTAGATATGAAGGTTTTACATATATCTACGCAGTATTCGAATCCTTCGTTTTATATCACACCGGACTATTTAAAGAGCCTTGGCATAGACTACAGCCCAACCTCGCTTTTCGTTCAAGCAAACAGCTCTGTAGATCTTATTGGCGTTCGTAACTTCTTTGAACAAGATCCTCATGTAGAAACGATTGCAGATAGAGCTGACCTAAAGAAAACCGCTGAATATATTTTGAAACAAAACAATTTTGTATTTATCATGTTTATTGTTTGCGCCGTCATCCTCTCTTTTGGCGCGATATACACAATCTCTTCCATCAACATTTATGAAAGGAATCGCGAGCTTGCAACACTTAAGGTATTAGGCTATCAAAAACATAAAATAAACCGACTTATCTTTTTGGAAAACCTGATTCTCACTACATTTGCGATCCTTGTAGCTTTACCGATAAGCAGTTACGTTTATTCCGTGATTGTCAGAGCACTGTCTAGTACCCATCAACAAATCCCGGATCAATTAACGATTCCTATCTTGTTGGTTTCTGTTATTCTTGCTTACTTGCTTACGATTCTGTCCAACTTGCTCCTTCAAAGAAAAGTAACCAACATCAATATGATTGAATCATTAAAAGGAGTAGACTAAAATTGTCAACCAGCTGCTTTACGCGCCTGTCTTGCGTGTATTGTTTTCATAGCAAATCTGGCTATTGGGTGAGCAATCAATATTTCAACCCAAAATGCTATACCGAAGTTTCTCGGCCAGTTATGAAGGAAGTTTCGAAACGGTTCTAGACTTATTTCCTTCGTGCCAACCCACATTCCGATAATGGACAACAAAATAGATAAGATCGTAACATTTAGCAAAATATTTAGTAACACTCTGGCATTAAATCCATCTGTCTGTCCCACGAATTTTGGCATCACTTTGCTTACAATCGGTCCCGCAACCAGTTTTACCAATAGAACAACAATGATCCACATAAAAGGGATTATCTTTACTGTGTCTAAATAAACTTCTTTGCTAAACCCACGTTCCAGCCCCACTATAATAGGTGCAATAATGTTTACGGAAAGGATTGAAATAATTAATAAAAATAGGATACCCTCTTTTCCGTTTCGAGGAAGTCTTGTCTCTGCATGCATATCTCATCATCCCTTCTTTTTAACACTTTGCTATTATAGTGATAGCAAACATCTCTTCATAAGTGAACATTTTGTGAATAACCTTCCAACAGCTTTGACGCGCCCGATTTATTTGAAAATATGAATTTATCTGTTTTAATCCCCCCCATTTCCATTACATTATACATATCACCAATATTTTACATTCACCTACAAAGAACAAAGGAGTGTTTGCGTACAAACCAACTCCAGAGGAAGATGCACAATGGGGCTATCGTTGGGCATTTATCGATAATGAAGGCAAGGTTCGAAAGTTTGTAAAGAAAGAGAATGCTGATCTGATATATAAGCAGATTTTTGGTTGAGTAATAGAATCATTCCTACTTGAAAATGAAAGCAAAGAATCCTCTCTGTCACCGCAGGGAGGATTTTTCGTCTTTTCGTCTATAGAACCTAACAGCTCCATCAGCTATAATGAAAAACAACCAAAAATAGGAATCTCAGTGAAAATCAGTACGCACTCATACCTCTTACTTGGAAGGATGGATTCTCTTGGATACACAGATCATCGATATAGGCGTAAACCTGATGCACCGCTCCTTTCACCAAGATCGCGATGAGGTCGTTGCCAGAGCAGAGAAACAAGGAATATACCCGTTAATTTTGACAGGGACAAGCTTGAGAAACAGTATGGATGCCTCACGATATGCGAGTCGCTCCAAAGGAAAGCTGTACACTACGGCAGGTATTCATCCTCACGATGCAAAAAGCTGTGATGAATCGACAATCAAGAAATTAAGAGAACTGGCATCTCTTCCCCATGTGGTAGCGATTGGAGAGTGCGGGCTGGATTATAACCGTGACTTCTCCCCGCGTGATATTCAAAGAAAGTGGTTCATCGAACAAATTTCCCTGGCCACAGAACTTCAACTGCCGTTGTTTTTGCATGAACGCGATGCTCATCTTGATTTTGTCTCCATTCTCAAAGAGCATCGTCAAAATATCAATCGTGCGGTTGTACACTGCTTTACCGGAACCTCTAAGGAATTGGAAACCTATTTAGAGATGGACTTCCATATCGGGATTACGGGATGGATTTGTGATGAACGACGCGGGAAGCATCTTCGGGAGCTTGTCAAAAAGATTCCCTTGGATCGTTTGATGATTGAAACCGACGCGCCATTTTTAACCCCTCGTGATTTGAAAGAAAAGCCTGTGGACGGTCGGAATGAGCCAATGTATTTGAGACATATATTGCATGCGGTCGCACAATGTATGGGATTGAGCCCTGAGGAAGTGGCCAGCGCTACTACCAAGACTGCGAAAGAATTTTTTAGCTTATAGATAGTTTTCGCAAGAGGGACTCGTGCCCTCTTTTTTTCATTTTGTGACAAGGCAATGAATATAGAGTATTTCACAAAAACGTCGCTTTACGATTGTTAAAAATAGATTTAAATTACAAATAATGGATGAAAATAAAAGAAAGGTGGTTTGTTTATGCTTAAAAAAAGTATGGCTTCAAGTCTAGGTTTATTCTTAGTTGTCCTGTCTATAACACTTCCTACTCAGGCTGCAGAACCAACGCTTTCGAAATCGTCCGAACAAAATATTTCATCTCATGCATCACTAAAGCATTCCTTATCAGCGAGCTCTTCTTATGGAGCGAAAATGTGGATCAAGAACAATCAACTAGTCCCGCAAGGCTGGGTGATTACCGACAGTACTAGTACTCAATTCGAAATTACATGCGTAATTGGAGCTACGTACAGATCGACACTTTGGATCAAGTACAACCAACAGATTCCCGATGGATGGGCTGTTATAGATAGCAGTGGCACTTCTCTTCAAATGATTTATACACAAGGAGCAGGTTACGGAGATAAACTGTGGGTGCGAAACAATCAAATCATGCCGCAAGGGTGGGTCATAACGGATAGTACGACGGATAAATTTGAAATTACGAGTATTCAAAGAGCACCAAAGGGAGCGAAGCTATGGATCAGGTATAATCAGCAGATTCCAGCAGGCTGGGTTGTTACCGATCGCTTTAACACGAAAATTCAAATCACTTTTATGGGCTAGAGACCGCTACTAGAGTGGGACGCGACTAATCTGCGTCCCTCTTTTTTATTGCGGCTGTTTTTGACCTACTATTTTTTTACAACTCGATTACATTCCCATGCTATGCTCTTTATGAGAGGTGATCCAAGTGGCAACCATCCTAATTGTCGAGGATGAGATTCCAATCAATGAGCTCATCAAAAGAAGCCTGCAAGCAGTGGGACATAGATGTATTTCGGTGATGGACGGAAAAGCGGCACTGGATGAGATGGATAAACACGAGATGGATCTCGTTGTGCTGGACGTTATGCTGCCGGAGGTTGATGGATATGAGGTTTTCCGCCATATTCGCGGGACACCCACTATTTTTTTGACAGCGAAAGGCAGCCTGACAGACAAGGTAAAGGGCCTGACGCTCGGCGCAGATGACTACTTGGTGAAGCCGTTCGAGATGCTGGAGCTGCTGGCGCGCGTAGATGCGGTGTTGCGACGAACCAAGAAAACGAACAAGACGTTTGAACTGGATGGGGTCCGAATCGATTTCGAGAGCAGACAGCTATTTCTTCATAATCACCCGGTAGATTTCACCCCCAAGGAATTTGATTTGCTGGAAGTGTTGGTGAACAATCGGAATATCGCCCTTTCCCGGGAAAAGCTGCTGGAGCTCGCGTGGGGCTATGACTATGTTGGGGATACAAGAACAGTAGACGTCCACATTCAAAAGCTGCGCAAGAAGCTGGAAATGGAATCCCGAATTAAGACCGTTTATAAAATGGGGTATCGTCTTGAGGTCTAGATTAGCGAAAAACTATTACAACTCCCTAACAACTCCATGACGATTCGATAATTCCTCCCTCTTATACTTCTAACTGTGATCACAACCAAACAATGAAGGAGAGGTTCAGATGAAAATCAAACAAACCATTTTGGCAGCCACCGCAATTATTGGCACCAGCACATTGCTGTTTCAAGGATTCGTACAGGTCGTAACAGCTTCGGATTTCAACAAAACGAATACAATCCCTACCAGCTATGCGAATTATGCAGTTACTTCCTCCCAAACGCCACAAAACAGTTTGCCGCCCGGATACAAAAAAGCGAACTATACCGTGAATGCTATGAACAACCAAAAGCCAACGAGTAAAGACCTCACAAAAGAAGCGGCGGCGGAAATCGGAGCGAAAGCCATTTGGGCGATGTATACCCAGAGCCTGGAAGGGAAGGTGGTAGAAATGAGCTACCAAAACCCACGTGAAGACCTTCCTCGCGCACATTGGTGGGGTGAAGTAAAAATTAATGACAAGCTCAATTATTACTTCAGTATCGACGCTGTTACCGGAGAATTTTTCACCATCTTCCGCGAGAGAACGTTCATAGAAAAAGAGACCTACGATGAGGAGCTTGCGAAAAATCCGCAGGAGTATGTGGACCTAGCCAAAAAGGCAGCAGAGAAGTTCAATATTGTTAACGGTCCAGTCAAGTCCGCTGTATACGATTTTCAAAGCATGGTCGAGAACAATGACCCTCTCATATCGGCGGAGATCACAGGCGAGAACGGTGAAATCGCCATTGTGTATATAGCGCGCAAAGATAAAGAGTTCATCGGCTATCATGCTAAAGAGAAGTACAAGCCCAACCAAATAATAATCCTACCCTGAGATCGCCGAGCCAAAAAAATAAGGGAACCTTTTTTGCCGCCACACTGTGCTGGCGGCTTTTTCCCATGAGTTACGAGCTCTCATGAAACCAGAGGTGAAACGAAAGGAAATCTATGAAATACCGGACCTTTTTAACAACCCTTGCCCTTTTTTTGTTTATATTTAACCTAGGGATCGTCATTATATCGATCACGACCTTCAAAGACACAATCCATCGTGCACAAGAAAGAAGCTTGGATGAGCATTATTTCATCACCTCTGCGCTCCTCCAAGATTTTCATGCGGTAGGAGGCCGCGGAACGGATATCGACAGCTCCATCCCGTCTCTGCTCCAGCCTTACAGCTATCTTGCCGGGGATCAAAACGTGACATTGGTACTTTTTAAAGACAAGGAACTGGTCTATTCAAATTCGTCTGTCTTATCGGTCCCAAAAGGGTTTCCTGAGCTGCCGAGAGACGGTAGCAGACTCGTCTCTGTGCAAGAATCAGACGGGCGCACCTCAGTGCTCGTTTCAGGAAAGCTGCTTGCTCCCTATGATGTATATACGATAGTGTACCTATACGACACAACAGATGAGATTGCTGCCTGGAGGCAAATGAAAAACATGCTGTTTTTCGCGGGCTTGATGGTTTCTGCTTTGTTTGCTTTTGGTCTTCATATATTGCTGTCTAAACTATTTAGGCCACTCTCGCAAATTTCACAAACATCCCGTCAAATCGCGGCTGGTGCGTATGATACCCGTCTTCCCGTATCTGGACAAGACGAGCTGGCCGAAATGGCGCAAAGCTTTAATCACATGGCAAAGGAAATTCAGAGTCAAATCCAGCAGTTAGCGACAGCCGCTCAGCAGAAGCAGCAGTTTATCGATAACTTTGCACATGAGCTTCGCACACCGCTCACGACTATTTACGGCTATGCAGAATACATACAAAAAGTGGCTCGCACAGAAGACGACAAGCTGTTTGCCACAACCTATATCATGTCGGAGAGCCGTAGACTTCAACAGATTGCGTATCGTTTGCTTGAATTGGCAACACTTCGTGAAAACAAGATCGAGCGAAAAACTGTAGAAATAAAGCAGCTGTTTCTTGGCGTCGAGCAAGCTCTGTCTCTTATGGCAACAGAACAAAACGTTCGGATTACTTCGGAATGTCACTTTGATTCGTTAGAGTGTGATCCTGATTTCATGCATATACTGCTCGTCAATTTCGTAGATAACGCGTTGAAGGCTTGTGGTACTGGTGGACAAATCAAGATAGCTGCTTTTCTGGATCATGGACAAAAAGGAATAATGGTCGAAGATAATGGAAAAGGAATGTCAGCAGAACATCTCTTCCACATAACAGAGGCATTCTATCGTGTAGATCCCTCCCGCGCTCGAAACGGCGGCGGTGCTGGATTAGGCTTGACGCTTTGCAAGCAAATTGCTGATTGCCATGGGGCAGAGCTCCACTTTTTATCGGAACCAGGGAAAGGGACAACGGCCAAACTGATTTTCCCCGCTACTAGAACCATACGATAGAGCAAAGACACCTGACTGATCTTCCGGGGTGTCTCATTTTTTTCATGAAAGTGAAAGATTGTCAGCAGCTATTCCGTCTATACAGTGACAAGGAGGTGGAACACCAGTGGATGATCATTCTGGAGCACGAATTGAGCAATGGTTTCTCACATACAGCCAAGATGTATATCGGTTTCTCGTCTATTATACGGGCCGAACAGACATCGACGATTTGGTTCAAGAGACCTTTATTCGTGCCCTCAAAGCTTTGCAGGGAACAGAGGTTGAGAATCCCAAAACGTGGCTGTTTGCCATAGCACGAAACATAGCAATTGATGAAAGACGCAAAACAAAGCTAATCAGCTGGTTGCCGGATATCTTCATGCAGCATCTCGTGTCGCACGACAAAACACCGGAAGAGTCTCTGATGCTAAGTGAAAACAAGCGTCTGCTCTATGAAATGATCAATCAGTTAAAGTCTTCTTATCGGGACGTGTTGATACTCAGAGGGATCAAGGGATTATCGAGCAAGGAGACTGCGGAGGTTTTGGGATGGACGGAAGCCAAGGTCAATCTTACTTTGCATAGAGCAATGAAAGCGATTCAAAACAAAATGCATGTTTCCATTGCGGAGGTGATGAACGATGCCATCATGTGATGAACAGATCATTCTGGAAGAATTGAATCAATTCCCTGAGCAAGCCCTTTCCCGAGAACGAAGCCAAGCAATATTAGAAGGTGTGCGAGAAGAAGGAGGTAGACTTCAAAAAGTGAACAAACGAAGAATGTACTATGGATGGATGGCAAAAGGGCTGATCACCTGCGGCCTGTTGCTCGGTTTTTTCTGGATGAAACCATTTTCTCCCCCGGCAGAATCAACGAGCAGTGCCGCTTTAACTCCCGAAGAGCAAAGATATTTTACGGCTGCCCAGAAGGCAATCACTACGGCGACTGGCATTGAGAAGAACTTTACTTTTGAAGAGATCGAGAAAAACGCGTCATCCTATGCTGTACGGACAAAGGATGACGCAACCTGGGTGCTTTTTAAGCCTGATACGACAGAAGTTATTGCCCTCAAAGCAACTTTTGCCATTCAAGAATTGACGGAGCCTTATCATAAATATGTAGAGACTGCACGAAATGCCTATAACAATACGAAACAACCGGTTAACTTCGAAACGGCCGAATTCGTTAAAAGAAAAAACTCAGCCCTTCTAAGCTTTGAGTTGGAAAAAGATCAGGATGTTCATGTTGATTTATCTACAAACAAGGTCATTGATTATACCTTGAATTACAACCCTAAGGATGCAGATCAAAAGTCTCTGGACATCGCGCAAAAAGCTTTGACGCGCTTCTCCAATAAAAATGATCTCTCCTTCACCCTAGCAATCAAATCATCAGATAAGAAAGAAGATAGATGGACGTTTCACAACGAGCACGAGATATATTCGGTGGGAGTCGGAGCACAAACAGGCCAAGTATATGATGTGCAGTATGTAACGGACCATATAATTATCAAATCAATCGATGAAGCAATTCCCGTCACAAAGCCGCTTATTCAAGATATTTTTGGCATAGACACCACTGGATATAAGGCTTACGGCGGCAAGGATTGGGGCGGCTATATATTGAGAAGTGACAGTCCTGGGAAACCACGTTTATCCATACAGCTTGATGATTTGGATGTTGGTAATATTTATGCGATCAGTATAGAAAGGGACTGACTTGCCTTGGTCATAACCGAGGAGCAACGGGTTCTATATATCGTATATGGAACCCGTTATTTTTTACTCCGTTAGTTAATTCATAGCTTCATCTTTAGTCCTTCATGCGTCGCTTTAAAACCTAATCGCTCATAAAAGCGCAAAGCATCCTCGCGTTGTTTATCTGTCGTTAGTTGAAAAAGATGGCACCCTCGCTCTTTTGCCCGTTCAATCGCCCATTCGATTAACTTGCTCCCAACTCCTTGCCCCCTTTCCGTAGATGCAGTCCGAACCCCCTCAATCGTCGCTCTCCAGCTACCTTGATGGGTCAGATAAGGAGTAAACGTAATCTGTAGCACACCAATAATTTCCTCACCGCGGCACGCCACAATCAATTCATTATTGGGATCTGCATCAATGGATTCAAACGCTTTTATGTAGCTTTCTGGTAGCGGAGTTTCGTAACGCTCTCTCGTCTTACCTAATTCATCATCCGCAAGCATTTGAACAATTCTATTCAGGTCTTTTGCTGTTGCGACACGAAAATGAATCATCGTCTTGCCTCCAATCGGACTTTTATGTGATTATTCTAACATTTTACAAAAAACCCCTTTAGCTAAAAGGGGTGGGAAATTCATATATTTTTACTTGCAGGTGTTTCTTCTATTCGGATTCAAAATCAGCGCATCATCGTCCAGCTCAAACAATTTATCCAATAACGCATCCATGCCATGCTCTAATTTATATTCCATCTCTTCTTTATACAAAGGAATTAAGAAATAGGCATGAATCTTGTTTCCGTCCTTCGTGGGAATGACACTGATTTCCTCTGATAGCTGAAACAGAACAACTCCATTTAGACCCGTGCCATCCGCATAGGGTTCATATTCCTGATAATTCGGTATCGTATGTCCGTAACCCAGCCATGTATTGTACTGATGAGGAAACCGCGCCAGCATCTTCATCAGTCTAATTGGCCAGTAGTTATTTTCATCCTGTAGCGACTCTTGTGTCAGTTCCCAGGAAGCTGGCAAAAATATCATCAGTTCTGCTCGCTCGATATTCTCTTCCATCTGCTCCTGTATTTCATCCGGGATCGTCATCGGTAAATCACTCATCCCATTCGTATACAGAACCCAAAATGGCTCTTCTTCTGTAGGGCTCATCACATTCACATCAATATGGATCGTATCGGAAATAATTTCGTGAAAAACACTGCTTTCTCTTCCCGCAAATACTTTTTGAAAGTGATTTCCGATTTCTTCTACATATTCCATGGGAGCTGGGGGTTCATACGTTGCCTGCTGGTCATATGTGTAAATCGTAGTGCCGTCCTTTGACTTTTCTCCGTTGTTCGTACCGCCGAATAGCTTCTTGAAAAAGTTCATCGCAGATCCTCACCTTCTTATCACTCAGACACTTGGTCTCTCTATTGTATCGGCTTGAGATACATCCATGTTTTACCTTATCTTTTTATTTCTTGCAAGAGAATTCCGAATCAATTGGCTCAAACCATTTTCCCATCCGATGAAGATTCTTCTTGCGAGAAAATTAAAAACTAAGTAAACTTTATCTCATTTACTGAGGTATGAAAATTATGGAAATCGCCAGCGTGTTCAAGCTATGATTGACCATGCAAACGTGATGATAACAGGATGAACATCAAGCTAATCTTGATCTTGATCACCAGAAAGGAGATTACTTATGGACTCGAGAATCCCGGAAAGCGTTAGACCTTTATTACACGACTATACGCAACGGCTTATGACAGAACTGCCGAATGTCATCTATGGTGTGTATTTGTATGGTTCTATTGCTCTGTCTGGCTTCGAGGAAGATTCCAGCGATATTGATTTTGTAACACTTTTACACAGAGGGTTAACGAATACAGAAATAGAAACACTCAAGAACATTCACCAGGCTCTCGAAAACGCCAACCCGCTAGCTAAAAGAATGGACGGCATGTATATCCAACTGGAAGACATCGGAAAAACCAATCCATCCCTGGAGCCTTATCCTTACGTTGACAACGGGACATTCAAATCATCCGGCCACTATGATATCAATCATGTGACGTGGTGGATCCTCAAGCACCAGGGCATTGCCGTTATGGGGAAAAGTGTTGAAGCATTACACATCCCTACCCAGTGGTTTGATGTCGGGGAAACGATGAAATACAATGTACATGATTATTGGTCGTCAAAAGGAAAAAGCATGCTGAAATTCCTGCTCGATGGGTGGGTAGAATTCGCCGTTTTCACCTTATGCCGAATCTATTGCTCGCTCATCCATGAAGGCATTATTCCAAAGAGAAAAGCCGTGGAACAAGCTCTGCAAGAACTCCCAGGTGAATGGCATCTCTTACTGAAGGAATCCTTGCGAATACGCTACCAACCAAATGAACCATCTTTGTTTTCGAACAGAATCAAGCGGGCAAAGGAAACTCAGAGATTTATAAGCTATATCGGCGGGCTGTGGCCTAGTAAGACGGTATAACAACAAAATCGTCTATACAAGGAGTTATTTTTATGGATCTCTACGGCAAGCCGCTTTTCGTAAAGAAGGAGATTTTCTTATGAAGATCATGGAGCATTTGCACCTTGAGCACTTTAGACAAATGGAACAGCTCGAGCTTCAATACTATGATGCCGAATTTATTACACCTTACCAAGAGAGCTACAATTGGTATTTGTTTCGTCCCGATTCCGTCGTTGCGATCGAAGAGAATGAGCGCATCATCGCTTTTATGAACCTGCTTCCCGTCAAGCCGCATATTTACCTGCAAATTGCGCAAGGGACGTTTAAAGATAGCCTGATGACGACTGCGGATATCGAAGATTTAGCTACTTCTCCCGAGCAAGTCTATTATTTTCTGTCCTGTGTCGTTGTCGATCAATCTTATCGGAAAAGCCCTGCCTTGCTCATGATGCTACATCATTATCTCGATGTACTGGCTCATGTCGAACAGAGTGGGTACCGCATCCAATCGATTATCATGGATAATATCACAGAAGCGGGCAATCGGTTCGCTCAGCGCCTTGGCATGAATCATGTATGTATAAGCGACCACCACTCCCATATACATGCCTCGGACTATGAGAGCTTTAAACAGCATGTGCACGCGAGTTATCCCATGCTTTCCCGCTAAAGGCTTCACATCGATCGTTCTCCAAAAAAAGAAACAAAACCTCCATGAAGCGTATTTTCATGGAGGTTCGTTGCGGGCTTTTTAGTTGATGACCTTGTCTGATTAGGTAGCTGGTAAATCAGTTATAACCTAGCTAAACCTTATATTTTGCAGGAGCCATCCGCGCAATTGTCGCCGGATGGCTCGTCTTTTTTCTCGTCGTTCTGCACGAATTTCAGAACAGGAGCTGCGCTTTCTTCTTCCCACACCTGGTTCAATGCTCCCAAAAAGACTTCACCTGGCTGCGCGCCAGATACTGCATATTTGTTATTAATGACAAAGAACGGTACGCCCGTGACACCCAAATCGTTGCCTCTTTGTTTGTCCTCTTGTACTTGCTCTCTGTATTCGTCTCCTGCCAGCATGGCGAGCGTCGCTTCCTTGTCCAAGCCTACCTCAGAAGCAAGCTGTGCCAGCACCTCGTGATCTCCGAGATGGAGCGATTCGGTAAAGTACGCCTTCAGCAGTCGCTCCTTCATTTCCTTCATTTTTCCATGCGCATGGGCAAAGTGCGTCAAGCGGTGCGCATCGAATGTATTGGTAGGGATCATCGTGTCAAAATGATAATCGAGACCGACACCTTTTGCCATTTGGGTAACTTGGTCATTCATCCCCTTCGCCTGTGTGAGCGGAATGCTATACTTGGCTGCCAGTACTTCATGCATGTCCATATCGGTATCGCGTTCCATCTGTGGGTCTAGCTGGAAGCTGCGATATACGACCTCTACTTGATCCTTATGCGGAAATTGAGACAGCGCTCCTTCCAGACGGCGCTTTCCAATATAGCAAAACGGGCAGGCAAAATCAGACCAAATTTCAATTTTCATGTTCATCCTCCTCTATATGAGCGGTGCTGACCAAAAGACAGCAGACCGTACACTGCAAAATTCGTCGTATGCACATTATACAACAACCCATGGTACGACTATGCACTTTGGAGGCTGAAAGCTGCACTTTGCCCTTAACGTCAATGTTCACGTGGGAAAAGGAACTTCCTCTTCGTTTGGTAAATACTTACTTATGCTCATGTAGAACTTTTTAAAAGGAAGTGGATTCACGTGTACCTCGTAAAAGGAAACCAACAATTGGCAGGGCAGCTTCTCCATGATAAAAGTGACGTGATGTTTGCAGGTGTGGTCGCAGGCAATCATCCCGGGTTACTTTGGGTAGATAATCCCGACAAGCCTTCCTGTGCACTCGTATGGTCAACCGGTCTAAGCAGCTTCGCTTTCCTTGGAGTACCGAGCAAAAGCATTTCCCCCGCTGCTTTCACTGCTTTTGTCCAAACACAAATTGGCCCTATTTTACTGCAAAAGGACCTTAGTTATTTTGAATTCTCACGGGAATCAAAAGAGTGGGATTCATTTCTCACGCCTATTATGGGCGGCAGCGGCTGGGAGACGAGTACGCAACTCGTCTATCAGTCTTCTCGTGATCAGGGAGAGAAGCCATCGCTTGTTATTCCTGCCCCCTACTATTCTATTGAACTGGAGGAAAGCTTTTTACGCCGGCGCGGCACCGTAATTCCTCCCAACCTCGATTTTGTGACCGACTACCTCCATGAGTATTGGTACTCCATCGATGACTTTTTGGAAAATGGCTACGGATATGCTGCCCTTACGACTGATCACGAGGTGGCGAGCATTTGTATGTCCACAGCGGTCTATCAGTCGACTCATGCAATCGGCGTAGAAACAATAGAGCCCTATCGTCAAAAAGGCTTGTCTAGTACACTTGCTTATCAATTGCAAAATAGGCTTCATCAGGAAGCAGCAACTGTGTGGTGGGACTGTATGGATTCGAATGTCGCTTCGCAAAAAACGGCTGAAAAAGCTGGACTGCATCTCTCACATCGTTATGAAATCGCCTGGTTTTCCTACCCCGCCCAGTAACCATACGCCCACCACTTACATAAGATATGTCAAACTGGTTCATGAAGTAAGGTGGTGTATAACATGTACGGATGTCAGCCTTATGAATACCCATATGAACATGACTTGCGAGCCGTGTCCTCACAACATGGACGGAGAAAAGGACAATCTTTTGCCGAAATTCAGGGTGGTCCACTGGCACCGAACCTGCATGGCTACGTTGTTTTTACCGATGTCCCCTACGGCACCGAAGTGTTCGTGGAAGTCAGCGGCCTCCCCGCTTTCCAGCCAGCCACTGGCAATCAGCCGCAAATCGGGCCATTTGGCTTTCATTTGCATGAGCATGGCGTTTGCACCGTCGGAAATCCTGAAGATCCCTTTACGGCAGCAGGCAGTCATTGGAACCCTACACAACAACCACATGGCAACCACGTCGGCGACTTCCCCGTGCTGTTTTCCAATGACGGCTATGCACGAATGACTTTTTTCACAAACAAAATCAGTGCAGCCGATGTGGTCGGCAGAAGCTTGATCATCCATCAAAGTCCGGATGACTTCCGTTCACAGCCGGCAGGAAATAGCGGAAAACGCCTGGCATGTGGATTGATCTACGCAGGATAACGCTTCCCCCGAACAGGAAAAGGGGGCAACCCTGTAAGCTGCCCCCTCGCATTATTGAATTAGCTAGCGCCGTAATGTCGACAAATCAAATGCTGGTACAAGCCCTTCCTCGGCTGCACGACCGAGCAACGCCTCGACAGCTGCATAACCATCGTTACCCAAATTTCTCGTAAACTCATTCACGTACAAGTTAATATGCGCTTGCGCTACCTCCAGAGATAACTCCTGAGCATGAGACATGACATATTCTTGTGATGCAGTCGGATTCGCCCATGCATATTCCACAGAGGAGCGTGTCCAATTGGTCAGAGCCTCGATATCCATTGATTTTTTCGCGATGATGGCACCCAGCGGAATCGGTAAATTGGTATCAGACTCCCACCAGTTGCCCAAATCAGTCATAAGCGACAGCCCGTAGTTTTGATACGTGAAACGCGCTTCGTGAATCACGAGTCCTGCATCGATCTTGCCGTCACGTACAGCAGGCATAATCTCATGAAACGGCATGACGACGATCTCCCCTACACCACCTGGGACATTTTGTGCAGCCCAGAGCCGGAACAGTAAATAAGCTGTGGAGCGCTCACTCGGAACGGCTACACGTTTGTTGGACAGGCGTGCTGGATCGTTCGCACTCTCGACAGCATTTCCTTGCGTCAAAACGAGCGGCCCGCATCCTCTTCCCAGTGCACCGCCGCAAGGGAGCAACGAGTAGTTGTCCATCACCCAAGGCAATGCCGCATAGGAGATTTTCATTACTTCCGGGCCTTCTCCCTGTGCAGCAAGCGTATTCGTGATATCGATATCTGCGTACAAAATATCGAGCTTTGGCGCTCCCGGAATCAAATCATGTGCCCAGGCATGAAAAACAAAAGTGTCATTCGGACATGGTGAAAACGCAATTTTCATGATAGTACCTCCCGTAGTACAGAGCTTCCCTTTTCCAGAGATTCCAGCGCATCTTTTATCCGCCAAGCGGATTTATCCCGCGGTCCAATTGCATTCGATACCGTGCGAATTTCCAGAACAGGTCGTCTGGCAGCCTGGGCAGCAGTCGCAACGCCATACCCCTCCATGGCTTCAGCTAGCGCATCTGGCATCCGCTGCGCCAAAGCCGCCGCTGTTTCCGCTGTTCCCGTCACGGTGGATAGTGTAAGGACGATGCCTTTTTTCGCAACCACCCCTGCCTCTTTCATCGAATGGGTCAGCTGTTCGACCAACTCCTGATCAACACTTACTCTCGCTGATCCAAATCCCAGCTCGTCCACACTGCAAAAGCCCTCAGGCGTTTCTGCACCCAAATCCGCACAAACAATCTCCGTTGCGACAACCAGTGACCCAACCTCTGCTTGTCCCACGAATCCACCGCATATTCCTGCACATATGACCAGATCGTAGTCCGCGCATGCAAGCGCTCTGGCTGTACTCGCTGCGGCTGCGGCTGGTCCTACTCCTCCTGCGATAACTGTGAAACGCTCATCCCCTTGAATGCCGCGAATCACTGCATCCCGTTCCGCGTCAACGGAGGTCACGACCAGAATGCTTTTATATTGTTGTGACAAAATCATTTGCCCTGGCTCCTTTCAACCGCTTTCCACCTTCCACGTTATCGCTACTTTTCGTCCGTGTAAAGCCGTTTAAAGAGTTTGTCAAAAGACAGGGAAATTATTACAATAAAACCTACTGTGCATTATCGTTAGATGAGAGGTGACCGATCATGCTTCACCCACTGAATCCGAACACCCATCCAGACTGGCTCGCCCCCCACTCTTTAGCCTGGTACACTCAGTTGGCCAAAATGACTGGTGAATACGTATACCCGTGGCGCTCTACCATTACAGAACCGAATGGCGAGTCGCTTTTTATGGAGGAAATTGGTCGCATGGTTCCGAATCAATCTGTTCTCGACATCGGTTGCGGGCACGGCGCATTCACACTGGACTGGAGCCGTTCTGCCAAAGAAATCGTCGGCTTGGATGTGACAGAAAACTTTGTGCAAAAGGCCCGTACGCAAACACCCGAGAACGTCTCCTTCGTTGTCACCAATACAAAATATACCCTCCCCTTCCATGACGATACGTTCGATTGCGCTTACAATCGCAAGGGACCTACCTCCGCTTATCCAGATATAGGACGCGTCGTCAAAAGAGGAGGCTCATTCATCGGATTACATCCGGGCGATCAGTTGTCCGCCGAATTATTCGAATGGTTTCCTCATTTATTTGGTCCACGTCCAGCTGACACTCCTATCCTAAAACATTTGCAGGAGAGACTCAGACAAGCTGCTTTCCAGCGAGTCGATATTCAGACGGTGATCGCCACCGAGTATTTTCAGACTCCACTTGATGTCATTCGCATGCGTTGCTTCGGGCAAAACCCCACTATTCTCACATCCGCCATCGAACAACACATGGAGAATGTTATGCCGATTTTTGACCACTATGCGACTTCTGACGGTCTGCCCACTACGCATATGTATTACCTCGTTCGCGCGATTGTTTGATTCATCCTATTAAAAAACCTCCGGCCGCATTTGGCCAGAGGTCGTCACTACTCTTATCCTTTTAGCAAATAGCTGTTGCCGTCTTCATCCTGAAAGGTCGCATAGGTCCCCCATTGCATCTTGTTGAGTTCTCCTTGAAAAACAACACCGTTTGCGCGCATCGTTTCGTACGTCTTTTCAATTTCTGTACATTCAAAAACGATCGAGGCTTTTTGTTCCTGCCAGTTGCTCATCATACTTTTCGGATAGAGAACCAAAGCAGTCTGGGCATCTGCTGGTCCTACCTCCAGCCAACTGCTGTTTGGTCCCATCGGGTGCTCTTGCTTGACTTCAAATCCAACCTTTTCTGTCCAGAACACTTTTGCGCGTTGCTGATCTTCTACGTAGACAGCTACGGTTGCCATTTTGGTAATCATAATATCCTCCTTGCTAACTGGAACCTTATTATCCCATTGTAACCGAAAAAAAGTTAACTTATCGCTATTAACAAACCCAAATGTTGACAATAGTTGCACGAAATTTTATATTTAATTACGAAATGTAAGAAACAAAACATTGAATAAGCTTCTCCCTTTCAATGCATCATGTTAGTGTAAAACAAGTTGCAGGAGGAATGCAGAGTGAGTAAGGATTTTATTGCAGCCGTAAAAGACAGACGAACGTACTACGGGATCAGCAAGGAACATGTAGTATCTGATGAGCGTATTAAAGAAATCGTGCAGGAAGCAGTAAAGTACACCCCATCCGCATTCAACTCCCAAAGCGCTCGCGTTGTTGTCCTCTTGGGTGCTGAGCACGATAAGCTATGGAACATTACCAAAGAAACGCTGCGTAAAATCGTTCCCGCTGAAAATTTCGGAGCCACCGAAGAAAAAATGAACTCGTTCGGTAGCGGCTACGGCACTGTTCTTTTCTTTGAAGACCAAAGCGTCGTCCAAAACCTCATGCAGCAATTCGAAGCCTACAAAGATAATTTCCCGATTTGGTCCGAGCAATCTTCTGGAATGCTTCAGTATGTTGTGTGGACTGCGTTGGAAACCGAGGGCTTCGGTGCTTCCTTGCAGCATTACAATCCACTCATCGATGAAGAAGTCCAACAAACGTGGAAGATCCCTAGCGAATGGAAGCTGCGAGCACAAATGCCTTTTGGCAAACCAACCGCTCAGCCAGGTGAAAAACAATTCCAGCCGTTGGATGAGAGAGTGAAGTTCTTTTCCTAAGTAATATTTTGTTGGATGTTTATAATGGACGGCTCAGAATTTCCTTTTTGGGCCGTCCTTTCACTTATTGAGCGATTGCTTTCCTCTTTGGTCTGTGATAATATTATCTTAAACAAAAGATTCTTATTTAAAGCGTTCACATATTGTAAAGGGTTTACACTTATGTTTGAACCTTTTACAATGTGTGAATTTTATTTTATATAAATAAAAGTTACATATTCATTTTATTTTGTTGGAGGTAACACCCATGCAAACAGGTACAGTTAAATGGTTCAACGCAGAAAAAGGTTATGGCTTCATCGCAGTTGAAGGCGGAAACGATGTATTCGTTCACTTCAGCGCAATCCAAGGCGACGGTTTCAAAACCCTCGAAGAAGGCCAACGCGTAGAATTCAACGTGGTTGAAGGCAACCGTGGTCCACAAGCTGAGAACGTAGTAAAACTGTAAATTACACATAAAGCTGCCCTTGCGAATAACAAGGGCGGCTTTTTTTTCCAGCACTTTTTCCTCACATAATTCGTTCTTTGTTCCTAAAGGGCAGTTGACATTAGCCATGCCTCCCCATATAATCTCTTTATAATGCAGAGTAAAGCAACGGCGCTTTCTAGCATAAAATATTCAGAATGTACACAATGGAATAAACGTGACAAGTATTTTCCGTTTATTTTTAGCAAGCTATGAAAGCGGTTCCAGCTGGTTGTTATTGCCATTACCTGTAAACAAGTTCATACAAAGTAAGCAAAGGCGCTTAGGGTATATCTCATTCATTCGGGAGATCCTAAGTGCTTTTATTGTTTACATCCGCAAAAAGGTGGGATATCCATGGAGCACATTGGAAGCGTCATTATTTACATCATCATGTTATGTGCAGTAATTGGTGCCATTGCCGCGATTCGCAACAGCGATGAGGGTCTCGGTAAGGAGTTCATGGAAGGGATTCACTCAACAGGTTACATCTTCGTTCCTGCTGCCGGTATTATGGCGTCCCTCCCGTACATCTCTTGGTTCGTAGAAAAAGCGGTATCACCCATCTTCAACAAAATTGGAGCAGATCCTGCGATTGCAGCAACAGCGATTCTCGCCTCTGACATGGGTGGCTATCAGTTGGCAAACCTCCTGAAGACCTCCACGGAAGGTTGGGTTATGGCGATGATCGTCGGTCTGATGGCCGGTGCTACGATCGTATTCTCCATCCCAATGGGACTCGCTATGTTGGACAAGCGCGACCATAAATACATGGCGCTTGGCGTAATGTCCGGTATTTTGACCGTTCCGATTGGTGCTTTTATCTCCAGTGCTATTCTTGTTTTGACAAATGCAGAGGTTCGCAATGAAATCTCGACGAACGCTGAATCTACTTATGCTTTTGCTATTGGCTTCGGACAGGTACTTCTGAACCTTTCACCGATTTTGTTCTTTGTATTAGCGATTGCTGCTGGTCTGCGCTTCCTGCCAGACCTGATGATTCGTGCCTTTATGATCTTCGGAAAAACGATGGACGCTGGTATCAAGCTCGTACTCGTATTCTCGATCGTGCAACATTTTACTGGCATCTTCACAAAGATTTTCGGAGCTTGGGGCTTCGATCCAATTATCGCCGATCCAACCGACCAATACCGTGCTTTGGAAACCGCTGGTTACATCGGTATCATGCTCGCAGGTGCGTTCCCAATGGTTTACATGCTGCGTAAATATGCAGCGAAGCCACTCGAAGTATTGGGTAATAAGCTGGGCATGAGCCCTTCTGGTAGTGCAGGCTTGCTCGCAACGAGCGCGAACATCCTGGCGATGTTCCGTCTCATTCGTTCCATGCCGCCAAAAGACAAGGTTATCAACATTTCCTTCGGGGTTTGTTCCGCTTTCTTGCTAGGTGACCACTTGTCCTTCTCGGCAAACTTCCAACCAAACATTATCTTGCCGGTCATGCTCGGTAAATTGGGCGCAGGCATTATCGGTATTGCTTTTGCTTACTGGCTCTCCGTACCCAAAGCGCTTGAACTGGAAAAACAAGATCGTGCTGCTGGAATTATCGGTCCAGATGAGTACTTAGACAATCACAACGCTCAAGCTGAAGTTGCAGCAACCAAACAATAAAAGCTAAAGAGCGGTCCTTCGTGGGCCGCTCTTTCCTTTACACAGCTTTCTTGCTCATCTCCCAAATTTCCAACGCAGGCACCGGCTTTTTGGAGCACCCATCCATCGTTAATTCACGAGCTTCTTTTGACCACAAAAAAGGATAGATTGCGAACATTTCATCGCCTTTTAGCTTGGAAACGTCCTTCTCCCAATCCTTCCAGAAAAATGTCTCATAAAACGTATGGATATCCCCGGTCATTGCCCAGTGCAAAAAGTCGGTATAGCCAATTTCAAGATCCTCCCACGCAAGACTGTCCGGAGCGAAATACCATATACCGCCTACCGAATCCGGAAACATTCCACCATTGATCGCAAAGAACCCCCCTATGACATCGTCTGCTACCAGCAGCATCCCGTCCAAGCCACATTGCTGATTCCAAGAAGTGATGGAACGAGGTAAATGAGGATGGCCAGACCCTAGAATCCGCAGCCAGCCTTGGTGAATCAGAATCCCCCCTGTTTCAAAAGCAACAGCACCTAGAGTTGACCTCGTCGTCACTTGTAGATCCACTAGCTGTTTTTTCCCCTTCTCCTGTTCAGATGGAAGAAGGGTAATTTTCCGCTCTGATGCTGACTGCCATTTTGTTATTTCTTCCACCGCTGAATCCTTTTCGCAGTACAATTCCTCGAAGCTTTTCATTTCTGCCTCCACTCCCAAGCTATTGACGCGGCGCCCATAAGATGACACTCACTCCGATCAAACAGATGATAGCGCCTACCCAATCATACAAATCGGGTGTCTTCTTATCCACCAACCATCCCCAAAAAACCGCAAGAATGATAAAAACCCCTCCATAGGCGGCATATACCCGCCCGAAGGAAGGGAAGCTTTGAAGCGTAGGAATGATTCCGTACAACACCAAGATCAGCGCCCCGACGATACCGTACCAGTACGGCTTGGACTCCTTTAGCCACAGCCATACCAAATATCCCCCGCCGATTTCCGCCAATCCCGCCAAAATAAACAATAATATCGATGCTGTCATTCATGTCTCCTCTTTCCTATCAAAACGAGTAAGCGCAAAGATCACGTCTATTGGCTCGCCATGACGGACGCATCCTCAAAATCTATCCTTGCTGGGCAGCCTGTGGAGAGCAGCACAGATCTCCTTTGCCCGATTCAAGTGCAGATTTCAGGCTCCCCAGAACATGAGACCAAGCCATTTCGTGCCAGCCCCGAGCCTCTTCCCACTCCTCTCCCTCTTTCCAACCGAAATGCTCGACCAATACTTGCGTTTTCCCCTCTGCTTCAGACAAGGTGACAAGCACATAAGTCAAAGCGTCCTCGTGATTCATAGTATCTGCGAATTCATCCGGCCCCTTCCATGTAAAGCCCAGGCGCTCCTTCGGTTCAAAATGGGTAATGATGCAACCTTTCGTTCCCATCTGGTCGCGATTGGCTGGATGGAAGTACAATTCGTACGCTCCGCCCAGGTACGGCTCAATCGTTGCATCAGGCGCAAACCATTGAACAAGCCGTTCCTTTCGTGTCCATGCCCACCAAACCAGCTCTATAGATGATGATACTTCTATCTCCGCTTTCAAGAAACCCATGGAATATCCCCCTAACTATTTTCCTAACAGTTTGAAAATAGCAATTTCTTTATAACCAGTCAATATAGATCACTCACTGTCCTCAATATTCACGCCTGAGCGAGATTTCAAGCGTATTAATGAGTCTGAACAAGTCTGAATGGAATATTTTTTACTAAAAAGTGCAATTATGCAGTAATCGCATAAGAATGAATGCTATAATAGCTAAGTAAGTAAAAAATTTCACAATGGGGAGAGGAACGATGGAACAACCACTTGCAAAATCGGCTCATCAGAAATTACCCATTGGAAAATTGCTCAAGAGGATCTTCGGTATCCTGATTGGTGCTTCCCTGTTCTCGGTAGCGCTCGAGATTTTTCTCGTACCGAACAATATTATCGACGGTGGAATCGTAGGTATCTCGATCATTACCTCGCATCTGTCTGGAATCCCTCTTGGCGTTTTCCTGTTTGTGCTTAACTTGCCCTTCTTGATCATAGGGTACAAGCAAATCGGAAAAACGTTTGCACTCTCAACCCTCTTCGGGGTTACGATCATGTCAATCGGAACGACGCTGCTTCATCCTGTCAAAGGGCTAACGGATGATCCCCTGCTTGCAGCTGTTTTTGGCGGCATACTTCTCGGGATTGGTGTAGGACTCGTTCTCCGTTATGGAGGCTCTCTGGACGGTACAGAGATCGTCGCTGTACTGCTTAACAAGAAATCTCCGTTCTCCGTTGGTGAGATCGTAATGTTCATGAACTTATTCATTTTGAGCAGTGCCGGATTTGTATTCGGTTGGGATCGCGCGATGTACTCGCTGATCGCCTATTACATTGCATTCAAAATGATCGATCTGACCATCGAAGGCTTCCAGGAGTCGAAAGCGGTATGGATTATTAGCGACAATCACAAGGATTTGGGAGATGCGATTGTTGCTCGTCTGGGCCGTGGCGTTACCTATTTGAATGGGGAAGGCGGCTATACCGGAGACGACAAGAAAGTGATTTTCTGCATCATTACGCGTTTGGAAGAAGCCAAGCTGAAGCTGATCGTGGAAGAAGTGGACCCGAATGCCTTCCTGGCTGTCGGCAATATTCACGATGTACGCGGTGGGCAGTTTAAGAAGAAAGCGATTCATTAAAAGGGAGAAAAGTGTACCCTATAGAGTGGGCGTTGGGGAACGTCTGTCTATAGGGTATTTTTTGTATGTTAATAATTTATCGTAATATTTTCAAAGACTTTCTTTTTTCTATCTAAATTATTGTTTTTTACATTGATTTCATAACTATGGGATTTATAATAATCATATTTTTTATACTGTTTATCGCTGGGAACTTCTTTCTCAATTATTTCAACTTCTATTGCCCGAATAAAGCAGGTAATAATCTCAGCAAATAAAGTTAACATCTCTTCATGGGTAATATTACGAAATGTTCCCTCATATACAACATTTCCAAA
>NZ_PXZN01000069.1:0-1533 GCF_003013445.1 Brevibacillus sp. NRRL NRS-603 | reverse complement strand
GCGTACACAACTACTCCCACTGCGATGACAAACAAGCGATAAGTGATCAGTATGATGTCACCAAGCTCAATGCTACCTTGCAAATAATCTGGTAAAACTGCCCGAATGGGATTGCGGCTCCAAAACACCTTGAGCAATTCACTGATCACGAGCATCCCGCCCAGTGTCACGAGCAGTTGCTGAATATGATCACCATACACGGGACGGATCAGCACGCGCTCTAACACGAAACCGAGCAGCATCCCAATGACGATAGCACCTGCGATGGCCAGAAGAAAGCTATCCGTCAATCCGAAAAGCCATACACCTGCAAAGGCTCCCCAGGCAAATAATCCACCGTGGGCAAAATTCAACACACTCATTAAGCCAAAGATCAACGTGAGCCCGGAAGCGAGCAAGAAAATGAGTATGCCTGTCGCCAGTCCATTTACAAGCAGATTAATCGCGACATCCATTTCATTCTCCCCCTCCCCGTTATTCGCTCAGGCAATGCCCAAATATTTTTGTCGCGTATCTGCATCATCCTTCAACTCCTGCATCGCGCCACCGCGGACAATTTTCCCTTCATCCATCAAGTAGTACTGCTCGCCGATCATGCTCGCCATCATAAAATTTTGCTCAACTAAAAGCACGGTCGTTTTTTGCTTCATCGATTCGATGTGGAACATGAGCTTTTCAACCATGATGGGCGCCAGTCCCTTGCTCGGCTCGTCAATTAACAAGAGTCCGTTGCTGTTCACATAAGCTCGTGCAATCGCCAGCATTTGCTTTTGACCACCGCTTAAGTGCCCACTTTTCTTTTTCCAGTAGTGACGCAGGTCAGGGAATAGATCCAGCATCCACGCGAGCTTTTCTTTTTGTTCGTCGTCATTTTTTTGCATGGCGAGCCGAAACGTCTCTTCTACCGTAAAATCATGAAAAATCCCTTGATTCTCCGGTACATAGCCAATCCCCTTACGCGCGATGGAGTAGGTCGGCAAATGTCCGATTTCTTCTCCTCGATAGCGAATTTGGCCATGACGGATCGGGGCCAGCCCCATGATGGAACGAAGCGTCGTTGTTTTGCCAGCGCCGTTTCGTCCAAACAGCACGGTAATACTGCCGGCTTGCACGGATAGTGAGACACCCTGCAAGATGTGAAACTGGTCGAGGTATGTTTCAATCTGATCAAGTTGCAGCATCATGCTTATACAACCCTCCCAAGTAGGCAGACTGCACCTGTTCATTTCGCATCATGTCAGTCGGTGTCCCCTCTGCCAATAGCTCTCCATGAAACAGAACAACCATGTGATCGGAGAGTGATTTGACCATGTCCATCTTGTGTTCGATTAGGATGATCGTGCACGAATTGCTGTCCTTTATTGATTCGATCACCCTCAATACAGCTGGGACTTCCTCCAACGAAATCCCCGCAGTCGGTTCGTCGAGCAAAAGAACATCCGGACGCAGTCCAAGGAGCATGGCCAGCTCCAGCTTTCGTTTCTCCCCGTGCGCCAGTAGGCTTGCCAGCACATCCGCTTTTTTCTCCAGCAA
>NZ_PXZN01000068.1:0-5654 GCF_003013445.1 Brevibacillus sp. NRRL NRS-603 | reverse complement strand
CCAGGTCGTCAAACAACAAATGAGACGCAACGATGTCGGGCAGATCGTCATTGCGACGGATGCAGGACGTGAAGGAGAGCTCGTTGCCCGGTGGATTCTCGAGCTGGTTCACGTGAATAAACCAATCAAGCGTCTGTGGATTTCCTCCGTGACAGATAAGGCAATCCGGGAAGGCTTCCGCAATCTGAAGGACGGCAAAAACTATGAAAACTTGTTTGCCTCCGCTGCTGCTCGTGCAGAAGCAGACTGGCTCGTTGGAATCAATGCCACCCGCGCCTTGACATGCAAGCATAACGCCCAGCTATCATGCGGTCGCGTACAGACGCCAACACTCGCTATTGTGGCAACGCGAGAAGAGGAGATTCGCCGCTTTACACCCAAGCCCTTTTACGGACTGTCTGCGGTGGCCCAGGGTCCGATTCAGCTCCAATGGCAGGATCAGCAAACGAAGGATTTCAAAACATTTTCCAAGGAAAAAGCTGATCAGCTAATGGCCGCTCTCAAACAGGAGAAAAGCGCAGAAGTCATCGAGATTACTCGTGCGCACAAAAAGACGTATGCTCCGCAGCTGTACGATTTGACGGAGCTGCAACGAGATGCCAACCGGATGTTTGGCTACTCACCAAAGCAGACGCTGTCCATCATGCAAGGGCTGTATGAGCATCACAAGGCAGTGACGTACCCACGAACGGACTCTCGCTATCTCTCTGCTGATATCGTCGAGACGCTGCCGGATCGAATCAAGGCTGTCCAAATGAAGCCATATGCGCCCCTCGCCGCCAGAATCCTGCGTGCGCCGATCAAAGCAAACAAATCGTTCGTGGATGACAGCAAAGTATCGGATCACCATGCGATTATCCCGACGGAGCAAGCTGTTTTTCTCGGTGATTTGAGCGATAAGGAACGCAAGATTTTTGATCTCATCGTGAAGCGCTTCCTGGCCGTGTTAATGCCTGCCTTCGAATACGAGCAAACAACCATCCAGGCGAAAATCGGGAAGGAAACGTTCCTGGCAAAAGGAAAAACCGTGCTCTCCCAAGGCTGGAGAGAGGCGTATGACCACGATGTAGAAGAAGACGATGCGAAGGACGGCGTAAAGGAACAAATCCTGCCTTCTCTTGCCAAAGGAGATCGCCTGCACATCCAGTCAATATCCCAGACAAAGGGCGAGACGAAGCCGCCAGAGCCTTTCACAGAAGCGAGTCTGCTGTCTGCGATGGAAAACCCGGCGAAATACATGGCAAATGAGAGCAAGGATTTGATCAAAACGATTGGAGAAACGGGCGGGCTGGGTACGGTAGCAACCCGCGCGGATGTGATCGAGAAGCTGTTCAACAGCTTTTTGCTAGAGAAGCGCGGAAAGCATATTTTTGTCACCGCAAAAGCCAAGCAATTGCTGGAGCTTGTCCCAGATGAAATGCAGTCGCCGACCTTGACCGCCCAATGGGAGCAAAAGCTCGGTGCCATCGCCAAAGGAAGCTTGAACAAGCGAGCGTTTATCGAAGAGATGAAAACGTACGCCAAAGAAGTCGTCCAACAGATCAAAAACAGCGATCAGACTTTCCGGCACGACAACCTGACCAGAAGCAGATGCCCGGAGTGCAATAAGTTTTTGCTGGAGGTAAACGGAAAGCGCGGCAAAATGCAGGTGTGCCAGGATCGGGAATGCGGCTATCGCAAAAGCATTGCCAAGCAGACCAATGCCAGATGTCCAAAATGCCATAAAAGATTGGAGCTGCGCGGAGAAGGGGAAGGGCAAACCTTTGTCTGTGCGTGTGGGCACAAGGAAAAACTGAAAACCTTCCAGGAGCGTCGCGATAAGGAAAAGGGCAGCAAGGTTTCGAAGAAAGAAGTAGCCAAGTATTTGAAGGGGCAAGACAAGGAGCAGGACGAAGGAATCAACTCAGCGTTGAAAGACGCACTGTCCAAATTAAAGTTCGACTAAATTAGGAGTGAAACAAAAGGCGGCCGACCATTCCTGTCAGCCGCCTCCTTCTATTTACTTTTTCTCCAGAATTGCAAAGTAATTTTCTTCATCGTCTGCAAAGTTAAAGACACGGCCCGAAGGCATCGTCACAATTTCTCCGACTTTTACATTCTTGTTGAGCAAATCGTTCCGTAGGTCATCGATATTTTCCGAAAAGAACAGGAGCGAAGGCGTGCCAAGATTCATTCCGGGCGACATTTTCGCAACGAATTCCTTATCGTGTAGAACGATGCTTGTTTCAGCGCCTTGTGCGGGAGCAATTTCAATCCATCTCATTTCACCGTTCTTCTCTTCTGAAACCACACGGAACCCTAGTTTTTCGGTCCAAAAGTTCACTGCTTGGTCCTGGTTATTGACATACAGCATGATTTGACCGACTTTGCTAATCATCATACATTTTCCACTCCCTACATGGTATGTAAAAACCCGACGATCCTAATCCTTTCCATTCCGACGGTACCTGATACCCGATGCCAACGGACGTGGTCTAGCTTGTCTTCATCATAGCATGAATAATCAGACAGGATTTCTTTTCGATTGCGCATTTTAGAAAAAGGAATTGCATTTCAAATCGCCCTGACCGTAGATATTTTGTTAAACGGGATTGGAAATCACTCTATCTAAATTTTTTTATCGATAAGTGAACATTTTTCTCTCTAATTGGGTATAGAAATCCCTTCTGGGAATGGTATAATTGCAAACAACTTTTTGCTGTTTTTTTGGAGGAGAGTAAACCATGCAATTGTTATCAGAGAGAGAATGGCTCGCGTATCGAGAGAAAAACAAAGATCGTGCGCGCATGCTGATTTCTTGCCCGGACCGCGCGGGGATTGTCGCGGCGGTTTCGAACTTCTTGTTCCAACAAGGAGCCAACATCGTTCAATCTGACCAGTACACGACCGATCCGGAAACAGGCCGGTTTTTCATGCGCATTGAATTCGATCTCATCAATCTGGACGAGCGCTGTGAAGAGCTCAAGCAAGCGTTTAGCCCAGTAGCCGAGAGCTTTGGAATGGAATGGTCGTTGGTCGAAGCGAACAAGCGCAAAAAGGTCGCATTGTTTGTTTCCAAAGAAGATCACTGTCTTTTGGAGCTCCTGTGGCGCTGGAAGTCCGGGGAGCTGTTCGCGGATATTGCGGTTGTCGTCAGCAACCATCCTGACATGCAGGAGACTGTCGAGTCCTTCGGTATTCCGTATCGTTGCATCCCAGTCACGAAGGATAACAAGCCGGAGGCAGAAGCAGCCCAGCTGGTAGCAGCAGAGGGTGTCGATCTGATCGTTCTCGCTCGCTACATGCAGATTTTGTCCCCGCGTTTTTTGGAGGACTATGCGATGCGGATTATCAATATCCACCATTCCTTCCTCCCGGCCTTTGTCGGAGCGAAGCCTTACGAGCAGGCGTACCGTCGCGGCGTGAAGCTGATCGGAGCGACGGCGCATTACGTAACGGAAGAGCTGGACGCAGGACCGATTATCGAGCAAGATGTTCAGCGTGTATCGCATCAGGAAGACGTCGAGACACTGAAGCAGCTGGGACGTCAGGTAGAGCGTACGGTGCTGGCACGTGCAGTTCGTTGGCATCTGGAGGATCGGGTGCTGGTGTACGGCAATAAGACGATTGTGTTTCCATAAGCATTGCGCATAAGAAGAGGCCTTCCTTTTGAGGAAGAGCCTCTTTTTTTTGCATTTTTTTCCGTAAGAGGAGATTTTCCATTTTTTGATTCGTCATAGTAGGTGTACGACAAAAAGGCAAAAGCTGCGCAGCAACCTTTTTGGCTGGAGGGGAGCAACCACATGGAGGACGACAAAGAGATTATCGAGCAGGTGCTTCAAGGCAACAAAGAAGCATACGAGCAGATCATTCTCAAATATCAAGGTAGAGTACTTTCTCTGATTCATAAAATGCTCGGTTATCCGCAAGAGAAGCAGGATATCGTTCAAGAGATATTTATGAAGGCTTATTACCATTTACCTCAGTATAAGCCGCAACACAAATTCTCGTCCTGGCTCTATCGCATCACAGCGAATCACTGTCTGGACGAGATTCGCAGAAGGAAGCGAACGCCCTATGTCGGGGAAATGGATTTTGACGTGAGCGATCCTGCTACGCCAGAAACGGTCTATTTGGAAAAAGAGCAAAAGACGATTCTTCAGCAGCGGATGAAGAGCTTGGAGAGAAACTACCGGGTTGTTCTCGAAAT
Organism: Brevibacillus sp. NRRL NRS-603; assembly: GCF_003013445.1. Lineage (NCBI taxonomy): Bacteria > Bacillati > Bacillota > Bacilli > Caryophanales > Paenibacillaceae > Brevibacillus > Brevibacillus sp. NRRL NRS-603. The sequence goes on along the minus strand of NZ_PXZN01000068.1, from coordinate 1,465 downwards.
GCGTTATCTCCAGTCCCTCACATATGAAGAGATTGGAAAATCATTGGGCATACCGCTCAGTACTGTGCGAACACGAATTGCCCATGGGAAAAAGAAGCTTCGGGAGATCATTCAACAGTCGGATAAAGGAGGGAAGGAGTAGCTATGAAATGCCAGAAAACGAAACAACTTAACGATTATTTGGAAGATCAACTGTCGGTACAGGAGCGGAAAGAATTCGAAGTGCATCTAGAAAATTGCCTTCAGTGCCATGAGGTGTTAGACAGCATGGTGGAAGATGTATACAGCGTAGATACAATGGCAGAAGAAGAACTATTGAAGGAGCCGATTACCGGCAAAATCATAGAGAGACTTCCTGACTATCCCCTAGGAATCCTGAAGCTGAAAACGATAGAAGAAGCGGCTTCACAAATGGGAAGGAAGAAAAGGGGGTTCGACCTGATGAAAAAATCAGCACTAGCATTAGCGAGTATTGCGGCAGTTGTTGCAATGGGGATAGCTGTTTCACCATCGTTTGCTGCTTATGTTACGGGCTTGTATGCCAGCACTACCAAAAATGTAAGCCCGACCACTAGTAATAGCATCATTTCGACAATCAATAGCCTCGACCTAGGCGCGAAGCAAGCAGCTCACAATGGATTTGCACATCCGCTCAGTCTGACTGCCACCGATCAGGGAATAACACTGGAAATCAAGGAAATTCTAGCTGATCCATTGCGGATCATAATCGCTGGCGTAACGAAGGATAAAGACGGCAAGTACCTAGAGGAAGAATTTCAATCTTGGAATGGCGAGATTACTTTTAAGAATAAAGACGGTAAAATTTTGAATGCTTTTTATTCGAGTTATGGCGAAAGGGAAGCAGAAAGTCCCATGCCGGAACAATTCAATTGGTATAAGAGAAACTTCGATGACTACCAAGTTCTGCAACGGCAGTTAAACAACTTTTTCAACGACGAGCATCCAATGCCTGATGAGTTCATCGTAGAATTTAACGTAACAGAGATAAAGTGTCGGCAGAACGGTGTACCAACAAGGACAATCAAAGGAAACTGGAATTTTAAAATACCTGTCGACATGAAGAAAGCAAAAAATGCTACAAAAACTGTCGAAATCAATCAGCAATACACCACCCCTCAGGGAACTACGTTTGCTATCAAAGAAATGAAGTTCGCACCAAGCGGAACGCTGCTCGCCATAGAAACAAACATCAAAGGCGGCTTGGACCGAGATATGTACAGCTTCCAGATTCTTGACGAAAAAGGAGCGGTTGCCGCTAGTTGGGATGATGTGCGTAGTGCCTATCCTGATGGAAATAACGGATATACATTCGGGAAGAACGTCATCAGGCTTGCGAGCGACATTCTATACAACACGAATAACGAAACGACTTTCTTTACGGTTTTCTCTTCTCTTAATCAAACTGGAAAATATACACTGAGGTTTGCAGAAATCAATAAGCAGG
>NZ_PXZN01000067.1:0-5784 GCF_003013445.1 Brevibacillus sp. NRRL NRS-603 | reverse complement strand
GACAGAATCTTGCTCGAATGGCAAAAGCAACAGATAACAACTGTAGAACAAGCGCGTCTTTACAGCTTAAACTTCCGCAGACAAGCAAATATGAAAGACCATGGGCAACCGCTTTGATTTCAACCAAATCAAGCGGTTTTTTCTATGTCACCGTACACGTACCCATTTTCCTTGTCTGTCATAACATATTACGTAGATGCAAGCTTCAGGAGGCGATGACTTGTGGAAAAACGCAAAAAATGGGATCTGTCTCATTGGGTGACACCAGGTGTGTTTTCAGGAAGTTATGTCGTAGATGAGGCAGTTCAACGTATTTCAATTGTAAAAGCCAATGAAAAGCAGGAAGAGGAAGGAACGGAAGACGTCCAGGAGCTGGTCGTAAATACAACAGTAGAGCAGCCAAAGGAACTGGTCTTGGAACCTACCTTTGAAATTATTATGAGAGAGACAGATGAGGCAGTCGTGGAACAGGTTCACAAGCTTGAGCAAGAAGTGATGGAACTGAAAGAGGCGCTTGCTTTGTGGGAAGAAAGATGGGAGAAGCTTGAAGGAAATCATACAAAACAATTGCAGTACTTGTATCAAGTAGTTCTTTCACTGAAAAAGGAGTGGGAGCTCGAGCGAAATGAACATCGCAATTATTAGTCCGGGTCCCTTTTCTGTGCCACCGGTCAAAGGAAGCTCGGTCGAACATGATATTGACGAGGTCACAAAGATGATCGAGCCCATGCATAACGTAACGATCTACACTCGTCAATGCGCGACCTACCCAACCTCATCCGTGGAGGAAAACCGGCAGTTCATTCGTGTCCCGTATAAAGGGCCAAAGCCATATTTGCGCCGGATTATTAACCATATCAAGAAGAATAAGCCAGATGTTATTCTTGTGGAAAATAGACCGATCTATGTTCTCACATTAAAACGCCATTTTCCCAAGATCCCGGTCTTTGTGAATATGCACTCTCACGTTTACGGGTCACAGCCGATTATCAGTAAGGAAAACATGCGGCGTGCCGTTCGACTGGCAACAGGTTTTATTACAAACAGTGAATTTTTACGTCAACATTTTATTCGAACGTGCAGGATTCCAGCGAATAAAATTCATGCGGTTCACCTCGGAGTCGATGTCACGCCTTATCAGGTTGCAAAGATAGCGGTCAAAAAAATGCGTCAAGAACTCGGATTGAAGCCAGATGATCGCGTCTTGTTTTATGCCGGCAGACTCATGCGCGGAAAAGGGGTACATGTGCTGATCAAAGCCTTTCGCCAGGTGAGCAAACAAGACCCGAAAGCCAGACTCGTCATTGTGGGCGGTACGGGATACGGCAGCAATCGCCTGAATCCATATGTTCGCGAGCTCAAGCGCCTTGCGAAGCCCTTGGGGGAAAAGGTGCGTTTCGTCAATTTCGTCCCATCCGCAAAAATGCCGCTTTACTATCAAATTGGGGATGTCGTAGCTACACCGTCTGTTTGGAAAGAAGCGTTTTGTCGTGTCAATTTAGAGGCAATGGCTTCCGGAAAGCCTGTCATTTCCACTCCGCGTGGCGGCATTCGCGAAGTCGTTGCCCACGAGAAAAGTGGCTTTATCATCCCGCCAAAAGATTGGGAAAAAGGATTGCCTGCTGTCTGGGAACTGTTGTGGAGTTCACCAGCTATCCGGAATGAAATGGGCAAACAGGCCCTGCAACGAGCAAAGTTTTTTTCTTGGTATGCAACCGCGCAAGGTTATCTGAACGTATTTGAAACCGTAGTGCCAACACGAGTTGAAGAGAAACAACAGCTTTTAAAAACAGGTTAATTCGACTGGAAATGATGTAGGTGGTTGCCTTTTCTTGCGCCGATGTGGACGTCTGCCCTGTCCAGCTATCCAGATACGCATACCTTATAAGTATCGCAGAGCACAACTGGGGAGTGATACTTGTGAAAGGGTTAATCTTGTGTGCTGGACGTGGGTCGCGACTGCACCCCTTTTCCTATTCGCAACCGAAAACCCTCCTCCCTGTGGCCAATCACCCGGTCTTACACTATTGCATTCGCAAACTGCGTGAAGTGGGCATTCAGGACATTGGCATCGTGATACATCCTTCACAATCACAGATTCCTCCCATGGTGGGCGATGGTAGTCAATTCGGGGCTACCATTACGTTTATCAGGCAGGAGGTAAGACTGGGAATTGCCCATGCTGTCCAGCTAGCGCAACCGTTTTTGCAAGACGAACCGTTTATCTTGCTACTAGGTGATAATTTATTGATGGATTCACTTCACGGGCTTACCAAAGCGTTTACGAAGGGGAAATCTGACGGTGTCGTGATGCTGAGTCAAGTGGAGAGACCACAGGATTATGGGATTGCAGAAGTACAAAAAGGACGATTAATCTCTGTAGAGGAAAAGCCACGTCAGCCAAAGAGCAACCTGGCAGTGATTGGCGCATACCTGTTTACGCCACCTATTTTTGAGTCGATTGCTACCCTGCAGCCATCTCCCCGAGGCGAACTAGAAATAACGGATGCGATTCAATCGATGATTAATCGCGGATTCAAATTGGCCCACGCCGTCACCAACGGAAAGTATTCGGATGTGGGAACCATCGATCGCTGGCTGGAGGCCAACCAGTGGATGCTTACGAGGGAGCTAGGCAATCAACATCAAATTGGCAAAGGAACCATTGTGAAAAATTCGAAGATTACGGGTCCCGTACTAATTGGTGATGATTGTGTGATTGAAAATTGCCAAATCGGACCGTACGTCTCGATCCAAAACGGCGTAAGCTTGAAAAATTGCTCGTATCTCGAAAATAGTATTTTGCTGGAAAACTGCTCGTTGCATGACATTGCATGGAAAATAACAAACAGCGTTTTTGGCCGCTCATCGATGATGACGGGTCAATCTTCTAACAGTACGGGCGTCTTCATTGTAAGCGACAAATCGTCCATTTGCATTCCGGCTGTCAAGAGGGAGGACGTATGAATCCGACCTTTACTGTAGTCATTCCGACCTACAATCGCGCCAAGTTTATTCGCAAAGCCATTAAAAGTGTCTTGAATCAAACCTCAAAAGATTGGAAGCTGTTGATCATTGACGATGCGTCCACCGATCGAACCAGAAGTAAAATAGAAAAATATATGTACCACCCAAACATTATGTATCATCGAATGGAACAAAATTCTGGAATCGGCAAAGTCATGAATCAGGCATTGTCAATGGTGGATACCCCTTATCTTGTACAACTCGACTCCGATGACTGGTTACCGAAACGAACGCTGGCCGTACTCAAAAAGTACATTTACAAAAGCAAGAAGAGCACAGCTCTCTTCTATGGGAACATGAACATCTGGAAAGTTAAGCGCGGAAAATATACCAAGACGATTAAAGTGAAGCACAAGACATTTCATAACAAATACCAGTTTCTGAAGTACAATCGCTGGATGGTTTCTCCACGTTGCTATCGTGTAGAAGCCCTACATCAAGTGGGTGGTTGGGATACCTCGGATCGGTACGAGGGAAGGATTATGGAGGATCGGCGAATCATTTTGCGATTAATTGAAAAGTATCGGGTGAGGTACATCAACAAAACTCTTTACAACCGGACGAAGCATAAAGGGCAGCTCACGGATGGCAAGATGATATTCCGCCGTAATTATTTGCGAAAAAAAACATTCAAATATTATCTGAAAAGGTGGGGCAAGAAATACAAGGCCATTTATGGTTACAAGAACGGTTATTTAGTCATTAGAAGGCTCAAGAAAGTGAGGCGTCGGAGGCGATGAAGAAAGCTCTTGTCACCGGCTGTGCAGGTTTTATTGGGTCTCATTTGACGCAGCGATTGTTGAACGATGGCGTGACAGTCATCGGGATCGACGGATTCATCGATAACTACGATGTAGCTGCGAAACTGCGTAATCTGGCCGAAATAGGAAAGCACCCTGCCTTCACCTTCCACTCTACAACGCTTCAGACGGGGCGTTGGGACATTTGGCTCGAGAACGTCGATGTCGTTTTCCATCTCGCTGCCTTGCCAGGCGTGAGAAACAGCTGGGGTAAGTCCTTTGCTGATTATGTTAGCCATAATATTTTGGCCACACAAGAATTGTTGGAGGCTTGCTTGCAAAGACCGAAGCCGCCTGTCGTCGTGGTCTCGTCCTCCTCTTCGGTATACGGGACGATGCAAGGGACAGTAACCAATGAGAATGCGCCTCTTCGCCCAGTTTCCCCTTATGGGGTGACCAAGGAAGCGATGGAGCAAATCTGCTCGGTTTATGTGAAAGCTTATGGACTCCCGGTTACCATGCTTCGCTACTTTACGGTATACGGTCCCAGACAGCGTCCCGATATGGCTTTTCATCGTTTCTTTCGTCAAATGATGAAAGGCGAAGAAGTCATCGTCTATGGTGATGGCCAGCAATCACGAGACTTTACGTATGTGACAGACGCTGTAGAGGCGAATCTGCTCGCTGCACAGCATGCTGTTCCTGGTGACATTTTTAATGTAGGCGGAGACCGGGAAATCAAGCTCATCGATGTGCTCTCGATCATGGGTACGTTAATGAATCAGACCCCTCGCATTACGTATCAAAATGGTCCGGCAGGTGATTCCCTCCGAACCTGTGCGGATATCCAATTTGCCCAACAACGCTTGGGATATAAACCAAAAGTGGCACTAGAAGAGGGCCTTCGCCATCAATTAGCAGAGATTCGTTCGCAATCGAAGGGGTGACACCCGTCATAGAGGAGGCCAGTTGCATGCATCGGGTCCTCGTTTATCGCAGAAAGTTTCTTCCCAAGAGTGAGACATTTATTTACGAGCAATTGCTAGGACATCAAGTGGTCAAACCGGTGGTGTTGACCCGACAGCGAGCCTTTAACCGAAAACAATTTCCTTATTCGCCGGTCTATGTGCGCAAGCATATGGCCGGCCTCTCCACTTGGCTGCGACGAAAAAAAATTAAATGCCTGCATGCCCGTTTTGGTCCTGCTGGATTAGAATTGCTTCCTTATGCACAAAAAAGCAAGCTCCCCCTGATTACTTCCTTTCACGGCTTTGATGCGACTAAGCGCGTAAAAGAAAATCCAGTGTACAGACGGTCCCTTAAGCGTCTCTTTCGAAAGGGCCAGGCGTTTACAGTCGTCAGCAATCACATGAGAAAGCGATTGATTCATCTGGGCTGTCCCCCGTCTAAAATCACCCTTATTCGCTCGGGAATTGATTTGCGCAAATTTCCCATGCTGCCTCCACAGCCCGTGGAAAATGGGGAGTACCGATTGCTAAGCGTAGGGAGACTGACCGAAAAAAAGGGGATGGATACGCTAATCAAGGCGTTTGCTCACGTGCATAAAAAACATCCCAAGGCGAAGCTAATCATCGTCGGTGATGGAGAAGAAAAAAAGAAGCTCAAACGACTGATCAAGAAAAACAATCTAGGCACACAAGTCGTGCTCAAAGGGGCTCTGCCACATCGTGAAGTCCAGCGTGAACTGGCCAAGTGCCATTTGTTCATCATCGCATGCAAGACAGCGAGAAATGGCAACCAAGAGGGAATTCCCAATGTCATCATGGAAGCGATGGCCAGCGGACGCCCTGTCATTTCCACCTATCACGCGGGGATTCCGGAGCTGGTCGAAAACAAAGTGACGGGATATCTGGTCCCGGAGAAATCGCCGACTGCGCTCGGGAAAATGATAAACCGTGTACTAACAGATAATCACGAGTGGGCAAAAATTACGACGGAGGCTCGACTAAAAGTAGAAAAAAACCACGATATCCATAAGCAACGGATGAGGCTAGAA
>NZ_PXZN01000066.1:0-43281 GCF_003013445.1 Brevibacillus sp. NRRL NRS-603 | reverse complement strand
GGAGGAAACAGGAGAAAACGCTCCAGCTTCTTGGGTCACCTGCTAGGGGGATTCACTGCACGGCTCCATGGAAAAAGCGAAACCGCGTCCAAAGTAGAGGGTCAGGGATGCTTTTCAGAGGTGGACGCTTAAAGGCGTGTTTCACTTTTTCCATTGCGCCTCGGTAGGTGCCCCAAAGATCTTCGCTTATTTCTCCTGTTTCCTTGCGAGCAATTGCGTTTCAAGTGGCTTTTAAAGATTGAAAACAAACGGTCAGCAACGCCAGAGAAGAATATTTCCAGTCCTAGCGACTTTCGAAGTCCAGCCTAGCTTCGCAGTGATTTGCGGGCAAAAGAAATGCAACGTGCCCACGCTACGAAGCGGCCACCACTTTTGCGTTTCCCCGCAAATCGCTGCGAAGCGGACAGTCCCCACTTCCTAGCAGGACGTAGCCCGGAGCGTAGACTGGAAATATTCTTCTCTCCTCTACAGCAACTACAAAATCTGCTTGCCTTTCTATGCTATATTTTTATTAAGCTCCAACGTATTGAGATGTATCGATACATAGCGCAGAAGTCAGGAGTTAAGAAGGAAGGATGAAGGCAATGCCAAATCATAAGCAAGTTCGTTCTCCTGCTGGTTCTATAAGAGAAGATGGTCGTTATCCTATCGACCTGACTGGCCCTCACAGCCACACCCTTGTTATCAAGCCCGGCGTAGGCAGTCTCTCCATCGGACCCTCACAATTGAGCAATAAAGCAGATCTGCACGTCGATCCCTATACGCCCATCACTTGGAATGTATTCGATCCTTTTGCCACACCAGCTGGCTCGCCCTGGCCGCGATTTCTGTACTACGCAGGTAGCGACGCGGGCTTCTTTGACTGGGCCAAAGAACGCCCCATTGAAGAAATGTCATGGGTTCCGATCCTACCTAAAGACATGGACGTGGACGCCAGCCTGTCCAAATTGCACAGCTTGCATATCGGACTGGACCAGTTTGATAGCCGTTTGCATCTGAATCTCCCGAAACGCCAGGTTTCTGAATATTTCCGTTTGAGTGTAGCTGGCGATCTGTCGCGTTTATCTGTCGCTGGCGATATGCCATACTCTCTGACACTGAAGCCACGCACCAGCCGCCGCAAGAATAATGATCCCTTCTTGTTACCCGATCTGGGCGAGCTGTACCAGGTCACGAGCCTGACGCTTCAAAACGAACCGTTAGCGCAGCCTATCTCGCTGGAGTGCCTAAGTCGTTTTCAGAATCTTACATCACTCAGTTTGTGGGGGAATTTCTGCGATTTGGAGTTGCTAGCTCATCAGACCCAGTTAACGAATTTGGAGCTGCGGTTCATGCCTGATCTGGTTGACTTGCCGCCATTAAATGTGTGGCCGTTGCTTGACAGATTTATCGCCTTTAACGTAGAGGAGATTACGGGCAAGCGACTGAGGCAGCAAATGAAAGCACGAGCTAACACCCGTCCATGGGCTGGCTACGCTTCCGTGAGCCAATTACGAAAGCCTGAGTGGTGGACGACCGAGTTTGGCCGCCCCTTTTCGTCCTGGCCTAAACGTATGGCCAAGCTGGCTAATGAAGCCTATGACGTTGCAAAAGCGGCCTTGGCCCAAGCCCGCAGCCTTGCTGATGCGGAGGCAGCCATTACTGCCTTTACCGTGCGTTTCAACACCCTCAAAGGTATCGAAACCGTTGAACGAGAAGACCTGGGTGAAGCCGTATGGCAATTAAGTCAGTCTGACAACCAAATTGGCCAGCCTATTACGGAGGAAATGGCTCAAAGCTGGTTCGACGCCGCACGCGATTACTAAAATGAAGTGAGGCAATGTTGATAACAAGTTTTAAGGCCATCCTTTGCGGGATGGCCACTTTTAATTTCACTGTATTCAACGTTCGTTCTCCGTTTCGTTTAAGATTGCCTCACCTAGAAACTTCTCAACTTCGCTTATGCGGATAGGGTTTCATGTGACTTTTAAGGATTGAAAACAAACGGTCAGCAACGCCAGAGAAGAATATTTCCAGTCCTAGCGACTTTCGAAGTCCAGCCCAGCTTCGCAGTGATTTGCGGGCAGAAGAAACGCAACATGCCCACGCTACGAAGCGGCTACCACTTTTGCGTTTCCCCGCAAATCGCTGCGAAGCGGACAGTCCCCACTTCCTTGCAGGACGTAGCCCGGAGCGTAGACTGGAAATATTCTTCTCTCCACTGCGGCCCCGTTGATAAGAAGAATAACCACCTGCATAACTCTCACAGGTGGCATCTTCGGCGCTAGAAGAACTCTATGCGTTTCTCTCTTCATCCTCAGCAGAAGGCCAGCCACCCCATAGGTGGTTCAAATGCCCATCCGGATCACGAAAACTAAAGCTGTAGCCTCCGCCCCTCTTATACGTCATTTTACTTACTTCGACTCCTTTGCTTTTCAACTCCTCATAAACCTCATGAATTTGGTCTACCTGCAAGGAAATAATCGGCTGGGCTTGTCCGGCCATATCGGTAAAGTCCAAACGCGGAACTTCTGGGCAACGAATGAGTCCGAGACCTACTCCACCTACGTTCAACCACGCCTCATTGTCTCCAGGTGTATATTCAAACGTGAATGGAATGCCGAGGACATCGCGGTACCATTTTATAGATACCTCCAAGTTTTTGACTGGCAGCTGTACAACCGCAAAATTACGCACATGAATACTCAATTGTGTTCGCTCCTTTTTTTAAATATGTACTTTCATCCTCATAAACGAAAGAACAGAAGAAAAAGAAACGGGCACTTCTACCATTTCTGAAAAAAATGCAGCAAATGTCCATCCGGGTCACGAACAGCAAAGAAAAGGCGATCACCTGCTACTGCAACCTTTTCCACGCTCACGCCCTGTTCAGCGAGGCACAGGTACGTTTGACAAATCGCATAGGCATCCCCTGCACGAAAGGCAGCCAAAAATTGCTCGAATCCTTCTTTTGATACAAAACCGGACGAATCACGACGTCCAGCTTTGTCGATTTTCTTTTTGGCGGGCGAGCTTTCATCCTGTCGGGATTGCTCAGCCAACACGAACAAGCGCTGGCGTGCCCTCTTCACCCCTTCCTTCACTGCCCCTACGGTCGTATGCAGCAATGTGGCTGTTTCCTGTGCCGTAAACGAAAAAATGTCCATCATGAGAATCAGCACCATCTGTCTGGCATTTAGACGATCCGCCAGTTGCTCGAACACCTCTCTCTGAACAAACGCATCGGATACACTCGACTGGTGCAGATAGATCGCTTCATCAAACAGGGCGGGATGCTCATTCGCCTTTTCTTTCCGGCAAAGATCGATCCAAGCATTCGTGGCAATTTGCCTCAAAAATGCCTTGGTTAGTTCTCTCTCTGGAGCCTTCTGCAAGGAACGATACACCTTCGTCAATGTTTCTTGCAGGAGATCCTGCGCATCCCACTCGTTTTTCGTAAGGGACAAGCAATGCTTTTGAATATCTGCAAGAAAAGGTTTTACGCGCAAAAAGGAAGCCTTATCCTGATCAGCCTCCATACGATCCCTCCGAAACTTTCCGACTATTCATACTTATTTTCAAAAAAATAAAGAACGCTGTCAACAAAGACCCATGTAAAAATAGGAAAGCGACCGTCCGGAACGGATTTTCCCGCTCCAGACAGTCGCTGCTTTATTTCCTGCCAATCAGCACAATCAGGTCTATCGTCATGTCCACTCCTGCCAAGTGAGTCACCCTGTCCAACTGCTTAGATGTCGCTCCCCATGCCAACGGAGTCATCTGGAGCAGAGAAGTGAGACTCCCTTCATCCAATCGGAACTGATACTGAACCCGTTCCTTGCCGATTAGCTGGAAGCTGGCTTTGAAGTGCTCGATCGTACGATGATTCGCATATTTTGTTTTGGGTGTGTCTTGATACAAGACTTCTCGTAGCTCTCGCAAATAGTTGGCCTCTGGAATGACTTTGATTATCCTTCCTTCATCAGCCAGGAGTCTATGAAACTCATCCGTATTGGATGGAGATAACAGATTGAAAATGTACGGAAACTGTTTGTCCGCAAACGGCGCCTTCGTCAAATCGCCGACGCACCAAACTACTTCTGGATCACTCTTCGCAGCTAGCATAACTCCCTCTTTGGCGAGATCGACACCCACTCCGATAAAGGGGACTTCGCTTGTTTGCATTACTCTCTGCCGAACCTGCGTCAGATGATAGCCTTCGCCGCATCCTGCATCGAGCACGTACATCTGGCTTTCCTCAGGTTCTTTCGTTTGCAGGATGACTTCACTCAAGACGTCATACAATGGATGAAAAAATCCCTGTTCCATTATCGCCCTTCTCGCTGCAAACATTTGCTTGTCATACTTTGTTTTGTAGGCTCGCGAAGCCAAGTGAACATAGCCGTGCTTGGATAAATCAAAGCAATGATGATTGCTGCAAACCAAGCTGGTTGCAGGTACGTTGCGCATAGCCGCCATGCAAATTGGACAACGAAAAATCTCCACATGTTGGGAGATAGCTGTAGAAATCAAAAAAAGCACCCCATTCATTCGTATTTCGGTGAATGAAAAAAGGCACAGTCAAATAAACCCCAAGCATTTTCAAAAAAATGCGGGATTACGTTGATCTGTACCTCACATTACCGATAACGAACGAACTGGATCATAACCATGACGAGTAACACTCCTAACCTTCAATCAAGCGAGCGATTATAATGGGCGCTCAACTATGATTATAGCACAGTACAGAGATATACCAGTACGATGAAAATTGGGGTACCGGAATGCTGAGAGGGCAGGAGCTCCGTTTTGCTTCCTGCCCATGCCGGCTTATGAAAGATGGTGGTTGCCTTCACTCCAGAATCATGACCTCATCATATTTGATCATGATGCTTCCTTCCTTGTACTCCCCCACTTTTGGCACATTCACCAGCCCCTTTATGTTTTGGAGAAGCGCACGGACGCTGTTCACTCCGCTTTCGTGAGCATGCGGATACCCCCCGCCAAAACGGGGATTGATCTCCGACACAACGTAGTGATCTCCCACCAAGAAACAATCGATGTCAATGGGCCCACGCAACTCTAGGCCACGAATGAGCTCCTTCGCTAGTGAAAGCAGCCGCGGATCTTTTACCGCCAGGGAGCGATCCGTCTCCCCTGCTCGCATCCGCAGCTTTTTGCGGGCGAAAAGTGTCACCAGCTCTCCCGAGATCAGATCCACATAGCCATCCATTCCATACTCCTCCGCCTGCAAGAACGGTTGAATGACGACATCCTCCGTTTTTTCCATGAGCACGGACCATTCTTGATCATTCTCTACACGTGTGATGCCCAAACTGGCACTCCCATACCGTGGCTTAACGATCAATGGATACTTAATCTGCCCTGAAAAAAGCGCTGCTTGTACCTCGTCCATTTTTGTAAAGGTGGGAATGACAGGAATCTCGTGTGCGGACAAAAAGTCATACGTTGCCATCTTATCCAAGCACATCTGGATGACATCCCGATTGGACACGATCACCTCGATGCCCTGCATGGAGAAATGATCTGCATGCGCAGCCAATAGTGTCAGCTCAGGGTCTATTAAAGAGAGGATTGCCTTGATCTCGTACCGTTGGCAAATTTGCAGCAGGGCATCTAGATAATCAGGATCGTCGATACGCGGCACCTGCTCGTGATGATGGGCAGCGTACAGGGCCGGGGCCGTCGGATCGCAGTCGACTGCTATGATTTTGCCAGTGTCACCCCATTCCCGTACAAAATAGTGGAGCAGCTTGACTCGTCTGCCTACACTGGTCACAAGTACGTTCATTCAGTTCACGACCTCCTGCTTGTCAACGTGAAAACGATAAACCGATTCGGGAATGAATTGTTGGAGAGTCTCTTTTCCCCTGACAATGATCGCTTCATTTCCGTCGATGGCGAGAACCGGCGGCCTCTCCCGAATAAATGGCGGATTAAAGACGAGCGTATAAGCTCCCACGTGACCGAAGACAAAATAATCCCCGCTATCAGGCAAAGGCCCCGTGTAGCCTTGAAGCAAATAATCTTTTTCCATACATGTATACCCGACAACATGATAGCTCGCTTCGGGAACGTACTTGCGGTTGCACACAAGTCGGACAGGCAAGAGGTGCGCGTGCATCGTCGGCTTGACATTGTGTATGCTGCCATCCACGAGAACAAACCGCTCTCCTCTGTTTTCCTTTACATCGATGACTTGGCAAACGAAATCAACGGCATCTGCCACAAGTGAAATACCCGGCTCCAGAATCAGCAACGGCGCATGATCCAGCTCCGCCAGCTCCTCCCTCACGACAGATGTAATCGCTTCGGCGTACTCCTCAAAAGTTGGTGCAGCTGTCATCCCGAACGAGGCTGGGAGCTCGCCATAGAATCCGCCCCCAATATCGATAAAAGCAAGCCGCTCTCCCAAATGCTGTTTCCCCAAATGGCATAAATGACGCGTTATTTGACGATACACACCCACACTGCGATTCGTGGAAAAGTGTCCATGCAACCCGACTACATGCACATTCGGAGCGACAGCCAATTGGCTCAGGGCTTTTTCCAAATTGCCGTTTTCGACGCAAAAACCAAATCGGCTGACCTCGTACCCATTTTGCAGAGGGCTCACTCCCCCCCTGGCCAAATCCACATTAATCCGCAGCCCGATCCGAAACGTCTTCTCCGGATACTGCTTGGCGTAGACCACCACCCACGGTATTTCCGAAAAGGAATCCAGATTGATCAGGCTCCCCTGCTCCAAGGCAAGGTGAATGTCCTCTTCCGTTTTGAGCGGGCCGTTAAAAATAATGGCGGCAGGATCGACGCCGAGTTTTAGTGCCAATTCGTATTCCAGACGAGAGACAACTTCTGCATGCGCCCCTAACTGATGCAGCTTTTGGCATAAAAATGGCAAGTAATTGGTCTTATAGGAATACGCGACGACTACATGCTCATAGCGTCGAGTAAAAGCCCGTTGGAAACGGCGATAGTTCTCGGTAAGCTTCACTGTATCCAGCACGTAAAAAGAAGACGAGCAGAGACTGCGCCATTTTTCTACCTGCTCATAACTATACATGGCGCACCCCCTGTTCCTGGTTCAGGAGGCAGTTCGTGATCACATCGATGACTCGCTCTTGCTGTTCAGCGGTCAAACTGGAACCGGACGGCAGGCAAACCCCTTGGGCAAATAACCGATCTGATACACTCTCATCAGGTTGGTGTGGATAGTATTGGCACTGTTCGAACAACGGTTGAAGATGCATCGGCTTCCACACAGGACGCGCTTCGATATTTTCTTTGCCCAATGCATCGATCAGTTGTGCAGCAGAGAGGGTTGTGTCCGCTGGATTCAGTGTCATCACGGTCAGCCATCGTGTGGATCTCCCAGTCGCCGGCTCGGGCATGAACGAAATACCAGGCAATTGTCCGAGGGCTTGTTCATAACGCTCGTAAATCCCTCGCCTTGCCTCGATGCGCTCCTCCAAGACGCGCAGCTGCCCCCGGCCAATCGCCGCCAGTACGTTGCTCAACCGATAGTTGTAGCCCATCTCTTCATGCTGGTAATGCCTGGCTGGCTCCTTCGCCTGCGTCGACCAGAAGCGCGCCTTCTCGATCGCCTCAACGTCATCGGAGACGAGCATTCCACCACCTGAAGTTGTCATGATTTTATTGCCATTAAATGAAAAAGTCCCAACATGACCAAAGGCACCGCTCATTCTCCCTTTGTATACAGCCCCTAGCGATTCTGCTGCATCTTCCACCACGCACACCCCATACTGCTCACAAAGCCCAATCAACGGCCCCATATCTGCGCTCTGCCCATATA
This sequence comes from Brevibacillus sp. NRRL NRS-603, assembly GCF_003013445.1. Lineage (NCBI taxonomy): Bacteria > Bacillati > Bacillota > Bacilli > Caryophanales > Paenibacillaceae > Brevibacillus > Brevibacillus sp. NRRL NRS-603. Next base: position 35,468 of record NZ_PXZN01000066.1, on the reverse strand, counting down.
AATTGACGATGACGACCGCCTTGGGCAACCTGTCCGCTGCTGCCGCTTCCCTCAAGGCTCGCTCTAATGCCTGCGGAGACATATTCCAAGACCCTTCCTCGGAATCAATGAATACAGGAGTCGCTCCCTGGTACAAAATCGGATTGGCACTGGCGACGAAGGTGAGACTGGAGCAAAACACCGTATCACCCGGAGCGACGCCCGCTAGTCTTAGCCCGAGATGGATAGCAGCCGTACCAGAGGACACAGCCAGTGCAGCTTTTACGCCCACATACTGGGCAATCTCTCGTTCAAAAGCATCCACGTGTTCCCCCAACGGTGCGATCCAATTGGAGGCAAAGGCGTCTGCCACCAAGTCCCGCTCATCCGCCCCCATATGTGGCGGTGATAAAAAGATCCGCTGCTGCGCACTCATTTAGACGTCCTCCCATTGCGATAGGCAGGAAAAAAATCTTGCTCGCCAGCCTGATCGACCTGTAGTTTTTGACACAAAGCCAGATACACTTCCTCATCGTGAACTTTCTTGCCCATCCAGTAAGGAAAATGATTGCCGTTTGCAAACGACGACTTGAAACGGAACAAGCCATCTCCATCCAGATTTCCGCCTCCAAGGAGAAGGAGCTGTGCTCCATCCTGCTTTGCCTGCTGGATCATGGCGTCGAAGAGGAGGTGGTTGACGCCAAGTGCCATGTCCTCCGTATGGGATGCCCCTAGCTGATAGTGGGCGAATTGATTTCCACTGAGCAAAAGCACTCCCGCCACCGGCCGATCCTCATGCATAGCAAGCAGAAGGCGGGGCTTGCACAATGCTGTTTTTTTCATGAGCCCCCTAAAAAATTCCGGTGCATAGTAGTAATGCGCTGCGGCTTGATTGCGGTCCATCGTCTCCCGATGCATCTGGATAAAAGAATGCAGCCGATCGGTCCCACCCAATGTAACCCGGACGTCGTTTGCCGTAGCCTTCCTCATATTTCGTCCGACGTTTTGCGTATAGTGGGCACGAATGTAGGCAAGTGTGGGGCGCAAATCGACCGCTGTTACCATCCTCACCAGATCCAGCCGCATTTGACCCGCGAACATCTCCGCATTCCCCAGCAACGGATGAAAGCGAACAGTTTCTGTCAGATAGTTTTTGTACCGACAGTAGACGTGGAATTGCTCCTGGAACAATCGGGCGGCCGTCTGCCCTCCCACGACAAATGGCCCTCCGTATCCAATCGAAACCAAATCGGCATAGCCGGAAATCCACCCATCCAGACGTCTGACCAAATACGGATAGAAAACCTCGTTCTCCCCACTCTTGAAAAAAACAGCTTCTGGCGTGCCCTGCTCCATTTTGGCGTATAGCTGCACAAATTCTTTCGTGTAGGACACGTCCAAATGTAAAAAACGTCGCAAATATTCGGTCCAATCATCCTGCTCCGACAGTACGATCAGGCTCACATGCTTCCCTCCCAGCGCGCTCTGTGTTTTCACTCCCTCTGAAGTCTTCTACCGTGACGCTGCCCTGCTGATTTATGCCTGTCGATTGAAAAACGCGCTTGATTGTCAGACCGATAATCCGCATATCCAGAAAAAAGCTGCCATTTTCTACATACCAGACGTCCAGCTCGAACTTTTGCTCCCAGTCAATCGCATTTCTCCCATTGACCTGCGCCCAGCCTGTAATCCCTGGCTTTACATCGTGTCGCTTTAATTGCCGCGGCGTGTAAAGAGGCAGGTACTCCATCAGCAGCGGTCTCGGCCCTACGATGCTCATCTCACCACGAAGCACATTCCATAATTGCGGCAGTTCATCCAAGCTATACTTGCGCAAAAGCGCTCCGAATGATCCCAGTCGCTGCTCATCAGAAAGAAGCACTCCACTCTCATCGCACTCATTGGTCATTGTGCGAAATTTGTAGATGAAAAAAGGTTTTCCATGCAAACCTGGCCGCTCTTGTACAAACAAAACCGGAGACCCCAGCTTCCAGCGGATGAGCAGACTCACTAGCAATATCAGCGGGGACAGCATGACGAGCATCAAGAAGGATACGCAACGATCAAACAAAGACTTCATGCCGCACCTCCTGTTGCTTCCACTTCGCTGCCGCTTCCTCCATGCTGAGGCTCTGTATGCCGTACTTCTCGCGTAACATGGAGTAATGCTGGAGTATTTCCTCTAAAAAGGACAGATTCTCTTTGATGTGCTTCCCAAAGTTTTCCGGATGCCACCATAGATGGTACAAACGCTTGTGCTCTGCCGTATGAGTCAGGTCGCATTTGATTCTTTTCATGCGCCATTTCTCCAACCTCTGCAGTCGTGGAGAATAAGGACGCAAAAACCGGCTGGATGGTACATCGACCATTCCCTCTGGACTACGCTGCAATGAAACATAGTTGTTATGACCGGAGAGATTCACATACGCATCCATCAGTCGCATCGCTCGTTTGAACAATGTCTCCTCGGCAGCCCCTCTTGTGTGGTACATCCAAGACTGCTCGTTACCGCGATAGGAACGAAACCCCTTTTTCTTGCACAAAGATAAATAAGCAGGCTGCACCTGATTTCGCGGAAAAACGATGCTGGAAGGGGAATAGCCTTTTTTGCGAGTTAATCTATGAAAAGAAGCAAGGTCAGCAGCAAAAGCTTCGGGAGTTTGTCCCGGCTCTTGACAATAGTAGTGGGAAAGGGTGTGGCTTCCGATGAATTGATGCGGGTAAGAGGATATCAGCTTGATTAAGGAAGGAGCAAAATGATACGGATCGACCTGCTCATGCTCTCCAATCGCATCTGTGTCCATATAAGGATAGGGTGACAGCTTTTCATCGGAATACGCCGGGAGATGCCGTGGGACGACACTTGCCAGCTCCTTGCGAGACTCGCAAAACAAAAAACCGACAGTAGCCCAGGTGACGTGCATTTCATATTTGGCAAACAGCTCCAAAAGCGCGGGGATCACTTGACGAACGCCTAACAAATTTTGCTCATAGGACTGAATGGTTCTCTTGTCTCGGACGCCCCAGTAAAGTTCAAAGTCTAGGGAAATGACGAATGCTCCCGTCTTGTCCAATCTTCTCCGCTGCCTCCTTTCTCCTGCTCTCTTTCTTCTCGCAGCTGACCAGTGAGTTGGGCAAATAACGCCGCCTGCTTCGCAAGGACCGCACGCTCATCGAAGTGCTCAAGCGCGATGCTGCGGCTGTTCTGCCCAAATGCTTCTCTGAGTCTCGAATCCACTACGAGCTTTTTTAAGGCTGCATACAAGGGACATACTTGTTTTGGTTCTACTAAAAATCCGTTGACCCCGTCCCTGACTTCTTCCCGACATCCACGGATATTCGTGGCGACGATCGGTTTTGCCATCGCCATCGCCTCAATGATGGAGCGAGGCAGTCCTTCGCGATGAGAGGGAAGAACAAAAATATCGCTTGTGGCCATCAGCTCCGGGATGTCTGTGCGGAATCCAGCCAAAATGATTTGCGGATGCTGCCGGCAAAGCTCCACGAAGTCTTGCCCCCGCTGATCGCGTTCACTGGAAGACACGTCCCCCACCAATAAGAGGCGCAGGCGCGGAAATTCGCCCGCCAGCTTGCGAAAGGCCTCCAACAGCTCGAAAATCCCTTTCTCCGAAACCATGCGTCCTACATAGGTGATCACCACATGATCATCCCGCAGCCCCAGAGAGGACTTGATAGACTGAACCTTTTCTCTCGTAACGTGTCGGGGATGAAAGCGTTCTGTGAGATCAACGCCGTTGCCAATGTGCAGAATCCGCTCCGCCTGAGAGGAGAAGCCATCCTGCACGCTCAATTCGTAATCCTCTCGACTTTGAAGCAAGAGATAGTCAGTCATATGCCGGGCAAACCACTTTTCCAGTGTGTAGTACATCTGATACGTGCTTTTGCTCATGCCCTCGTGAAAAAAGTAGCCATGCGCTGTGTAAATGACATGCGGCACTCCTGCCAGCCTTGCTGCCACACGTCCGAGAACAGCCGCAATCGGCGTATGAACATGCACGACATCATACTTCTCCTTTTTCATCAGCCGATACAATGCCCCAATGGTCACCAAATTGGAAATCGGGTCGATCTTTCGCTTAATGGGGATACTTCTGAGCGTCAATCCCTTCGCTGTTAACAGATCAAATCGCCCTGTATCCGAACACGCAGTATGCACCTCGTAGCCTTCATCCATCAGCTTTTCAATTAAGGGAAACAGCAAGCTTTCTACAGAGCGGTCAATTGCGCATACTTGTAAGATTTTTTTCAAGCAGATCACCGCCATTTTTGATCTGACGCGTATTGATTTCGGCTGTCACGAAATACAGCGCGAGCATGATCCAGAAAAACGTTTCGCGAATTCCGTTATGTGTAATTCCATACAATATTTGGAACACAAGTGGATACCAAGTAACCAATCGATGCCCACGGACCGCTCCATACATCACAAGAATGAACAACACCGTGCCCATTACGCCGTAGGAGAAGAACAGATTGGCTAAGGTAGAATGTAGCTCCAATGAAATGCTGCTGTTAAATCGCTCGTACATCCCTTCCCCTGCTCCAAACAAAATGTACTCCGGATGGTTGGCAATCCGGTCATAGCCACGCGCTGCCAAATTGTCATCCGAATCTTCCCCGAGCGATACCATCCGTTCTTCGATTTGTGTGTAAATAGATGCGTCGCTCAGTACATTTTCGTTGGTGTACAAATAGATGAAGAAAACCGTGAAGGACGAGACGAGCACGCAAAGCAGATTCATCCAAAACAAGCCCGTTCTCTCTTTGATGGAGAGGAGCAAAAAAGCGAGGTACATCCCTACGGCACTAATGATCGCTGCTTTCGACAACGATGCTGCAATGATGCTAAACGCCGTACCGATCGCAATAAAGAGTGGAATGGTCTTCACGGATACGAAGCGAGCACACAGCAGGCATATACCCATGCACAAAAGCCCAAAATAGCCGAGCTGGTTCGGATTGTTGAAGAACAACGATTGCCTGAACTCGTCACTATCCGGTGACAGTCCTGACACGAGAATGAATGCCTGAACGAGCAAGGAAGTGGACGTAGCCAGGAAGACCCATTTGACGTACTCTTGGGGGTTGCGCCTGAACAAAATAACCAGGGCAAGCATCACGGCTCCGTTGTACAAATACCACTTGGTCGAGCTGAATACATCCATTTCTCCGCCGAGTGCAATCGCCCATATACCATTCACCATCATAATGTCGTACAAAAATAGAAGGGTAAGGAAGAGAAAAAATCCGAGTCTGCGGTTGATCCGCCCCAGGCGAAACAAGAAGCTGTAGGTGATCAAGACCAGCATAATAAAATCGGCGATTTGCGGATTGCCACTGGGGAAGAAGTAGAAGGGCTTTAGCACCACGTATAGCAAAAGAAGAACCTTATCCGCTGAGAGCTTTTCCTTGATCATCATTTACCTGTGGGCCAGATGGTTGGTGAATTGCAGGATTCGCCGATAATCCTCCCACGTATCAACCTCTGCCCAAAATAATCCCGGTGGTATTTGTGTGACATACACATTCCTTTCGCCCAAAAAAGAATACAGGACATTTTCCCACCACAAATCATACTGCTTCTCCTGAATCAACCTTTGTAATCGACGCAAAAATATTGGCAGAAAGCTCTCTTGAACCTTGGCAATTCCAACGTATTCGCCAGTTGTCTCTTCCAGCGAGAGCTCCTTTCCATGACAGAGCAACAGTCCGTTTTCATAGCCAAATTTATAATCTCCCTCATAGCGACGGACTGGATCAGCATACATGACAGGACATGCGGTCTCTTGCAGCACGACTTCCAGCACCCTTGATTCAAAGTAAACGTCGGCGTTCAACAGCAAGCAGTCATCCCCTTGCAAAAACTCGCGGGCGAACCAGAGAGACACCATACTATTCGTCCGATCATAAAAAGGATTGTGATAGAAACGAATCGATTCATCTCTGAGCAGCTTGGTAATCACGTTGGCTTGATAGCCCACCACCATTGCGATCTCTTCAATTCTGTGGCGCCTTAGCTCCGCTATCGTATTTTCAATGAGCGCTTGGTTCCCGATATCCACTGTACACTTGGGAATACCGTCAATTTGCTCGTTGATTCGTGACCCGAGACCTGCTGCCATGAGCAGTGCCTTCATCCGACTCCCCTCCTTCTTTCAGAGATGGCATGACGTATTTGATGTTCAGCTTCAGCTTGTACACCGATCTGGCCAGTCCGACGAACAGGTGGTAGAAGGTCCATAGGAGCAAAAATAGCATCTGACCGCTGGTTGCCCACAGAAACGCGGTAACGAGCAAGCCCAACTGATAGCCCGTTTGGGTAAGAAAAAGGAAGACAAAAGCATCGAGCCATTTGCTGCGCTTTCTCATGGAGACCGTTTCGTGAGAGATTTTCCCTTGACTAAAGACGAGATCAGAGCCATTGGTCGCCAAAATCTCTGCAAAAATCGTGAGAAGAATCAAATAGAGCAGCCACGGCCCCAACAGCGCGTGATGATTGATAATCCCGTATATCACACCGAATGACACCAGGTAGAGTGCATAGTTGAGCCCGATGTCCAGCCATTCTCCGCCCTTGCTCTTCTGGTTGCGCATGCGGGCCACTTCCCCGTCGACGCAATCCGCCAAGTAGCACACCTGACAGAAGAAGCAGCCGAGCAGAAAGGATGCCGCCGTTCCGTACATAAATGCTGCAGCGCTAACAAGTCCGGCGACAATTCCCCCCATTGTAATTGCGTTGGGGGATATTTGTGTTTTTCGGCCCAGCAATAAGCTCACGTAGATAGAGATGCGACGAGTAAAGTAGTACGACCAAAATTCCTCCCTGCTCCACGGCTTCTGCACCTGCACACGGCAATGCCGCGTTTCTTCACTATCCCAAAACATAGACGGATACAGCTCATCCTTCACGGTAAGCCACCTTCTTCATGACCTCGTCTCCGATAGTGAGACGGAATATTTTTCGGACAAAAACGGGATGTACCACGTACGAAAGCCGAAATATTTGGATGCCCAATGCGAAGCACAAAGATCTCGGCAGATCAGGCTGATTGAAGTAGCAATGGCTGCCCCGATAATTCCATACAGCGGAATGAGACAAGCGTTTCCGATTATGTTTAGTGCAGCTGAACAGACAAGAATATTGCGGGCCGTTTTTTGATGCCCGGTCATCGTCAATAAGGGGATGACACTGCCTGTGCAAAAATTGATAAACTGCCCCATGCACAAAATCACAAGGACGAAGCTCTCACTCGCAAACTCTTCGCCAAAAAAAGTGAGCAACGGAACGGCGAATATCGCTACCAGCAGATTGAGAGGAGCAGAGGTGAAGAAAATGAGCCGATTGGCAAACGAAATCATCTTTTTCAAGCCGTCCATATCATTACGTGCGTACAGCTCAGAGAACTTGGGAGAGAGGATCGTATTGATGGAAATCAGCGCAAAGCCCGTCACCATTGCCAGACGAATGACCACACTGTATACTCCGACGGTTTTTGCATCCGTAAAAATGCCCAGCATGATCATATCTGTCCACGTCATAATCAATTCCATCGATGCACTGAGATACATCGGGAGTGCGACTGCCATAATTCTCCTCAACCCAACACCAGGCTCTCCCGCAGTCGGCTGTGCACCGCTACGAAATCCTCGGCTCGTCGCATACCACTGCCCCATCCCATATACGGCATTCAAGATAACAGCAGCTGCGAGCAGTTGAATCAAGAGCATCGTACTGGGTTCGAAAATAGGAATGGCGATGAAGAGAAACGCCAAGTGCAGAAAACGCATACCGACGATATCGACAGTGATCGAGAGGACAACCCGATGCAGTGCCCGAAACGCAGATGCATACAGCCTTCCGAGCGACACAAATGGAAGCATCCACGCGACGACTCGCAGTGCCTCTGCTGGCAGCTCCCCTGCAAATACGTAGTCGGACACCTGCTCTGAGAACACATGCAAAAGTGCCCCAAGCACAATCGAAATCAGCGTCGCCCACAGTACTACTTTGTTGAATACTTGAGAAATCTGATAAAGTGAGCCTTTCGCACGAAATTCCGAGAGAAAGCGGATGATGGCTGTATCCGTCCCCAAAACGGCCAGCACCATTCCGATGTTCATCAAGGTGATCGTGAGTGAATAGATGCCCAGGCTCTCGGCTCCATACTCTCTGGCAATGTAGAACTGCAAGAGATAGAGCAGTACGAAGCCGAGGAGCCGAAACAAAAACGTAAAGGCCGAGCCGCGAATCACTTCGTGAACATCGCGATCTTTATTGAGACGGCTCCATTGTCGTTGCCAAGCTAATTTGAGGGCATGCATGCCTACAAACGCCCCGCTTTCTGCTATGCGTTGTACCCATATCCGTAGTAGCCTTCTCTCTTCCCTACCTTTTTGTTGTTGAGAACAACACCGAGCAGATTGGCTCCTGCCGCTTTTAACTGCTCTACCGCCTTGACAGCAGAATCCCGCTTCGTCTTGCTTGCATCCACCACCATGACACAGCCGTCCATTTCTCTCGCCAGCACCATTGCGTCACTTACGATCAAGGGCGGACTGTCGACAATCACAAAATCAAAGTTGTGACGCAGATATGCCATCAATTCCAGGAGCCGTGGCGTCCCGAGCATTTCCGCCGGATTATGCGGGATCGGCCCTGCCGTAATGATTGACAGCTCTGACACACCAGATGGTTGAATAATATCGGCTATCTCGCACATATCCGAAAAATATGAACTGATCCCGTACAGATTGGGCATGTCAAAGGTGAAATGTACGCGCGGATTGCGCAAGTCAAAATCAAGCAGCACCGTTTTCTTGTGATCCTTTGCCATCATCAAGGACAGGTTGGCAGCGGTGATCGTTTTCCCCTCAGAAGCCCCTGGACTGGTGACTAAAATCGTTTGCATCAGCTTGTCGCCCATGGAAAACTGAATGTTTAAGCGAAGAGTACGGTAGCCCTCTACCAGCGGAGACAGCGGCTCCCAATGGGCGATCAGCTTTTGGTAACGATCATCAGGCTTCTGCCTTCTCATACTCATTCCTCACTTCCTCCACCTTGGGCTGGCGAAATGCCTTCCGTGTTTTTTTGTCGATCACCGCAATGGTTGCCAGTACAGGTAAGCCTAGATACTCCTCCACTTCTTTTTCCGATTGAAGGCGGGTATCCATCTGCACAAGCAAGAAGACGACGACGATAGATGTTGCCAACCCGAGGACAAAGGCGATCACTGAATTGAGGATCGGTTTTGGGCTCACGGGAATGGCCGCCGGATTGTTTCGGGCTTCCGCCAAAATATGCACGTTATTCATGCTGAGCATTTTGACGACTTCTTCCTGAAAGGTCTTTGCGATTGTATTGGCGATAAGCACAGCTCTGCCCTGATCCGGGTCCTCTACCGTAATGGAAATGACCTGCGAGTCCTTGACGGGCTCTACCTTCGTATGCAGCAGCAGATCCTCCATCGTAGCGCCTGCCCCGATCACTTCGAGCACGCGTTCCATCACCCGCGGACTTTCAATAATCACGCGATAGGTCTCAATCAATTTCAGATTGGAATCAATTTCCGCGACGGATAGCACGCTCTCTACGGTTGAATCCAGCGAGCGATTTACTAATATTTCCGTCTTAGCCTGATAAATCGGTGTCAGTAAATAGAAGCTCACGAGCGCTGTTCCGATAGTGCATAAAGAGGTAATCAAAAGGATCAGCTTCCAGCGCTTCAACAGCATCAGGAGTATTTCACGAAGATTAAGCTCCTCATTCATCCTGCTTCCCCCTTTGCCCCGCCATGCTGTCATTTCCTTCTTTCGGCAGTTGTACGGGAGGTTCGATTTGTTTTTGAAAAGTTGAAAGACTCTCAGTCAACCTCTCACGCTCTTGCGGGCTGACGATATAGTAGTAGATTCCATTGATCACTTGACCCTTTCCTTCCAAACGAATCGTCTCGACGGAGGTAACTGCCGTGCTGTAGCTTAAGGCAAGCTGTTTCATCACATCAAAGGTCATGTTCGTTTTCACGTATTTCTCCATCGTCGCAAGGACATCATTCAATCGGGTAGGCGCTGCAAGAGTTACCCCTTTGTCCAGCAATGCCTTGATGATTTCCTGCTGTCTTTCGTTGCGTCCGAGGTCGCCTCTCGGATCTTCGTAGCGCATGCGAGCGTAGACCAAGGCTTGCTTCCCGTCTAACTGGATGGGACCGACCGGAAAGGTGTAATCGGCATAAGTAAAGGCAAGCTTGTTGTTGACCTCCACTCCACCCAGCGCATCGATCACACCTGCGAATCCTTCCATATTCGCGGTCACCACGTAATCAATGGGAAATTGGAGAAACTGCTCGACGGTGTCTACTGCCTGCTGCACTCCGCCGAATGCATAGGCGTGATTGATCTTATCCTGGGTACCTTTGTGAGCGATAGCGGTTCGCGTATCACGCGGTATGCTGATGAGCAACGCAGATTTCGTTTTCGGGTTGACGGAGAGTACGAGGATGACATCAGAGCGCCCCTTGTCATTCTCTCGTTCATCAACGCCTAGAAGCAGTAGGGTGATCGGTTCTTTGGGTAAGATAGCGGGGTTCTCCACTTCAACCGCAGGCGGTGTCGTTGCTTCTTGGGAATTCATGGTCGGCGTTTGTCTCACAGATGCTGGTTCAGTCGCTACAGGTATCTCGACAGATTTCTGCGTGCGGATAGGGAGGTACATTTTGCTGGCCGTTTCTTTTAACGCCAGATAGACGTACACACTATAACCACTCAGGCTGATGAGGCAAAACAATCCTCCCCACACGAGCAGCCGCTTCCACTTGATCGTGGCGATCTTTTCCTTCCATTTGCTGGCGCTCATCCGATCGCCACTGGATAAGGGACTGGCGTAGACTCTTCCTTCACGTAAGAAGCGGATTGATAGCCTGGAACGATCCCTTGCAAAATCTCGATAATGGATTGTTTGTCCTCCATCGTCGATCCCTTTTCTGCGATTTGCTCCAACTGGGCGATCCCTGCCAAGAGCTCATTCCATGAAAAATCGAGCGGCTTCCCAATGAAGATGCGATTATGGCAAGTAGATGACAGGCCTTCTTCCGCCGTCAAAATTTCTTCGTACAGCTTCTCACCCGAACGAATTCCCGTGAATACGATCGGAATATCCTTCCCGGGCTCCAAGCCTGCCAAGCGAATCAGATCGAGGGCCATGTCGACAATTTTGACCGGTTTCCCCATATCGAGAATGAATATTTCCCCTCCCTGAGCGAGTGCTCCCGCCTGGATGACGAGCTGGGCAGCCTCAGGAATGGTCATGAAAAATCTCTCCATATCGGGATGTGTAATGGTAATCGGTCCACCTGCCCGGATTTGATTGAGAAAAACAGGAACGACACTCCCCCTGCTCCCCAGGACATTTCCAAAGCGAACAGCCGCAAACCGGGTAAGTCCGAAATGGTTATAACCCTGGATCAGAAGCTCAGCGATCCTTTTCGTGGCACCCATCACACTGGTTGGATTCACTGCCTTGTCCGTCGAGATCAGGATGAAATGAGAGACGCTGGTTTCCAGCGCGCATTCAGCCACGTTTTTCGTACCCAGAATGTTATTTTTTAATGCCTCACACGGGTTGTTCTCCATTAATGGCACATGCTTGTGGGCTGCCGCATGAAAAACAACGGCCGGACGATACTCCTGCATAATCGAAGCAATTCTTTGTCTGTCACGAATATCCGCAATCAAGCTGACCGTCTCCTGCTCAGGAAACAAACGCGAGAGCTCCAGGCTCATTTCAAAAATCCCGTTCTCTTCATTCCCCAAGAGAAGAAGTTTCCTTGGGCCAAATCTAGCTATTTGTCTGCAAAGCTCGGATCCAATCGAGCCCCCCGCTCCTGTCACGAGTACGACTTGCTGCCGCAAGTACCCCGTAATCTCTTCCAGATTGACTTGTACAGGCTCCCTTCCCAATAAATCCTCCAACGCTACATCCCGAATCATGTTCATTGTGATTTTTCCGCTGATGATGTCTGCTACGTGCGGCAAAATTTTGACACTCGCTCTCGTCGTTTTGCAAATGTCGAAAATCTCCTTAATCGTCTGCCGGGAAGCGGATGGCATGGCAATCACAATGTCTGATACGGAAAGTCGTTGCACGACACGGGCGATATCAGCCCGATTCCCTACGACCGGCAAGCCGTACACGCGCAGATTTTGTTTGCTGGGTTCATCATCGATAAAGGCCACTGGACGCAGCTCCGACAAAGGCGAGGTTTTCATCTCTCTGGCTACGAGCACACCTGCGTTGCCTGCCCCGATAATTAATGTGCGCCTGCGATCCTGCGTTCTTTTCTCCCGCTCTTCATTCCACCACTTCCATACGAACCGGGAGCCTGTGATGCCGAGCAACACAAAGGCTAGCGTCATCAGAAAAAGTGAGGTGGGAAATCGGATGGACCAACCAAGCAGATACGTCATTTTTAGTACCAAATAGAGCGCGAAAACGGAAAAGCTCGTGGCAAAAATGATCGAGACCAGTTCGCGAACACTGACATAGCGAAAAACAGGTCGATAGAGTTGAGCAAAGTGCATGCCTGTCACGACGAACAGTACGTGGCCCATCATCAAATACATAGGTTGATATTCGCTTATTTCTGTGAAAGAAAAATCAAATCGAACCAGGCAGGCCAACCAGACAGCCAAGCTGATAATTCCTGCGTCCGATAAGCTTAACCAGAACCTTCTCTTCCGGTAGCTCATATTCATCCGCTCCAGGTGATCGTTATTCAAAGAATGGTCATCATAAACGCCACAGGCTAATTTCTGCCGGGCATGTTTCGCGATTGAGCACGCTTTTCACGTCCGCGATGACACCTTGCCCCTGATACAAGAGCCCGGCAAGCTCCTCCCATCCCAGGTGCAGATATCGCTCATGAGGTACGGCCAATACAATTCCGTGGGCAGGCTGCAGATCTTCCCACTCTCGCAATTGAATGCCGTATTCCTCTTTCGTCCGCTCTGGACAAGCCAATTCATCTGTCACTTGGACCTCTACTCCGAACTCCTTCAGTTCCTGGACAATGTCGATGACCCGACTATTGCGAATGTCCGACACGTTTTCTTTAAAGGTGATGCCCATAATCGTGATCCGCGAGCCTTGAATCGCAATATTTTGCCAGATCATTTGTTTCACGAGTGAGGTCGCGACGAACTTGCCCATTCCGTCGTTGATGCGTCGTCCAGCCAGTATGACCTGCGGATGATAACCAACACTCTCCGCCTTGTATGTCAAATAGTACGGATCGACGCCAATACAATGACCACCGACGAGTCCGGGAGAAAATGAAAGGAAATTCCATTTAGTCCGAGCGGCTTGCAGCACATCTGCCGTAGAAATGCCCAAGCGATCAAAAATAATCGAGAGCTCATTGATTAAGGCGATGTTGATGTCTCGTTGCGTATTCTCAATCACCTTGGCTGCCTCAGCCACCTGAATCGAGGGCGCTTTGTGAATACCTGCCTCTACAATCAGCCCATACATCTCGGCAATCGTTTCACACGTCTGGCGATCCTGCCCTGAAACGACCTTGACAATCTGCGACAATCTACGTTCCCGATCCCCCGGATTAATTCGTTCAGGTGAGTAGCCGACATAAAAATCAATCCCCGCCAGCTTTCCAGACGCTTGTTCCAGTACAGGAATACAAATCTCTTCTGTTGCCCCTGGATAGACTGTCGATTCATAGACGACGATGGTCCCTGTAGTCAGATGTTGCCCAACGATTTCAGACGCGAGAATGAGTGCCCGCATATCGGGCCGTTTCGCAGAATCGACAGGAGTGGGTACCGTTATGATAATAAAATCACACGCCGCTAGACTTGCGGGGTCATCTGTGTATGTGATGTTGGCTCGCATCAGTTCTTCTGTCGACATCTCCCCGGTTTCGTCCATTCCGCTCTCCAGACTGCGTATGCGTCTTTTGTCTATGTCAAAACCAACCACTGGAAGCACTTGGCCAAAAGCAATCGCGACAGGCAGTCCTACATATCCAAGACCTACTACTCCCACTTTTTTACGCATGAGCGACACCATAATAGCTGACGTACCAGTCTACAAAGCGAGATATCCCCACATCGACTGGTGTTTTTGGGCGAAAGCCTGTCGCCTCATATAAAGCTTCTACTGACGCATAGGTAGCAGGAACATCCCCCGGCTGGATGGGCAAATAGTCGCGAACAGCCTTTTTCCCCAGCTTCTCTTCCAGAATCGAGAGAAACGTAAGTAAATCGATCGGCTGGTGATTCCCAATGTTAAAGACCGCATGCGGCGCTTTCCCCCCCTCCCTTTGGGGAATTCGATTCATCAGTCGCAGCATCCCTTCGACGATATCGTCCACATACGTGAAGTCCCTCGTCATTTTTCCGTAGTTGAAAATGCGGACAGGCTCTCCCGACAAAATCGCCTTGGTAAACGTATATAGCGCCATATCGGGTCGGCCCCACGGCCCATATACCGTAAAGAAGCGAAGTCCAGTCGCGGGCAAGCCGTATAAATGACTGTAGGTATAGGCCATCAGTTCATTGGCTTTTTTCGTTGCTGCATACAAGCTGACCGGCTCATCTACGGGATCGTACTCCGCAAATGGCAGCTTTGTATTCCCTCCGTAGACGGAGCTTGAGGATGCGTAGAGCAAATGCTTGACTCTCGACCGCCGGCAGCCTTCCAAAATGTGCAGAAACCCGGTGATATTGGAAGTCGTATAGGCATGGGGGTTTTCCAGACTGTACCTAACGCCCGCTTGAGCGGCCAAGTGAATGACAAGCTCCGGCTTCATTTCTCGGAACAACTCGTCCATTTTGCTCTGATCTGCAATATCCGCTTTGATAAAACGAAAGGATGGGTACGCTTGGAGGAGTTCCAGTCGTTTGCTCTTCAAGACCGGGTCGTAATACTCATTGCAATTATCTACCCCCCACACCATCTGTCCTTGTTCCAAAAGCTGTCGCGCTACATGAAAACCGATAAATCCAGCTGCACCTGTCACCAAAATCGACATACTATCCACCTCTTTGCTTATTCATACGGAGGTTCTAGGACAAATATGCCAGTGGTTGCCCAAAGTTTATGAAACACATTTTTATGTAGTCATGCCCTTTTTACTAAATGGTTGTCAACATTTGAGAAATGGTTGAATGAAATGAAAAGAAGACAATCTTGTCTACCAATTTTATGGAGGAGAATGCTTTTATGTGGATTGATGTAAAAACACACGGAGCAAAGGGGGATGGAGTGACCGACGATACCCAAGCAATCCAGGCTGCCTTGACTGCTGCGCTGAACCTGCAAATTCCATTATTTTTCCCTGCTGGTACCTATGTCATTGAACCCAACAGACTGGAGGTCATCCTAGGAGCAGGAAAAAGCCTAGTGATGCAGGGAATCGGTCCTTTTTCCGTCTTAAAAAGGAAAGCCGATTCATCTGCCGCAGATTGGCGCTGGCTTTTCTCGATTACGTCCTCGGGTGGGGATGCTGATTCTTTTGTGGTCTCCAATCTGAAGATTGATTCCAATGCAAGAGCAAATCCGCTGCCACCTGATCCTTACGATTACGAGCATAGCGCTGATTTTTACATTCGTGGTGGGGGTCCTAGCAGCTATATTAATTACGTAGCGCTACAACATGTATGGTGTACGGATGGAGTCGCCGACCATTTTTACTTTGCCGGGGAAACGAACTGCTATGTCCGCTCTGTGCAAATTACCGATTTTTACAGCGACAACCGCAAGCGTACACGCTCAGACATTACGGTGACGGGTGGCCTAGAACGTCTGAATGCAACGAATGTAGCGTGCGATCGTTTTGAGGTCGAGCTCAATCAAGGGTACGACGGAGCCACACCCATGTTTGTAAACCTGAGTAATATCACTTGCCGTCAACAGCTCGACTTGGAGGGAGATCTGTCCTCCCCGATGGTCGTGCAAGGTAGTCAGCTTGTTTCCCTCGCCAGCTTCAGTCTCACCGGCATGACAGGCTGTATCAGCTCATCCGTTTTTTATACCGCACCCAACGAGAAAAATCGGGTGAACTTTATGAAAAACATGACGTTCAGTAATTGTCGCTGGGTATTGCATACAACCGCACAAGGAAGTACGAAGACAGTAGGTACAGGTCTGACCGTGGATTATTCGGATGTAGGACTTGTATTCGATGGCTGTAGCTTCGAGGCCAATGATACAGCGACTTCCATCGGCGGCTACGCATTGAGCTTGGAGCCATGGGATGTGCTCGCCGAGAGACAGGTTACCGTGAGAAACTGTTCATTTGACCCTCGGCTGACCCAAAACATTTCGTTGAACCGCTGCGGAAACGTCTCTCTCATAAACAACCGTTATTCCGGCTCTGACCACGCGATCATGCTCTACGGCACCGGAACGTACCCATTGGTAGTCACCGTGGATGGTGGCGACTTCACCCAGGTTACCGGAAAAATGTTTTATCACAAGACTTCGGATAAAATAACCCTCTCCATGAAAAACCTCCCTGTTCCTGTTTCCCTCACTAGCGGCTACAAATCCGAAAACTCTTCCTTTATCCCAACTGTTTCCATCAACGAACGTGTTGTGTATGTCGCAACAGCCCCCAGCGCCTCCGTCAAATACGGCGGTATCAAAGGCGATACACTGCGCTTGATCACTCCTGTAAACAATCAACCATGTGAATGGATTGCCACTACGACAAATAAAACAGCCTGCACCTGGCTAGTGACCAAAACGGCCAAAAGCTAAGGGGAATGAAAAACATCCATCTGGCCCCTCGTTGTGGGATAGATGGATGTTTGTTATTAGGCAATACGCTCCAAATCCGGATTGTACCGTTTCACATAGGTATAAATTTCTTCCCCAAGCAATTGCGTTCTCACTAGCTCATTTGCCCGCTCACTCAAATGCTGGGTGAGTTGATTGACCCCATTTTCGATGCGTCTTTTGGCAGCCTCAGGCAGTGTCAATACATGCGGTACGAGCAATTGCAGGTACCATACGCCCTTTTCTTCCTCGGATACATCGATTTCCAGTTCCATGTCCGAACTGTCGAAATCGTACAGCTGGTTAAAGAGCGACTCCCTTTTTTCCAGCGTCATTGCGGCAATGTCGATTTTTTCCACGCTCAAATAATACTCTTCATTGAACAAGACCATTTTGTCGTCAATTTCCTGATACTTTTTCGCCAGCGGATTCATCGTCATCGATCCTTTCCATCTCACATCTATCTTATAGGATACTACCTTACTGAATATTTAGGCAACTCGTCCGTTTAGAAAGGGCCTTGCTCTTGCAAGACCCTCGTTTTTTACAGGAGGGACGATCCCTCCACTACGGCTTGTGCGTCCTCCTTGGAAATAAGGACAGCGCGAGCCTTACCGCCGCTTTGGCCTGCGACGTACCCATCTGCCTCCATCATTTCGATGAGACGGGCAGCACGGTTATATCCGACGCGGAAACGGCGTTGCAATCCAGATGCAGATGCTTGACCCTGCTCAGCCACGAACACGAGTGCTTCCAGATACAACGGATCATCTCCGCTGTCAAACGATGCAACCTGCTGCTCCAAATCTTCTTTGCTGAAAATGTACGCAGGCTTTCTTTGCTTTTTGATCATGTGCGTGATTCGCTCGATCTCGTCATCCGAGACGAAGTTCCCTTGCAGACGAACGGGAGTCGTGCCGCTCTCAAGGAATAGCATGTCCCCTCTACCCAACAGTCGTTCTGCCCCAGATTGATCGAGAATCGTACGCGAGTCCACTTGGGAGAACACGGCAAAAGCTAGACGAGTCGGTACGTTTGCCTTGATGTTTCCGGTAATGACATCTACGGATGGGCGCTGTGTCGCCAAAAGCAAATGAATACCGCAAGCACGTGCCTTCTGAGCGATGCGGATAATGCAATCCTCGACATCCTGTGGGGAGACCATCATCAGGTCTGCCAACTCATCAATGACGATCACAATATAAGGCAGTTGATCATCTGTCGTCTGATTGTAGCGGTCAATATCGCGAACACCCGCATCTACGAATAGCGCATAGCGCTTCTCCATTTCTTCCACGGCCCACTTAAGAGAAGCCGTTGCCTGCTTGGCCTCGGTGACGACAGGTGTAATCAGATGCGGCAAATGATTGTATGGCGCGAGCTCCACCATTTTCGGGTCGATCAAAAGCAATCGCACCTGCTCAGGAGTCGCCTTGTACAGCAGACTGACGATGATCGAGTTGATGCAGACGCTTTTACCCGAGCCTGTCGAGCCGGCAATCAAACCGTGCGGCATCTTTTTAATATCCGCAATAATCGGCTCTCCGCCAATGTCCATACCGAGTGCGATCGCCAGCGGAGATGAATGCTCCTGAAACTTGTCTGAGCTGATGATCTTCTCGATTAATACAGGCTGGCTGGACATATTCGGGACTTCGATTCCGATGGCATTGCGTCCTGGAATCGGTGCCTCGATGCGAATATCTTTGGCAGCCAAATTCAGCTTGATATCGTCGATCAATCCCGTAATCTTGTTCACTTTTACGCCGGGAGCCGGTTGCAGCTCAAAGCGTGTCACGGATGGGCCTTTTACAATTCCTACGACCTGAGCGCTGACATTGAAATTCGCGAGCGTCTCTTCCAATAACAGCTTTTGAATTTGGGTATGCTCATCGTCGTCATCGCTGACCGGCGGGCTCGGATTCAGCAGTCCCAAATCCGGCAAGGCGTATGGCGGCTGTGCTGATTCTGCTCCTTGGTCCGCTTCATTGGACGGGTCTTTTACCGGAGCTGACGCAGGCTGAATCGCCATGGATGCCTGAGACATGTTCACGGGCTGTGCAGCGGATGAAGCAGGGATTGGTACGGTTTCTGGTACGGTTTCTGGTACGGTTTCTGGTACGGTTTCTGCAACCGCTTCTTCAACTGGTTCTACAATCGGTTCTACAATCGGTTCTACAATCGGTTCCACAATCGGTTCCACAACTGATTCCACGATTGGTTGAGCAATGGATTCGGGCTCAGTTGGCTCAGTTGGTTCTATTTGCTCGGTTTGTTCTGGCGTATCTTCGGAATCCGAACTCACTCCTGCTGAGCTGAGCTCCTGTGGTGAATCTACTTCTGCTCTCTCTAGCAAACGGCTAATTGCATCTGCATAGGCAGGCTCTTCGACGTCATCATTCTCGTTCTCCACCTGCACTACCGCACTACGTGTAGTAATCAGTCTATGCTCGGCTTCTTCAAGTGCTTGGCGCTCTTCCATCGTTTGAGCGTAGACTGTAGGTTCTGGTTGCCCAATAAACGCAGCTTCCTTCTCTTCGGAATTTACAGTCGCCATTGATTCTGCAAGTTCGCTTACTTCTATTTGTGCCTCTTCTTCCTCATGCACTTCAGCTACAGTCTCTTCGACTTTTGTCTCGAATGCATCAGGATCAGAATCTTGCTTATTTGTAGGTTGCAACTCCGCATCCAGCAGCATTTCTTCTGCTTCTTCTGCCACCTTCTCCTCCAATTGTACGGAAGCAGCAACCTCACGTTCTGAATCAAGAGCTTCGGTCACAGCCGTCTTTGCAGCAGCATTTTCTCCCTCGTTATGTACAGAATCATGCTTCGGTTCATTTTGCTCAAAAGAAGCAGACTCTTGCTCCTCTGGAAAATACCGCTCGCTTATCTCTTGTTCCCACTGCTTCATCTGCTGCAAATGCTCTTCTTGCTCCAAACGCGGGTAAATGATTCCCGCAGTTGTATGGATGCGATGTTCCGCCTCGCGCGTCGCCGGAGTAATCTTCCCATAAACAGGAGAGACAATTTCAGACGGCTGGTAGGCACGCTTTTCTTCCGTAGAAAAAACGGGTCTCGTTACTTTTTCCGCTTCTTTTTGCGGCGTACGGATTGGACGCTGCGGTATCTCGATGTTGTTTTTGACAAGCTCAGGCTTCTTCTTCTCGAAAACGGGCTCAGTCTTTGTTTCCATCACGCGATCATTTGGTGGCCGCATCGTTTCACGTTTGGGCTCGAATCGCTCACGAGGTGCCTGCTGGCGACTGCGTTCATTCGATTCGGCAGGATTCTCGCTACGATTGCGCTTCTTCTCCAAATAGTCATCCGGGACAACTGGAAAACGAAATTGACGCTCTCTTCTTTGACGCACATTGTCTTCTATATCTCGAGTGTCTACCCGTTCTTTTGGGTATATGCTTTTTGTTCTCGCCTGAGGCTGAGGCTGACGGGGAGCGGGATTACCTGCTGGGTTACTGGTACCTGCCGGACGGCCTTCTTCCTCTATTTCTTCTTCTCTTTCTCCCTGAAAAAAGTTCATCAGCTTTTGAAGCCACGACCACATGTTGCAACGCCCTTTCTTCACTAACCATCTTCTCCCCTTCATTTTACCACGAAAATGAGGCAGAATTAGCTGGATTGTGATTTTTTTCCGTTTTTGCGAAACCTTTTCACTATCTGTGCGTAGAAGAAAGGGGGAATAAAAAATAATATACATAGGGGAGGAACACATCATGTGGAAAAAAGGTAGCGCTCTTCTGGTAGCAGGTACGGTACTGCTGACCGGTTGTGCAGGCGAGGCATCCTTGGTGCGTGATTCTATCGTAGCGACAATTGACAAGCCAAACTATGATTTTGAAGGCACCTTGAAGCTGACAGGCGACGTTGAGAAATTGCCTGAAGCATTCGGAGAACCAGCTGACAAAGAAGGCCAGGCGTTGTTGTCTGCTTTGAAAGCAGGTGTAACAGTAAAAGGCTCCCAGCTGGATCTGGACACTATGAAGTTTGAAGTGGAAGTAAAAGACGACAAGCTCCTGCGCGACAACAAGCTCTGGACAGGTGACAAAAAAGCATCCGTTGAAACGATCATTGACGAGGATAAAGTATACGTGAAGTCTCCGCTGGACAGCAAATACTTGGTAATCGATTCGAACGCATCCAATCCTTTCATGGCTGAGTTTGGCGGCTCCGATGCTGCTAACGCTGCGAAGCTGAAAGAATACCAAGACAAAATGAACGACCTTACTTTTAACTTTGTGAAAAAGTATGTAAGTAAATACGGCTATACATTGGCAGACGCGAAAAACCATGGCAAACAATCCGTTACATTGCCGAACGGTGAAAAAGTAGAAGCAACTCATGTAACTGTAAAAATCGACGCAAAAGAATTGGTAAAAATGTTCTTCTTCACAGCTAACGATGCAGTAGCTAGCAAAGAAGTAAAAGATTTCGCGATCGATATGATGGTACTGACCACTTCCATGACAGAAGATCTGTATCCGGAACTGGGCAAGAAAACCACAGAAGCTGAGAAGCGCGCAAATGCGGAAGCAATGGTAAACGAAGGCATGGCTGAAGCGAAAAAATGGTTGGATGAAACAGGTAAAGAATACACACCTGAAAAAATCGTAGAAGAAATGAAAAAAGAAGGCTTCCACAAGCTCGCTTGGAACCTCGACTTCTACATCGACAGCAACAAAATGCCTGTGAAACAAACAAGCGATCTGAGCGTAACTTTCCAAGCTCCTGAAATGAAGCAAGCTGTAACAATTGGTCTGGCTGCTGATCAATATGCATACAACTTCGGAAAAGCAACCAAGTTCAGTGCGCCAGCAAAAGATGCGGGTCTGACTGTAGAACAGCTGGTAAAAGATGAAAAAGCAATCAACAGCTTTAGCGACAAAGGCTTTGTTCGTCCAATCGCTCAAAGCATGGTTGATGAACAAAAATGGATGGAAGAATTGGCTGAGGATATGGAAGCTGAAGAAGCAGCGACCACTACGAAGTAATATTTTTCCTCACGAAGAAAGCACGGCGCCTCTCGCGTCGTGCTTTTCCCTATCCATACAACTAAAGAATCTTGTGCTTTTCCAGGTATGTAAGGACAATTTGGACAGCTTCTTCAATCGTCTGCTTGTCGCTCTCAATAACCAACTCCGCTTGAACAGGTTCTTCATACGGTGCTGATATCCCCGTAAACTGACCAATTTCCCCACTTCTTGCTTTTTCGTATAGTCCCTTGACATCCCGGCGCTCGCACTCTTCCAATGAACATTTTACGTATACCTCGACGAATTCTCCTGCCTCTACCAGATTGCGCGCAAGCTCCCGGTCTTCCCGATACGGAGAGATAAACGCGGTCAAGGTAATCACGCCTGCATCTACGAACAGCTTCGCGACCTCGCCAATTCGGCGAATATTTTCCCGTCTGTCCTCTGCCCCAAACCCCAATCCCCGGTTTAAGCCGTAACGTATATTGTCACCATCCAGTACGTAGCTGGCTAGCCCTCTTTGATGGAGCTCATGTTCGACTGCGTTCGCCAACGTCGATTTGCCGGCACCAGACAGCCCTGTAAACCATAAGACACAGCTTTTGTGTCCCGCACGCTTCTGACGGTCCTGCTTGGTTACTGTCGTCGGATGCCATACGATATTCGCGGTACCCTCTCTACTCATCGTCTCTCCCCTCTCTTACAACCGATTTTTTCAGCGGATTATACGGACACCGGTCGCAGCCCTTCGATCAATACCCGCGCGACCTCAGGACGGCTAAATTCAGGTGGCGGAGCCTCGCCGCGCGACAGCATTTCCCTCACCTTCGTCCCGGACAGCGCGACATGATGCTCGCTATCATGCGGGCACGTTTTGGTAGAGGCCATGTTTCCGCAGGTCTGGCAATAAAAGCTGTTCTCGAAAAATAATGGCGTAATCCCTAGCTCCTCTGGCTGGAACTGGCGGAAAATATGCTGGGCATCGTACGTCCCGTAATAGTTGCCAACACCTGCGTGATCCCGGCCTACAATAAAATGAGTGCAGCCGTAATTCTTCCTCACCAATGCGTGAAAAATCGCTTCCCGTGGTCCTGCATAACGCATGGCAGCCGGGAACACGGCCAACTCTACCCGGGTAGCCGGATAGTATTTTTCCAGCAATACCTGATAGCTGTTCATCCGCACATCAGCAGGGATGTCATCTGCCTTCGTTTCGCCCACGAGAGGGTTCAAAAAGAGACCATCGACGATTTCGAGTGCTGTCTTCTGGATGTATTCATGCGCGCGGTGGACTGGGTTGCGTGTCTGAAAGCCGACAATCGTTTTCCAGCCCTTCTCGGCAAATCTTTCTCTCGTTTGTGCCGGATCGAAGTGATAGCTGGCAAAATGCCCTTTTTCAGTGCGCTTTACCAATGTAATCGGGCCAGCCAAATAAACGGCAGGACGCTCCAGCAGCTTTTTCACTCCGGGATGATTCGTATCGTCGGTCCCATAGACGAGCCGGGCTTCTCGCTCCTTGTCAGGTGAATAAATATCGGTGATCGCAAGAATGCCATAGATCGTACCCTGATGGCTCAACCGCACCTTGTCTCCGATCTGCAAGTCTCCTGCGACAGTGGTCGAGACCGGAAGCGTAATCGGAATGCTCCAAACGGTACCATCTGCCAGCCGCATCTGCTCAACTACAGAAATATAATCCGCCCGATTCAAAAACCCTTCAAGCGGACTGTAGCCTCCAATCCCGATTAACTCCATATCTGCGAGTGCAAATGCATCTATCTCCACTTCATGCGCAGTCACCGACAGGTCTGCCTGTGGATCAAAACGGTTTACCAGCTCTCCCCCGTGAGGTTTCCCACTCATACAAAAGTCCTCCTATCCTTGGTTTGTTCTCTTCTTCTCGTTTACCTTGCGAGATGCAGACCACATTCCGTTTTCCCTGCTTGCGCCCAGCGTCCTGCCCTCGAATCCTCGCCCTCTTTTACAGGACGTGTACAAGGAGCGCAGCCGATGCTTGGATAGCTCTGATCATGAAGGGGATTGTACGGCAATTCAAATGCTCGGATGTACTGCCACACTTCTTCCGCCTTCCAATGAATGAGCGGACAAATTTTTAGCGACTGGAATTTTTCATCGCGATTGATAAACTCGACATTCGCTCTCGTGGCAGACTGCTCTCTGCGTAGTCCTGACATCCAGGCAACCGCTCCGGTCAACACACTTTCCATCGGCTGTACCTTGCGCATATGGCAGCACATATCCGGCTGCCTGCTCCACAATTCTTCGCCATGGAGGTCTGCCTGCTGTGCCAGCGTGATATCCGGCTGCTTGACCGTTAGCCGCAGTGCAGGATACCTCGCTCTCACCTGCTCAATCAAGCTGTACGTCTCGGAAAAGTGGAGATTGGTATCCAAAAAAGTGACCTTGGCATCCTTTTTCACATCGCTGATCATATCGAGCAGCACCATGGCCTCGGCCCCAAAGCTGCACGAATAAATCAAATCATCCGAAAACGTCTTGTATGCCCATTTGATTACGTCTATGGTGTCGCCCTTTGCGAGACGATTATTGATGGAAGCGAGTTGTTCCTCTGTCGCAGACGCATAATTCAGCTGGCTCATATGCCCCCTCCTTGATCATTTAGCGTACGAGTCCTTCAGATCGTTTATATTGATTGCGTTATCTGCATGGCTGCTCACGAATTGCCAGCCCATTTCTCTCGCTGCGTCTGCCGTTTCCTTCCCGACGCATACGATCGGTGTCTTTGACCAGGCATCGCCAGCAAATTGCGCAAGCGCTGACAGCGTATGGACATCATCCGTGGCTAGCCAGTCAAATGAGCATCCTGCCTTTTCTGCACTGGGGTTCTTCCCATCCCATTCGAGAGTGCCTGCTTGGATCACTTGAATCACCTTGCCGTAGTCCAGCGTGATTTTTTGTGGCTTCTCTTCCCCTGCGTAAAGCACCTGTTCTTCTTTTTCCAAGGCAAGCAGGTCGGGGAATGCCAGCAGAGATGTGTTTTCATCCAGCACCAAGTCCGGATATATCCCCTGTTTCTCGAAAGCCTCAAAAGCCCGTTGTCCACAAACAGCCAGCTTGCTCGTCAAGCGCCGCACATCGTAGCGTTGTTGTCGCAGGGCAGAAGTAAAAAAGGATACTTGCTGCGCATTCGCGAACACGAGCCAACGATAAGTGGCCAGCGCTGTCAGTGGTGTATCAAGCGTGCAGTGTTCGATCAGGGGAATCGGCATGACTTCGGCGCCCAACTGTTCCAAAGCAATTACGAGCTCGCTACTTCCTTGATCGCTTGCTCTTCTTGCAACGGCTACTCGTTGTCCGAACAAGGGGCGTGATTCGTACCAGTTCAGCGATTCCCGCAGACGGACGACCTCCCCTACGATAATGATAGCGGGTGCGGCAAAACGAGCCTGCTCGACTTCCTTATCTATCGTCCCGAGCTTGCCAATCAACGTCTCCTGCTCACGCACCGTCCCCCAGCGCACGAGAGCTACCGGCGTATGGGCGTCTTTTCCATGCGCAAGAAGGCGGTCCCTGATACGAGGCAGATTTTTCACACCCATGTAGATGACCAACGTTTCCATCGAGGCGAGAGCAGCCCAGTCCGGCTCCTTTCCGGCATTTTTTTCACACAAGTGACCGGTGACAAAAGCGACGGAAGAGTTGTAGTCACGATGCGTCAGCGGAATACCCGCATAGAGTGGGGCCGCCATTCCGGACGTAATCCCTGGGACGATCTCAAACGGAATAGAATGATCACGGCACATCTGCGCTTCCTCTCCTACCCGCCCGAACATGCTCGGGTCCCCGCCTTTCAGTCGAACGACATACTTCCCTTTTCGGGCTTCCCGAATGAGCAGGAAGTTGATCTCTTCTTGCGGCAATGTATGATGATCAGCCTCTTTCCCGCAATAGATAAGGCTGGCGCTCTTTTTTGCGTATGAGAGAAGCTGTGGGCTTGCCAGGCGATCGTACACAATCACATCCGCGAGACGAAGCGACTCCATGCCGCGAATCGTCAGCAGCTTGGGGTCACCAGGCCCTGCCCCGACAAAAACGACTCTGCCTGTGTTCATTGCGAATCCGTCCTCCTTGCTGCTCTGTTCCTTCACAGGTAAAGTCCTAGTTGTATGAAGCAAACGTAGAGGTTTCCACTACGTACCCGACTCCTTGGCGTCCGAGCGGCTTCTTTTCCACCAGGCTCAGCTCTTTAATACGAGGTGGGGCTATCGTATGTCGCAAGAGATTGTTCTCGGCTGAAGAAAAGGCTCTCTCATCCGTTTTCGCAATCACCACAACCGTCAGTAACCGCCCTTCCTCCAGCACAGCTTCCAGCTTGTAAAGATAGCTCTCTGTTTGTTCCTCTCTCATGACATGTCCCCTCCTAACCTGGCTATAGACCACACAGGCATTACGCTGGTTGCAGAATGGAGTCAACCTGCGCTTGGATATGGGAAAGTCCTACCCGCTCCACGTAGCGCCAGTATGGTTCGCCATCCTGACGATCCGCCTTGTACAGCGTGATCAATTGGGCAAGGAACGGCCCGAGTCGGTCCACCGTAATCCGCGCGTTGAGCTTGCGGTTGAATTGCGGCTCCTCCAGTGTCCCGCCTACGTAGATGTCAAACGCCTCAACCATCCCGTTTGATGTCTTGACCAATGCGCCTTGCAGGCCAATATCCGCAATTTGCCGCTGGCCGCAAGAATTCGGACAACCAATCATATGAATGCGCAGTGGCGTATCGAGCACAACTGTATCATCCAAATACTGAGCCAGCGAACGCATCCGCTCCTTGGTCTCCACGATCGCCAAATTGCAATATTCTGTACCCGTGCACGATACGGCATACCCGACAAACGTATTGGGCCGCAATTTGAAACGGTTCACAATAAGCGGCTCATTGCGGAAAGCTGCGACCTTCGCTTCGGGAATGTTGCGAATCAGGACATTTTGCGTGTTACAGGTGCCAATCGTCCCATCGCCATATTCGTCCGCCAGACGGGCAAGCTCATTTAGTTCCGCTGCACTCATCCGCCCAACGGGAACAGACAAACCTGCGTAGTACAGTCCTGCTTGGCGCTGCTCGTTCATGCCGTAAAAATATCCGCCATTCCAGCCCGAGGTCAAATCGATACCACCCGGCTCAATCTCACCAACCAGCTCCAGTAATTGCTCCTTGAACTTTTCCGGTCCCCAATCAGCGACCAAGAACTTAAGACGTGCATGCGTACGTTTTTGACGGTAGCCGAAATCGCGGAACAGAGTCGTAACTCCCGCCGCTACTTTGACGACATCCTCTGGTCGCACGAACACATCCAGTCGCTTCGCCAAGTATGGCTTCGCTGACAAGCCGCCTCCTACCCATACATGAAAGCCGATTACTTCCTTGCCAGCTATGACTTTTTGGGCCGGAGTGAAAGCTAGGTCATTGATTTGCGCATGCGTGGCGTTGTGAATATTGGCAGAAATCGATATTTTGTACTTGCGTGGCAGATTAGAGAAGTCGCGATTGAGTAAGAAAAATTTTTCCAACTCCGCTACGATGGGGCGCGTATCCAGCACTTCATGTGGATCGATTCCTGCCAGTGGGTTCCCCATGATTTGCCGCGGGCAGTCTCCACATGCTTCAAAAGAAGAAAGCCCGACTGATGCGAGCCGATCAAAAATGTCAGCGAGCGATTCTACTGTAAGCCAGTGAAATTGCACAGCCTGACGCGTGGTCACATCCACCAGATTACGTCCATGATCTTTCGCGATGTTGGCGAGCACCCGCGCTTGTTCACTGCTCAAAATGCCTCCAGGTATGCGCACACGCATCATGAAGTGTCCATCCTTTGGACGCTGCTGATAGACGCCTGCCCATTTAAACCGATCCATGTCAGAAGATTCAATCGATGAAAACCCTTCTTTGGAATAGGTGTTTACGATCGATTCGATGACGTCCAGTCCGTCTTTTTCCAGCTTCGTAAACTCCATTTTGTTGAGGGATGGATCAGCAGCCCACTTCCACTGCTTTCTCTCTGCCATGCTCGTACAAGCTCCTTTGTGTGAAGATGTCAGTTACCAATGCCATTCGAATCGATTGGCTTATCCAGTCAGCAATCAGTGGATGGGGCAAGTACGCACTGCCCTCATAACGATAATCCAAGCCGGCAAGCCGTTTCGGGATTGCTTGTCGCGTAAAGTAACCCTGGCTGACGAACAGAGGAAGCACGAGGACATCTCCTATTTTTGCCAGTAAACAGGCTTGATCGTACAGTGTATCGGGCCTCAGTGTCGCATATCCGGCAGCCGCAAATTGGTAGCGGTTTTGCAAGCGGAATGTCAGACGCAAAAGCAGCTTTTCCCAGCGCTCATGACATCCAGGCAAGTCACTGCCGTGCCCGACGAGCAACAAAGCCTCCTGATTCGGCAAGCGTGATAGATTAGCGATTCGCTCTGCCACGATCTGCTCGACGTTTGGGTGATCCTCCAATGGCGGACACCAGAGAATTCTTGCCTGAACGGGAACACGAATCAGGCCTGTCTCTCCTGTCGGCCATGGGTCTAGTCCAAGCATCGCGCGGATTTCCCCTACATGATTGCTTCCTGCCGTGGCGAATAGTGGAACGACGACAATCGTTGTCGCTCCTGATGCTTCCAGACGTTTCACTTCATCGCTGATGCTTCGTCCTTCCACTCCCCCCAAGTAAGCTACCCGAATGGGCAAATCAGTGCGGCACTGCCAAACGGCTGATTCCACCAACGCCAACCAGTCAGGATCGGGTGAACCGTGAGCAATTACCAAAGCCGCTGTTTTCGCCATCGGATAACCCCCTTAACCAAACTCGTTTTGTAATTCATATATGTTTACTCGGAATTATAATTGTGATGGATTGCCTCGTCAATAACAAAATCATATTTCACTTGAACATAGTGGTTTTGTCGTGGCTGTTGTGGGGGAAGAAGTTCATTTCCAGTCTACGCTTCGGCCTACGCCCTGCTAGGGGGATTGACTGTCCGCTTTGAAATGAATGGCGGGAGCGCNNACTGGAAATGAACTTCTTCCTACGCAGCTTTTTAAACATTATGAAAGTGATTTAAAATGGGGAAGAAAAAAACTGCCAGGCATAATGCCTGACAGCTCTCCGCTTATTCCTCACTCTTTTTCCTCGTTCGACGGTACAGCAAATCCACACTTTCTTTGAGCGTCTCATACTCGTGCTCGGTCAAGCTTTCGATCTGTCGGATATTTGCGATCGCCTGCTTTTTGATCTCTTCGGTTAAGCGATCTTTCTCATCCAGGCTTTTGCTTTCATGTGTCTCTGTCCAATGGGTAGCAAAATTCGCCGTCAAGGCTCCAAGCATTCCGATCCCCGTTACCATCAAGATCGCCGCCATGATCCTCCCACCTGACGTCACAGGCGAAATATCACCGTAGCCGACTGTCGTGGTTGTCACAATTGACCACCACAACGCATCCGGGAAGCTTTTAATGTTTTCGTTCACACCGTACTCGAGCAAATAAATAGCAGTCGAGCTCCACAGCATGATAATCGTGACGACCCCAAATACTTGACGCATCGGACCTGAACGAATGATTCCCAATAAAAACGGCGAAGCACGCACGATGCGCACCAGCCGAAGCACGCGCATGATTCTGGCCAAATACAAATAAGAGTCTAATGGAATCATTGCGATCAGATCGAACCAGTTGGCGAAAACGAATTTTCGTTTGTCTTTCGCCCTCCATAGCCGGATCAAATACTCGGCAATCAGCAAAATGATCAGCCCATTGTCTACCTTGTTCATCAGTTCATCAGTTAACAAAGGATGATTAGAGAAGTCTGCGAACAACAGGATCGCATACGTAATCACTAGCATAATGATAAAAATCTCATACATGACGCGCCAGAACAAAAAGACTCCTCCCTGTGCCCATAAGTGCCTGTTCAAAATATGATCGATTCCGCATCGAAAAAGAGGCGGGAACCTGAAGCGGGAGGAGCTAAATGTAGAGAACCTACACGAGCACCAGACTTCGAAGGTGAACGCCTCTTTCCATGCTTAGTAGCTGATCAGCGCAGCCATCAACAAGCCCGCTGCAATACTCAACCGCGAAGCGAAAATACCGACGGATACGTTTCCGTTCGGAATTTCAGACACGACTTTAAATGGTGTGACCCATTCGAACAAATAAAAAATGATGACTTGAAATACCATTCCTACAATACCCCAGATGACCAAATCCCACAAGTTAACGGAGTGGTAAACAGCCGAAGCGAGGACGATTGCCAAACCGATGATTTTACCTCCCAAATCGTGTGAGGCCGCTTTTGCCGCTGCCATTTTCTTCGGATCGTCAGTCTGTGCTCCTTGCTTGATCAGATCAAACTCCTTGTAAGGAGTCGTAATCGTAAACACAAAAATCCCCACAGCTAATATCGGAATGGTCACTGCCAAATACGCTAAAAAGTTTAATACGTAATCCAATTGTCCCAACATGTAAGTTGTCCTCTCCTTTCGCTACTTGTCTATGCCGACCGGCAAATAATATGATAGGTTGTTTGTAATCGGTCCCCCGACACGGGCTACAATTGCCGATGCCTCTGTGCCGATCCAAAAGGACCCCCAGAGCAGCCGTCCAGCATACGCTCCCTTCATCGTCTGAACCGTTATCTCTGGAAGCTCCACCCGTTTCTGATAAATCATCGGCTGCTCCCAGTAAAACTCTTCCTGATCCTTCTCTTGCAGCGTACCATCTGACGCAAACAGCATGACACCGCCACCTTCCCGCCCAAAAATCGGCTTCGTGACGTAGTCCTCTCTGCCTGCAAACCAATTTTCAAAATAAGTCGGCAGCATGTAAGCTTCGATGATCGCGTGCTCCTCTTCAGTGAAAAACTCATTTGCCTCATGCAAGTTCCAGATGAGCGCCTGCAAAGCCTTCGTCTGAATGAGAAACGCAGAAGGAGGATTAATAATGGCCAGCTTTTTGCGGGCAATCAACGATAGCACATGCTCACCAGTCGGGTAGCCATCTTCATCCTGTTCTTCCGCCAGCTTTTCCAAAGCATGCAGGCGGTACAGCACATCGACTGGCAATAGCTCCTCATTCTCCTTTACATAGAGCCGATCTTGCCAAACACGCAAATGTTCCAAAGCGGCAAACCGGGCAGACAGACCCGATTGGTTCAATAAGTACAATGTCGTTCCCTTGTCTTCTTCATGCCAGTCGAGCGAGCTAAACCAGATAGAATCCGTGTCATAGCCTTTCGCCCGATACGCGTCGACCACCTTGCTGAATGCCGAACGCAACTGCCGCTCCATCCCTTCATTAGGGTCCTCGCGCAAGAAATGGCGACAGGCACGACCGTTCACATAAAAAGCCTCGACTATTCCTGTAGGGGTATCGCTGTTGCACTCGAGCATCTTCAATCCTTCTGTCGTCTGGGCAAAATCAAAGCGTCCAATGACAGTCGGCACCATTTGGGAAACGACGATCCTGACTGCCTGCAATGCCTGCTTTGGCACTCCTAGTTCCAACAACAGGGAGTCCTCTGCACGCTGCAATACCGGAACGACCTTGGTAAAAATTTGGCCAAGCCGCTCTGTTGCCATCGCGATTTCCTCTCGAAAGGACGGAGGGATCAGGTGGATATCATATAGCGCATACTCCTCGCCATACATCCAATCCCAGGTAAATACGCCCTCTTCCCGCATCGGGCCGTACAGTGCCTCTCGTTCTCGTCGGTTATGGTCTTCCACTTCCATCACCTCACCCGGAGCTGGAATAGCCCGAGCTGCCGATACCGCCCTTGGAGCTGCTCGTGCTTATCCCACTCGATACTCCGGATTTGCTCTTGTATGACCTGTAGGTAGAGCTCGAACCCCCACTGCTGCTGCTATCGTCACAATAGCCGTCATTGTCATTATCGTAGCAATCATCATAGTCGTCCCCGGAAGAACAACCGCTGATCGCAAGTGCAGCTGCGACGAACAGCCCAACTACTTTCTTCGATTTCGTTTGTGCCATTTTTCTTCCTCCTACACTGGCTTCGCGTAGTAAACATAAACCTGCCGATCTTCATCCACCTCGGCCGATGTCTTCTCCCATTCGCGTCCATTCACGTACAAATAGTCGCTTTGCAGATGCAAGAGGGCGTCGTCATCGTCCTTGAAATAAAACGTGTGCACAAGCGGATAAACGCTTGCATTTTCTTGATATTCACGCATTTCGATCTGGATGCTGCCCCATCGTGCAGACACAGCCTCCGCGTAATCGACAGCTTGCTCTTCTGTTGAGCGCTTGACGTAAATGACATACGTGCCGTTTTCGATTGCACAGGACGTCTTTTCATAAACGACATGCCCCTTCACCAAATAATCGCAAGCGAAACGCAAGGAGACCTCATCTTTGTTCACATTGTCGTAGTAAAACTGAACAGGGTATCCCCTCGCCTCATCCAGCAGCCGATATTCCATTCGTGCCATTTTTCTCACCTCTTTTACCTATCACAGAATAGCAAATCATTCGCAACAGTTTTATACGCGCGCCGAAACATTTGGTTGCCAATAAATGAAAAGAAATCCAGAAGAGCCATAAACCGCTACATAAGTCCTGCTTCTTTTGTACCTGTTACTGTCGAATCATACCGCGGATCGTTTCATGCAAGTGTCCGTTGCTCGCCACTAATGAAGGCGTGTGATCTTGCTGGAATGGTTCATGCTGATACGGTTTTCCGGACCAGTCTGTAATCGTTGCACCCGCCTCCTGGGCGATAACAATTCCGGCAGCCACATCCATAATATTGGATCGTTGCATCACGATATAATCGAGCCATCCGTTTGCCAGCAAGCACCAGTCCAGTGCGGGGGCAATATTTCGCATGAGACGCTTGGTCTGGAATACAAACGGTTCCGTAAAAGCCATCTCTTCTACCTTCGTTACCGTGTCTCGTCCTCGGATGTACGTACCGACTGCACGTGTAAGGTCTTGACGGTTATTGACGTTTAATCGTTTTCCGTTCAAATAGGCCCCTTTTCCTTTTTCCGCCCAAAACATTTGACCCGCTACCGGATTGTAGACGACGCCCAGCACCAGCTCGCCCTTGTGCTGCAATGCAATCGAGATCGAGAAATACGGATAGCCGATAAAATAGTTATTCGTTCCATCCAAAGGATCGATAATCCACAGATACTCTTCCTCGCGGGAAACCATTCCGACCTCTTCAGAAAAAATGGTATGCGTCGGGAAATGGCGATGCAGGACCTCAATGATGCGCTGTTCACTGCCTTTATCCTCTGGCAGCTTCACGTCGTTATGCAATTCCTCATCGGGCACGAGCTGTTCAAGGAAACGTTCCTTCAAAAACGCACCCGCGACGCTTGCTGCTTCTTTTGCAATTTCGATCATGACATTTCGCTCCTTTACTACGATTGGAACAACTTTTTTCAACAACCTTCCACTTGCACTTGCATAGGAAAGATTACTATCATAGAGAGATACCCGAAGGAGGGGGATAAACATGAATACCGACTTCATTCGGCTGAAAAATATGGAAGGTGAACTCAAATTCACCCAAATGAACAATAGCTACGGCTTCTCTGTCACCACAAAGGAGCTTATTTTTTTCAAGCCACATATGACCTACCATTTGTTTTTGCAGGATATTATCAGCATGGTCCCGGTGAAGCTGGGCACAAGCCCTGTCACGTTTCGGCATCAGAGTGAGACGGTTCATGCCTCATTTGGTTCCGATTACTACAAGCTGACCGCCAAGTGGGCCCGGATTGTTTCGCGATCCGGTATCGTCGAGAAAGAAGACATGGAGTTTATCGTACCGCTTTCCACCAAAATGCTCACTTACATTTCGGAATACAGCGGTCTCGTTGTCATCAAATAACACCGTCACCTCTCGCTCTCGCCTTTTTGGTGTGGAGCGAGTTTTTTATTTCCCACCATTTCTCGAGAGCACAATGAACGATCCTGTACCGTGGGCGATCCGCCTATCCCGATCATCGTAAACACTGCCCTCCATGACGACCAATTTGTGTCCGCGATGCAAAAAGCTCGCTTCTGCTCGCAGCCGCTCCCCTTTTCCCGGAAGCAAATAATTGATCTTCAGCTCTGTCGTCACTGCATACTGATTGGGTGGCAAGGACCGATTGATCAAGGAGCCCATCGCTGAATCGATCAAGGTCGCAAGAATTCCTCCATGAACAACTCCCCCTGAATTGTGCATAAAAGGCGTCAGAGGCAATTCGAAGCGGTACGACTGTCTTTCTTCGTCTATGAACTCTCCCTTTAATCCAAGAAAACCAGAGATAAACGCGCTATTCCGTTCCCGCTTTTGATGAATGGCAGCAACAGCCAGCTCAAGAATGCGGCGCTCCTCTTCATTCCCGTCCGACCAGATGTTTTTTAACTCATTTAACATTTTGTTCACTCCAACCGAAATAGAGTCGATTCTTCTATTTTATCCCAAACAAGCTGATTTCGCTATGATTCCTAAGCCTATGCCAATCGAGAGCAGCTGTTCGGACCACTCGAGACCGAGCGAATGTTCAGACTTTTGCGGTTGTTTCTGTAATTAAAAATTGATAAGATAGTTCAAAACATAAGACAGGCATGATCCGTATTGGAAGGGAGTTTTTCAAATTGGCCAGACAACGAAGTGATATGATCAAAAAAGGATTCGACCGCGCACCGCACCGCAGCTTGCTTCGTGCAGCGGGTGTAAAGGATGAGGATTTCGATAAACCGTTTATCGCCATTTGCAACTCGTACATCGACATTATTCCAGGTCATGTGCACTTGCAGGAATTTGGAAAACTGGTCAAAGAAGCCGTTCGTGCTGCTGGCATGGTTCCATTCGAATTCAATACCATTGGTGTTGACGACGGAATTGCTATGGGACATATCGGGATGCGCTATTCCCTCCCGAGCCGTGAAATCATCGCAGACAGCTTGGAAACCGTTGTCGCTGCTCACTGGTTCGACGGCATGATCTGTATTCCAAACTGTGACAAGATCACGCCCGGGATGATCATGGGTGCACTTCGCGTCAACATTCCAACCGTATTTGTAACCGGTGGTCCTATGAAAGCCGGAAAAACGAGTGATGGCCGCTCTATCTCGCTTTCCTCCGTATTCGAGGGTGTAGGCGCTCACCAAGCAGGCTTGATCAACGACCAGCAACTCGAAGAGCTGGAGCAATATGGATGCCCGACTTGCGGTTCCTGTTCCGGTATGTTTACAGCGAACTCGATGAACTGTCTGCTCGAAGCCATCGGTTTGGCTCTGCCTGGCAACGGTACCGTACTCGCTGTCTCTCCTGAGCGTCGCGAGCTGGTACAATCCTCTGCTGAAAAACTGAAAAATCTGATTGAACGCGACATTAAACCACGCGACATCGTGACACTCGAGGCTATCGACGATGCATTCGCACTCGACATGGCGATGGGTGGGTCAACCAATACCGTTCTCCATACACTGGCTATCGCACAAGAAGCAGGCATCGAATACCCGATTGAGCGCATCAACGAAGTAGCGAAGCGCATTCCGCATATTTGCAAGCTGGCTCCTTCCTCTGACTATCATATCGAGGATTGCCACGAGGCAGGCGGCGTATCAGCTGTTCTGAAAGAAATCGCGAAAAAAGCAGGGGCGATCCATCCAGACCGTATCACTGTC
>NZ_PXZN01000065.1:0-1202 GCF_003013445.1 Brevibacillus sp. NRRL NRS-603 | reverse complement strand
CAAAATCGCTTGCCGCTGTCCTGGGTGGGCAATCGTGACCTTGGCATTGGCATCCCTCGGTGTCAGGATAAAACCAACGCCTTGCTGACGAATGATCTCTTGGGCATCTGCCAACCCGACGTTCATGATGTAAATGTCGTTTACATACAAGTCTTTTCCTTCCATTCTCACTTCCCCGGGCTCAATCTCTGCAATCAGCGATAGTGTTTTTCCAGAGCGCAGCTTGCGAGAAATCAACAAGGCGATGACACCTGCAATGATACCCCCCCACCAATGAAAGAGAATGGTAGCCGTCGTTGCCACCAAAGAGGTAAACATGACCATGTAATTGCGTCCTTCAAACACCATTGCGATTCCTTCGATATAGGGGCCGCCACGGGGCACCAGCTCCTGCTTATCGATCTCGTTGAGCGTAGTGCGTTCCATGTTCCTGACATCGCGGAATTGTTGAGCAGCCAACGTCAAAAATGTGACTGCCGTGTAATTCTCCTTGAGCAGCGCTGGAATCGCTAGCGCTCCGAGCGCAGATGCGATCACCCCAAGCGAAACGTGAATAATTTTTCCGTGGGGATAGGTTGGATATTGTCGATAATCTGTTCGCAAAAGATGAATCCGGCACATTATGCCGAATAGGAAACCCAGAACTAACGGAAAAACATAATCATAAGCAAGCAATCCCTTCAACA
The DNA here is from genome assembly GCF_003013445.1 of Brevibacillus sp. NRRL NRS-603. NCBI lineage: Bacteria > Bacillati > Bacillota > Bacilli > Caryophanales > Paenibacillaceae > Brevibacillus > Brevibacillus sp. NRRL NRS-603. Next base: position 516 of record NZ_PXZN01000065.1, on the reverse strand, counting down.
CCCTAGCGTCACCTACCCGTATCGGAATGGGAAGACTCTGTTTCAGTTCTACCAAGGATACGCCGAATCGCAGACCAGACTATGCTGACGAGTGTCCATAGTGATAGGCTACTCCACAGCAGATCTTGTGCATATTCCGATCCCCACTGACAGGAACCCGACAATTTCCAAAAATATAGCGAATGTATCGCATCTGCGAGAGGCAGGGAGAGCATGAGCTGAAACAGCTGTCCCAAATTCGTTCTGCTCATCAAAAAAATCGTACTGACTCCAACAGCGGGTACGATGATCCGCTCATCCCAAAATAGCAAGATCGGATCGGTAAAAAACAGCCAGCGTAGCCAAAATAGCAAAAGGGCCGTTGCCAGCGCACTCAGCAAGTACAATCTGCGTATTTTGGACATGAGCTTGGTGTAAAGGACAACGCTTGTGATCAGTGGCAATATCGTCCCACTTAGACTAACTTGAATGGGGGCAAAATAGATTTCCCAGCTAACAAACGTACAAATTAAAAAT
>NZ_PXZN01000064.1:0-7776 GCF_003013445.1 Brevibacillus sp. NRRL NRS-603 | reverse complement strand
TTTCGCAAGATGATCCCAAAATACATGCCGGATGTACCTGGTAACGCATTCGAAAAAGGCGGCGTTTATAAGTACGTACTGATTGATGTGGAAACAAAGCCAACAGTGAAGCTCATTCATTTGACCGCTGTCAGCACAGTAGCGGATGTACAGAGCGAAGTAGACCGTTACAAGGGTCATTTCGAAAAGCTGCCTGTACTCGCTGACTTGGGGAATGGATACTATTCCATCGATCATGACCGGCTCGGGTTAAAAGCGTGGCAGGTGCCGTCTACGATGGGGACTTACTTATTGCCACTGGTCATGAACGCTGAAGGTATAGTCGGGATTGATTATGCTGCAGATATCGCGCAATTGCTTCGGGAGACAAAAGTAACCGTGCCGGAAAAAACAGATCCGAGGTACGTGCTTGCGCGCAATTCCATGTTTGTGCCCGCGAAATCGTTTCCATATGAAATGGTCGATGGTGAACCGAAGCTTCTCAAACTAAATTAACTTCGTGAAAAACGACTCTGATCAGGGTCGTTTTTTTTGTTCTAGTTAACGCAAAAATACATATATTTGTACTGTCCACAAAACTAGTACGAGATTCCCTACGAAAATACTGGCGGTCAGGGATAATTCGGAAAATCGGTCATAGTGTAAAAATAGACAAATAGAAGGAGGTCATCGATGGTGGAACGAGTCGACATCTTTAAAGACATTGCCGAGCGGACGGGCGGAGACATCTACCTCGGAGTGGTAGGCCCTGTTCGTACGGGAAAGTCGACCTTTATCAAGCGGTTTATGGAGCAAGTTGTAATCCCGAATATCAACTCTGAAGCGGAGCGGATACGAGCGACAGACGAGTTGCCGCAGAGTGCTTCAGGACGAACAATCATGACAACCGAACCCAAATTTGTTCCGAATCAGGCCGTTAACGTACATGTGACAGAAGGACTCAGCATCAATGTCCGCCTCGTTGACTGCGTTGGCTATACGGTGCAAGGGGCAAAGGGCTTCGAAGACGACAATGGTCCAAGAATGGTAAATACACCGTGGTATGAAGAGCCTGTACCATTTGAGGAAGCGGCGGAAGTCGGAACGCGCAAGGTGATCCAGGAACACTCAACCATCGGGATTGTTGTGACGACGGATGGCAGCATCGCGGAAATACCGCGTGTAGGATACATCGATGCAGAGGAGCGGGTTGTAAACGAGTTGAAGGAAGTCGGAAAACCGTTCGTGATCGTTGTGAACTCGACGCGTCCGCGCTCCGACGAAGCACAAAACCTTCGTGTACAGCTCCAGGAAAAATACGATGTACCAGTTGTGGCCTTGTCGGTTGATCATATGACAGAGCAGGAAATCTTGCTCCTCATGAGAGAAGTCCTGTTTGAATTCCCAGTTCATGAAGTAAATGTTAATCTGCCGAGCTGGGTAATGGTGCTGGAAAACGGGCACTGGCTGCGTCAGAACTACGAGGAAGCTGTACGTGAGACCGTGCAGGACATCCGCCGGTTACGCGATGTGGACCGTGTCGTCGGCTTCTTCAATGACTATGACTTCGTAGAGAGAGCCTCTCTTGCTGGTATGCACATGGGGCAAGGAATTGCAGAGATTGATCTCTACGCGCCAGATGAACTGTATGACCGCATCTTGATGGAAATTGTCGGTGTAGAGATAAATGGCAAAGACCACTTGCTGAAAATCATGCAGGAGTTCGCACATGCCAAGCGCGAATTTGATCAGGTAGCAGAAGCATTGCACATGGTCCGAAGTACGGGCTACGGTATAGCAGCCCCGTCGTTGCATGAAATGACCTTGGACGAACCTGAACTAATCCGCCAGGGACCGCGCTTTGGAGTCAGACTCAAAGCAACAGCACCGTCTATTCACATGATTCGGGTGGATGTCGAGTCCGAATTCGCTCCGATTATCGGAACAGAGAAGCAGAGTGAGGAGCTTGTCCGCTATCTAATGCAAGATTTTGACAAAGACCCGCTTTCCATCTGGAACTCTGATATTTTTGGACGCTCGCTCCATTCCATCGTAAGAGAGGGTATTCAGGCAAAAATTACCATGATGCCAGACAACGCCAGATACAAATTACAGGAGACTTTGGGTCGAATCATCAACGAGGGATCGGGTGGCCTGATTGCGATCATACTCTAATAATAGTTCTAAAGTCCTATAAACAACAAATAGAGGGAAGGCATCTGACATGACGAGATGCCTTTTTTTCTTGTATTTCGTTCAATTTCGACAGGAGGGGCTTGAATTTAAGAAATCGGTGTATTACTATAAGCTTGTCAGATCGGTAAAAACAACCATTCGTGTATAAAACGCTTCGTTTCGGTTAAGAAAAATAATAGCTAGGACTTGGTGTTCTTTGAGGGGAGGTGAATAAAATGAACAAAACAGAACTGATTGCAAAAGTGGCTGAAACCACAGAACTCACCAAGAAAGATGCAACGAAAGCAGTTGATGCAGTTCTTGACGCAATTGCAGATGCATTGAAAACTGGTGATAAAGTCCAACTGATCGGCTTTGGTAACTTCGAAGTTCGTGAACGTGCGGCTCGTAAAGGTCGTAACCCACAAACTGGTGAAGAGATCGAAATCGCTTCCAGCAAAGTACCTGCGTTTAAACCAGGTAAACAACTCAAAGACTCCATCAAGTAGTTGTTTCTTTTGAGAACGAAGCACTTACATAAAAAAATCCACATTGATATAATGTGGATTTTTTTCTATGTACATACAGTTTGCCTATGAAAATTCTGGGATATCTTTTTGTCTTTTTTTAAACGATATGGTAAGATTGGCTTTGATCGCGAGCAGGCACTAAGTCTGGTGCTGATTTGGAGCAGGCAGACCGTAGTGATGAGAAACAAGGCGTATGCCGTTACGTAGGAGGTACAATGATGAACGTCGACTTAGATAAAATACAGCAAGCTGTTCGCATGATCCTTGAGGCAGTGGGGGATGATCCTGATCGTGAAGGAGTGCTGGATACCCCTAAGCGAGTTGCGAAAATGTACGCCGAAGTATTTGAGGGCATGCATATAGACGAAGAGCAGTATTTCGAGACTGTCTTTAGCGAAGATCATGAGGAAATGGTGTTGGTAAAGGACATTCCGTTTTACTCCATGTGTGAGCATCACTTGGTTCCCTTCTTCGGAAAAGCGCATGTCGCTTATGTACCGCGTGGAGGCCGCGTAGTAGGGCTGAGCAAGCTCGCGCGTGCGGTCGATACCGTGGCGAAACGTCCGCAGTTGCAGGAACGAATTACCGCGACAGTAGCTGACGCGATTATGCGCAAGCTCGATCCGCACGGCGTGGTTGTGGTAGTAGAAGCTGAGCATATGTGCATGACGATGCGTGGCGTGAAAAAGCCAGGCTCGAAAACGATCACCTCTGCAGTTCGCGGTATGTTTGAGAAGGATGCGGCTGCGCGTGCAGAAGTTATTAGTTTAATGCGCTAATCAGAATGCAAAAATAAGGAAATTATATTGACTTATATAGGTAAAATATTGTATAGTACGGATGTACAGTCGGGATGTGGCGCAGCCCGGTAGCGCGCACCCTTGGGGTGGGTGAGGTCCAGGGTTCGAATCCCTGCATTCCGACCATCTGCATATAACGATCAGAAGCCTTGAGCAAAGGCTTCTTTTTTTATGTGAAATGGCTACTCTCCCAAGTCGTACCATTTTGCTATTGGCTTCCTGACCTTTCTTTTTTATAATGATAGGTAGACAAGCTAGGGAAGGGTTGTTCAATGCTATGAAGGTGCCTGTATCACTTCAACCATATTTGCAAACATTGCCGCAAAACTATGATGCCTCTTCGCTTTCGTATGGAGACGAGGGGCTCTTCTCGGACATCTTGCAGTCCCAGTTAGCAACAACCGGCCAGCGGGTAATCAGTTCACAGGAGATTTTGGCCAAACTAGATGGCTCCAGGAGCTGGAAGATTCCTACCCAGATTCAAAATGAGCAGTCCCTGTCTTTTGCAAAAGGGTCATCTGTTCCTGCCCAGGAAATCTTGGAGAAGATTGATCAGACAGCGAAAGCGATCGGAGTGAATGTTGATCTGGTGAGAGAGGTCGTCAGAGCCGAATCCAATTTCAATCCGAATGTAGAATCCCACGCTGGGGCTAAGGGCTTGATGCAGCTGATGGACAATACGGCAAAAGCCATGCAAGTCCGCAATGTATACGATCCTGATGAAAACCTTAAAGGTGGAACGAAATATTTGAAATCGCTTTTGGATCGTTATGATGGAGATGTGAAAGTGGCACTTGCTGCTTACAATGCTGGTCCTGGTCGGATGAGTCGTCTGGGAATCAGCAGTGATGACGAGCTAGAAGCGAAGTTTGACCAATTGCCGCAAGAGACACAGCGCTATGTAGACAAGATCATGAGCCGACTGGAGTCAGAAGGGGCATCATACTAGACGTACGCGCATACCGTATTGGTCAGGAGGAAACACATTGGCACAACCATCGGGATTTAATCAAGATTATTTTGTAGTCAAAGCAAAGGAAAATGGCGTTCATGTGATCGGATTAACAAGAGGCTCGGATACGCGTTTTCATCATACAGAGAAGCTCGATAAAGGCGAAGTGATGATTTTTCAATTTACGGAGCACACCTCTGCGATCAAGGTGCGAGGAAAAGCAGTAATTTATTCGCAGCATGGTGTCGTGGATACGACTGAATAAAGAACGAGCGTTTTGCTAAGAAGCAGGCATAGCCTGCTTTTTTTGTTTGTACAATGGAGGAGAGGAGGGATGTCTATGCCGCGCCAATTGTTGATGGCGATTGCTGTTTCCACTTTACTGGCTCTGATGCTGTCACTCGTTCCCACAAATCAGTGGATGCAAGCGGATATACCGACATTTCAGTCAGCACATGCCATTCACTTAAGCGAGCAAAATGCCCTTGATTTGTTTACAAGGATGTCGACACATTATAATATTAAGCGTATAAAATGGGAAAACCCATCGATCTATGTCGATTTTGCGGTGAAACCTGCCGAAAAAGTAGACTTAAACACCGTCTATCAAGATTTTTACCGTTTGACATACGACTTGCGTACCTATGCAGACAATGTCGGGCCCGTGTACTATCGCTTGTTGGAGGAGACGGATCCACCAAAAGAATCGAGATTATTGATTGCCATACAATCGACAACTGGAAATCTCACAGGACATGACAAACCTTTGACCGACCCATCTGATATCCAGACCTTTGTAAGCAGTACATTTCCTATTCGAATCGAGCCGTATTTTTATGAGCGAATTAGTCCCTGATGGAAGAAGTATGGTATGATAGTAGAGACGGCCTTTTGACCGGACGGCAGAGGAAGACCGAAGAGTAAGGACAGTACGGAACAGGCAGACATCTTTAGGTTGTGCAGCTTGTGGAGGAGGACGCATGAGCAAAGAACTTTCCCCGAATGTAGAAGAGGTTCGGTCCATTATCGAACAAATCTACAAGAGAATCACCCATTCCTATGTAGAACATTATGTTGACGTTCCTTCCATGGCGGAAAATCGTCTAGAGCTGTTGTACCTTTTTTTGCTGGAACACGGCATGCCGAAGGAAAAGGCTTCGGTATTATGTACAGCAACTGGACTTGTCCAATTGGGACTGGACACGCATGAGCTCGTGAAAAATGAGTACGACTCCTTACAGAGCGCGGAGCGAAACCGACAGCTGACCGTACTTGCGGGTGACTATTACAGCAGTCGCTATTATCATCTTCTGGCATCAGCGGGTGAAATCCAAGCTATTCAAGTGTTGTCGGCAGCCATTCAACGAGTGAACGAAGCGAAAATGAGGCTCTACATCGCTGGGCGAGATAGCAAGATTTTATCAGATGAAGAGTACTGGGAACTGCGAAATACGATTGATACGGGCTTATACGTGGCTTTTGTAGAGGAGTATGCCGATTCAATTGATCGCCGTCGCTTCTGGAGCGATCTAATGAAGGAAACAGCCAAGGTAGAGAGTGTGATCGGAGAGTGGGAACAGCTCAAATGGCAAGAACAAGTCCCTTTTGGTTTTGCCCGTTTTTTGCTGCAAAAACCCGGAGCTACACTCGCGCAAGTTTTGTCTGGCGTTGAGGGGAAAGCCCTCGAATTAATCGGTTTATGTGAGCAAATGGTGCGTACGCTGCATCCGGCAGAGACGCGGAACATGCTTGCTTCCATTACGGCACGGTACTCCCATCGGATCAGTCGCTTGAAGAAGGTAATTGAGGAGATGTAGCCAAGTGAACCAGACACAGATGAATGAGAAAGCAGAGTACGTTCACTCCGTTTTCGAGAGCATTGCAAACGATTACGACAAAATGAATAATGTAATCAGCTTTGGCAGTCATATTGCTTGGCGTAATTACACGATGAAGCAGATGAATATCCAGCCGGGGCATACAGCGTTGGATGTTGCTTGTGGTACAGCAGACTGGACGATTGCATTGGCTAAGGCTGTTGGAAAAGAAGGCAGTGTTGTTGGCCTTGATTTCAGCCAGAACATGCTGGATGTAGGGGCATATAAAGTGGCGAACGCAGGTGTTGGCAACAACGTAAAGCTAGTGAACGCAGATGCAATGAATCTGCCCTACGAGGATCATACATTTGACTTCGTGACAATCGGGTTTGCCCTGCGCAATGTACCGGATGTTCAGCAGGTCTTGAATGAAATGGCGCGTGTTGTGAAGCCGGGCGGTAAAGTCGTTTCTTTGGAAGTGTCCAAGCCACCATTCATTCCGTACCGGAAGCTATTCTACTTATATTTCTACAAAATTTTGCCATTTATCGCGAAGCTGACAGTCAACAAATACGAAGAGTATGCGTGGCTGCCACAATCCCTGACCAATTTCCCTGACAGTCGCGAGCTGGCAAGCATGTTTCAGAAAGCAGGCTTGGACCCGGTTCAGGTCAAATTGTTTATGGGTGGCGTATCAGCCTTGCATATTGGCACAAAGCCATAATATGGGGAGTAAACCGGTATTTCTTCACTAGATAGGAAGTGTCATAGATGGGTCTACGTAAATTAAAAATCATCTTGGAAATGATTAAATTCGAGCACTCCCTTTTTGCCTTGCCTTTTGCTTTTATGGGAGCTGTTTTGGGAAGCATTGTAGTAGAGAATGCTTGGCCTACCTGGTCGGAAATTTTTTGGGTGACGGTAGCGATGGTAGGCGCTCGCAGTGCAGCGATGTCCTTAAACCGTGTCATCGACCGGGTAATTGATGCGAAAAATCCTCGGACGGTCACAAGAGCGATTCCGGCTGGCCTCATTTCGATAGTGGAAGTCATTTTGTTTATCGTGGTGTCCTTTGCGGTGTTGTTCATTGCCGCATTCCAGTTAAATGATTTGGCTGTGAAACTGTTGCCGCTCGCTGTGTTTGTTCTTGTACTTTATTCCTATACGAAACGCTTTACTTGGCTTTGTCACTTTGTTCTCGGGGTTGCCATCGGTTTTGGTCCGCTAGGGGGCTGGGTAGCGACAACGGGTCAAGTAGATGGCATCGGCCTTCTGTTGTTTGCATCCGTTATGTTCTGGACAGCGGGATTTGATATCATTTATGCCTGTCAGGACGCCGATTTTGACCGGAAAGAAGGACTTTATTCCATGCCTAGCCGCTTCGGAATTGCCAACGCACTTCTGATTGCCCGCGTTTGCCACGTCCTTACTTTCGTTGGTCTGATGTCGTTGTATGTAGTTGCAGACTTGTCGATTTGGTTCCTGTTAGGTGTACTCATTTCGGGTGCGATTTTGATTTATGA
>NZ_PXZN01000063.1:0-4871 GCF_003013445.1 Brevibacillus sp. NRRL NRS-603 | reverse complement strand
CACTCCTTGTTGAACTTCCTTTAATCTTTAAGACCCGTCATCGATACTCCCTCGATAAACTGCTTCTGAGCGAAAAAGAACACGATCAAAAGCGGCAAGGTCGCCATGACGGACGCGCTCATCAGATGATGCCACGCTGTCCCTACTTCATCGGTAAACAAGGACAAAGCAAGCGGCAGCGTCATCAGCTCTCTGTCGTTGATGAAAATGAGCGGATCGTAAAACTCGTTCCAGCTCGTCAAAAACGTAAAAATCGTCAGCGTCGCGATGGCTGGCTTTGCCAGTGGCAGCATGATGCTCCAGTAAATCCGCCAACGCGAGCAGCCATCAATCATCGCCGCCTCCTCGAGTTCTTTCGGAATCCCGAGGAAAAACTGTCGCATGACGAACACGCCAAAAATTCCGCCTGCCCCGAAAATGGGAAGCACGATCAGCGGCACATGCGTATTGATAAATCCAAGCATGCGCATGAACAAAAACATCGGTATCGACGTCACTTCATGCGGGATCATCATCGTCGACAGCAGCACCAGAAAGACGATATTGCGTCCGCGAAACGGGATTCGGGCAAACGCATAGCCCGCAATCGAGGCAAATAAAACCGTTCCAACCGTGACCAGAATCGCAATGTACAGGCTGTTCCAATAGAACAGATGAAAGGGCGTATTCGCCAAAACCTCCGTGTAGTTCTCCAAGCGGATCGACGAAGGGATAAACTCTGGCGGAAAGACGAATATTTTGGCCGGCTCTTTTAACGATGTAGAAAGCATCCACAAAAAAGGTACCAGCATCAGTAGGGAGATCGCGCTTAACACGACATAGTGACCACCGATCCCCAATAACTTGCCCGCATGTAATCCGTGGCGATTACTCTTCATGGAACACCCACCTTTTTCTAAACTGCCACTGCAAGAGCGTAAACACTAAAATGATAAAGAACAGCACAAAGGCAAGTGCCGATGCATAGCCGAATTCAAAGCTTTTGAAGGCACGCTCCCATATGTAATAGACAAGCACCTTTGTACTGTTGTCAGGACCACCCTGGGTCATGACGTAAATCTGCCCAAACACCTTGAGCGAGCCGATGATCGTCAACAACGTGGTTAAAAAAACCGTCGGGCTGATCATCGGGATCGTAATTTGAAACAATTGACGCGTCCGACTAGCTCCATCAATGCGCGCCGCCTCGTATAAGTGAACGGGCACCTGCTGTAAGGCAGCGATGAATAGAACCATGTTCAAGCCCACATTTTTCAGGACACTCGTCACGATCACCACTGGCATCGCCAGCTTTGGATTGTAAAGCCATGATGGGCCTGTGATCCCAAACATCTGCAGGATTTGATTGATAAACCCCGTGTCTGTCGCAAACAAATACTTCCACACAATCGCCCAGACGATCAGCGATGTCATGACCGGCACAAAAATGGCCGTGCGGAAAATCCCGATCCCCGGCAGCTTGCGCACGAGCAGTAAGGCCAACCCCAACGCCAACACGATGTTTAAGGGGACCAGTCCAGCCGAGAACGCAAATGTATTGCCCACGACCGTCCAAAATTCGGCATCCTGAAAGATCGCTCTGTAATTTTCCAGCCCAACAAATTCGGCTTCTCCCAGTAACGGCCAATCCGTAAAGCTCATGTACAGCGCGAGCAAAAGCGGGCCTAACAACAGCACCCCAAACCCGATGACCATCGGGCTTATAAACAGCCATCCTGTCAGATTCGCTTCCCGGTTGAAGGATTTTTTCTTTGTGCCACTTGTTCTCTTGTCAGGAGAGAGCGGGACATTCAACTTGCTCTCCATACGATCCCTCCTTAGTTGTCAATCGCATTCCGCAATGCATGGATGGAACGGCGCATTTCATCCTCGGTCCTCCCGATCGCCATCGCTCCAGCTAACAGGACACGAACTCCTGTTTCCCGCAGAGCTTTCATATCCTCTGCCACAATTTTTCGCTGTGTCGGGACGATGATGGGGATGCCTGCCTTTTCTACGATGTAGCGATAGGCGAGCAGGTCGGCAAACGTAAGCCTCGTGCCATACTCACTCCCCGGAATTATCGACGCCTCCAATGCTGTCATGGAAAAGTGCTTCACAGCTTCCAATCGGTTCAAATCAAACTGATCATCGATGGCAAACGTACTCGCCACCCCTTCGATTTTCAAAAGGGACGCAGGCAAATGATGTCCATAAATGGAGAGGAAGTCGATTCCTAGCGATTCGAACTGCTTGATTTCCTCGGGATTGAGCTCCTCCATTGACCCGCCCGGAACAATGCCAATCGGCCCTGCGAACTGGCTGCGTATTGTTTGGAGAAAGTCCGTATATTCAGCCAGAGGACCGAACCGGTTGCCACTGGCACGATGGTACACATTGATGTGCATCTTCAAGCCATCTGCACCCTCCTCCATCGCTGCTCTGGCTAAGGTCTCATCGTTTTGCGGGAGACTGACCATGAGCAGAAACGGCTTCTCTTCCAGTGCCTGTTGAAAACGATTCATCGCAACCTCCCTCTCAAGTCACAACGGCCTGTATTCCAGACCGTTGTGACGAGCTTACTTTTTCATGATCGGATTGACTTTCTCTTCCAGCGACTTCAAGATATCCGCAGGCTGTGCCGTTTGGCCGAATAATTGATCAAAACCAGCCAGGATCGTCGTGTCGATTTTTTGCCAGTCCACATGCCCTGGTTGCAGATGTGCCTTAGGCATTTCATCGATAACGGCCTGCTTGATGTGTGCAGGGTCAGGGTTGCCTGGAACGTTCAAAAACGGATCGGAATTCAACACAGACAAGCGCGGTGGTACAAAGTAAGTCGAGGTCTCCTGGACACCCTGCTCACTTGCGAGGAACTTGAGGAACAGCTTAGTCTCCTCCAAATGCTTCGTTCCTTTGAAAATCGAATACCCTGCCTGACCGAGCATCGGTGCCGAGCCTTTTGTACCCGCTGGCATCGGAGCAATGTCCCACTTGAAATCCTTGATCGCCCGCGCCTTCGAGACGTAGCTGTACACATCAAAGAACATGCCGATTTTGCCTGATTCAAAGCTAACCTGCTCACCCGCCTTCGGATGCGACCCATCTGTAAACATCATCCGTTGGAGCATGCCGAGTGTCTCCACCCCATATTGGTCATTCCATGTAAACTGATTCATTTCTTTGTTGAACGGGCCGCTGCCATTTGACCATGAATAGGAAGACAGGATGATCCACGTTTTCCAATCGCGGAAGAAGTTGGCCCCGTAGATTTTGCTCGCCCCGGTTCCGCTCGAGATTATTTGCGCTAACTTTTCGAATTCCTCCCACGTCCATTTCCCTTCCTTCGCTAGGTCGTTCGGCGATTTCAAGCCTGCCTTGTCAAACAAGTCTTTATTGTAGAACATCACGGTAGGCGGGGTAGAAAACGGCAGTCCGTACAATTTGTCGCCTTTTTGGAACAGCTCGAGCGTCGACGGAATAAAGTCATCCAGCTTAAACGCAGCGTCGTTTTTTATATCCGAGACATCTTCCAATATCCCATTTTCCATAAACTGCGGCACCATTCGCTCAGACACCCAACCGATGTCAGGCAGCTCCTGACCAGCAGCCAGCACCGTCACCTTTTGCTGGTAATCGGGGAATGGCACAGATTCCAGCTTCACCTTGATGGTCGGGTTTTGTTGCGTAAATTTTTCAGAGAGCTTCGTATACAAATCCAAGTGGGCTTGGTTGCCCCATGTCAAAAACGTAAGCTCGACTGCTTCTTTCTTGCCCGTTGCGGAGTCACTGGGAGTCGTCGCGGTCTTGCTACTGCACCCAAATGTAAACGCTGTCAAAGCAGTAGACAATGCCAACAGGATTGCCTTTTTCATGGCGTACCTCCTTATCTGTTTTCCCTGTCACCAGTATAAAATTGAGAGAATAGTAAGATAAATCACGCAGGATTTAGATTTGGTATGAGATTTAAAGATCTTTACTGCCGACGAGATCTCGGTAGCTCCCTGGTGTCATCCCGACTTCCTTTTTAAATACCAGCATGAAATGCTTCGCACTCTGATACCCCACTAAGCGCGCGATATCATATACCTTCAAGCTCGTCTCGTGTAAAAGCTGCTTGGCGCGGTTCATCCTCACCTGCGTGATGTAATCAGAGACATTTTCCCCCGTCTCAGTCTTGAACAGTTGACTCAGATAGATCGGATTCAAATGAACACACTCCGCCAGCATCTGGAGTCTCAAATCCCCGTCCAGATGATCGTGTATGAATGCTTTTATCTTGCGAATGCTTTGTCTCTCTTCTCTATGGCTGCCGTCGACTGTGTTTTCTTCTTCTTGGACTTTCTTTTTGCGATCCAGCCCTTGTCTGATTTTTGCGAGCGTGCTCACCAGCTCTAATCGATCAATGGGCTTCAAAAGATAGTCGGAGACTTTGTACTTCAATGCTTTTTGTGCGTAGTGAAAATCACCATAACCACTAATAATCACGATGGGCAGCTCCTCGTACATCTCCCGAATTTTCCCGATTAGCGCCAAGCCATCGACTTCCCGCATGCGAATATCTGTCACAATCAAATCAGGCATTTCCGTGCGCAGATAATGCAGAGCATCCTTTCCATTTTCCGCTTCTGCCATGACGACAAAACCAGATGTTCCTTTTTCAATTAACGTTTTCAAGCCTTCCCGAATCATTCGTTCATCTTCCACCAGCAATACTTTGTACATGGTGTGACTCTCCCTTCTGGAAATCGAGCGGAATCTTCATCGTAATTTCCGTACCTTGATCCGGTCTGCTCACAATCGCGAGCCCGTACTCATTCCCGAACAATAAGGTCAGCCGCTGGGAAATGTTTCGCAATGCTGTCCCATTGTGTGCGCTTCCTGTTATTTCA
>NZ_PXZN01000062.1:0-6078 GCF_003013445.1 Brevibacillus sp. NRRL NRS-603 | reverse complement strand
AGCCGCGATGACCTCCGCGCGAACGTTGGGCAATCCAGAGCTGGTGAGAAATGGTTATCAACACAAAAATAAACCGATACATGATCATTAATAAGTCAGTCACAAGGGCGGGCATACGAAGTCGGCGAAGCACCTGCAAGATTTCGGCAAACGGCACAGTAAACAAAATGAAAGCAAAGCAAGACAAGCTCGCCATGGTACGCCAAAATAAAATCCAAACTTTACTGAATGAGGACATCGGCACATAGAGCACATACGACCCCAGCTCCCATGCTGCCGCGACCTGGACCTGTACTTCTCCTGCTCTCGCCCCTTCTACCAATAGGGCAGGTAGCCCCGCCGCAAAAAATGAGAGTGACACAATCATAAAGGCAAAATAGATACGGACAGGAATCTGAGCATACACCACTACCCATACCGTCATCCAGACAACAACAGCCATCTGCATCCATACATGTCCCACCAGCACGAGCAGTAACAATGCACTCGCCTGTAATAGCTTATGAGCTGGCGGCAGACATTTCAGCCTGTTTTGATAAGAGAGAGAATCAAGCTGCAACCCGTTCATTTTTTCCGCTTATCCAACCGACCTTTGTACAAGCCAACGGCGTAACCAACCACTCCCGCTCCCAACGCCGCCTGCACCGCAAACAATAGACTTTCCGTTTCTCCCCCTGGCGGTTCTATCAGCGGTTGAAACCACGGTTCATAGTTCGGAGCGATTTCCTTGATCGCTTCCTCCGCCACGCCGTCTGCGCCGCCAAATTCCGAATCCTGTACCAGCAGCAGCGGGACAATAGCCAGCACGATTACCCCCAAGAGTAAAAGCCAGTTCCATCCTTTTTTCACAGCGATTCCTCCCGTTTTAGCAAACGAAGCTGTGTAAGCTCTTTTGCGTTGTAAGATAACAACCAGTTCCAAACAAGAACGGTCAACAGACCTTCACTAATGGCGAGCGGTACTTGCGTGAAGGCAAAAATTCCTGCAAATTTGGCAAACGAGGCCAACACTCCGCCAGATTCAGCTGGAAATGCGAGTGCCAGTTGAATCGAAGTCACCACATAAGTAGCAAGATCAGCCAAAGCAGCAGCCGCAAAAACCGCCAGACGTTGACTTCCGCCCACTTTCATGATCATCTGATAGATTCCATATGCCACCAGTGGTCCTACTACTGCCATGGATACAGCATTTGCCCCTAACGTAGTCAAACCTCCATGTGCTAAAAGCAAGGCTTGAAACAAGAGCACCATGCTCCCTAACACAGACATCGCAAAAGGCCCAAACATAATGGCGCCAAGGCCCGTTCCAGTCGGGTGAGAGCTGCTGCCTGTAACCGAAGGGATTTTCAGCGCAGATAAAACAAATGCAAATGCTCCTGCAACGCCAATAAGGAGCTTCATTTCAGGATGTTCTTTTACAATTTTGTTAATCGAACGAATCCCAAGAATAAAAAATGGCAAGAAGACAGCCCACCAAAATAAGGCCCAGGATAATGGCAAATACCCTTCCATGATGTGCATCGCGTGTCCTGTCTCTGGTTCATTGAGCAGGAAATAAAGGACAAAGCCCGCGATCATCAAACAAGTAGATGCGAGACGAGATCGATTCATGTTTATTCCTCCTTCACTGACTTTCGTTCTATTCTCCAAACAAAAAAATCCCATCCATCAGTGGACGAGATGTGCACACAAAACAACAGACTGACTAGACAGCCTCATTGCCTCGTATTCACCGCTCCTTTCCGCGAAGGTTCTGTGGGTGTGGCTACTAGGTAGGTCTCCTGGCTTCCAGATCCATGCGCTCCTTGTCCTTCCCCATACGAAAATGAGTGGTTTCCTTCTCAAAGAGAGCTCCCTGGTTACAGTGGCGGGACCGCTCGGGACTTTCACCCGATTCCCTGTTACCCTTTATGCGTCACATAAAGGCACCTAACGCCGACAATATACAATTGACAGACAATTCATGTTTGTTCCACATCATTATACCGGATCACCACATAAATCGAAAGGATATAAGCGAAAACGCATAAGCCAATGACCCTCTACAAACGGCGTCATCGACCTATGCGTTACTTGTCCTATCTATTCTTTTGCGTCTACGCCAATTACTTCACTAATATGTTTAAAACCATCGCGTTGCATGAGCTTGAGCAGCTTTTTGTTGATTTGCTTGGCGATACCTGGGCCCTGATAAATCATCCCCGTATACACCTGAACGAGACTGGCTCCTGCTCGGATTTTCGCGTAGGCGTCTTCCCCGTTATAAATACCGCCGACACCAATGATCGGTACCTTGTCTCCTACTTCCTGATAAATCTCCTTCACCCAA
Source organism: Brevibacillus sp. NRRL NRS-603 (assembly GCF_003013445.1). Classification (NCBI taxonomy): domain Bacteria; kingdom Bacillati; phylum Bacillota; class Bacilli; order Caryophanales; family Paenibacillaceae; genus Brevibacillus; species Brevibacillus sp. NRRL NRS-603. Next base: position 3,750 of record NZ_PXZN01000062.1, on the reverse strand, counting down.
GCGGTGGAACGCTCCGTAAGAGGTCTTCCGCTCAAGCCGCCCGCTTCCTCGGCAAATCGATGACCGGAGACGGCCTCGCGTGACAGTGTCGTATTGGTAGCAATAATTCCGGAAATGCCTTCTTCTACAGCAGCGTGAACAACATCGCGCATGTGCTCATCTGACATGTCTGGCGCTACTTTCAGCAAAATCGGCTTTTTCTTGATGGAACGCGCTTCCATTTCCGTTGCCTTTTCTCTTACTGCACGCACCAAATGACGCAAGCTCTCTGTTTCCTGCAAGTCACGCAGATTCGGGGTATTCGGAGAGCTGATGTTAATGACAAAATAGTGACCGTATGCATAGAGCATGTCCATACATTTGCTATAGTCGATGGCCGCCTCTTCATTCGGCGTTACTTTGTTTTTCCCAATGTTAATCCCAATCGGAACATCTGAGTATGCGTAATCGACCAAATGCTGGGAAGCCAAATACGCACCGTGATTGTTAAAGCCCATCCGGTTAATGACAGCTTGATGTTCCGGCAATCGGAACAAACGCGGCTTCGGATTGCCTGGCTGCCCCTGCGGCGTCAACGTCCCTATTTCCACAAACCCAAAGCCAAGAGCACCCAACGCATGATAGACTTCTGCATTTTTATCAAAACCGGCTGCAAGTCCGACTGGATTCGGAAACGTTATTCCCCACAGCTTATTCTCCAACCGCTGGTCTTTTACCTGATAGATCATCTTCAGGATGCTTTTGCCTGGAGCAGAATCCTCCACCAGCCTTAAGGCACCAATTGTCTTTTCATGAATCTCTTCCGCATCCTGCTGGAACAGATATTTTCTTATGAGCTGATACATCGGCTGCACTCCTTACTCCGTTTCTACCTTTTTACCTCATAGTAGAATACCATACTTTTTCGAGAGGGTGTAACCTTTATACGTGATACATATTTCCAACCAAGCACGCAAATCCTAACAGCACCACCTTCCGCTTACCACCGAGGACCTCGTTATCAGGTCAATGTTCGACTAAAGAGGTTCGTTCGTGAAATGGTGAGTACGGTTACGCCAGCTTTCGTACAAAAAAGCTCCGAAGAACAGGTAGCCCGGCGAAATTACGAAATACGCAAGCACAGTAAGCTTACACCTAATACCCTGACCCGCTTCAGCCGAATGAATCAATAAAAAAACTGCTTGCCGTAAGCTCGGACAAGCAGTTTCTTCTTTTCTATTCACCGTTGAAGCTAGTTTTTCACCAGCAAAACTTCTTCAATAGAAGCATAAGGCAGGTTATGCGCATCTGCAACAGCTTTGTAAGCTACTTTTCCGTCGATGACGTTTACGCCTTTTGCCAATGCTTTGTTATCTCGAATCGCTTGTGCGTAGCCTTTGTTCGCCAATTGTACCGCGTAAGGAACAGTTACGTTGGTCAGGGCCAATGTAGATGTACGAGCGACTGCACCAGGCATATTGGCTACCGCGTAGTGAATCACACCGTGCTTCTCATAGGTTGGCTTGTCATGAGTAGTGATGCGGTCAACCGTTTCAATCGATCCACCTTGGTCAATCGCAACGTCTACGATCACAGAACCAGGTGACATCTCTTTAACCATGTCTTCTGTTACCAGACGCGGAGCACGAGCACCTGGAATGAGTACAGCGCCAACCAGCAAATCTGCTTTTTTCACAGCGTTTGCGATGTTGAAGGAATTGGACATCAGCGTCTGAACGCGGCCTTGGAACAGGTCATCCAACTGGCGCAGACGGTCTGCGTTTACATCGATGATCGTCACGTTTGCACCCAGTCCAAGCGCCATTTTCGCTGCGTTTGTTCCTACGATTCCACCGCCGATTACGACTACCTCGCCTTTTGGCACGCCTGGTACGCCACCGAGCAGAACGCCTTTTCCACCGTATTGCTTTTCCAGGAATTGCGCGCCGATTTGAACGGACATGCGGCCTGCTACTTCAGACATCGGCATCAACAGAGGCAGAGCGCCATTGTCGAGCTGGATGGTTTCGTAAGCGATTGCAATCACTTTTTTATCGATCAATTCACGAGTCAATTCAGGCTCTGGTGCAAGATGCAAGTACGTGAACAGAATCAGACCCTCGCGGAAATATCCGTATTCAGCAGGGAGTGGTTCTTTTACTTTCATTACCATGTCAGATGCCCATGCCTCTGCTGCTGTTTCTACGATCTCTGCGCCTACTGCCTTGTAATCTTCATTCGTAAAACCACTGCCTTGCCCTGCGCTTGTTTCTACACGAACCGAATGTCCGTTTTGTACCAGAGCAGCTACACCTGCCGGAGTAATGGCTACGCGGTTTTCATTATTTTTAATTTCTTTTGGAATTCCAACGATCATGATAAGTATGTCCTCCTTGGAAACGCCAATTTCTTTGCGGTTACTATTATTGTACAGCGTATCTTCGGGCATACTCCTTGGAGATTCCTTTAATTTTAGCATCTTTTCATTTGTGAAAATTCACAAACAAACTACTGTTCCCCATCTAATTTGGCTATTTTCAACTCTAAATATAAGGCAGCCCGCTGGTTCATATTGTCAAGGTCAACACGCATGATCTCCTCAATTCGTCTCAGTCGGTAGCTCAACGTATTGATGTGGATATGCAAGCGCTCTGCTGTCTTGTTGACCTTGCCAGCGGCATCCAAAAAAGTTTCCAATGTTGTCAAGAGCGTGGTCTGGTTTTCGCGATCGTACTGTCTGAGCTTTTCCAGCCGTTCATTCTGATAGCCCTGCTCCTCTTCCCACTGCTTCAGTTGTAGTAGATATCGATATATCCCAAGCTCGTGATACCCGTGAACCCCTTCATTTTCCTGCGGAAACAGCTTTTTGATCTTGAGCGCATGCAGCGCTTCCCTGTAGCTTTTCACAATATCCGTATAAGACTTGTAATCTCTCCCGTACCCGGCAATCACCTGGCGTCCTTCCGTGACATGTGCTTCGAGCTTGCCGAGCGAGTCGGACAGGAACTGTTCCACCTTGCGAATGAGCACGTCACTCTTGCCTTTTTTCGCATCGGACAGACCGATCAATAAGATGATTTGCGAGCCGTCGACAACCCAGAGCAGCTTGTCACGCATTAATAACGGATACAAGTACTGGTCCAGACGGGCTCCTGCCGCTTCAATAATACAGATTAAATAAGAGGTCGGAAGCTGCATCTGCAAGATGTCCGCTTTTTGGCGAATGGCAGCCTCACTGCTGTGATTCCCCAGCAACAGCTCCCACAGAAATTCCTTGCGTCGCTGCTCCTCCGCCTTGCGTTTTCCCTGCCGCTGGATGAGACGCGAGACAGCTACCCGTGCAGCCTGACGAAGAATTTCATCATCTTCCCGGGTAATCGGCCGATTTACCTCTTGTGCCCAAATGTAACCGAGCACGTCGCTCCCTCTGCGAATGGCAATCGCCACGCGCTTCCCCAAGCCGATTTCGTCCTTGGCCGGGATGTGTACAGGATCGTCTTGCGTTAACAGCTCCTGGAATACGCCGTCCTTCCAGAGGCGCGTCAGCACCTTTTCCGGTACCCGTCGCCCCATGATGGTTGACCAGCGCGCCTCATCTGTGCTTTCTCCGTGTGAGCTGTAAGCAATCAGTTTATGATCGGCATCTTCAACCGTTATCGGATTTTGCAAAAGTTCTCCAATGACATCAGCTAATTCTTCGATATCAGCATGCTGATACTGTTGAAAATAGTTAGGCTCTACGGGCACACTTTCACCTCTTTACCGCTCTTT
>NZ_PXZN01000061.1:0-9624 GCF_003013445.1 Brevibacillus sp. NRRL NRS-603 | reverse complement strand
CGTATTGCTCGTAGTATTCATAAGGCAGTGCGTACAAATACGAGGATGGTGGCATCGTTTGGTGGAATGCTGTATCAAAAACAGCTACGTGAATCAAATCAGGAAACAGACTTTGAGCAACTTCAATCCCGGTTAGATTAATGGGGTTATGAAGCGGGGCGAAACGGGAAAGGTTACGAATTTCTTCTTTTACTTGGTCATTGACAATAACGGACTGCTTAAATGCTTCTCCACCGTGGACAACACGATGGGAAACGATATCTATCGAATATTGTTTGAGGGATTCAAACACTCCCCGAATAGTATCTTCATACTGGTCACGCTGGATTTGCTCCAAATAATCATGCGCAATCAATGTCTTGGAAGGCATTTCATAAAGCTTGTACTTCACCGAAGAACTTCCGCAGTTCAGTACAAGGACATTCATTTTTTCTACCACGATCTAATCCACTCTCCAATCGTTCATCACAGCCTTCTCTCCCCCATAGGATGGATAGGCTTCCTATATTTTATAACGATGTGCTCTTCGTGAATACAGGTAATTGAGAGCAATTATCAACAACATCGTGACAGATCCAGATGCATCGAGCAAAACATCCTGCACCATTCCGGTTCGATCCGGTGTAAACGTCTGGTGCCATTCATCCAGAACAGCCGTCATCACACTGCAAAAAGCGCTCCAGGGCAGCGCTTGCCCAAATGAAAGCTGCTGCGAAAACACGCGATACCAGCTAAAAGCCAAGAGGGCAAAAACAGTAAAGTGTGTCCCCTTCCGTATCAGGAACTCTATAAAACCAGCGGCTCCCTTTTCTTCCAGGCTCACATCCTTGCCACCGTAAGGAATGGATATGTCGCCTATACGGTTTTGCAAGCTCTGTTCGTCCACTAGCTTGTCTATCGTCCCTCGCATGTCTTGCTTGGCGTAGGGCTGTGAAGAAGAAATGAACAATCCGAGAAGAATAGCAATCAAAAGCAAGTAATCCCATACTTTCCGATATCGACGCACGTGTTTGCTACCCCCTGCTTTCGATTCTTCTTTCCTATCTTACCATGACGCATACCTGGTTAGTCGGTTACAGCTACGTGAACGATTGAAAAGGAAAAACGCCAACCTACTTTTAGCGGTTGGCGTCATGTGTAGAAGAAGAAAGAGGCAGGAAGTCCTCTTGTACAGGCACATACTCCCGGGAATCGCGGTTCGCGGCTTCGGCTTGCCCTGTTTTTGGTAAGCGGGCCTGTTCCCGTTTTCTTTCTTTGAAGTCGCGGCGACGTACTTGGTTGTTTTCCCACCAAATCCGCAAATGACGAGCGAGGATCGGCAAGGACATCTCAGAATGGGCAGCCTGTCTTTGCACAGCTGCAAGCTGCATCCCAGGAAGGAGTGCCATGGTGGCAAAAGCCCCCATTAGTATGCCAAACAACAATACGCTGGCGAAGGACGCAAACGAATCATTCCCATTACCCAAGCCCCCAGCAAGCGGAAGGCTGGCTAACGCGATCGCCAAATATATCCCCGCTTGATTGAGCATGGTGCGTTGGGCCCCCAGCTTGATACCGTCCCAAACTCGCTCCTGTTCCGCTTGGGCCTTGCACAGCTCATCCATCGTAAGAAGTGCCTGCAAAACGATGACAGCAATGGCAGCCACCATACCATAGAAGCTCATAATGTTCATCGGTCGATCCAACCACAGCAATCCCAGCGCAAAGCCTCCAGACAAGACTGGCAAGAGAACGAGGGCAACTAATCCATCGCGCGTTCTGCGTTGCAAAAGCAAGCTCGTGACGAGTACGAGGGCAACCAGACTGCCAATCGTCAAAAACCGGCTGCTCCAATCAACCTTGTTGAGCTTTTCCTCCTCCAATTTCTTCAGCTCATTGTCGTTATATACCGTGTAGCCTTCGGGCATCGTCACCTTTTCTTGCATGGAATAAGGAATGATGTAAGACCACAGCTCAATTCGACTTGGGTCTGAGACGGCACTGCTTACCTTGAAGACATACAGTCCATCTTCCCGTTGATAAACGGGCGGCTCGCTGCCGATCGACCAATCTACCAGCTCAGATAATCGCACCGTTCCTTGTGATGTTCGAATTAAAATATTTTTCACTTGATCCGGATAGTCCATCCACCCGTCAGGGAATCGGACGTGGATAGGTACCTGACGCTCATTCCAATAGACACTGCCAGCTGTTTTTTCTCCCAAATAGCTCTCCAGTTGTCTCTTGATCTCCTCCTGCGTAATTCGGTAGCGTGCCAGCATCTCTTGTTTTGGTCGAATATCGATAAAGGTCCCCTCTGCACCTGAACCAATTCTTTCATCTGTTACAAGTTCTCGCCCCTCTTTATCCTTTGCACTCTGTTTTTCCATGAATGCCAATACTTCATTGGCAATGTTCTGTGTCGTTTGCAAGGATGGTCCCATGATCGTCAAGACGAGACGAGTTGCCTTATCTTTATTAATGACTAGCGCAAACGGATCTGTCTGAGGAATATCTCGCAGCTCTTTGTCCAGTACTTTTTCCAACTCTGAGACTGATTGCGTCCAATCGTATTTGTCTACGAGCTTTAGTTGAAAGCTCAGATTCTCTTCGGAGGCAATTGTATAGACATCCCGAACTTCGTCAATGGCGAGCAAACGCTCCTCAGCTATTTGTGCTGCCCGCATGGCCTCATCGATGCTGCTTCCCTGCACCATTGGCAAAGAAAGCGACTTGTCCCCATAATCAAGTTTGGCGTACGGATCTACAAGAATAAATGACTTGAGCAAAAAGACAAAGACAAGCGAGGCAACCAGTGTGATTCCATAAGGCAAATACCCTTGTTCCACCAGTCGTTCCCAGCGATTTTGAAAATAACTTGTCACTTTATTGGCGGCCCGTGGTGTTTCCTCCTCTACTCGTTCGGAAGCTTCCAGCCACGTTCCGGTCAGGACCGGCGTAATAAATCCGTAGACAAGAATAAGAGCAAACGTCCCCAGCAACAGAACGGGCCAAGCATCGTACAAGACAACCTTGTCTTCTGCCTTGAGGAAATCAGTGAAAACGACACCTGTCCAACAGGCTGCCACTACCACAACCGTGAGCAAAAACGGCTTCATCAACCCCCACGCCACTTGCAAACAACGAATAAACGAGTATGAAGGCAACCCTGAAAACTGATGAAACAACGAAGAGCCTGCTCCTGTGAACAGTAGTGAAAACAACACGAGTGGTCCAAGCGTGGATAGCGTCAAAGGGATTCCCCAAAGCCACATGCCTCCAAGTACACTGCCGACCGCTAAAACGTTTGCCAAAAGCGCGAGTACAGCCCCTGTCCATTGTTTTCGGGTCAAATACAAAAAGAGCGAACAGATGACGGCAGTTAGAGCAGCCAGTGTTCCAAGCTGTCTCAATGCGGCAGTGATTGTCTGCGCGTCATCACGAAACAAATCGAGGCGGTATTTGCCACCCGAAGCCTGATTCAACTCACCAACCGCTTCTTTTACTTGCTTGCTAATTACAGGCAATTGCCCGACATCTGCTGCGTACACCGTAATTCCTAAGGCAGGCGAGCCTCGATACATCCCGATTTGTTCGCCTTTGCTCCCACGTCGATCACGAATGTCAGCCAACGTATGTAATGGCACGTATCCTTTATCGGTGGAGATCAAGTACTTACCCAAATCTTGCAGCCCTTCCAATTTACTCGTCCATTGAATGATGGTTCGATCCTTATCAGCTCCAACAGAGCCAACTTCTTCCCCAACTACATCTGTCGGCAGTTGTGATAGAACATCAGCAGGTGTGAGGCCGTAGGCGAGTAGGATGGATGGTCGGAAAATGATATCTACCTGCTCCTTCAAGGCTTGCTTGTCCATCTCGATGCGAGCGATTCCAGGCAGATTAATCAATTTGTCGTAGACGGTGTTTTGGGCAACGTCAGACAAGGTCTGCAAGTCCGTGCCGTACAGGACATAAAAACCAATTTTGCTATCTGCCAGATTGCTTTGACTGACACTCCACTCCTGCACTGGCAGCTGCTTCGTGATTTCTCCCAGCTTCTTTTCCAACCGTTCCTTGTAATCCGAACCGATTTGTTCCGATGTTTTTACAGTAATAACTGCCGACCCTGTCCGAGATTCGGAAGCAATCGTAAGCACACTGCCCAATGACCGTACCGATTCCTCTACTTTTCTCGCGACCGATTCGTCTACCTCCGCAGAGGAGAGCTTGGCTGCTGAGAGATTGATTGTGTATTCAGGCACAGACCGATCCGGAAACGTCTTAATATCCAGCCACAACCAGGCTCCCACCGCAAGTAGACAGCAAATGACCGCCAGGATGCGGGCGAAGGAGGGGATAATCGATAAAAATGTCTTGTTATTCATCCGCCACCTTCACCGCCTCACCATCCACTACATACGACAAGCCTGAAGCAACAATCTGGTCACCAGGCACGAGACCTTCCACTACTTCATAGAAGGTTCCTTGCAGTGCCCCCACTTTGACAAACGTCTTTTCCACTGAATTTTCGTTGATTTTCATGACGTAATATTCTTCATCAGAGACACCGATGCTACTAACAGGAACGAGCGCAACATTTGACGCTGGCAATGGATACTGACATGTGACAGTCATGCCACCCTTCCAAGCTACATTCTTGCCGTCTACGGTCACCTCGACTGGATAAGACCCCAGGTTGGTATCCATAACAGGTGAGACAAACGTCACTTTTCCTTCTGCTTCACTGCCGTCTGGAGCTTTCACCTTTACCACTTTACCTGCCTGCCAATGAGCGATTTGCTCCCTTTCTACTTGCAGCTTGACAAGCCAGGAGCTCGTATCGACCATTCGAATGACCTCTGTCCCAGGTCCAGCTTGCTCCGACGCTGTCTTGGAGATTGCTGCAACCACGCCTGTAAACGGAGCTTTGATCACCGCATCAGCCGCTTCCTGCTTCGCTCGGCTCAATTGAACATTGGCCTGCTGGACGCTTGCATTCGCTTCTTCGATATCCAGTGGATCGGCGCCATTCAGCAGGTTGTTGTACGCCACTTGTTCTTCTTCCAGACTCAGCTCAGCCTGTCGCAGTGCAGAGGCCAGCTTGTCTTTTTCATCTTTCGAGATGGCTCCATTCGCATATAAAATCTCAGCTTTGGTGAGCTCGTCGCGAGCCTTTTGCATCTGTTCTCTCGCTTTTTCTACCTGCAGCTTCTTGGTTTGCACCTCATGACTCTCCGGCCCCTTGGCAGCCTTTTCCCGCTTGATCGCAGCACTTGCTACCTGTCCTTGGGCTGCATGAATTCCTTGCTGCAAGGCCGTTCCGTCTAATGTCGCCAATGTCTGCCCCGCCTTGACAGTGGCTCCTTTTTCAACAAGAATGCCTGAAATTTTGCCTGAGGCACCAAATGATAAAGCCAGCTCCTGACGCGGCGCCACTACACCTGCCACTTCCATCAGTCGCTCATCCTTGCCGTTCTCCACTGTATACGCACTTACCGTTTTCACCTTGATGACCGTATCTTCTTTCGTTCGTTTCAGACTTGAGACATCCTCATTTAGCTTTTCGCACCCTACGAGCAGCAGGACCACAACCGTGAGACTTATCCATTTATTCGTATTTTTCATTCCTGCAACCCCACATTTCCCCTGAATCTTCCTAATACTAACCAAAAAACGACGAATATTGACAAAATATATTTTACAGAAAAAAATGGTATAGTTGTACTACTTTTCTGTCATTTTACATTATTTTTTATAATCCAAATGTCTCGTCACTTGTTTGTAACTCGTATCTAGTATGATAGAAGGGCAGGGAAACGGGGCATCTGCACTGACCCTATTGTTAGCGCTTACACAAATCCTTTATCTTTTCAAGCTGGGAGTGATCGTCATGGCCAAAATTTATACTTCTTACGCGGACATCGTGGCTGATATTCACGATGGTGCCACTTTATTAGTGGGCGGCTTCGGACTGGTAGGAATTCCGGAGAATCTGATTATCGCCCTGCGAGACAAAGCAGTGAAAAACTTGACAGTTGTCTCAAATAACTGTGGGGTAGATGATTGGGGACTCGGTCTCCTTTTACGCGAAAAGCAAATCAAAAAAATGGTCTCCTCTTATGTGGGTGAAAATAAGGAATTCGAGCGTCAATTTTTGTCCGGTGAGCTCGAGGTCGAATTGACGCCACAAGGAACGCTGGCGGAGAGAATTCGTGCAGGCGGAGCTGGTATTCCGGCATTCTATACCCCAGCTGGAGTCGGCACACCTATCGCTGAAGGACGGGAAACGCGCGATTTTGCTGGGAAAGAGTACCTGCTTGAGTATGGCATCACGGGTGATTTCGCACTGATCAAGGCGTGGAAGGCTGACAAGATGGGCAATCTCGTCTTCCGCAAAACAGCCCAAAACTTCAATCCGATGATGGCAGCAGCCGGAAAAATCACCATCGTCGAAGTGGAAGAAATCGTAGAGACAGGTGAACTGGACCCTGAGCATATTCACACACCAAGTGTCTATGTGCAACGAGTGATACAGGCACCGTCGTTCGAGAAGCGCATCGAACGACGCACTGTCCGCTCATAGAGAGCAAACGAGAGAACCGGATTACATTCAAGGGAGGAAAACACAGATGTCGCTTACACGTGAGCAAATCGCCACTCGTGCCGCCGGGGAAATAGAAGATGGCTTTTACGTAAACTTGGGGATTGGAATGCCCACGCTCGTCGCCAACTACATCCCGGAAGGAAAAACGGTCGTTCTCCAATCGGAAAATGGCTTGCTCGGAATTGGCCCTTACCCGACGGAGGAAGACCTCGATCCTGATCTCATCAACGCCGGAAAAGAAACGGTTACGGCTATTCCGGGTGCGGCCTACTTCTCCAGTGCTGAATCGTTTGCGATGATTCGCGGCGGCCATATCGACCTCGCTATTTTGGGGGCAATGGAGGTTTCTGCTGCGGGTGATCTCGCAAACTGGATGATTCCTGGCAAAATGGTCAAGGGCATGGGCGGTGCCATGGATCTCGTCCACGGCGCGAAAAAAATCGTCGTCATCATGGATCATGTCAACAAGCATGGTGAGACAAAAATCTTGAATGAATGTGCTCTGCCACTTACCGGCAAGAAGGTAGTCAACCGTATCATTACGGACAGAGCTGTCATGGACGTGACACCAGACGGGCTCGTCCTCGTCGAAATAGCAGAAGGCTATACAGTGGAAGATATCCAAGCCTGCACGCAACCTACGCTCCTTATCTCTCCAGAACTGAAAACGATTGGGCTGTAACCTATTTTTCAGGTACAGAACCCCGCTAGTAAATAGCCGACTTCATCGCCGCAGCGTGAAGTCGCTTTTTCTTTCCTTTTTTGCTTAGTGTGGGCACACTTGCGCGGTCGCCTCCTCCTCACCTTTTCGTATATAATATGGATGATCCATCAAATTTCCCAGTATTTGAGAGGAAGAGATTCCATGTCAGGAACAGTCGGATGCTTACTCATCCATGGATTTGCCGGAGACATCAACGATATACTCCCACTCGCCAAAAAGCTTCGCGAGGCTGGCTATCAGGTGGAATGCCCTACCTTGGAGGGGCATGGGACTACTCGTCGTCACATGGCAAAAAGCACCCGCCATGACTGGCTGCGCTCGGCAGAAGAAGGCTACAAGCGACTGGCCATGCGCGCTGACACCATCGTGGTCATCGGTTTTTCCATGGGGGGGCTGCTCGCCTTTCACTTGACGACGAAATACCCCGTCGCCCTGCTAATTACCATCAACACCCCTTATAAATATTGGGATGTCAAAGAGGCGATGCACTATTTGCGCGAGGATTTCTCTACCCACTCCAAACGCTACATACATGGCATCGGCAGAATCCCTTTTAGCAGCATGCTGCAATTTCGCAGGCTGCTGGCAGAAACAAAGCCGCTTTTGCCTCAAATTACGACCCCTTATGTCCTGCTGCAAGCAAGGCGAGACGATACTGTACACGCCGTGAGCGCACAAATACTCGCAACCAGTGTAGACGAGTCTGCCTCCCCGCAAATCACCTGGTACGAGCATTCGAACCATATGCTGCTGCACGGCCCGGACAAGGAGGCAGCCATTGCTCACGTCATGGCAACCATCAAGAAGCGCTTTCCATCTTGACCAGCTTTGGTCGCCACAGCCATACAAGACCAACCAGAAGCAAAATGAGCGCTATTCCGATGTACACCAGACTCAGACCTACGTGTTCATCCAGCCAGAAAGCAAGGAGCGGCCCCAACGCAGCGCCCAAATCACTTAAAACTGAATACCCTGTCATTACCACTTGGCTGTTGGCCTGTCTCGCAGCTTCATCTGCCGCAAGGGTATCCAGCACGGTCGTGATAATTGTCGCGGTCAGCTGGATGCCGAATAAAATCGCAAACCATAGCACAAGCGAAGACGTTGCCTGCAACGCGGCAAACAGAACGGAAGCGACTAACAACGTCCCGACGAATAATTTCGTCCGGCCATGCCTGTCCGACAATTTGCCTACCAATGGGGCAGCCCACGGCTCCCACCCCCAGCGAATACCTTGGATCACACTCGCAATCACTGCTGCCCCCAGCACGACTCCGCCAATCATGATGAGCGGTTCACGTACTTCGATCACTCTGCTTAGCGTGGAGGTAAATACCCCCTGGTACACCATCGTCACGAGCAATCCCGTCATCAGCGTCAACAGCACCTGCGCCTGACTCCACAAGCGTTTTCCTGTATCCATCTGCTTCACGTCTTTCGATTGCTGACTGGTAAAGGAAGGACGTATATAGCGAAAAACAAGAACGAATGCAAACAAAGAAGGTATCGCAAGTGCGATGGAGGCAACAGAAAGCCCGTACCAAGAGGCAAACAGCGCTCCGACCAGCATACCGCCAAGACTGCCCAATCGATACAGTCCGTTGTACAAGCCCATGAGCTGCCCGCGATTATGCCCTTCGGAAACGCTCACGATCAAGGAATACGCACCTAGTCTTAAAAACGTCCAAGCGACTCCCCACAAGCATCGCATCAGAAACCACAGCCAAAAGCCTTCCAAGCTGTACGAAAGTGTCGTCAGAAAAGCCAGCACTACTGCCACAATCAAACCTGTGCGTCCGCCCGAGCGCTCATACCATTTTCCAACAAGAGGGCCGATTGGTACACGGATGAAGCGGTTCACCGCAAGCAATACCCCCACTTCCCACAACGATGTTAATCCTGCCTCCTTCCAGAAAAGAGGAAGCACTACATACAGCATCGAATCTCCTATCATGCATAATGCTGTCACCAGTGCGACTGCCACGACTTGTGTCTTTCCACTGACTTCTCTCATCTCCTGATCCTTCTCTCTACTCGTTTTACGTCTTTCTGAGCTATACCTTACGCGCAATCACTCATCATTTCTAATACATCTTTATCTATCACTCATAAATAAAAGTTATGAATCGAGGTACAGGATGAACTTACATGCCCTTCGCATTTTCGTAGAAGTAGCGTCACGAGGCAGTGTCACAGAAGCAGCAATCGCACTCTCGATCAGCCAGCCTGCCGTAAGTGCCCAAATCCGCAGGCTTGAAAGTGAATTGGGCATGACCTTGCTCATCCCGAATGGTCGCGGCATTTCTCTCACCTA
>NZ_PXZN01000060.1:0-36381 GCF_003013445.1 Brevibacillus sp. NRRL NRS-603 | reverse complement strand
AAATAAAAAAGGTCAAAGCAAGGCACGTAAAAAGTCTCACCATTTTCACCAACTCAAATCACCCCAAGATTGAAAATATCATGTTAGAAAAGCATTCAGTAAAGAAGGCTTTTCCCTTCTCATCTATAAAGAAGATCATTCGGAATGACGACGATGGTTTTCTGACCCCCTTTATGTTCAAAAACAACATAGTAATCCAGCATTTCTACAATATCTCGTAAAGGTACAACCAGGGTTGTGTTATTGTACAGCTTCGCTTTTCCCGACACAGTAGTTTCGCGACCTTGATCAATAAAGCGATCACTGCCAACCGGTATGACTATTTGTCTATCGTATTCCATGAAGTTGTCTCTCAGGATGAGCGTTGCCGTTTGGGTAGGATCATTCCACTGGATCGTAGCACCAAGAACGTCGGCTAACTCGCGAAGGGAAACATAAGTGACATCATTTTCAATAAAGGTTTGTTGCACAAGCTTTTTATTATTTACGGTCACAGTCACTGCTGAGTCGTCTTTATAAGGAGCAGAGTTATCGCGGAGAATCAAAATACTAATTTTTCTGATGTCATTTATGTTTTTAAACCTAGAATCAATAAAATCTAAGGGCAGTTCAAATTTTGCTTCTACAAAATGTCCCGGCTCTAGCTTCAACGATGAATTGATAACAGTGTGGCTAGTTTCGGGGTAGAAGTGGTCCATTCCGTTTTTGCCCTCAAATGAGAGACCTGCGTAGCTAAAATTTGTAGCGGTTGCTTCACCTAGATTAAGCAATAGGGCATAAATAAAAAACGTGTTGTTGTCCTCAGATCTTCCATAAATCATTGTATCTACAATGACATTTGCCTTGAGTTCTGCCCCTTCAGACTCTGGAACTGAAGCAAAGAAAATAAAAAAGATTGCAAGAAGGCACGCTAAAAGTCTAACCATTTTCACCATTTCAAATCACCCCAAGATTGAAAATAACATGCTGGAAAAGCCCTCCTAAAAGAAGGCTTTTCCCTCACACATCCATAATAATCGGCAGGATCATGGGTCTGCGCTTTGTTTTGGCATACACGAATTTCCCAATCGATTCCCGCATTCCTTGTTTCAAGCGGTTCCACTGGCTCACATTTGCTTCCTGCAAATTGGTGATCACCTCGGATGCAATGCGAGTCGCTTCTTCCAACAGGCCCTCTGATTCCGGGGCATGGATGAATCCGCGAGAAATAAGGTCAGGACCCGACAAAATCTTGCCGTCGGTTTTGCTGCGCGTCACAACGATCACGAGAATGCCATCTTCCGAAAGATGTTTGCGATCCCGTAATATTCCATTCCCTACATCGCCGATTCCTAAACCATCCACCAACGTATTTCCAGCAGGGATTTTTCTTTCCTGCACAGCCACACCATCATGAATATCCACGACATCTCCGTTATTTACAATGAAAATGGACTCGAAATCAACGCCGACAGATTCAGCCAACAGACGATGTTGATGGAGCATCCGGTACTCGCCGTGAATGGGGATAAAGTATTTTGGCTTCATGAGAGTGAGCATGAGCTTCAATTCTTCCTGGAAGCCATGACCGGATACATGCATGCCTGTCCCGGAGCCATAAATTACGTTGGCACCCATGATAAACAGGTTGTCGACGATGCGCGCTACATTTCGTTCGTTCCCTGGAATGGGGGAAGAGGAGAGAATGACGGTATCGCCGCGTTCTACTTTCACGTGTCGATACCCGGAGGTCGACAATCGAGATAGAGCAGCCATGGGTTCGCCTTGGCTTCCCGTACATAGAACAGCAACACGGGCTGGATCGAGCTCGCTCACTTCTTCTATTTCTACCAGCATGTCTTCTGGTATATGTAAATAGCCTTGTTCTGATGCGATTTTGACCACATTGACCATACTTCGGCCCAGCAAAGCTAGCTTTCGATTTGTCGCTTCTGCGGCGTCTATGACTTGTTGGAGACGGTATACATTGGAAGCGAACGTCGAGACAAATATTTTCTGCTGTGCCTTATTGAATGCTTCTAGCAGACGATCGCCTACGTGTTTTTCTGATGGAGTAAAGCCAGGGCGCTCCGCATTGGTACTTTCCGACAACAAAGCCAATACGCCTTTCTGACCGATTTCAGCCATTCTGTGCAAGTCGGGGGATTGCTGATGCACTGGCGTTAAATCAAATTTAAAATCGCCCGTATGCACAATGGAGCCTGCTTTTGTCTCAAATACGACACCCAAGCAATCTGGAATGCTATGGTTCGTCTGAAAAAAGCTGATTGTGAGCGAGCCTAATGAAATGGTAGAGTCACGATCGATGGAGATGAGGGTGGACTGATGAAGCAAATTATGCTCCTTCAGCTTTAATTCGATAAGACCTAACGTTAAGCGGGTACCGTAAACAGGGACGTTTAATTGTCGCAAAAAATAAGGAATACCCCCGATGTGATCCTCATGCCCATGCGTGACAATCAAGGCGCGTACTTTTTCTTGATTTTCCAGCAGATAACTAATGTCCGGTATGATCAGATCAATTCCTAAATAACTCTCATCGGGAAACTTCGAGCCACAATCGATGAGGACAATTTCATCTCCATATTGAATCCCGTACATGTTTTTGCCGATTTCATATACTCCTCCTAAAGCAAAAATAGAAAGAGTTTCATTCCATGTATTCATACGCAATCAATGACCTCCCCAAAATATCTTGTGGTTACTTTTGCCTATTGGAAAGCTGAGTATGTATGGATAGCCGGGAGATCATGAGGTAAAAATGGATGAATGAACCAATCAGGAGTCGGGCACACTGGGGTAAGACTCATTTTGGAAGGGAGCAGCTCCGGTGAAAACCAAACGATTTCTTTTCCGCTTGTTTCTATTGATTGCCATTGCGGCTGGTGTGGAATGGTTTGTGTATACGAACCAACAAGCGCAAACCGAAGTGGTAGCTGACGAGTCGCACGCTCATCACGCAGCGCCGACACTCGCTGTGACGCATACCCTTGTGAAAGATGATTTACAACTCAAATTAGCCGTTACGAACTTCTCTTTTTCCCTCGAAAACATGGGGAAAGAAAACAAGCACGGGGAAGGGCATGTTCATCTGTACCTCGACGGCAAAAAAATCGCCAAAGTATTTGAGCCTAGCTATGTCATGAAGGATATCCCGGCTGGAAAGCATGAGGTCAAGGTAGAATTGGCCCATAATAACCACGAGTCATATGGTGTTGCAGAGAGCTTTTCCATTGAGGTAAAGCCCTGATAAGCAAGGGTAACTGTTGGGAAAAGGAAAAAAGCCGACTTCGATACGCCTTGTGGCATTCGAACTGTCGGCTTTTTTCATGGATAGACTAGCGCATATGCACGCTGACTTTTGCTTGCTGGTCTGGCAGGGCGATCACCAGGGTCGGATAGCTGATAACTTGGGTTTTCATCGAACCTGGGGCGGGTGCTTGTACCCGGACGTGTACGGCAAAGGCATGAGGGCCTGTCCGCTTGACATGGTCCGCCACCAAACGATATCCTCCTGTAGGGCGCTGTCCTGCACCCACGACTACATAGGATTTTCCATTGGCACGAACGATGGTGTGTCCGCCATTTTTTCGAACTTTCTTCAAAGCTTCCTGTACGGCAGGAGGATATGGAGCAGCAACAGCCTCGTAAGCAGCATCTGCTTGTACAACCTCTTTCGCCACAGGCTCAGATACGGTAGGATGTTGAGGTGACAAGACTTGTGTACCCGTTACGGCCAAGGTTGCTGTTAAGAGTAAACTTGGAAATACATGCAACATCAAGATCCCTCCAATTGGTAAAAGTAATGAATCGAACATCATATAGACTGAGGTGACAGGCGTGCGTGTGAAGGATTCGCTGGAATACCTGTCCGAATCAACGCGACAAGCGATTCTACATGAACAAACCAAACGATATCAGATTGCCGAAGAGCAAGATTTAACAGAAAGATTATTGGACCCGGTTTTTATTGGGCAAGTATGGAGACAGGCGGATGAGCTGGAACGAACCGTTATCCGGCTTTTCGTAACCAAAGCGACGAGAGGTTTTTTTAGCAAACGAACTTGGGAACGCGAAACGGCAAAAGAGCACAGACATCTATCAGTCGGCTTGACGAAATTGCGGCGGCTTGGACTGATCTTGACTGTACGGAAAATGTGGAGTGAGATTGGCTATTTGATGCCACAAGAGGTTCGAGAGCAGTTGACAAACCAAATGCTGCCGGAAGCCTCTCAGGCTTATGTTTCTCTTTCAAAAACGCTCCCTTATTATATATCAGCAGGCAGGGGGATACAGCTGGATCTTTTTGGGCTTTTGTTGTTTGTTCGAGACAACCAAATTCCCATTACGCAAAAAGGAAGTATTCATCGCAGGATGTCGCAAAAAATGCTGCCGCTCCTCTCGCTTACAGATGAGCATGTAAAAGGAATCATCATTCCGCCGCTCGATCAGGAACAAAGAGAGGGCTTATCCTTGACCCTTGTCCTTGATATTGCTCTCAGACTGGGCTTGGTGCATAGGGAAGAGCGAGAACTCGTACTCGATCTCAATCGAACGAAGCAATGGCTGCATCAACAACCACTCGTACGTTGGGAAGACATGTACCAACTCGTCATGGAACAATTTTTGCCGCATGGTGACTGGTGGGAATTTTTCATTCAATTGATGAGGCAGGTTCCCGTCGAGCAGTGGTGTTCCATCCAAGAACAATTACGCATGCTAAAAGAATCAGGATTTCATTTGCCTGACAATGCAGAGGAGCTCATAGTGGAGCAATGGCTGCATTTACTGTTAGGCTTAGGATGGATTCAGCTCGGAATGGACGAAGAGCGAGGGATTTTTTGGCGTTGGAGCAGTTTGCCGCGATTATCGTCGGAGGAAGGTTGGTTTGTGGACCCCACAGGTGCCATTACAATCCCTCCTCTTGTCCCGTTGCTGGATGTATGGGAGATCAGCCGATTTTGCCAGCTCCAATTTGATGGGCAATTGATTCGGGGTGAATTGCAAGCAAGGCTGTTGCAATCGTATTTGGCTCAAGGAGGGACGGAAGAGCAAGTCATAGAAAAGCTCCGTGCCTCCTGTGTTCATCCGTTGCCTGAGAGCTTGATTGAGGTGGTGAGTCAATGGGCGAGAACAGCCAGGCAGATTCAAATGGAGCCGTATTTCCTCGTGCGGACAGCACATGCTGGATTTCTGGAGGAATGGCGCGAAATTCCTGACTTTCGCCCATTTCTTACCCAAGTGATTTCACCGACTTCGTTTTTGATACCGTTCTCGCAGGAAAAAGAATGGATCCGTATACTGCGCCACTTCGGATATGAGCCGCAAGTGCTGTCGCATGTTGCTAGTGCAAGCAAAGAGCGCAAGCCGCATCAAAACAGTCAAGCGGGAAATAAGGGCTTGCTTCTCATCGAACGGCCTTGGGACGGTTATGCTATAGAAAACACGTTTCCTGAGCAAAATGATCAAATCGCAGCACTTCCCAAAATGTGGACGAAGCATTTCCAATCGTATCATCCACAATCCATGCGGGATTTATTTAAGCGCGCAATAGAGCTGAAGCTGGAGGTCGAAATCCAGCAAAGTGGAAAAGAAAAGCTGCGAGGTCTACCGACAGAAGTGCGCCTGGAAATGGGGTACTGGATGGTTACGATTGCCGGACAGGGCGGCAAACAGTGCTACCGTCTCGAGAACATCGAGCGAGTGCGCATTGTGGTGCCCGAATATCTGTACTAAGGGTGTGCATCGTGATACAATCAGGAATGACGTAAAGTTTTCAGGCTTTGCGGCGAAAGGAGGTCTCGCTTTATGGAAACATTGGAAGCTGTGGATATGACACAGTTGATCATGGAGTCTCATGAGCTGTCCACGATGATTAACCAATCGCGCGAGGTCTCGGAGTATTTGGAGGCCAAACGCCAAATGGAAGCAGATGAGGAAGTGCAACGTCTGCTCGTCGTGTTCGAGGCTAAGAAGGAACAGTACGAAGATGTGCAACGGTTCGGGAAGTACCACCCGGATTACAATCATATATCCAAAGAAGTACGGGAACTGAAGCGCAACATTGAACTGAGAGATTCCGTACAGGCATTCAAGCGAGCAGAGGATGCTCTGGATGAGCTCTTGTATCAGGTGAGTAGAACCATTGCTCATTCTGTCTCGGAAACGATCAAGGTACCGAGCAACAATCCATTTTTAGAGGCGCAGGGCAGCGGTTGCGGGACGGGCGGAAGCTGTGGCTGCAGCGTGAAAAAGCCTTCGTAATTTACGTTGTTCCCGACTCATTTTGGCGCAGCAGAAAACAGTCTTCACAAAGATTGCCACAACAAAATTGCTTTTCGTCAGGTACTCGAAAGCGGAAGCGATACACATGCTGCACGTCATCAGAACGCACGTAAATGCATTCTGGCTGTAATTTGGTATCAGTGGTCAGGCGCTCTCCTGCTTCCATGAGCTGCTTTGTTAAGAGTGGAGCAGGGAGCGTACTGCATACATAGAAAAAGAGCTGGCCTGCATATGTTTGCCAACTGCTATGGGTGACGATTTTTTCGCGGTGAAGCGCTTCCTCGAATTGATGATAAAACGTAGCCAGCATAGACCACGATTCCTTTCTGTAATAAGCTTTCACCAGTAAGTATACCACGATTGGGAAGGAGACCGACGGCAAAACATGAGAGAGCGACGTCTGGGGGTCGCCGTGTGGGTGAAAAACACGCGTGCCGCCAAAAATTTACGCAAATTTGGCACCATTCATTACATCTCCAAGCGCTTAAATTACGTTTCGATGTATGTGGATGCCAATTTGTTGGATGAAACGATTCGCATTATGGAAAAGCTGCACTTCGTGACAAAAATTGAACGCTCCCATCGCCATGAGATCCCGGTAGAGTACAACAATGCCAGACCGGATAAGGCAAAGGAATACGATTATAAACAAGAAAAGAACCAGGTAATGGCACTAGCAGAGACCTTACAGACAGAAGAAAGCAGCCAAGCAACCGTTGGTTCGACATAAGTTGTTCATAAGCTGCCATTTTTCGGCAGCTTTTTTGCTTTTGTTAAACTGGCGTACATGGTATGCTAATGTGGAAGAAAACGAGAAGTCACGCGCATGAATGCGTTTTCAAAGATAGATTAGGGAAAGAAAGGTGAGCATACATGATTCATCTGGATATTAACTGCGATATGGCAGAGGGTTTCAGCAGAGGTCGACAATCAGAGGACTTGGGGATTATGAAATGGATCACCTCCGTTAATATTGCTTGCGGATTGCATGCAGGGGATCCCCATATTATTTGCAGAACAATCGAAGCTGCACTTAAGCATGATGTGAAAATCGGGGCGCATCCCGGTTATGCAGATATTCAAGGCTTCGGGCGTCGTTCGATGAACTTGTCTGTCAATGAAGTGTATGAGCTGGTGCTGTATCAAATTGCAGCCTTGGCTGGGACTACAAAAGCGCTCGGAGGGGAGCTTCATCATGTAAAGTTGCATGGCGCGCTGTATAACGAAGCGGCTGAACGCCCAGAGCTCGCGGAAGCGGTTGTCCAAGCCATTGCGGATATTGATGAAGAACTGATCCTCTATGCACTGTCTGGCAGCAAGCTTGTAGAGGCAGGCTTGGAACACGGGCTTCAGGTGGCAGAGGAAGTATTTGCAGAGCGGGCTTATTTGCCGAATGGTCGATTGGCCCCGCGTGAATTGGAAGGAAGCGTGCTGATCAGTAAGGAAGAGCGCATGGAACAGACACGTCAGCTCGTTTTAAAACAAAGAGTAATGACGGTCAATGGCGAGCATATTGACTTGGCGGCCGATACCCTTTGTGTCCATCACGAGAGCCATGACGTATTGCAATTCCTTGGCGAAGTACATAAGTGGGCAAAGCAAAACGACGTGAAAATTGAACCAATCACTGCTCGATAGGTAAAAAGCCATCCAGCAATGCCTTCCCATTATCGGGAAATGGACGTTGCTGAATGGCTTTTTTCATTTTTCCGTTCTTTGATTGTGCCGTTATCGATCAGGAAGATGACATCTGCGAGCTTCTCGGCTTCTTCACGATCATGGGTTACCAAGAGAAAGGGAATGTTCCACATAGAGTGAAGGCGAAGCAGCTCATCCTGGCATTGTTTACGCGTATCCGCATCCAGCGCCGATAAAGGCTCATCAAGGAGCAGGATGTCTGGTTCAGTCGCAAGCGCACGTACGAGTGCCACCCTTTGTTTTTGTCCCCCGGATAACTGGTGAGGATATTTTTGCAGCAGATGATCGATTCCTACCGTGGACAACAATGGAGCGAGATTCAGCTCATGTCCCTTTTTCAAGCCGTAGCGAACATTTTGCTCGACGGTCATGTGAGGGAACAGCGCATAATCTTGAAATAAATACCCGATGTTGCGCTTTTGTACAGGAAGCGGCTTCTGTCCTTCGCGATAAAAGACGTTTTCATTTAATTGGATTACACCCGCATCAGGATGAACCAGACCTGCAATACTGTTCAATATCGTTGTTTTGCCAGAGCCGGATGGTCCGAACAGCACGACAATTTCCTTTTGCACCGAAAAAGACACATCCAAAATAAAATCAGGCAAACGCTTCTGTATGTGGACGGCGAGCATTTTACCATTCACCTGCCTTACTTTTGATTGGCGTACCTGCGCACATTGCGACGACTCCACCAATTCAGCCAGAGAGTCGTACCCATTCCCAAGGAAACAATAATGACGACCCAGAACAATGCCTTATCCATTTGACCAGCCTCAACAGCAAAATAAATGGCAACGGGAATCGTATCGGTTTTCCCAGGGATGTAGCCTGCGAGCATCAGCGTAGCGCCAAACTCCCCTAAACCACGGGCAAAAGAAAGAACAAACCCAGCCAACAGGCCAGGCCAAGCCAATGGAAAGGTAACGGTCCAAAATAATCGCCATTCCGAAGCACCCATCGTGCGTGCCGCATTCTCCAAACGACGATCAACTCCCGTGAAGGCAGCGACTGCACTCTGATACATCAACGGAAAGGAAACGACAATCGAGGCAATAACGGCTCCTGTCAATGTAAAGACGACCGTAATATTGAACCATTCATGCAGAAGCTGGCCGAGAAAACCGTTTTTTCCGAAAAGCAGCAACAAGCCGAAGCCAACAACAGTGGGAGGGAGAACAAGCGGAAGCAAAAAGAAGGACTCCAGCACATTCTTCCCCCAAAAATCTTTTTGTGTCATCCACCTTGCAAACACCATCCCAAGGACAAAGACAAAGGAGGTGGAGAGCGCAGCTACTTTAAGGGAAAGCATCAAAGGAGTGAGATTGGTTTCGATCACGCTTGCCACCTCCAATTTGATTCATTTGGTTTATTGAAACCCGTACTTCTGTAAGATCGCTTTTCCTTTGTCGCTTGTCAAGTAGGCTAGAAAAGCTTTTGCTGCATCTGGGTTCTTCGACGCGCTGACGACCGCACCTGGATACACGATCGGCTTGTGCCATTCAGGCTTGGCTGTCGCTAATACTTTAACGTTTTTCGAAGCTGCGGCATCACTGGAATAGACAATGCCGACTTCCGCGTTACCGGATTCTACGAAGGTCAAAACCTGGCGAACATCGCTGCCAAATACCATTTGTGCCGAAAGAGAATCCCACATTTTCAGCGTATCCAATGTTTCTTTCGCATATCGTCCTGCCGGGACTGTCTCGGGCTCACCGACGGCAATATGCTTAATCGCTGCCCTGTTCAGCTCTTCAAAAGAAGAAATGGCGACAGCACTTGTGTTACTGGCAATGAGAACCAGCGAGTTTTTCGTGAAGTCTTGGCGTGTGTCTTTTGCGATCAGTTGCTGTTCCTCTAAACCGTCCATGTCTTTTTTGCTAGCCGACAAAAATACGTCAGACGGAGCGCCTTGCGTAATTTGTGTGGCGAGTTTGCCAGAGCCTCCGAAGTTAAAGGTGAGGGTTGTTCCCGGGTGTTCTGTTTCGTATTGGGTTTTCAACTCATTCAAGGCATCCGTCAAGCTAGCAGCAGCAGAAATCATCAATTCTACCTTCGCTGCATCAGTTTTGGCTGGCTCACTTGCTTGGGGTGCTGTTTGCGTTGTCGAGCAAGCTGTCAGCATCAAGCAAAATGCTGTCAATAAAGCTAACCAGTGCTTCTTCATAAAAAAGACCTCCATAATTATATTTAGTTATAATTAATTATAACTGGGCATAACTAGATTATATGGATTCGTAATGAATAATCAATTGCGATTTTACGACACTTGTTTGAAAATAGAGCAAAGGAGATAACGGAGGCGGGACATGAGTCAACAAAATTCTTACACCACCGAAGAAATAGCGAAAATTCTACGTATTTCCAAGCTGACAGTCTACGATCTGATTAAAAAAGGAGAGCTGCCCGCTTATCGTGTCGGTCGGCAAATGCGCGTAGACGAAAGTGATTTGGAAGCATACAAGGCGAAGGCAAAGGGAGAATACAGACAAGCCTCAGCCGTCAGTATCCCGCAGACAGGACAAGCTCAGCAATCGTCACGATATGAGCAGACTGGTACAGGCCGCAATATCATTATCAGCGGGCAGGATGTGAGCTTGGACCTACTAGCGGGCCATTTGGAGAAAAAGGATGAAGCATACCGGCCACTGCGCTCGTACGTGGGGTCTCTGAACAGCCTCGTGGCGATGTATACAGGTAAGGCTGATATCGTCAGCACGCACTTGTACGATGGGGATACCAACGAATACAATGTCCCGTATATTCGTCGCATTTTGTGTGGGCATCGTTTTGTTGTCATCAATATGTTGTCACGTTGGGCAGGATTCTACGTCCAGGCAGGCAACCCGAAACAGATCAAAGCATGGAGCGATTTTACAAAGCCGGGCATTCGCATGGTTAATCGAGAAAAAGGGTCCGGTGCACGCACGTTGATAGAAGAGCAGTTTCGATTGGCAAAAATAGCGGGGAGTGACGTGATTGGCTATGAACGAGAAGAGACCAATCATCTGGCAGTCGCAGGGGTCGTAGCAAGGCGCGAAGCAGACGTAGGGGTGGGCATTGAAAAGGCAGCTTCACTCGTCGGAGTGGAGTTTGTCCCAGCTGTGTGTGAGCGATATGACCTCGTCTTGTTGAAAAACAAGGACAACGAGCAGCTCATTCAGGCTGTTCTTGATATTCTCGGGTCGCGTCCATTTCAAAAGGAATTGGAAGCAGTCGGGGGCTATGATCTGAGCCAGACCGGAAAAATTATGTACGAAACCTGGTAAATACTAAAGGAAGCTGCCAATCATTACGATACAATGAGTGGCGGCTTTTTTATTTTCCGCAGAAAAGATCATCGCCAAATATGGCGTTTTCTCTACCGAATCTCCTGAATTTCTACTCAGTTTGACATATATTTGCTACAATGAAACAAACACATTTAGCGCCTGCCGCCGGGCGGTTTATTATTTGGGGGCTGTCATGAAATCAATACATAAAACGAGCTTGCTAGTATGTGTGACGATCCTCATTTTTTTTGGCTCAGTTGGAGTCGTCGCGTATTGGCCAGCTATTTCTCAAATCATTGCCATGAATCAATCACATGAGGAGGAGCAAAAGTTTGTCGATCCATTCTCATATGATCCGCCTCTGCCGTCTTATGTAAAGGATTTGAACCCTGTTTATAAGCTTCAAGCTGAATTACATACATCCGAAGCAAAAATAACTGGAAACATGACCTTGGAGTTCGACAATCCGAAAACGCCAGATGTACGGCTGTATATTTACGATTACCTTTGGAACAAAATGACGGTGAAGTCGATTCGCTACAAGGACAAGCCGCTTTCTTTTGAACGTGCTCAATCGCTGGTGAAGCTGGCAAATCCTCTTGGAAAGGAGCTTCGTGGAGCCCTAACCATTGAATTCGAGAACCCGGTTCCACGTAGAGGCACACGTTTTGGGGTGAAAGACGATATTTGGACGTTGACGACATGGTACCCGATGCTCGGTGCCCAAAATCAAAAAGGCGTTTGGTATGACCCTCCGCAACGCGTTGATTTTGGTGATCCATTCGTTTACCACTATGGAGACTACGATGTGACCTTTACCTCTCCCCAAGGGTACAAATGGGTCAGTTCATGGGGCAGAGGGCAAGCGAAGTCAATCGGTGGGAACAAGCAGCAAGTCCATTATCAAGCAAAAAATCTGTTGAACTTTGGACTGGTGGGAAGCCCGCTTTATCACATTGAAACGATTCAATTTGCTCCGAATTTAACGGTGGACATTGCTTCCGTGGATAAAGGTAACATTGAAAGAATCAAGACCATTGCCCAATCGGTCTTTCCTACTTTTATCGACATGTACGGTCCGTTGCCGTATCCGAACGTTGCGATTGCGGAAACAAGTACAGGTACGACGTACGCCATGGAATACGCAAACCTCGCCGTATTCAAAAGAGACATGCATCACAATAATCTGATCGATCATTGGCTGCCGCATGAGGTGGGACATCTTTGGTGGTATAACAGTGTAGCTACATTGGAGTCCTCGCACGGGTGGCTTGATGAGGGGCTGGTGGAGCTCGGCGTGTCTCATTACTTGCAGAAGCGTTATGGTGCCCAATCAGCTACGACTCTGTTGGATACGTACAATCGGGATGTCAAACGTTTGCAAGACCGTTATCCAAATGGAAAACTTGACAAACCATTGCAAAAGTTTGTCACCGAAGAAGAGTTTAAGCTGACCTGGTATTCCCGGGGAGCACTTCTGTTTGACAACCTGCGCCGCAAAATTGGTGACGATGCCTATAAGCGATTCTTACAGCGCGTCCAGCAAAATTATCATGGCAGTGTCATTGGTGCAGAGCATCTCGATCAGGCGCTTGGGCAGACCTTGCAAGGGGAAGCGAAATATTTCACCCTGTATACCAATAGTGCAAATAAGAATGGCTTTGGTGCTGTGCAATTGGAACCCTATATCACCACGATTATCAATAACATGAGCTTTTATCCATCCATTCCAGCTCGGGTCACCCAAAATACGGTGTATATTCCGCTGCGTGAGCTCGGTGAGAAAATGGGATTAGCGATTAGCTGGGACGACAAGAAACAAATGATCCGCGTAAAAGGAAATGGACGTGAAGTATTTATAAAGGAACGGGAGCGCTTTGCGGACGTAGATGGAAAGCGGATGGATTTAGGCAGCCCGTTAATCGAAATCAAAGAACGTACGATGGTTCCACTGTCTTTTTTTGAAAAAGCATTGGGATATGAGACAGCGTACAATCAACAACAAAAAACGGTGAAGATCAATACAAACCAAACGATTGGAAAGGCGGCGGAAACAAAATGAAAAACCTGGTGTTAGTCGGATTTATGGGAACAGGAAAAACCACGGTTGGCGCCGCGCTCGCTACCTCTTTAGGATTGAAGCATACGGACTTGGATGATGCGATTGTGGAAAGGGAAGGTCGCAGCATTCCAGAAATCTTCACCGATCAAGGCGAGGCATATTTCCGAGACGCTGAGACGAAACGTCTGGCGGAACTACTGGCAGCAGGATCTCAGGTCGTAACAACTGGGGGAGGAGCTGTATTACGGAAGCAAAACGTAGAGATGATGATGGAGCAAGGCATCGTCATCGCGCTGCATGCCACGGAAGAAGAGCTCATCAAGCGTTTGGAAAATGATACAGGCCGGCCATTGTTAGTGGGAGGAGTCGCAACAAGGGTAAAAACATTAATGGCGGAGCGTGCAGGTGTTTACGATTTTGCGCCAATTCAGGTGGACACGACAGGAAAGAGCCTTTCCGATATCGTGATGGAAATTACGAGCCAGGTGGTTGAAAGAGCACAGGACGGGGAACAATAGAGGGGACAGCGCTTGCGCCGTGGTGTGAATCCACGAGTAAGAAGGAGGTCAAGTGCGATGTCCTTTCAGGAATATTTAAAGTACCTGACGAAACTGTTTGTCCAGTACATGGACACCCCAAAAGATGAACGCCGTTTGCGTAAGACTCCACGCGAGTCCTGGTCGTCACGCTGGTTTGGTGCCATTCCCATGTCTATTCGACTGTTATGGCGCAAATAAAATTCGTAAACCTATCATGATCGAGATGGAGGGTGCATATGGCGAGAGTAGCGGTCGAAAATTCCCTGTCTGAAGTGTGCAAGATGCTGCGTCAAAATGGTTACGAAGTTGTTGATCTGGGCAACTGGCAGCAGGTAGTAGATGCGATTGTCATTACAGGACAGGATATCAACGTACTGGGTGATCAAAACAAAACCATTACAGGAGCTCCCGTCATTAATGCAGAGGGAATGACGGTCAATGAAATTTTTCATGCCGTGCATGAGCGTCTCTCTCCTACAGAGCATCGGTGAATATTAAACGTAAAAAGCAAGCTCTCCAACCGGTTATTCGGCAGGAGAGCTTGTTTCGTTTACGAAAAATCGTCCGACGCGATGGGCATACGAATAAGGGACAAAGCGCAGACCCTCATCCCATACGCCGACATAAGCATTTTGGTCATTCCATAAATGCAGGGACCCCACGACAAAGGGGGCTAAAACCTGTGACTGATGAATCGGGACGGCTAATGTTACCGGTGAGGTATAATTTTGCTGCCACAATTGGTTCCAAGACACATTAGTGTCCGTTGAATTCATTTGGCTGACCCACCCGATATGATCAAAAGGATCTGCCTCGGATGCGCTTAAAATTCTCATTTGAGTCAGGCGTTGGCCATTTTGTATGAGCTGTTCGCCCGCAAAAGCATCGACAGAGGGTTCATTAATTTGAAAGGAAGTAGGATACATTTCTCCCGTTTTTGCATTGACCATTTGTGTATCTGACTTCTGGGTGATCAGCCAGTAGGAAGCAAATCCGTCATAAACTGGCTCTGCCGCGATTTCCTTCGGAGCAAAAGCGTCATCGAACAAGATGTACTCCCCGACACCGTATTCCAGCAGAACAAATTTCTCATGGGAAGTGGAATCAGGGGCTTCTCCTATCACCAAATACCCAACTTGCTTGTCCGCTTTTTTTATACTTACCAGCCACTGATGCTGCCCTGCACCAAGTGTTTGCACGTCCGTCTTTGCGTCTTGCCATTGCTTGAACTGAGGGTCTCGGCTTGCGATAGCATCCATCCATTCTCGAATTTGTGCTTGGAATTGCTTGTCCCAGCTTGCTTCGTCTTGCGCAAAAGCCGGTGAGGAAAGCAGCATGAGAGACAAAAGAGCAGCGATAAAAGGAAGAAATCGTCTGGTCACAACTATGCACCACCTTTTGTAAAGGCTTAACCTATTCCTATTGTAACCAGCTATGACAAAAAGATTTGTTGCAACGTGTCTTTTCTGTTTCACATTTTCTCGTTGATCTTTTACATGATTCGCCCTGATGCGGGGAGATGTCTCATGCTTTTTGCTTTCGATGACCGCGTGAGCGGAGGAACGGAAGATAAATAGAACAAGCCGCCGTTTATGAACGAAACCTCAATCCGCGGCTCGTATTGCCATGCCAGCTCGTCTTTTCGGCGTTGTCTTTCCTCATCTGGCGTGCTCTTTTTCCATTCTCCTTGTTGAATCTCTTCACGTGGGGTGATTTGGATTCCATTTGTACGTAAAAAGTCGAGGATTCGTCCGCCAGACGCCCGGTATTCGTCAAAAGATATGGGCTGTTCGACAGAAGCTGGTCCAGCTGGATCAGGATCGGGGTGCAGGGCTTCTAGCTCGAGTGACGACTGAGCTACCGGCTGCTCTGCTTCTTCTTCGGTTTCCTCTGCTTTTGTCTGCTCATTTTCCGGTTCTCGCCGTGCCAATTCTTCATAGTACGCTTCCAAGATGGCCAATTCTTCGCTTAATCGTGTGCGGGCTTCCTCTGCCCATTGCTGATCTTCTTGTTCCAATGTATGTTCGACTTCCTGTTGTGCCATTTGTAGGGCTTCCTGTATGGTTACCTTTCGATCCAACGTGTAGTAGTAGTCAGGGATCGCAGGGGTCAAGGAAAGTGAAAATAAAAACGAAGTGAAATCTGTAACTAGCCGTGGCTGATGCAAATTAATCCCCAGGTACAATAAAATGTCACGTCGCTTGTCACAGAGCAGAGATACCTTCAAGTTCATCCCGAGCCAAGGCACGAGAGGGGTTGAGCGACGCTTGCCGGCATTGCCTAAAAGCCCCCCTTGTTGCTCGTACATACAGACAAAGCTGCCATGCTTTTTGGCAGAAGCGAAAATTTGTTGCATGCGGGTGGCCCCTAGATGCAGATGCTCGGATCGCAAACCCTCAGGCGTGCAATCCGGATGAAAAGTAAAGGTAAGGACCAATGGCTGATAAGCCAAATTCATCTTATCCACCCAGCTCCAATAAAAAGGGCGATTGCCAATATCTTTGTCCACCTCGACAGGGAGTTTGACTGTGAAGTAATCCGGGTGAGATTCGAGGATATGGGCAGAAAAAGTAGCCAAATAGCGCTCGACAAATTGTCTGACCTGTTGTTGCTGCATCAGGAGACCTCATTTCTTTTTCGTTTCCAACAAGAGTTATTGGTCAGCCGCCTCTGAAAGCGGGACGGCATCTTTTGTTATTTTGCTTGCCCGAATCGCGTGTCCAATGTTATCGAGCTTCAGCGCCATTTCTTTGGAGGATCGAGAATCCATAATGATTTGAACCAGATTATCTTCCAAGGAATGGTTTAGATTCAGGCGTTCTACAATATCATCGAGTTCACCGATGACCATTTCAAACAGGTCGATTTTTTCATACAGCAGCTTGAGAATATGCTCCTCGATCGTTCCTGTTGTCGATAAATTGTAAATGTGCACATCCCTTTTTTGTCCCAGCCGATGGACGCGACCGATTCGTTGCTCCACTCGCATGGGATTCCAAGGCATGTCGTAATTAATCACCTGATTGCAGAACTGTAAATTGATGCCTTCGCCGCCTGCCTCTGTCGCGATCAAGACTTGTGCACGATTCTGGAAAAGATCAGTCATCCAGTCTTTTTTACTGCGTTTAAAGCCGCCGCGAAAGGGGACAGAAGTGATCCCATGGTCGTGCAAATACTTTTGCAGATAGTTTTGTGTTGCCCGGTACTCTGTAAAAATGATCACTTTGTCGTTGATTTGTTGAATGAGCTCAACTGTTTTGGCAGCCTTGGAATGCGTCTCAATTTGTTTGATCATCTCGACTAGCTCAAGAATTTGCGTGCGCAGGGGAGAGTCTTCGCCAGTGCGCTGGTGCATATTATACAGTGTCATAAACGCTGCTTCCTTACTTGAGCAGACCTCACGCTGCAAGGTAATCAGAGCGAGAGAGTTGAAGCCGCCAACCCCCAATCCAGTTTGGTATTGCTCGCGGACAAAGCGGGTCACTCCCTCGTACAACGTCATTTCCTCAGGCGAAAGGTCAATCGGAATGGACTGGACGCGGCGGCTAGTGAATTGGATGCCGCCATCACTTCGTTTGTTGCGAATCATGACCTTTTCAATTTCTTCCCGCAATTTCTCGCTGTTTTTTGATTGGCGTTTGCCCTCTACGTAATTGGTAGAGAAGGTGGAAGTATGGCCAAGATGACCTGGCTTTAACAAATTGATGAGGTTGTACAGCTCGTCCATTTCGTTCTGAATGGGAGTTGCTGTTAGGAGCAGGCAGTATTTTTTGCGGATCTCTTTGACGAACTGATAGTTGCGTGTCCGCTTATTTTTGAGTTTATGGGCCTCGTCGATGATGAGCATGTCGTAATCGATGTCGAGTACGTGACGCCTGTGCGGATCTCGTTTTGCAGTATCTATCGATGCGACAACGACTTCATGCTGGCGCCACATATATTCTTTTTTTTGCGCGACTGCTGCAATGCCGAATTTTTGATGAAGCTCTTTTGTCCATTGAATGACGAGAGAGGCCGGAACCAGGACGAGAATTTTTTTAGCCAAGCCGCGAACCATATACTCTTTCATGATCAACCCTGCTTCGATCGTCTTTCCCAGACCGACTTCATCTGCGAGAATGGCACGACCGCGCATCTCCAACAGGACGCGTTTTGCCGTCTCCAACTGATGAGGAAATGGCGATAAGAGTGGAAGGTATTTCAGACATTGCAGCTGGTCAAAATCGTGAACAGCCATTGCCTCCTCGGCTTCCAACGAGAGCTTGAACAGCTCCCACTTATCCCAGGGGCCATCTTCTTGCATGCGCTCTGTAAGCGGATTGATCCAACTCGTATCAAATGAAATAGGAACATTCGGCATATCAGATACTCCTTTTCATAGCTCTGCCATAACTTTCATGGTAAATGACAAAAAACTGAACATTTATCTATTGTCAATGTGTTTTGTTAAGTTTTTCTGAATCTGACTGTTAATTTGTATATTTTCAACTTTGGTCTCTCATGGTAGGATAAAGAGGTAGTACATCCCTTAGTATGGAAATGACAGCAAAAACTTATGTATGACCATGAAACAACCGCGAATGATGGTAGTAGGGAGAGACTGCTTGAACGTTTGGCAGCGCCGAAGGAGCAAGCCGGTAACGGTGAATCTCTCAGGCAAAAGTACCTCTACCGGACGCAACTCTGGAGAGAGCTCACATGAGCCACCAAAGGGGAAACTTGCAAGTGAGGAACGATGTAGCCCTCACCTGATTCGCAAGGTAACTCTCAGGTACCAAGGACAGAGGAGGAGAAATGGGCACCATTATTTTGGTGTACCCGTTTTTCCCCCTCTGTTTTGTTTTGGTCGATAAGACTCCTATCGACATAAGTGCAACTAAGGCCTCGCCAAAGGCTCAGCGAAGGCAAGTTTTCTAAGATCTTATTGTTCACAGGAGGTGCCACATGTCCAATTTGAAACGTACGCCACTATTTGATTCTTATGCAAAGTATGGCGCGAAAACCATCGACTTCGGTGGTTGGGATCTGCCAGTGCAGTTTACAAGCATTGGTCAAGAGCATGAAGCCGTTCGGACAAAAGCTGGTCTATTTGATGTTTCCCATATGGGAGAAGTGGACGTAAAAGGGGAAAACGCTCTTTCTTATCTCCAGCGTGTGACGACGAATGACGTGTCCAAGCTGGCAGTCGGGCAGGCGCAGTACAGTGTGCTTTGCTACCCAGATGGGGGGACGGTAGACGATCTGCTTGTTTACAAGTATGCAGATGATCATTACCTGCTCGTCATCAACGCGGGGAATATCGACAAAGACTATGCGTGGCTAGAAGAACATCTGATTCCAGGCGTAACGATTGAGAATATTTCGCCACAGACAGCACAAATCGCGATTCAAGGTCCTTTGGCAGAAACTATTCTGCAAAAGCTGACGACTACAGACTTGTCTCAAATCGGTTTTTTCCGTTTTGAGCGTGATGTACAAGTGAGCGGCATTCCTGCATTGGTCTCCCGTACTGGCTATACTGGCGAAGATGGCTTCGAGATTTATTTGGATGCCGATCGTGCCGCAGAGCTGTGGGATATCTTGCTGGATGCAGGAAAAGAAGAAGGTCTGTTGCCATGCGGTCTCGGTGCGCGCGATACGCTTCGTTTTGAAGCCAAGCTGCCACTCTACGGCCAAGAGCTCAGCAAAGACATTACGCCGATCGAAGCGGGCATTGGTTTCGCTGTCAAGGTAGACAAAGAAGTGCCGTTTATCGGTCAAGAAGTATTGAAGGCACAAAAAGAAAACGGAGCTCCACGCAAGCTGGTAGGGATCGAAATGATCGATCGTGGGATTCCGCGCACGCATTACCCTGTCTATGCAGGGGAAGAGCTCATTGGCGAAGTGACGACGGGAACACAATCTCCAACCTTGAAAAAAAACGTCGGTCTCGCTCTCGTAAAAACCGAGCATGCTGCGTTAGGTACACAAGTAGAAGTAGAAATCCGCGGAAAACGTCTGAAAGCAGAAGTCGTTGCCGCTCCATTTTATAAACGCCCCAAAAACTAAACGATACAACACATACATCCTTTTAGAGGAGGACAACGTCCGTGAAATACCGCTACCTGCCCCAAACTGATCAGGACAAGCGCGAAATGCTGGAAACCCTCGGCATTTCGAGCATAGAAGAACTGTTTGCTGATATTCCGGAAGAAGTGCGCTTCAAAGGTGCTTTGAATATTCCAGAAGCCCTATCCGAGCCAGATTTGGTGAAGTATTTTACACGCCTCGCAAATAAAAACGTAAACTTCAGCACGCATGTTAACTTTCTAGGTGCGGGTGTTTATCAACATTACACGCCGAGCACAGTCAATCATATGCTGCTCCGCGGTGAATTCTTTACCGCTTATACACCTTACCAGCCAGAAATCAGCCAAGGTGAACTGCAAGCTATTTTTGAGTTCCAAACAATGGTATGTGAGCTGACTGGCATGGAAGTAGCCAACTCCTCGATGTATGACGGCGCTACTTCTTTGGCAGAGGCAGCGATGATGGCTGCAGGTCACACTGGCAAAAAGCGCGTAATCGTTTCCCGCGCTGTACATCCGGAAGCGCGTGGTGTTTTGAAAACATATGCGTATGGTCAAAACGTTGAGCTGGTTGAAGTAGGTATCAACAGTGACGGCGTTACGGATACAGCGGCTCTGGAAGCACTTATCGATGAAAACACAGCAGCAGTCATCGTGCAGTATCCGAACTTCTTCGGAAACGTAGAGGATTTGGGAGCGATTGAACCAATTGCGCATGGAAAAGGTGCTCTGTTGATCACATCCTCGAATCCGCTTGCTCTGGGTGTACTGGAGGCACCGGGCAAATTGGGCGCAGATATCGTAGTGGGCGACATGCAGCCATTCGGTATCCCAGCATCCTTCGGTGGACCACATTGTGGATACTTTGCTACGACATCCAAGCTGATGCGCAAAATGCCAGGTCGTATCGTCGGTCAAACGAAGGACGAAAATGGCAAACGCGGCTTCGTATTGACGCTGCAAGCGCGTGAACAACATATTCGTCGTGAAAAAGCGACTTCCAATATCTGCTCAAACCAAGCGCTGCTCGCTTTGGCTGCTTCTATTGCCATGACAGCACTAGGCAAGCAGGGTGTACAAGAAATGGCGATGATGAACCTGCAAAAAGCTCATTACGCCAAGAATGCCCTGCAAGCAAAAGGCTTGGAGATCGTATTCACTTCTCCATTCTTCAACGAGTTTGTGGTGAAGCTGAACAAACCGGTTGCAGAAGTAAACAAAGGCCTGTTGGATGCTGGAATCATCGGGGGCTATGATCTCGGTCTCGACTATCCAGAGTTTGCAAATCATACCTTGCTTGCAGTAACTGAGCTGCGTACCAAAGAAGAAATCGACACATTGGCGGCTGAATTGGAGGCGATCACACGTGCGTAACGACCAGGAGAAAGCACTGATCTTTGAAATGAGCAAACCAGGCCGTGTGGGCTACAATTTGCCGGCATTGGATGTTCCAGAAGTAGAAGTAGCAAGCCTTTTGCCAAAGCACCTCATTCGGGAAACGCCGGCTGAGCTGCCTGAGGTATCTGAGCTGCAATTGGTTCGTCACTATACAGAACTGTCTCGACGCAACCATGGGGTAGACAATGGCTTCTATCCGCTTGGTTCTTGCACGATGAAATACAACCCGAAAATTAACGAAGATGTTGCTCGTTACGCTGGTTTTGCGCAGACACATCCGTATCAACCGGAAGAAACTGTACAGGGTGCTTTGGAGCTGTTGTACAACCTGCAAGAAGAACTGGCTGAAATTACAGGGATGGACGCGGTTACTCTGCAACCAGCCGCTGGTGCTGCGGGTGAGTGGACAGGTCTGATGATGATCCGTGCCTACCACGAGAGCCGTGGGGAAGGCCATCGTACCAAAGTTATCGTGCCGAATTCCGCGCACGGAACGAACCCGGCATCTGCTGCTGTAGCTGGCTTGGATACCGTAACTATTGCATCTGACGAGCGTGGATTGGTTGACATTCAAGCGCTTCGTGATGCAGTAGGACCTGACACGGCTGCTTTGATGCTGACGAACCCGAACACACTCGGATTGTTTGAAGAAGATATTGTGGAAATGGCGAAAATCGTCCATGAAGCAGGCGGCCTCTTGTACTATGATGGTGCGAATGCGAACGCGATTTTGGGAATTGCCCGTCCGGGAGACATGGGCTTCGACGTGGTGCATCTGAACTTGCACAAAACGTTTACAGGACCTCACGGTGGTGGCGGTCCAGGTGCAGGTCCGGTCGGTGTGAAAAAAATTCTCGAGCCATTCCTGCCTGCACCAATCGTAGCGAAAAAGGAAGACGGCAGCTTCTACTGGGACAGCAATCGCCCAGCTTCCATTGGTCGTGTAAAAGGCTACAACGGAAACTTTGGCATTCTCGTTCGTGCGTACAGCTACATCCGTACGATGGGGCCAGAAGGCTTGCTGCAAGTTTCCCAAAATGCGGTGCTCTCCGCCAACTATATGATGCGTCGACTGGCAACGGCTTACCATCTGCCATTTGATCGCGTCTGCAAGCACGAGTTCGTCCTGTCTGGAGTGATCCAGAAGAAGCAGGGTGTACGTACGCTCGATATTGCAAAACGATTGCTCGACTTCGGTTATCACCCGCCAACGATCTACTTCCCATTGATCGTGGACGAGTGCCTGATGATCGAACCGACCGAAACTGAGACAAAAGAAACGCTCGATGAGTTCATCGACGTTATGCTGCAAATTGCCCGTGAGTGCGAGGAAACGCCAGAAATCGTTCAGGAAGCTCCTCATACCACTGTGGTCAAGCGTTTGGATGAAGCGACAGCGGCAAGAAAGCCAATCCTGCGTTATCAACCGCAAGCATAATCCTAGATTCCAGGAGAAGTCGCCTGTTGTTACGGGCGGCTTTTCTTTCTGATTGATGTTATCATGTGGGAAGAAGAGGCAGGGGAGGGTTCGAGCCGAATGAAGAGAAGGATTGTGTTTACCGGTGGTGGTTCGGCAGGCCATGTTACTGTGAATCTTGCACTCATCCCCCACTTTATCAAGCTTGGCTGGGAAGTTGCCTACATTGGTTCTGCGACAGGCATTGAACGAGAGCTAGTCGCCAACCATCCGGAAGTGCGCTATATTGGCATTTCTTCAGGAAAACTGCGACGTTACTTTGATTGGAAAAACGTGAGTGACCCGCTGCGTGTCCTCAAAGGCATTTGGCAAGCTTCTCGCTTTCTCGCCAAGTGGAGGCCGGATGTGATTTTTTCCAAAGGAGGCTTCGTTTCCGTGCCGGTCGTTTTTGGGGGGTGGCTAAACCGTCTTCCTGTAGTCATCCATGAATCTGATCTGACACCCGGTCTCGCAAACAAGCTGGCTGTCCCTTTTTCCAGCAAGGTGTGCGTTACATTTCCAGAATCGCTTTCGAAAGTACCCAAAAACAAAGGGATTCACGTAGGTGCAGTCGTGAGAGAAGAGTTGAAGCAGGGGCGAAAAGAAGCAGGCTTGGCGTACTGCTCCTTTACCGCAAAAAAACCTGTCTTGCTTGTCATGGGGGGAAGCTTGGGAGCACGGAGAATCAATGAGGCGGTACGTCGCACATTGGTTAATTTGCTGGAGAATTTTTCTATTGTACATATTTGTGGCAAAAATCAAGTGGATGAAACGATTCAGGTAACAGGCTACAAGCAATTTGAGTATGTCCAGGAGGAATTGCCTGATTTGCTGGCGATGGCAGATATTGTGGTGTCTCGTGCAGGCTCCAATGCGATTTACGAGTTTTTAGCTCTACAAAAGCCAATGCTCTTGATACCGTTGTCCCGTGAAGCAAGTCGGGGTGATCAGATTTTAAATGCTCAGTCCTTTGAAAGGAAGGGCTTGTGTCATGTTCTGCTGGAAGAAGAGCTAACGGATGATCGCTTTTATCAAGCGGTGAATGACTTGCAAAAGAACAGAGAGTCCGTCTTGCAGCGAATGCGCGAAGAAAATGAGAAGAAAACAGATTCACTGGCGCAGGTCATGGCGATTTTACAGGAGACAGCTCGTGCAAATTAGCCCATCAGAGGCTTGCCGTCCCTCGTGCCAGAAGCGTACAATGAAGGCGTTGTGAATGAGGAGGTACATAGATGGAACAGTGGCGCTATATCGTGACGGAAGCCATGTCACCCGCGATGAATATGGCAGTAGATGAAGCAATTTTGCAGTTGCACAGTGAGGGAAAGGTTCCCCCGACCGTTCGTTTTTACACGTGGGACCCGGCAACACTGTCAATTGGCTATTTCCAGAAGGCCATCAAGGACATCAATCTGGAGGAAGTTCAAAATAGAGGACTGGGCTTTGTTCGCAGAGCGACGGGAGGGCGTGCTGTTCTCCACGATCAGGAGCTGACATACAGTGTCATCGTATCCGAAGACCATCCGAAAATGCCTTCGAGCGTGACGGAAGCCTACAAAATCATCAGCTTGGGACTGCTGCACGGGTTCCAAAACCTTGGACTCTCGGCGGAAATGGTCTCCCTGGCAAGTGAAGAGGAGAAGGAAAAGTACACGTCTCCAGGTTCATCCGCCTGCTTCGATTCTCCCTCTTGGTATGAGCTCGTGGTAGAAGGGAAAAAAGTAGCGGGAAGCGCTCAGACCCGACAAAAGGGTGTTATTCTTCAGCACGGCTCTATTCTCCTTGATATGGACGTAGATTTGCTATTCTCACTCTTGCATTTCCCATCGGAGCGGGTAAAACAACGGATGATCGATAGCTTCCGACAAAAAGCAGTGACGATCAACCAAGTAAGCCCTCGGCCAATCAGTCTCCAAGAATCCATCGAGGCGTTCTCGAAAGGCTTTGCATCCGGGCTGGAAGTGGAGCTGATCCCTTCAACGCTTACGGACGAAGAACTCGCTTTGGCAGAAGAACTTGTGAGTACGCGCTATGCTACAGACGAATGGAATCTGCGTCGCTAAATGATAAAGAAAAGCTCTCTCGGATGCATCTACATACCGGGAGAGCTTCTTTTGATTACACGAGTACACTTGTGTTGATATGCTGTTCAAACAAGTCTTGTAGTGTAAGTGCGACAGGTCCTGGCTGTCCGTTGCCAACAGCGACGCCATCTACCGAGATGAGCGGCATGATTTCCGCGGTCGTGCTGGTGAGGAATACTTCATCGGCTTGCTTCAAGAAAGCAATGTCGAATGCTTCTTCATGGACAGTGATGCCATTGTTCCGAGCCAAATCAATGACCACTTGGCGAGTAATTCCGTGCAGGATCAGATTGTCGGCCTGATGTGTATACAGCTCGCCATTTTTCACGACGAACAAATTGGAAGCGCTGCACTCTGTGATGACGCCGTTGCGGTGCAAAATCGATTCTTGGGCACCTGCATCTTTTGCGTATTGTTTGACCAGAACAGCCCCTAGCAGATTGAGCGTTTTGATATCGCAACGCAGCCAGCGGATATCTTCGACGAGCTGAGCTGTCAAGCCTTTCTTCATATCGGCGACAGGGCGGTCCTTGCGACGGACAAAGCCCATAATCACAGGCTGGATCCCAGACGGAATATCGTGAACACGGGGAGCGGTGCCGCGAGATACTTGCAAGTAAAGGGTGGCGTCGTCATTTTCCGTGATGTTGTTCTTGGCGATCAGCTGATTCGCTAAGTCCGTTAGCTCTTCTGCGCTCCATGGAAGCTCCATTTTTATTTCTTTGGCACTTCGAAACAAACGGGTAAGATGTCCATCCCATTGATACATGCGTCCCTTATAAATACGTACTACCTCATATATGCCATCCCCAAAGTTATAGCCACGGTCCTCTGGATGGACTGCGACTTGCCCTTCTTCTACCCATTTGCCATCTACATATAGCATGGTACTTCCCCCTCAATAGATTCCAATCCGTTTCTTTCAAACGGTTTTTTATTGATTCCACCTTAGCAAAAGGCAAGTACATCGGTCAATTTGAAAGTCGCCTTTTCTTTATCAATAATTTTACGGAGTAAAGCCCCTTTCTATTAAGAATTCATATGGAAGGAAGTCACACGAAAAATCGACGTTTGGGGCAGAAGAAAGCGAAAGCTGTCCAGGGATGGCGCAGGATGAAGTTATTTGACTAACTATTCTGACTAGACTCGATTTGTCGTAAACGCCCATAATAAATAGCAAAGAGGGAAGGAAAGGGAGAATGCTATGCGATCTGTCCGTCATTATGCGCTATGTGCCCTGCTTGTCTGTGGAACGATATTGCCGATACCTTTCCTTTCACATCGTGCTCATGCAGAGGAAGCTCAAGATTGGATTGATAATGAACGCTTGTACAGCCATGTCGAGCAACTGGCGAGAACAGCCCGTCCACCTGCTACTGAAACGGAATTTGCAGCAGCTGTCTATGTGGAAAATACACTTCGATCTTACGGGTACAAGACCAAGCTCGATCCATTTTCTTATTATACGTACCGAAAGCCAACTACTCTATCCCTGACGGTGGAAGAATGGCCGGGTCAAAAATGGACAGTAAGCGGATTTACTTTTGGGATTAATGGAACCGCAACAGCAGAAGTGGTGGATGCAGGCTTGGGAAGGGCCGTTGATTTTGTGACCGATGCCTCCCGGGGAAAGATTGCTTTGGTCAAGCGAGGGGAAATTTCGTTCGGCGAAAAAGTACGCCAAGCAGCCGCTGCCGGAGCCGTTGCTCTGATCATCTGGAACGATCGGGAGGAAGGCTGGAATGCTTCACTGGGCGAACCCTTGGATATCGCAGTTCCTGTAATCGCTTTGTCCAAAGCGGACGGCACGAAGCTCCAGAAACGCATCATGGACAAGCGGCCCGTAAAGGGAACCGTCAAGGTAGAAGGAGCCGTAACGACCAAGCAAACCTCGTATAATATCGTGGCAAGCCGAAAGCCCAATCAAAATGACACCGGGCAGGTCGTCATGGTATCCGCTCACCATGATTCCGCTGGGTTATCAGCTGGGGCAAATCACAATGGCTCCGGTGTAGCGGCCTTGCTTGAGATAGCGCGTAATATGGCTGACAAGCCGATCGATACGGAAGTGAGATTCGTCAGCTTTGGTGGGGTTACCTCGGGAAGCAGAGGCCCGATTGCTTATGCGAATGCCTTATCGGCCAAAGACCGACAAGCTATGATTGCAGCCTTCTATGTCGATGGGGTGGGCAGTCAAAAGACAGAGCTGGTTGCAACCAATTCGCTGGGCAACGAAAACCTGCCAATCCAACTCCTGAGAGTAGCGGGGGTGTCTTCTACCGAGAAGGATGGGAAACGTGCACGAAATGGTCCAGCAGGCGCTTTAGCCGCCGCGGGTATTCCTACGGCGCTTGTGACGAGTGCAGAGACAGGACAAGCAACAGATGACTCCATCGCACAGATTGATTGGGCACAAATCGCAACGGCGACAAAGGCGATCCTTTCAGCGATTGAAAAAATTACTGACCAAACAACGCCAGCTTATCCGATGGGTTCTCCAAATGGGGAACAGCCGAGAGCGGAAAGTGAG
Source organism: Brevibacillus sp. NRRL NRS-603 (assembly GCF_003013445.1). Lineage (NCBI taxonomy): Bacteria > Bacillati > Bacillota > Bacilli > Caryophanales > Paenibacillaceae > Brevibacillus > Brevibacillus sp. NRRL NRS-603. The sequence continues at coordinate 8,989 of NZ_PXZN01000060.1, read as the reverse complement.
GCTTTGCAGTAGACGTCTCCTTCGGGGGACGTTTTTCGTTTGTGATAAAATAAGGGGGAGTAACCATGATATCCTTGTACTTTTGGTGCTGATCGGAATATTGAATGCGATCCTATTAATGCGAAAAAAAGTGGCCAAGATTCTGTCTTGACCACAGGAGCTACGAGTAAACAATCCAGTCAATTCTGATGCTTCCAAACGTACCAGCCTATTAGGAACATGCCGCAATAAGTCGCTGCACTGGCGATTGCAGACATACTCCACGGAACAACGAGTGTGAGGAGAGAGAAAACAAATATAGTAAGCAGCATGACGACAATGAGCGGCAGCATTTGCAGATGTTGACGTGTCGCAATTGGATGTGTCAACGAATAGAGTAGGGCTGCGACAATGACTCCACCATGTAAAAGTGAGAGGATAGCGAGAAGCCAATCGCCACCCGGCATCATTTGAATCAATATTTGTTTGATAGGCAGTACAGAGGCGTGGGCATCATGCCAATGGGCAAGAAGAATAGCTTGACCTAACATGGTGAACAAAAGGAAGATTCCGGCTCCGATGATTGCCCCCATCCGAACAGCTCGCTCATGAGACGCACGTACTGCCAGTGGTAGAGTCGTGGCCAAGCCGATGAGAAAATGCAAGGCAAGGAAAAATACAGCGTGAATCAGCCAGTTCACATTCAATTGATAACCCAAGCTCGGTATTGGAACATGGGATTGTGCGCTGAAAATCACTCCAAATAATAATAAACCGACAGATAGAGATATGGCTGTTGCAGTGACAATCCACCTCCAACGATTTATGATAAAGAAGATGGCTGCAATGGTCAGAAGGATGAACCATAAGGGAGAGAACTCCTCCAAGAGGAAATCTGCCTGTTGGCCAAGCATGACTCCTGTATACCCCAGTAGCAGAATGTGGGTGATGACAGAAAGGCTAGATGCGAACGCTTCGCCAAACAATACGTAGTACAGCTCATACAGAGAGTGAATTTGCTTGCGATGGCAAAAGGTCAACAGCTGGACGCCGAACCATCCGAGACCAAGAGCCGCAAGTGCAATGCCTATTGTTCCCCAGGAACCGAAATAAGTAAAAAAGCGTAACCACTCATATCCACCCAAATAGAATCCACCTAACGCAGACCCTGCAAAAAGCACGGCGATATGCCAAGCGACTTTGTCCATAGGCATCATCCTCACTTGAAACTTGGTACAAGTGTATGAGACAAACAGGTCTGTTCAGAACAGATGATATTAAATAAACATAAATGTTTACAAATTATACTTAATGGAATATAATGAGGAACATACCAGTATTTAGATTATTGATGGGGTGAAACCATGAAAATTGTAGGAATAGCCGGAAGCATGAATGCCAATTCTACGACAAAACAAGCGGTTCATATTGTACTCGAAGCTGCGAAGGCTGCAGGTGCCGATGTTGAAATGATTCATCTCGCGGACTGGAAGCTGCCGCTGTACGATGATCGTGATGATACCAGTACGTACCCTGAAATAGTCCATCGATTTGTCAAAGCGGTTTCTGAAGCAGATGGTCTTGTAATCGGTTCGCCTGAATACCATGGCACAATGACAGGTGCTTTGAAAAATGCTATTGACTTCTTGGAAGGACGCATTTTGCGTGACAAGCAGGTTGCCATTATTGGCGTCGCTGGGGGAAGCATGGGTGCTACGAACACGGTCAACACTTTGCAATTAATCATGCGCAATCTGCATGCATGGCCATTGCCATCTAGCCCATCCATCCCAAGTGCTTACAATGCCTTTACACCAGAAGGCAAGCTGAAGGATGAGCGATTGCAGGCTCGAATGGAGCAATTGGGTCAACAACTCGTACAATATGTCAAAATGATGAACCCAACACCAGAAAAACAGCTGCGATAGGTACTTTTCTCTTGCAAATGCTTCTCATTACACGGTATCATATTTCTACGTGCCTTTTTTGGCTAGATGAAATAACGGTTTGGAAATGAGGGGTTCACAATGCCGCCAACGCCGAGTATGGAAGACTATTTGGAACGCATTTACAACTTAATTGAAGAAAAGGGCTATGCTCGTGTCTCCGATATTGCTGAAGCGTTGGAAGTACATCCCTCTTCGGTCACGAAAATGGTTCAGAAGCTAGACAAAGACAAGTATCTCGTTTACGAAAAATACCGTGGACTTGTCTTGACGCCAAAAGGGAAGAAAATCGGAAAACGCCTAGTGGACCGTCACAGTCTTCTGGAAGAATTTATGCGGATCATCGGCTTGGATGAAGAGCACATTTATCAGGATGTGGAAGGAATCGAGCACCACCTGAGTTGGGAGTCGATTACATGCCTGGAGTATCTGGTTCAGTACTTCGAGGCAGATCCAAAACGTATAGAAGAGCTTCGTAACATTCGTTTGTTAGATGAGCAAAAAGAGGAATAGTCCATATCGTTATCGTATTATAGCGCAAGCCGACCAGGCTTGCGTTTTTCTTTGTAGTAACGGAAAAGCTGTCGTCTTATACATGGAGAATGGGGAGGAATTTTAGGGAGGGGAAGCGAGTTGAAAGCGGATGCAGTCTTTGAAGGTGGCGGCGTAAAAGGAATCGCTTTTATCGGTGCCTTGCGAGTCATGGAGGAGAATGGATACACATGGGAAAGACTCGCTGGTACCTCGGCTGGCTCCATTGTTGCAGCTTTACTCGGCGCTGGCTATTCCAGCCATGAGTTAAAACCGGTCTTTGAAGAGCTGGATTACCTTCACTTTCTCAAGAGCTCAGGGCTGGGTAGGCTTCCTCTCATCGGACCAATCTATGAACTAGTCATGCGAGAAGGGGTTTATCGAGCAGATCGTATCGAGTTGTTCATAGAGGAGTTGTTACAGCGAAAAGGTGTACGAACATTCGGAGATCTTCCTCCTGGTAAGCTGAAGGTTGTCGCTTCTGATGTCACAGATGGAAAAATGCTTATATTTCCCGACGATTTGGCACGGTATGGTGTAGAACCAGATGATTTTCCAGTGGCACGAGCGGTTCGCATGTCTTCGTCTATCCCGTTCTTTTTTCAGCCTGCAAAGCTGCAAAGTGCTGGACATGTCCATTATATTGTCGATGGCGCATTATTGAGCAACTACCCCGTGTGGTTATTTGATGTACCGGGGACTCCACGGTGGCCGACGATTGGTTTTCGTCTGAGTGATGATCAAGACAAGAGAGAAGCGACCAGCATCAAAGGTCTTTTTTCCTTCTCTCGTGGATTGCTGGCGACAATGCTCGATGCACACGACCGTCTGTATGTAGAAAAGGCAAAAGCCGTTCGGACGATTTTCATCCGTACATTAGGGGTGAGAACCACCCAATTTCAGCTGTCAAAAGAAATCAGGCAACAATTGTTTGAGTCAGGGGAGGCAGCCGCTCACAAATTTTTGGCACAATGGGACTTTGAAGATTACGTCAAAGTGTTTCGCAATACCTCTCCGAAAATGCTCGTCTAATAAAAAAACAGGTCGCCGATTAGGCAGCCTGTTTTTTATTAGTGGGAGATATTATTTTGCGATTTTTCGTCTTGTTTCTCTTTTTGTTTCCCTTTGCTCCCCTCGATCACACGAAACGGATGATCTTTTCGCGGGGTACTCGACTGCTTCTTCACTGCTTGCCGAGCAATGGAGGGCTTTGGCTTCACCTTGACCTTTGACTGTCTAGGTTTGCCTGCTCCTGCGCCTTGTGAAAAGAAGGAGCCGGTTTGTAAATAGTTGCGCACGACCAAGAAAAGTACAACGGATAATCCCAAGATGACAATCGTACTGACAGGATCATGGATGAGTGTTATCAAAAATCCGTAAATCGCCAATACGATCACTATCAGAATCACTGGTGGAATACGGCGTAACATAGGGCTTCACCTCTATGGGAATAAAAATGCCTCACGTTATCCGGTCGTAACCATTCTTTCCTGCACGTGCTTCTGATCAAGCTCCCGCATCTTTTGGAAGGAAGCGATGGCTACCTCGACTTGGCTGTCATCTGGTTCACGAGTTGTGATCTTTTGCAACCACAATCCTGGATAACCAAGGTAACGTAGGACGGGTACATCACGGAGCTTGTTTGTCCACTGCAAAACCTCATAAGAGACGCCGATTACCAGTGGCAAAAGAACAATGCGTTGTACGACCCTCTCCGTCAGGGAGTCATAACTAAACAGTGAGTAAATCACTACACCGACGAACACTGAGAAAATGAGAAAACTGCTCCCGCAACGATAATGCAGAGCGGAAAATTTTTGTACATTGGCTACTGTTAATTCTACCCCGGATTCGAATGCGTTAATCACTTTATGCTCGGCTCCGTGGTATTGAAAAAGCCTTTTAATCAACGGAGTTTGTGCAATGGCTGTAATATAGCCGAGGAGGAGCAGAATTTTAAATCCGCCTTCAGCCAACGTTTGAGGAACGCCATCCGGTACCCATTTTCCGAGTAAAAAGTCTGCCAGGAAAACGGGAACGAGTGTAAATACGAATTTCCCAAACAGGAAGGAAAGTACCCCCACGACAGCCACACCTAAAATCATGGTGAGCTTCGATGGACTTTCAGAGACTTCTTCTCCAGACTCCTTACTGTATTGTTCAGAGGCGAAGTTGAGATGTTTGGCCCCATTGGCGCTGGCTTCGACCAAACCAACAATCCCACGCAAAAACGGAATCTTTTTCAGCGTAGTAATCCATTTATATTCGGACCTTGGGGATTCAAAATACTCAATTTCATGATTTTTTTTGCGAACAGCTGTAACAGTCGTGGTTTTGCCACCGAACATAACTCCTTCGATGACGGCCTGACCGCCGTAGCTAGGTACGTTTTGTTGCGCCAATACAATCACCATCCTTACCACTATATTAACGGAAATGGCGACTTGAAGCTACAAGGAGTTCGCACTTTTCCAACAAATGTAAAGCAAAAGTGAAAAGCTTAGAGGAAGAGCATACTAGAGAACAGAGGTGATGGAAATGGAAATAAGCAAAACAGGACGGAGGCACAAGCAATCACGCGTATCCCATACCGAAGAAGGCAGGCAAGGCAGTAAGAGAATCTCCACTTCGAAGATTTTGGAGGTCGCATTCTGGGGAACTATCATTTGGGGGTTCGTTCGATTGATGGCTCACTTTTTGAACATGACCCCGTACGGAATCGGAGCATTTGCACGTCCTTTTATCAGCATCGAGGACGAAAATACGTTTACGAGCGTGTGCCTTGGTGGTATCGTGCTGTTCGCTGAAACAGTCGTTGCTTCATTTTTGTTCAGCTTGTTATTTGGCCGGATCCGTGCGTGGTGGCTGGGACTCGTCTACGGGGCGGTCATGTTAGCGATAGCGGGTTTCTTCTTTCATATCAGAAATTGGGAGGTCGCCACCTTAAGTACGGAAGGCGCTTGGTATTTGTCGTTTGGCTTGTTCATTGGGGTGACAATCATACTCGAGCAATCAGACGAGAATCATGATTGGAACGAGTTCACAAGGTAGGAGGATTTCTCCGTTCCTTGTCAAAATGGATGTAACAATGTTCGAAATGTTGTTTGGGCGATTGTCTACTTTGGATTCAGAACGGCATGTGGTAAAATGTTTCATTAATAAAAAAACTTTTATAGGGAGAGGGATGGTCGATGACTTCCGTCTTGGTACTGAACGGGCCCAACCTGAATTTATTGGGGACAAGGGAGCCGGATGTTTACGGAAGGGAAACGCTGGAGGATGTGGTGACAATCCTGACGGGTGTCATGGATGAGTTGGGCGGAAAGCTTGAGCATCTCCAATCGAATCACGAAGGTGTCCTCATCGACGCGATTCATCAGGCGAGAGGTGTCCATGACGGCATCTTGATCAATCCAGGGGCATTCACCCATTACAGCTATGCGATCCGAGACGCATTGGCCAGTGTGGCTCTGCCAACGATTGAAGTACATATTTCCAATATTCATGCACGGGAACCATTTCGACATCACTCCGTCATCGCACCTATCGCGATTGGACAAGTAGTCGGGTTGGGGATCGATGGATATGAATGGGCGTTAAGAGCGCTCGTCCGTAAAATCGAAAAAAAATAAAAGCATTCAAAAAGGGGAAAAGGTTGCCATGAAACATCGTCTGCATAAATTGCGCGAGGCACTTACACAAGTGGGAGCAGAGGCGTTTATTACCGAAAAAACAGAGAATCGCTTCTATTTGAGTGGCTTCACCGGATCAACGGGATGGGTAATTGTCACCGAAAAAGAGGCGTTTCTCGTCACTGACTTCCGCTATGTGGAACAAGCGCAAGAACAAGCTCCTGAATTTACAGTGGTAAATAACGAGAGAAAAGCTGTTGAAGCGATTGCAAAGCTCCTGCATGAAAAAGGGATCAAGCGCTTGGCATTCGAGAGCAGCGTGTCCTTTAGCACCTATCAGGAATGGAACAAAGGATTTGACGGAGTAGAGATGGTGCCAACAAGCGGTCTGCTTGAAAAAATCCGCATGTTTAAAGACGAATCCGAGATGGTTATTATTCGTGAAGCGGTTCGTATAGCTGAAGCGGCATTTACGCATATTCAAGGCTTCATCAAGCCAGGTGTGCGTGAAGCTGATGTTGCCTTGGAATTGGAATTCTTCATGCGCAAGCGAGGAGCGACAGGCTCTGCATTTGATATGATCGTAGCCTCAGGTGTGCGCGGTGCTCTGCCACATGGACGTGCGTCCGAGAAAGTGATTCAGGCAGGGGAAATGGTTACACTCGACTTTGGTGCTGCTTATCAGGGCTACCATTCTGACATCACACGCACCTTGTCTGTGGGCGAGCCAGACCCGAAAATGCGTGAAATCTATGAAATCGTTCTGCGAGCACAGCTGGCAGGTTTAGAAGCTCTGAAGCCAGGTGTATCTGCAAAAGATGCTGACGCAGCAACGAGAGATATCATCACAGCAGCAGGCTATGGTGACGCGTATGGACATAGCGCAGGTCATGGCCTCGGATTGGAAGTTCACGAGCTGCCAGGGCTGTCGACTGTAAGCACCTTCGTATTGGAGCCAGGTATGCTCGTAACGATGGAACCAGGCATTTATGTAACAGGACTTGGTGGCGTTCGGATCGAAGATGATGTGTGGATTACAGCTGATGGTCATGAGAACCTGAACAAGTCCACGAAAGAGTTGCTCATTTTGCCTGTGTAATTTATACTTATTCTGTTATTGATTGATTTGGGAGGACTACCATGATCTCTGTAAACGATTTTCGTACCGGTTTGACAATCGAAGTGGATGGCAATATTTATACCGTGCTAGAATTCCAACACGTAAAACCAGGTAAAGGTGCGGCTTTCGTTCGCTCCAAACTGCGCAACCTGCGCAACGGCAACACGACGGAAATGACTTTCCGTGGCGGTGAAAAAGTTAACCCTGCCCGCATCGAATCCAGCACCATGCAATACCTGTATGCGAGCGGAGACGAGTACACTTTCATGAATACCGAGACATATGAGCAAATGACGTTCACTCGCAACCAAATCGAGCGTGAGCTGCGTTTCCTCAAGGAAAACATGAACGTGCAAATCATGCAGTACAACGGAGAAACAATCGGTATTCAATTGCCGAATACAGTTGAACTCGTTGTAACAGAATGTGAGCCAGGTGTAAAAGGTGACACTGCTTCTAACGTAACGAAGAAAGCAACCTTGGAAACTGGTTTCGTAGTAAACGTTCCTCTTTTCGTAGAAGAAGGAGAGCGTTTGATCATCGATACTCGTACGGAAGCATACGTTTCCCGCGCGTAAAAGCAAGGATTGCAAGAAAAGCTGTGCCCAAAAATGGGTGCAGCTTTTTTTATTTGCTCTCCAATGGATACAGTATTGTAAAAATTATGCAATTGCACTACATTAAGTGGTACGGAGAAAGAGTAAGGTGGAGGGGGATCGCTTTGAGAACGGAACAAGAAATGATGAGCATGCTGATCGATTTCGCCAGAAAGGATGATCGCATCCGCTTAGTGACCTTGGAAGGGTCACGCACGAACAAAAATATACCCGCTGATCCATTCCAAGATTATGATATTTCGTATTTTGTGACGGAGATGGATTCTTTCAAGGAAAATGGTCAATGGCTCGATATTTTTGGAACTCGGATTATGATGCAAAAACCGGAGGATATGGAGCTCTTTCCGTCCGAGTTAGGGAATTGGTTTTCCTATCTTATGCTATTTGAGGACGGTAATAAAGTAGATCTGACGCTGATTCCGATAGACGAGACAGAGCAGTATTTTGCAGATAGCGACGGCCTGGTTGAGGTCTTGCTGGATAAGGACGAGCTTATCAAACATGAGGTACTCCCTTCCGATCGTCAATATTGGACCCGGAAGCCAACTGCTAGAGAGTTTGATGACTGCTGCAACGAATTTTGGATGGTCTCTACTTACGTTGTCAAAGGTTTGGCGAGAAAAGAAATCCTGTTTGCCATTGATCATCTCAACGAAATTGCCCGACCGAATTTGCTACGAATGATGGCGTGGCAAATCGGATGTGAGAAAGGGTTTACCTTTAGTGTCGGGAAAAACTACAAATTTATCGATCGCTATCTTCCAAAAGAAGATTGGGAAGCGTTACTATCCAGCTATAACGAAAACGGCTACCCGCAGATGTGGGAAGCGTTATTCACTTGCTACGAGCTATTTCGAAAGTACTCCAAAGCGGTGGCAGATAGTCTCGGATATCCGTATCCAGCTTACGATGAAGCCATTACCAAGTACGCGGAAAATATCTACCATTCGTGGAAGTGATGGATGGAACCCGACCGCCTTTTATCAAGGGCGGTTTTTTCTTATGTTGTCGATCGCTTGACCACCAAAGCTGGCGAGAAGAAAAAGCACAGGGCTCGTTGACCTTGACAACGCCTACCCAGTCGGAACTTAAAAAAGGGGACCACGCTTGTCGAACACTTCTTCTTCGAGAAACATCCGCCCGTAGGGTGGCTTTGGCTCGACG
>NZ_PXZN01000006.1:0-166025 GCF_003013445.1 Brevibacillus sp. NRRL NRS-603 | reverse complement strand
AGTTTTCAAAGAGCATTTTCACTAGCACTTCAAAAGTGCCGGACTCATAATATACCACGTATGATTACTTCGAGTCAACTGGTAATATTTTGAGTCTTTCGTTTTGTTTCTTTCGAATTCCGCCCGTTTTTGTAAGGCGGATTTTTAATATAACATGAGCCATTCGCTTAATCAAATGCAATATTTGGTAATTGGTTATAAAAGAACATCGTTAAAGGCTACATTTTCACGTTACAACAAACTCTCACGAATCAACTCCATAAGAGCTTCCATATAGTCAGCCGTATCATTCAGAAATTCAGTGGAGACAAACTCCAGCCCGTAAGCCTCTGCTTTCATCCGACAATGGATTCTGCAATCGAAAATCGCCTACACATTTTCGGTCAAAGACAAAAAGTCACAGACAACGACTGCCTTGCCGCCTGACTCGATTGATTGCAGTGAGGCTTTATGGCAACATGAGCAGAGCTTTCATCTGCTCTTGAACAAAAAAGACGACCCTGATCATTCAGAAGTCGTCCGCGTGTTATTTCCATGTGTCTCTTATTTTTTTACAGAAGGCATGACGCCCTCTGGAATCGGACATACATACGTTTGACCGCCCAGACGCTGTTTCAGCTCGGCTTTTGCCTGTTCGATCAGCTCTGGGTTTTTCAGCATGTCAATAGCTGTAGAAGCCATGACTTTCCCCGCATGCAGCATCCCTTTATGTGCCATGGATGTAGCCCCAAGGGACACCCATTGCCAGGAGTGCAGCGTGGAGCCGTTCATATAGCACGCAGTTGTGCATTGTGCAGTTGGCGTAATCCAGCTCACATCCCCTACATCCGTGGAGCCGTTCAGCGGGATTTTTGATCCATCGTATGGATTGAGCCATGTCACCATGTCTGGGGCAGGCATGTCCGGTGACTGTTTTTCCGAAGTAGCGAGCTCCTGCTTGGACAACGTCGCACGCATTTCTTTTGCCAATTGCAGTTCTGCCTCATCATGCACAGGGACGCCCAGCTCCTGGAAGTTTTTGTACATGACCTCTTCGAGCAGCTTGTTTTGCACGAGGTTTGAGCACGCTTTGTCGAATACGATCTCTACCTCGGTTTCGGTCATGAGTGCAGCGCCTTGGGCAATTTTGCATACGCGCTCGTAAATCTCTTGTACTTGATCAACCTTTGGCGCACGTATGAGGTACAGTACCTCTGCTTTTGCTTGAACCACATTTGGCGACAAGCCGCCGGCGTTCGTGATGGCATAGTGCACACGTGCTTCCGGGATAATGTGTTCACGCAAGTAGTTCACGCCGACGTTCATCAATTCCACCGCATCCAGTGCGCTCCGACCGAGATGTGGACTTGCTGCCGCATGGGCGCTCTTTCCTTTAAACTTGAAGTAAATTTGATAGTTCGCGAGTGAATCGATGGACATGATGCTGTTGTAGCCCATTGGGTGCCAGCAAAGTGCGAAGTCCACGTCATCAAACAATCCTGCTCGCGCCATGAACGCTTTCCCGGAGCCGCCTTCTTCCCCTGGACAGCCGTAGTAACGAACAGTCCCTGTCATGTTGTTCTCTTCCATGTACTCTTTTATTGCAACGGCTGCCGCAAGAGAAGCGGTACCGAGCAAGTTGTGTCCGCAGCCATGTCCGTTTGCGCCTGCTACGAGAGGCTCTTCTGTAGTTTGGCCTTTTTTCTGGCTCATGCCCGACAGAGCATCGAACTCTCCCAAAATCGCCACGACAGGATTGCCGTTGCCAAAGCTTCCAATAAAGGCCGTTTTGATTCCGCCTACACCGCGCTCTACCTGAAAGCCCTCTCCTTCGAGTGTTTGAGCCAGCAGTTCAGCCGATTGGTACTCTTCAAAACGAGTCTCCGCAAAGTCCCAAATCTGGTCGCTCACTTTAATGAAGGCATCTCGTTTTTTCTCAATCATTTCTGCAATTCGCTTGGTATGCATTCGCAAACCTCCTCTCTGCCCTCGTTGTCCACGTGCTTTTCCACTCAGCTAGGAACGTTTTTACGTCAGCAATCGTCTTGCAATTCGGTTCAAAAGCGCTACGCTGCGTGGCAAAATCTCTTCTTGTATATCGAACTTCGGATGGTGGTGAGGCGCCGGGATATCCGTGCCGATTGCCATGTACGTTCCTTTTCCGCCACGATCCTGAACGCGTTTAATCATAAAACTGGCATCTTCACTGCCCATCGAGTTGTACTCGCCGTGCTTAAAGGAATGGAAGCCTTCTACTTGCTTGGCTTCTTCTAGGGCCAGCTCTGCCATCTCCACATCGTAGTTGATCGGGATTGCTCCCCCGACGACTTCGATCTTGTAGTCGAGCTCATGCATAGCGGCACTGTGCGCGATGATGTTGCGTACGCGGTTTTCTACTTCTGCATTTACTTCTTCAGTAATGGAGCGAGTCTCCACAACCATCTTGGCATAGGCCGGAATGATGTTCGCGGCTGTTCCGCCCTCCAGCACACCCACATTGATTCTCGTATCACCAGTGCTGAAGCGCGGAATCGCATGAATGTTCAACAGGGCGGTAGCCGCTCCGAGCAATGCATTTTTCCCTTGCTCTGGCGATGCACCAGCATGTGAAGAAACACCGTAGAAATGCGCCATCATTTTCGTGGTAGCCAAAAATCCGTAGGAACCGCCATGTACCTCACCTAGCGGCACATTGACCCCCAAATGGTTACAGAAAATATAGTCAACATCATCCAAATGACCTTTTTCCACGATCGCGTATGCGCCGCGAACACCTTCTTCGGCTGGTTGGAAGATCAGTTTGAGCGTACCGGAAAAATCTCCTGCTGCAAGCGCTTCTGCCAATCCCAAGCCGATCGTGGTATGACCGTCGTGAGCGCAGGCATGCATGTTGCCTTCATAGTGGGAGCGGAAGCCATTCGCTTGTGGAAAATGGTCTTGCTCCGTACTTTCCAATACAGGCAGTGCGTCCATGTCAAAACGGAAAGCAACCGTTGGTCCAGGTGCCTTTCCTTTCTTCACACCGATCACTGCTGTATAGCCACCGCGCATTTTTTCCGCGATTGCCGGGTTTGCACCGTCACGCAAAGCTCTTTCATACGCTGCCTCGAGAACCGCCTCGGAAGGCAAGCCCCGGCGAGAATCTCCATCGATTGCTTCTTGTCCGTATATGACCTCAAAGCCGAGGGACGTCAAAATCTCTACTACCTTGGAAGCGGTACGGAACTCCGTAAAACCTACCTCTGGATGTCTATGAAAATCTCTTCGCAACGAAACCAGATCCAACATCGTTCAATTCCTCCTGTTAACTCTGGAGCATGTGTTTTTCCATGCCCAGGTCCGATAGGCAAGCTCTAGAAATATGAGAAGACTGGCAAATGTAAACCCTTACAAATATACGAATATTAAAGGACATTTTCGCTTAATTGAATTATATAGTTACCTCTCCGTTTTTTCAACAGAAGTTGTAAGACTTATTGAAAAATAGAAAAATTTCGCCTCGCTGTTGTGGTGGGGAGGAAACAGGAGAAAACACTCAGATTCTAGGGCCACCCGCTGGGGGACCCTCTGCCCGACTCCATGCAAAAAGCGAAACCGCGTCCAAAGTGGTTCATTAAGGATGTGTCTCAGAGGTGGACGCTTAAGAGCGTGTTTCGCTTTTTGCATTCCGTCTCGGTCGGTGTCCCTAAGATCTTCGCTTATTTCTCCTGTTTCCTCTACGAGCTTTCCCTATTTAAACAGGCTTTTAGAGATTTAAAAGAATGAAGAAATATCATCAGTTACGACAGAGAAGAATATTTCCAGACATAGCGGCTACCAAATATTCTTCTCCCCACCGCAGCCACGTAATATGAAAAAACACCCGAAGCCTCTCGTCGGGTGCCCTCATTTCTTTAACTGATAAAGCTTCTTCGGTCGTCCACGCACAGCCTGCTGCTCTTCCCCACTGAACTCAGCCAAATCCACTTCGCACAAGCTGCCCATAATCCGCTGGGCATTCCGTACCGTCATCGACAAGTGCGAAGCGATATCCGACGTCGAAAACGACTTCCAGCCCATACGCTGAACCAGCGCACGCAGCTTATGATACGATTTGACACTTACATTGGCCCGATTCAGCTTTTCCAGCAGCTCGCGATCACTGGAGCGGAACGAATAGGCGAGCTCCTCTGTTTCTCCCACCGATTCCATCATGACGCCATTATCCTGTACGACGACAATGCCCGCCCCCGGTCGTTCTTTTGCGTGCTGGATTGCTTTTCGCGCATTGTTTTCCGCAGAAAAAGCTGTATCCCCAAAGCCCACACCTACCGCAACCGGAACCTCTGCCTCCAAAGAGAGCTGTTCCACCGTATGTCGCAGCATTTCAATTTCTCGTTGTATCGCACCACGCGAACTAAAAATCTGGTAGCGTCCGTTGCCATTTGCCAGCAGAGAGCCGTCCAGCCTATCACAGAGCGCAAGCAGAATTTGTCTGATCTTCAGCTCCAGATGCTGCAAGTAAAAGCGCGTGCTCGCCCGCTCGGGAATCTTGTCAAACTGCTCGAGCTCAATGATCTCTACCCCGATTTGTGTGTCCTTGAAATAGGAGCTTTTCACCTTTTCGATGACGATTTTCATCGCCTGACGAATCTCCATTTTCGTCATCAGGACACGATAGACAGGAATGCCTTCTTCGCGCAGCGCATGTTCAACCACAGAAAACGTGGTGAACGCCCCTTGTGTCTTGCCTTCACGCCAGAGTGATACATGAAACTGCGTGATCGCATCGAGGTCAAAATTCTCGTCGTACGTACTGACGTAAATCCCCTCTTCCGGTATGTCCAGCTCCGACATCGACTCGCGCAAATGCGTTCCTTCCGAATCAATCATATCAATGGATACACGGTTCACGGCTGTCTTTTGATCAATCGACATCTGAATGAAGCAGCGGTACAGATTCGAACCGTTCGGTGGGCAATACACGATATTGGCATCCGGGCTGAGTACGTTTTTCGCGATCGTAAATGGAACCGGGCCAGAGAAAAACCATCCATTTAAATCCACATGATGCTCCAGAACGATCTTGCTTACTTCACGCACGTCTTCATAACGAAACGGAACAAATTCGATTTCATGCTCAAACTCATTCGCGACCGCCAGTATCCGTTCCACCGAAGGAAGCGGTCCTACAACACCGATTCTATACATAAGGGCGTTATCTCCTACCTGTTCTTGATAGACACCTTTTCCTCATTCATATCATGTACACTTGTCTTTGTCCATCAAATGCCAAGTGTGTGTTGCCGAACGAAAAAGAATAAAAAAAGAACTGATGGTTATATACGCCTTAACCATCAGTTCGATCTTTATTTGAATACGATTAATAGCGATTCAGGTTTTTAATGTACTTCCCATTACCATCTTGTCTCTCGTAAACCCATCCTGGCGGAACAGGTGAATATTTGCTTACTAATAATACGGTTCCATAAGGAGCGCCAACGACATTCATGATCGTTTTGCTATCATAATTTTCTCGCGATACAACCCATCCAGTTGGAACGGGGGAGAACTTAGTCACATTAAAATCCGTGCGATAAGATGCTCCTATTACATATTTGATCACACGACCAGCTACTTCATCTCGTAAAACTACCCATCCTGCTGGAACGGGAGAATATTTGCTAACTCTTAATTCTGTACCATATGGAGCACCTGCTGTATTTTTAATTAGCTTGGAACCTAGGTCTTCACGAATGACGACCCAACCTGCTGGAACAGCAGCGGACTTACGAATCCATTCCTCATCCGAGCTCCATTTGGCAGAAACTAATGAATGTTCTTTCTGCTCACCAACACTAGTGGCTTGAATCGGAGACGTTAACACTGCAGAAAATACGGCTACACCTAATGCTGAGAAAACCATTTTCTTAAACATAGTGATTCCCACCTCTCCTATCATTAACATCTACCAAAATATACCATAACTTTAAAAACGAGTAAATTTTTAAGAAAAATCAATTAACTCTCTATCATTATTCCTATCCATCAATGATCTAAGTAAATATTTTTTATCGAGAAACTAAAAAAATTCCTTTGCTATCGAAAACACTAGCAAATATTCTGAATATACGTTTTCTATCATTTTTAGGGGGGTATTTATGAAAAAGGGACTGGCAATTGCAACCTGTCTTACCTTGCTATTCGGGGTACTAGCGGGGTGCTCGAACTCTTCCGCGCCCGCTGAACCCACTGGCTCCACTACACCTGCAGAAGCGACAAAAACAGAGCCGATGGTGTTAAAATGGAGCATTAACAGCGAGCCGCCTTCGATGGACCCTGGGATCGCCGTCGACGCGGATTCGTTTGACATGATTTACGCTGCCTTTGAGGGTTTGACCAGCTATGACCTGAATGGACAACTCGTCAATGCAACGGCTGAGAGCTTCACCAACTCACCGGATTACATGAACTACACCTTCAAAATTCGCAAGGACGCCAAGTGGAGCAACGGAGATCCCGTCACCGCCCATGATTTCGTCTATGCGATCAAACGCAACCTCGATCCGAAAACAGCGTCCGAGTACGCCTATCAGCTTTACTACATTAAAGGAGGAGAGGAGTACAATACAGGGAAAGGCAAAGCAGAGGATGTAGGCGTCAAGGCTGTAGATGACTACACCGTGGAATTCAACCTGAAGTCTCCAACTCCATTTTTCCGTGAGCTAACCTTCTTCCCGACCCTCTTCCCGTTGCATCAAAAAACGCTGGAAGGAAACCCGAAATGGGCGAATGAAGCGAAAACCATCGTGGGAAATGGTCCATTCATCATGGACACGTGGGAGCACAAAAGCAGAATCGTCTTTACGAAAAACCCAAACTACTGGGATCGCGACAACGTCAAGCTCGATCGAATCGAAATTGCTATAATCGAGGACAACAATACAGCGTTCTCGATGTTCGAAAATGGCGACATCGACTGGGGCGGCTATCCTGCCTCGACACTTCCGACCGACGCAATCCCTACACTCAAAGATGAAGGCAAGCTAATGGTCGCGGATAATCCGGGCACACAATCCGTTGTTTTTAATACGACCAAACCACCGTTCAACAACAAAAAAATTCGCCAAGCCTTCGCATATGCCATCAACCGTCAGGAAATCATCGACAATATTTTGCAGACGGGTGTTCCAGCCGCCTATGGTTGGGTACCGACTTCCATGGGATTAAAACCAGATGGCTACTTTAAAGAAGACCCGGCAAAAGCAAAAGCATTGCTAGAAGAAGGTATGAAGGAGCTCGGACTCTCAACCTTCCCGACCGTTACCTACACCTTTGACTCGAATAATACCAACAAAAAACTGGCAGAAGCCCTGCAAGATCAGTGGAAAAAAGCACTCGGCGTCGACGTGAAGCTGTACACTGCAGAGCTGAAGGTGTACCGCGACATGAGATCGCAAGCGAACTTTGACATGATCCGCTTCCAATGGGGCGCAGACTTCAACGACCCGATCAATTTCCTGGAGATGTTCCGTGATAAAACGGGCGGAAACAACCACCCGGATTGGGAAAATGCCAAGTTCAAGGAGCTGATCGACAAGAGCTACAACGAGCCTAATCTGGACGCGCGCAAAAAAATCCTCTTAGAGGCAGAAACGATTCTTATGGAGGAAATGCCGCTGGCTCCGATCAACTTCCGTGGAAGCCCTTATGTGAAAAACGACAAGGTGAAGGATTTCATCATCTTCCCGCTGGGAGGCGCTTACTTTAAGTACACCTCGGTTAATCCGTAAAGAATAAAATCCTATTTATGTTTGTGCGAACATAGTGGTGGGGAAGAGAAAAACGGGCTCCCTCCGTTGGTGGCACGCCAACGGGGAAGTAGGGATGTCCGTCTCCACTCCAAAAAGCGGTACGTCGACCAAAAGCCACCCTATGGGCGGAAGCTTCTCAACGAAGAGGTTGGTCGACAAGCGTGTACCGCTTTTTTCCGTTCCGACTGGGTAGGCGCGCCAAGGCCTCTGGTCGCTCCGTTTTTCTCTTCCTCTCCGTAGCTTGTTGGATTTACGATGACCTTCATAAAAAACACATCAAATCAAAAACAGGCTGTACCTGTCTGGATAGACGGTACAGCCTGTTTTTTTACATTTACTTTACACAGTCAGCGTTTTTTGGTCGTTACCGTTGAAAGCATTGGTATCCAGCTCTTTTGTCACTCTGCTTGTTAAGAGACCGGACGTCATGCTGCCGCTTACGTTTAGCGCTGTGCGTCCCATGTCAATCAACGGCTCAACGGAGATAAGCAGACCGACAATTGCAATTGGCAAGTTCATCGTAGACAAGACGAGCAGTGCTGCAAAGGTCGCCCCGCCCCCTACGCCTGCAACCCCGAAGGAGCTGAGTGCCACAACTGCGATCAGTGTTAGGATGAACGATGGTGTCAGCGGATCAATTCCTGCGACAGGTGCTACCATGATAGCCAGCATAGCTGGATACGTTCCTGCGCAGCCGTTTTGTCCGATGGAGAGCCCAAAGGAACCTGCGAAGTTGGCAATTCCCTCAGGAACACCCATGCTTTGTTGTGTTTTTACATTCAGCGGCAATGCACCCGCGCTCGTGCGCGAAGTGAAGGCGAACGTCAAGACAGGGAATGCTTTTTTCACATAGGTGATTGGATTCAATCCTGCAAACGTCAACAGCAACAGATGAATGATAAACATGATGATCATTGCCACATACGAAGCGACAACGAACTTGCCTAGCTGCCAGATGGCATTGTAATCACTAGTAGCTGCCACTCTGATCATGATCGCGAGTACACCATATGGCGTCAGGCGCAAGATCAATGTCACAACACGCATAGTGATCGTATGGAATGCGTCCACAATTTTCGCAAACAATTCAGCTTGCTCCGGATTTTTGCGTTTTATCCCTAAATACGCAACACCGATAATCGCAGAGAAAATGACAACTGCAATCGTAGAAGTCGCCCGATCTCCAGTCAGATCGAGGAATGGATTCGCAGGGAGAAGTTCCAGGATTTTGGCTGGCATGCTCAAATTCTCGATGTCACCCAAGCGCTGCTCCACCTGTTCGATCCGAGCGGATTCCGCATCCCCTTGCTGGAATTGTGCCCCGTCGAGATTAAATGCAAAGGTAGTCGAAATCCCGATTGCTGCCGCGACAGCAGTCGTCCCTACCAAAAGTCCGATAATCAGCGTACTGATTTTCCCAATGTTATTGGTTAGTTTCATTTTAGTGAAAGCCGATAAAATAGAGATGAAAACCAGTGGCATTACGATCATTTGAAGCAGCTTCACATAGCCTTTACCTACAATGTTGTACCATTCGATGGTGGATTTGAGTACATCCGATTTGGCTCCGTATACGTATTGCAAAATGAGTCCAAATAAAATCCCGAGTCCGAGACCGACAAATACTCGCTTGGAAAAAGAAATATGCTTTTTTTGCATGGCATACAAACCAGCAATGAATAAGAGCAATAAAACAATGTTTACGATGATCAATAACGTCGACATATATTCCCCTCCCTTTCGTTTTATGTACCTCTCATTATTGTATTCGGTATAGATATAGTTATATTACCAACAATCCCTACTGGTCAAGTATGAATTGTTTTTGTATTATTCCAAACTGTCTCACAGAGGTACTTAATGTCCAGCTGTAGTCGTGGGGAGGAAACAGGAGAAAACGCTCAGCTTCTTGTCCCACCCGCTGTGGGATTGACTGCCCGACTCCATGCAAAAAGCGAAACCGCGTCCAAAGTGGTCTCTTCCTCGAAGTTATTTCAGAGGTGGACGCTTAAGAGCGTGTTTCGCTTTTTTCTCCTGTTTCCTCTGTGAGCTTTCAATATTCACCGCATTTTAAAATCCTTAAAAGATTGAAGAATGTGATCAGTTACGACAGAGAAGAATATTTCCAGACGTAGCGACTTGTGGAGTCCAACCGAGCGGAGAAGGGATTCGCGGGCAAAAGAAACGCAACGTGCTCGCGCTACGTAGCGGCTACCACTTTTGCGTTTCCCCGCGAATCCCTTCGGAGCGGACAGTCTTAACCCTCAGCAGGACGGAGCCTGGAACCTAGTATGGAAATATTCTTCTCTCCACCGCAGCCACATATAAAGTGACCAATGAAAAAACCAGGAACCGCCCATTTGGACGATCCCTGGTTAGTTCGTAATACGAAATCGTTTCGCTTATTTAAGCTGCTTCACCACCAAATTCCACAGCCAAGTGAGGACGACCGCACCGATGGCTCCGGCAATGACGTTGAAGCCGGCCCACATCCACAGCCAATCACCCAGTACCAAATCGCCCAGCCAGCTACCCAAAAGAGCAGCAATGAGCGAAGCCCACCAGCCTGATCCCGCCGCTTTTCCTGTACAGATCATACTCATTGCCCACCAAACGACCACACCGACGACAGCCCATACGAACCAGAACATTCGTACACACTCCCTCTCTCATGATGGCGACGCTTACATAAGGGCCAAAATAATGACTAGTTATCTGTTACCATCATATTGAACAAAAGAGAAAGTGTGCATAGGCATTTAATTGGTATACAGTTCTGCTCGGCGGTTCGCTACGCTAGGCAATTTGCCCCGTACTCGTTCAATCCGACTTACATCCAGTTCGGTGA
Source organism: Brevibacillus sp. NRRL NRS-603 (assembly GCF_003013445.1). Lineage (NCBI taxonomy): Bacteria > Bacillati > Bacillota > Bacilli > Caryophanales > Paenibacillaceae > Brevibacillus > Brevibacillus sp. NRRL NRS-603. The sequence goes on along the minus strand of NZ_PXZN01000006.1, from coordinate 155,405 downwards.
TCAATAACGTTTCTTCTTCTCCTGCACTTGCCATTACGACACCCATCGGATCGACGAACATGCTACGTCCGGCAAAAATATTTCCGACCTGATCAGCCGCACATACAAACATCGTGTTTTCAATGGCACGCGCACGCACGAGCGTCTCCCAGTGATCCTCTTTCATCGCTCCCGCTACCCAGCCTGCTGGCACAAACAAAATATCGGCACCCTGTAGCGCAAACTGTCTCGCGATTTCCGGGAAGCGCACCTCGTAGCATACCATCAGCCCGATTTTGCCAAATTCCGTTTCCACCACTTGATACGGATTATCCCCAGGCGCGATGAAGTCCGATTCTGTGTAGGAAAAGGCATCGTACAAATGTGTCTTGCGGTACGCTTGCAGCAGCTGGCCTTCACGCCCTAGAAAAACGGTCGTATTGTAAGCACGAGTTTCATCACCCTCGATAGATTCGAACACACCACAAACTACATAAACTCCGTGCTCCGAAGCAAACTCTGCCAAGCCGGAAACAAATGGGCCATCCAGCTTTTCCGCCACCTCCGCTGGGGTTACTCCCGACTTTGGCGTGGCAGGTGCGCTGTACATTTCAGGCAAGATTACAAAATCTGCCCCTGCTGCCTTTGCTTTAGCAATGTAATCGGCTGCTTTTTGCAAATTTTGCGTCTTATCCATCGTCGCTGTCAGCTGTGCAATGGCTACTTTCATGAATATCCCCATCCTTCCCATTCATACAAAGCTCTCGTTTTCTTACTTGCTAGTATAACTGATTTTGACCGAGTTCCAAGTAAATATGCTTTACCAGCTGGACGTCTTGTATATAATGAACTTGTCATCTTGCGCATAAATTTTTACCCTATCGAAAGCAGGTGAGTCCATGTCCATCCGTATCAAGCTGCTGCTCTCTTACACAGGGATGCTAGTAATTAGCTTGCTGACGTTTTTTGTAGCCGCCAGCCTATTTACGATTGCGGCGACAGGCGATATCAACAGCTTTCGCGATTTTTATAAAGTGCATTATCAGCTCAATCCGCTGACAGAACAAGAAGAGAATATTTTCCTTGAATTGAAATATCTCGCCAAGAATGAGCCGGATCAGTTGCAAAATCAGGAGCTGCTTGCCGATTACGATTTCAAGCTCAAAACGGTACGAGCCGGCTTGTATGTCCGCAGAGAGAGCAATCAAGTCTTTACCTCCCCAACCATCAATCAGCCCGAGTTGGAAAACAGCTTGCCGCCCTATGACTTGGACAACATCCAGATTCGCAACACGTTCAACATCGGCGAAAGATTTTATGCGTATGCCAAGTTTGACTTCAAATATTCAGATGGAGCAAAAGGCAGTGTTTTTGTGATCCGCGAGCGCAGTCCATTTGGTGAGGTTATCCGCAAACTGCTGCCCATGCTCGTGTTCCTCCTCCTCGGCGTCATTGTCATCGCAAACGTCTTGTTATACCGCTGGATTACTCGCAGCGTCGTCAAGCCGCTCGATTTACTGCGCAATTCAGCTGAGAACATCAAGGAAGGCAATCTGGATTTTGAGCTCCATCTGTACACAAAGGACGAGATTGGACAACTGAACGAAGCGTTCGAAAACATGCGCAAGCGATTGCAGGAATCAGTGCGACTGCGCCTTGCGGACGAAGAAAGCCGCAAAGAGTTGATTTCCAACATCTCGCATGATTTACGGACACCGATTACCAATATCAAGGGCTATATCGAGGGAATCCGCGATGGCGTAGCTGATACCCCGGAGAAAATGGACAAGTACGTCAACATTATTTACTCCAAGGCAGTAGACCTTGACTTGCTCGTTGATGAGCTGTTTCTCTACTCCAAGCTCGATCTGAAGCAAGTGCCATTTACGTTTGAACATGTGGATATCGTGCGGTTTTTGGATGATTGCATCGACGAGCTGCACTACGATTTGGAAAAGAAGGGCATCACGATTCAATGGAATCAACGAACAGCAGAAGGCACCCTGGTCATTGCCGATCTGGAAAAAATCAAGCGCACCGTCTTAAACATCATTGGCAACTCGCAAAAATACATGGATAAACCTGAAAAAATCATCTGCGTCTCGGTTCAAGCGGACGCTCATTGGGCCACCATTGAAATAAAAGACAACGGCATCGGTATCCCGCAAGAAGCCATTCCTCACCTGTTCGAGCGCTTTTATCGGGTGGAGCAATCCCGTAATTCTTCCACGGGCGGTAGCGGTCTGGGACTCTCCATCGCGCGCCAGATCGTCGAGGGGCACGGCGGCAAAATCTGGGTGGAGAGCAAGCAAGGCGTAGGCACGAGTCTGTTCTTTACGTTAAAACGTATCCACAAACAATAGGAGGTGCACATCCCCATGTCTTCACGTATCCTCATCATTGAAGATGAGACGACTATCGCTCAGCTGGAGCGGGATTATTTTGAACTGAACGGCTTTCAGGTCGATTTATGCCACTCTGGCAGCGAAGGCTTGCCACTTGCCATCAATGGTGACTACAGTTTGATCATCGTTGATTTGCAGCTTCCGGGCATGGACGGCTTCGAATTGTGCAGCCAGATCAGACAAGTTAAAGAAGTGCCAATCCTGATCGTCTCCGCCAAAAAAGAAGAGATCGATAAAATCCGCGCCTTTAATCTCGGTGCCGATGACTATATAACAAAGCCATTTAGCCCAAGCGAGTTGGTCGCCAGAGCCAAAGCCCATCTGACAAGATACGAGCGTCTGACAGCCCGCCAAGCTCAACCAACGAACGCAGAGATTCACATTCGCGGTCTCGTCATCGACAAAGTATCCCGAAGAGTCTACGTACGCAATCAGGAAGTTATTTTCACGACAAGAGAATTCAATCTGCTTGAATTTCTAGCGACTCACCCGAATCGGGTTTTTAACAAAAATGAGCTGTTCGAACGAATCTGGGGCATGGATTCCAGCGGAGATATCGCGACCGTTACGGTGCACATTCGCAAGCTGCGGGAAAAGATTGAAGTCGATCCGTCAAATCCGCAGTATATCGAGACGGTCTGGGGTGCCGGTTACCGATTCACTGTCTAAACGTGAATACCATGATCATCACAAAAACCTTCAGCGAAAATGAGAGGAGGGATTTTCTCCTCCACGTCAAAGCTGGAGTTTTTTTTACGTGTAAGAAAGTTTAATCACCTCTCCGTTTCAAAGCGTCATTGCTTAAACCTTCTGGAGCGCATAATGACTTTCCGCTAAAACGCGGTCGCTCCTCCACGTCCAGGCTTCGGTAGAGGTCATTTTATATTTTTTTAAGAACTTTTTTAGATTCTATTAATCTCTTGTTTCTTGGCAGTTTAGGTCTCTCGACTATCCTACAGGTAGTCAAGCAACACCCCACTCAACTGATCTAAAGGAGGACCAACTGATGAAAAAGCTTTCCAATAAAATCGCGATCATGATGCTCGCAACTGTTATAGGCACAGCAGCCCTGCCTTACGCTGCACTGAACGTGCAAGCAGCTTCCACTCCCCTGAGTGCTCAAGAAATCCAACAAGCCGTGACTGAACTCTCCAAGCTGAAAGTCATGCAAGGCAGTAATATTCATAATCAAGTTACGCGTGCCGAGCTGGCAAAAATGGTCGCACACACTTTTGGCTTGCAAGGCGGCAAAACAGATAAATCCGTAACGTTTACGGATGTGAAAGCAAATGACTGGTTCTACAAATACGCGGTTGATCTGGTATCCCTCGATATCATGCAAGCCAAAGATGGCCAATTTGATCCACGTGGAACCGTGACAGATGCTGAATTCGTGCAAATCATCGCAAAAGCGCTCAAGCGTGATGTGAAGTCGGTTAACTACTGGGCGGAACGCTTCTTCTCCGCAGACAGCAACGTTACTCGCGGTGAGGCCGCTTATCTGTTGAATGTAGCTCGCCAGGCAATCCCTTCTGATAAAGCGACCATCACCAGCGTGCAATCCTTGAACGAAATTACATTGATTGTGACGTTCGATGCTCCGTTGACCGCAGAAAACGAAGCATTTGCCAAAGCAAAAGAAGACTTTGCCTTTAGCGATGGACTGACTCTGACCAATATGCCACGTCTGAAAACAGGTTCTACCAATACTTACATCGTGCCGACCTCGGTTCAAAAGCCAGGAACCACCTACACCCTGACATACAAAGGGAAAAAGGCGGGCACATTCGCAGGTAACGCAACTAAGATCGACATGACAGAGGTGCGCCAAGTAACAAACGACACTTTTGAAATCGAGTCCCTGCGAGCAAATGGTGTCATCGATTACGGATATGTCATCTCTGCCTACAGCGGAGGGCGCGGTGCAAATGCATTGGTGCTGGATCAAAACAACAGTGCAGACGGCAAAACGTATCAAATCATTTCTTCCATGCAAGCAAGACAAGTGACCATTACACCGGAAGGCGGACAGCCAATCGTAGCGAAATACGTGCCTTTCACACAATCAACAGACGGCAAGCAAGAAATTAAATTCCGTCTCCCAGAAGGCCAAGTCCTGACTCCGGGCGTTACGTTCACCATTACATCCGACTGGGCAAATATCGCGAATCCAACCTTCGTCGCAAAAGAAATCGCTCCGCTCCAAATTAGCGAAGCCAAAGCAGTTAGTGAAACTTCTATCACTGTTTCCCTGACTGAAGACCCGGGAGACGAGCTGTTCTCCGGACGCAGCGTAGAACTCACTCGTGCAGACGGAGAAAAGCTGTTGGCGACGTACAAATATTCCAGCCGTAAAGGTACCACAGGCGTGTTTGACATCCAGCAAGATGGTAAACTGAAAGCAGGTACCACATACACGGTAACACCTGTCGGCGATTGGGCTGGCAAATCTTCTGCCGAGCTGACAGTCGAGTAGTCTTTTTATGAGAGTTCAAAAAGTCGGCTTTTCAGCACCGAGAAAGTAACGTGAACCTGAAGAAGGAGGAGCGGAGTGTAGGAAACCTACATGAGTGCCGGACTTCGAAGGTGAACGTTACTTTCGATGCCGAGTTTGCTCTCAAAACTACTTCGTGATCAAAAGATGACTTATGAACTACCTCTTTTGTGTGATGCAGGTATCCAAATCAAAAGAAAGGTGTGGGCTCGCTGTGCTGTATGCAGGTCTATTGACCGCCGTCATGATTCTGTCAGGGTGTGAGATGAATTGGAATACCCTCTTAACGAGTGGCGAGCAGCAAGCAACCCAGGCGGTGAAAGTTGAAATGGATAAGCTGAATCAAGCCTTATTGACAGCAACCAGTCAAGGAGACAAAACGGCGATTGAGAGGCTGCTTGCAGAAGGCGCGGATATAGACGCCACCGATAGCAGAGGCCGCACATCTGCGATGATCGCGGTCCACTCCGGTCAACTGGACGTTTTCAACTTGTTGGTTGAACGTGGAGCCAACATCAACATCCGGGACAACAACTTAGACAATCCCCTGCTCTTCGCAAGTGCAGCAGGGCAGCTCGCATTCGTAAAAGCCTCGATAGCAGCAGGTGCCGACACTACCATTACAAACCGTTTTGGCGGAACGGCCTTGATACCTGCGGCTGATCGTGGACATGTCGAGATCGTCAAGGAATTGCTCACCACCTCCGATGTCAACATTGACCATGTCAACAAATTGGGCTGGACCGCTCTCTTAGAAGCAGTGATTTTGGGCGATGGTGGCAAGAAGCATCAGGAAATCGTGAAGCTCCTGATCGAGCACAATGCCAATGTCAATCTCGCTGATTTCGATGGTGTGACGCCTCTCGGACATGCGAAGAAGCATGGCTACAAAGAAATGATGGAAATGCTCACACAGGCTGGCGGAAAATAGGGAGATTTATAAATTGAAGAAAAGGATAGGATCATCAGAACTCATCTGACCCCTATCCTTTTTCTTATTTTATAGACCAAAAGACCCTGCAAAACTCAAAACTTTTTCTATATTCAGGCGTCAATTACTAGTAAACTATTCCATTATGCCTATACCTTTTTGATAGGAGCCTGTTTCACATGACCGTCAGCTCGTATACATCGATTCTGGAAACGGACAAACGAATCCGAAAAGCTTCTCCTAACCTTGAAGCTAAGGTGGAGATGTACAAGCTCTTTCTTGCTTCTACAGACGCTATTGAAATCCATATGAGTAACCTGACGCATCCTTTGACTACCATCACAATTTATGACATCCATCGAACGAAACTCGCAGAAGCTGAATATAGTCCGAACGCCCCCATCATCCTTCCGTTTTTTCCGGAGGAAGATGGTCTTTACTACGTGCAGTTGACGATTGGGCCTGATCCAGACCCACAGCACACCTATCAACTGCACGTGGATAAGTACAAACGCCTATCGGGGATCATCAATCAATCGGAGGAATTAAGCGCAGAAAATGGTCCGTACATGATCGGACCAGAGGATGTCATCATAGCTGCTGGGACCTCCATCAGCTTTGAAGCAGGTACATCCATCAACGTACGCTGCCAAAACAAGATCGTCGTCCAAAACGGTGCCTCTATTTCTTTTCGCGGGGAACCAGACAAACCCGTCGTCGTCATCGGCGCCATAGACGATACAACCGCGCACCGTTGGAATCAGCTCGTGTTATCTCCCTTGGCTGAGGCAACCTTCCAGCACATCATTGTGCAATACGACAACGATGAAGATGGCGTGGACTTCTTGACCTCAGCAGCCCCTTTCGTGGCGATCGCCTCATCCGTTGAAGAATTCGAGTCAACGATTGCCAAAGCGAACTATGTGGAACGGGCCGCAGTCGTGTCTCCCTCTTCGCGTCTGGACTTCATCAAAACTTGGTTCCAGCAGTCTAGTCCTTATTGCTTCCATATTTTTGGCGACCTCTTGCCTGAGCTTTATTTCGGCATTGATGTCACCACTTTTGCGCGATGGGAAACGGATACGAAGCGGATTAACGAAGAACGTGTAGAAGCTGGTGAAATCAATTACTGGGATTTTGTTAACGGCAACTTCACTGCCGATTTGATAGAAGCAACGCTTCTGTTTGCCAATAATGAGAGCAGCCCGGAGCTGCGAATCCAACGATTGATTGATTTTCTGATCATCGCGCAAAAATGGAGAAGAAAACACGGGTGCTTCAGCCTGTTCGACATGCTCGATCCATTCCATGATCACGACGAGGAATTTTACAAAACGTTTGAACAGATGTCGTCTGCCTTCTGGCTGGCGCACAATACGTCCATTATTCACTGGGATACTCTTTCACGAGAACTCGGCATTTGGCAAAAAGAAAGTTTCTTCGAACGGCAATTCATCAACTCCGTCATGATTCGCCTACACTTCGCAGCAGATTTGCCGTTCTCCCTCCCGGGGTATGGAAACAACATTCCACCTGTCGGCTTTCTCGGCATTTCCATTCACTTTGGCCCGTTCCGCTATCCAGAGGATTATCCGGCTCCCGGGCCTGAATTCGACGTCAATTACGGCGAGCTCTCTACAGCTACCTATGTGAAATTTATGTTCGAATCATTGCTCAATGGCAAAACGAATCCTGTCTACACCTGGTGGATACCTACGCAAGCGGATAAGGAGCTATTTCGAACCTTGCAGGAAAAGGGCATATCGCTGGATTCCCCTCCCGAAGATTGGGACCGCGAATTCGTGCAGCCTGCTAGAAAAACGCTGGAGGAGATTCGGGCCTACTATCTTAATCCAACTCTTCGAGAAGATAAAAGAACAATGACCTCCAACTGTTGAGGTCGGGAGAAGCCATGCCACATGTTTTCCAGTCGCCTGTATCCTCTCTTCGTTCGGGCGGTCTCCTTCCAAACATGTGACATGACTTTCGAACAGCTGAAGAGTATTTCGGAGGTTAGACCTTTTTGGCAGCTATGTCTATGTCTGGAGGTCTTGAGGGAGATGATCTTTATTTCATCTTCTTGTGTAATCTGCATGGAGTATTTCGCTTAAAGACAACTTGGATCAGTATTCTAGAAGAACAAAAAGCTATGTGGAAAGAAGTACATTTCCAGTCCAAGCGCCTCTGGAGCCCAACTCAGCGTAGGAATGAATGACGGGGAATTTCAGCTTCACTTATGAGATACTTCCTCGAAACTGTCTACGTTTGAAGCGCTCCCGCCATTCATTCCGAAGCGGACAGTCAATCCCCCCTTGTGGGGCGGAGGCCGAAGCGTAGACTGGAAATGCGCTTCTTTCCCCCACTACAGCTACTAATTCACAAAATTTTTCCCATAATAAATCTCGTCCATCTCTATTTGCAATTGCTTCGTAATATCCTCCTGCTCCTCCGGTGTCAGCTTATCCTTCGTGTATCCGAACAAATAATTGTTCAGATCAAACTCCCTGCGTTTGCATTTGGTATGGAAAATATTATCTTGGTACACATTCACATCAATCATGTGGAACAAATCCTTAATTTCCTCGGGAATATAATTTTGGATCGAACTGATGTCGTGATCGATAAACAGCTTGTATCCATGAATATCCCGGGTAAAACCGCGTACCTTGTAATCAATTGTCATCAAGTCCGTATCAAACGAACGAATTAAATAATTGAGTGCTTTGAGAGGAGAAATTTCGCCACAAGTCGACACGTCGATATCGGCCCGGAATGTACTGATGCCCTCCGTAGGATGATACTCTGGATATGTATGCACCGTAATATGGCTCTTGTCCAATTGCAGCACAACATTTTCAGGCAAAGGTCCGGGGGATTCCTCATAAGATTCAGTAGGGACTTCTACGACTGGCCCCTCGGATACAAGAACAGTGACGCTCGCACCTTGTGGCACATAATCTTGTTGGGCGACATTGAGTATATGTGCGCCGATAATATCCGACACGTTTTTCAGGATATTCGTCAGACGCTCGGCACTGTATTGTTCATCTATATATTCGATATACGCTTCCCGTTCCGCTTTTGTTTTCGTGTAGCAAATGTCGTACATGTTGAAGCTGAGTGACTTGGTCAAATTGTTGAAGCCGTGCAGCGTAACGTTTTGTTCTGTTTTTTGTTCCAAGCTTCATTTCCCCCTGTAGTATCGTCCCAAAACTCGTTCGTTCTTACTTTTTCCTCCATCTTGCTCATAAATACTCATTACTTTTGTCCTAACCCAAAATGATTCGATAGCATTAGGGAATCTTGTCATAATATGGTTCTAATTCAATGGGTTTAGTGATAAAATATCGAAGTGTGTCAAAATTTAGAAGAAAGGGGGAAATTATCATGCATTGGTATACAAGCGTATTGAAGAAATACGTTGCCTTTGAAGGAAGAGCTAGACGTCAAGAATATTGGATGTTCACTTTGTTCAACATCATCGTATCTCTAGTAATTGCTCTCGTAGACTCATTACTTGGTACTGCATCTATTTTGGGCTTGGTCTATTCACTGGCAGTATTACTGCCTAGTTTAAGTGTAACTGCACGCCGATTGCACGATACGGGAAGAAGCGGTTGGTGGATCCTTCTCTCGTTTATTCCTTTTATCGGTGCAATTATTTTGCTCGTATTCTTGTGCCAAGACAGCCAGGGAGACAACCAATACGGTGCGAATCCAAAATCATCGCAATCCTTCTAATGTCTCCATCACCTCTCCTCATAAGGGAGAGGTTTTTTCATTTTTTGCCCAAAGAAAAAACGGCAGTTCGGGACTCCCCAAATGCCGTTTGATCCATTACCGTTTTACGCCTCGTCCCAAAAACGTCGCAGGTTGTCCATCCCAATCTTGGAACCTTCTCGACAATCCTCCATGCCTTCGAACTCGACCGTGATATAGCCATCATAGCCGGACTGCTTGACCAGCTTGACGACTTCACGAATGTTGATGTCTCCTTGTCCGACTATCGCTCCACGCAGGAAGTTGCCGTTGACCGTCTTGAACCATTTGCCTGCGCCTGGGTCATGGTAGGACGGACGGAAGTAAAAATCTTTGAAATGCACGAGCGAAGCGTAAGGCAGATTTTTTTGCACACCGACCAACGAAGCCTCGTCCACGCACATGAAGTTTCCGATATCCAGCGTCGTTTTGAAATTCGGGCGGTTGACCTCATGCAAGACACGCTGCACGCGATCACTTGCCTGTACGAGCCAGCCGTGATTCTCGATTGTCGTTGTAATTCCGAATTGCGCGGCATAATCAGCGATTCGGCGGCTGCCCTCTACCATCTCAGCCAAATGCTTTTCAAAGTACTCGATCGTCGTCTCCTCTACGGGAACAGTAAAAGCGGACACATCGTGGCGCATATGCTTGATGCCCATGCGGTGCAGCAGATCGACATGTGTTTTTACACGTGCCACTTCTGCTTCGAAGGCTTCTTCGTCTGGTTGAATAAAGTTAGTCGGCATCGAGTAGTTGGACAGCTCGATCCCTACCGCTTTTGCCTTATCCCGAACAGCGTCTGCCAATTCGTAGTTATCGACCAGCGTAAAACCGTACGGCACAATTTCCATGTGTTCACCGCCGTTATCAGCGATCCATTGCACGACATCCAGTACATTCATTTCCCCAGCTCGGATTGCTGTCAGCAGACTGTAAGTGCTCAATCCAATTTTCATCAGTTCCACCTCGTTTGATTTATTGTATAGAAAGGCTACTGCTCATCATGATGAGAAATGCACCTTGTTGATAGTCACGACTTGCTTGAGACGATGGGATTCATAGGCTGCCTTCACCACTTCGAGTGTCCGCAGTCCATCTTCTCCTGTAATAGACGGTGGTCGGTCTTCCATGACATTTTGCACAAAATCGGCGATAAGCCGTTCATCCATATCCACAGCCCAAGGCAGATTTTGCAGCTTCGAATCGCGGTCATTGTAATAAAGCGCGTGTTGCTTGAAGACATCGACGTCCAACGTCCCTTTGGTGCCGACAATCCGCATCGTCACATCTCCCCACGTCGGGAATGTCTTCGGCCTCGACCAGCTCGGATCGATTCCTACAATTACGCCAGACTCCATTTCCACAAAAACCAGTCCACAATCCTCTACCTCAATCTCGTAAAAACGTGTGTCTAGCTCAGCGTAGACGCTTTTTACTTCGTCTTGGAGCATCCAGCGGACGAGGTCTATCAGATGGACGATGTGATCCGTCGCTGCCCCGCCGCCAGACAGCTCTTTTTCAATGAACCAGCCACCTGGCATTTGTCCGTGGTTCGTGCCATCGATGGCGAGAATGTCTCCAAGAGCACCTGACTGAACGATCTGTTTGACTTTTTCCATCACAGGTGCAAAACGGACAGGATAGGCAACCTGGAGGATGACACCTTCCTCTTTGCAGACCTGAATCATTTCGCGCGCGTCCGCAATTTCGGTGGCAATCGGTTTTTCGCACAGAATATGCTTTTTCGCTCGTGCTGCCGCAATCACGTGCTCCCTGTGCTTGGCATTTTCCGAGCAAATAATGACCGCGTCGATACCGGATTGCAAAAAGGCTTGCAGATCTTCGTAAAAATCGAGCTGGTAGGCAGTGGCCACTTCCTCTCCACGGCGCGAGTCATCATCCCAGACTGCTATCAGCTGCGCATTTGGGTGCTTCTGCAAATAAGTAGCGTAGCTATGCGCATGCATATGGGCGAAGCTGATGATTCCTACCTTCATCCTTCGTCACCTCCTTGCATGAGCGTCACAGGTTGTCCCGTCCTGACCGATTCTCTCGCCGCGGAAGCGATATCGAGAGCCGCGAGCAGATCACGAGAAGGCAGACGTGGCACTTCCTGGTCCATCTCTGGGAATGTTGTCGAAAGAAACTGCTCTCCCCGACTCCAGCGAATGGGGGTGCTTTCACGGCTATCATACGTAATCATTCCTTGATCACCGGTAAGCTCAAAGGAAGCATGTTCTGTCCCCTCCGCCCAAGATAGCTCAACATGAGCAATTGCCCCGCCTGCCATCCGGAGCATGACCAGCGCATAGTGGACGCTCTGTCCTGACTCATTCGTATACTTAACCTCCCGCGCCATCACACGCTCAACTTCGCCGAACGTCCAGCGCAGCCAATCGAATTCACGCATTCCAAGCACTTGAAAAATGCATTTGTCTCCATTCCGGGACGATACGGGAGCACCTCTTCGCAAGCGAATGACGCCTGCCTTGCCTATGGCTCCCTTCTTTATTTGTTCGTGCGCTTGCTCGTATTCTGGAGCAAAACGCAGCGCATTCGCGAATTCCATGATCCGGCTCCCCCTCTTATAGCGAAAACTGAAAGGTATCCTGCAATAAAACAGCGGCAGCTCCTGCGACCTCTACATTTTCACCCAACGAATTCGGCCGAATCTCCAGTTCCTCCGTCAGGATTCCATGTGCGTATTCCATCACGTAGTCTTTTACTTTGGCGATCAACAGCTCATTTTCGAATGCAATCTCACCGCCTAGAATAATGACTTCCGGATTGAACAGATGAATTAGATTGACCAACCCCGAAGCCAAATAAGAAGCGGTTTCCTCCAAAATGCTGACCGAGAGCGGGTCCTGCTCTGCCAAAGCCTGGCGAAACACCGCAGGAGTAATCCGACCAACATCCTGCTCCACCAAATCCGAAATGCGGCTCGTCTTTCCTTTCGCAAGCGAGGAGACCAGCTTGGAGTAAATCGTTGGCCAGCTCACGTAATTTTCCAGACAGCCAACATTTCCGCAGTCGCACCGCACACCTGCCCGATCAATCGTGATATGACCGAACTCACCGGCTCCGCCTTTAAAGCCCCTGTAGATGGCACCGTTCATCAAAATACTGGCTCCCAATCCATCCCCAATCGTGACGTACAGCATGTTTTGATAATGACTGAAATCCCCGATGGTCTTCTCGGCGAGCAAGTATGCGTTTGTGTCGTTATCCAGCCAGGTTTTCAACTGGAAACGCTGCTCGATCATCTCTTTAACAGGGGCATTCTGCAAGCGGAGCTTTGGATTGTAGCGAATCACCCCATGGACCGAGTCCACGATGCCTTGCGTGACAATCGAGATTCCCATACATTTCTCCAGACCCGCGGCTCCACGCAAAAATTGCGCAATGATGTCCAGCAAATAAGCGAGGACGCTCTCCCCTTGGTACGGCTTGACCGAGTGGACTTCCTTTCGTTTAACCGCGGCCTCCAGATTCATCTCGGCAATCGTAATCTTCGAGCCAGAGATCGAAATGCCGATCAGAAAGCGACTGTCAGGGGAGAATTGGACCAATATCGGTTTGCGTCCGCCATTTGACTCTCCTGTTCCCACCTCGCATACGAACGAGTCACGAATCAACTCACTGACTGCCGAGGTCACGGTAGTAGGACTCAGTTTGTTCCGCTTGGCTATTTCACTCCGGGAAATGGGCCCGTAATGACGGATCGTATCGAATATGATGGAGCGATTCAGTTCCTGGATCAGCTTTAAATCACCCGTCCTACGCATGTAACCATCCCTTTTATTCAAATCACAAATGGCAAGCGACAAAATGATCTCGGTCTGCCGCTTCCCGTAATGCTGGTGGTGTCGTCTTGCATATGTCCATCGCGAACGGGCAGCGCGTATGAAACAGACAGCCTAACGGCGGATTTACCGGGCTTGGTACATCTCCCTGCAAAATGATCCTCTCCCGCTTCGCCCGTGGATCAGGAATCGGAACCGAAGAGAGCAGCGCTTTTGTATACGGATGCCGGGGATTGGCAAAAATCGTTTCCTTCGGGCCGGATTCTACGAGACTCCCTAAATACATCACGCCAATCTTGTCGCTAATATGCTCGACCACGCTCAAATCGTGGGAAATAAACAAATAAGTCAAATGAAATTCTTCCTGCAAATCTTTTAGCAAATTCAAGATTTGCGATTGAATCGACACATCGAGAGCAGAGACTGGCTCATCCGCGACGATCAGCTTTGGCTTCAAAATCAAGGCACGAGCAATTCCGATGCGCTGTCGTTGCCCTCCACTGAATTCATGGGCGAATTTCTCCGCATGATAGCTGGAGAGCCCGACGACCTCGAGCATTTCGGCGACAATCCGATCCCGCTCTTGGGCAGACAGCTTCGTATGAATGAGAAGAGGCTCTGCTACCACATCGCGAATTTTCATCCGCGGATTCAATGAGGCGTACGGGTCCTGAAAAACCATCTGTACCTGCTTGCGCACTTCCCGCAGCTTTGTTTCGTTCATCTTGGAGATTTCTTCGCCATTGATCCAAATCTTGCCCTCATCCGGCATCAAAAGTCGTGTGACCAAACGCCCTGTCGTCGACTTGCCGCAGCCACTCTCTCCGACCAGACTGAATGTCTCGCCTTCCTTGATCTCGAACGAAACATGATTCACTGCCTTTACGCTTTTTTTGCTGCTTAATAGACCACTATCAATCGGGAACGTTTTTTTGATACCGTCTACCACGACCAGTGATTTAGACATGAACATCCCTACCTTCTCCTTGATAGAGCCAGCAGCGGCAAAAACGTTCTTTTCCCACCGTCGTAATGACGGGCTCCTTTTCCCAGCAGACAGGCATGACATCCTTGCAGCGCGGAGCGAATTTACAGCCCTTCGGCATATTGTTCGGTGTCGGTACGTTGCCCGGAACCGAATCCAGCCGCGCGCGCTTCTGCCCGATTTTGGGGACAGAGCCGATCAAGCCTTTGGTATACGGATGTTTGGGTTCATCGAACAAGTCGTAAACAGATGCTTCCTCCACGACACGCCCTGCGTACATGACCACGACACGGTTGCACATCTCCGCCACGACGCCGAGATCATGCGTGATCAACAGCATCGACATATGCTCTTCAGCCTGAAGCTGCTTCATTACGTCGAGGATTTGTGCTTGAATCGTGACATCGAGTGCCGTCGTTGGCTCATCGGCGATCAACAGGTTGGGATTGCAGGACATCGCCATCGCAATCATGATGCGCTGTCGCATACCGCCAGAGAGCTGATGCGGATACTCCCCCATAATTTCGCTCGGACGCGGAATGCCCACCTTTGTCAGCATGCTCACTGCTTGTTCACGCGCCTTTTGGTCGGAGTAGCCGAGGTGTAAACGAATGGCTTCCATCAATTGCTCTCCGATTTTCATCACCGGGTTGAGCGAGGTCATCGGCTCCTGAAAAATCATCGAGATTTCTTTTCCTCGAATGCGACGCATATCACTCTCCGAAATCGAGAGCAAATTCGTACCGTTGTAAACAATCTCGCCATTGGTAATCTCACCAGTCGTGTCCTTGAACAGGCGCATAATCGACAAGGAGGTCACGCTCTTGCCGCAACCCGATTCGCCAACCAGGCCAAGCACCTCGCCTTTTTTTATATGAAAGCTGACATGGTCGAGGACGACTGTCTTCTGGTTGTCTCTCGTAAATTGCGTCTGCAGATGCTTTACTTCCATGATGTTCCCACTCATCTGCCCCATCTCCCTCGCTTAGTTCTTCGTTTTCGGGTCCAAAATATCGCGCAAGCCATCCCCAACCAGATTGAACGCCAGTACGGTCAAAAAGATCGCAATCCCGGGAATGATGACCACATGTGGAGAAGTGGCGAGATAGTCACGACCCATACTGAGCATCGCCCCCCAGTCGGGACTCTCGGGAGCGGCCCCCAGACCGAGAAAGCTGAGACTGGATGCAGCCAAGATCGAGGTGCCGATCCGCATGGAAAAAAAGACGATCATACTGGAGACGGTCTCTGGAAAGATGTGTCGAAACATAATCCGGCTGCTTTTTGCCCCCATGGATCGTGCCGCTTCTACAAACACCGCTTCCTTGGCAGCCAATGTATTGCCGCGGATCAAACGAGCAAACGATGGAATACTGAACACCGCTACCGCCACGACGACATTCGTTAATCCCGGGCCGAGAATCGCAACGATTGCGATTGCAAGCAGCAAGTCGGGAAAAGCGAACATGACGTCACTCCACCGCATGATGAGGCGATCCATCCACCCGCCGTAATATCCGCTAATCAAGCCTAGAATCGTCCCAACCACTGCGCCGACCAGCACAGAAGAAAAGCTGACGCCAAGAGAGATTCCCGTTCCTACGATGATACGGCTCAAAATATCTCGTCCGTATTCATCTGTCCCTGCCCAATGCTCTATAGACGGAGTTTGCAACGTCACATCATAGTTCGGTTCATACGGATCATACGGGGCGATCCAAGGACCAAACAGCGCGATGATAAACAAAAACAAGATAAAAAACCCTGCCCAGAAAGCTGTCTTTTGCTGCTTCCACTTCTTCCAAAACTCGCGGGCTCGGGATTTCTTTTCAGGGGGAACCACGACATTATGCCCGATTTCTTTTACTACCTCCATTTACGTCACCTCCTTGCCATTAGCTTTCATAACGGATTTTCGGATTCAGTGCCTTGTACAGGATGTCTACCAGCAGATTCACGAGGATGAACTCCAGTGAAAACAACAGGATGACCGCCTGAACCACCGGATAATCACGAAACGCAATGGAATCGATCAACAGACGCCCCATACCCGGAATACTAAACACCGTCTCCACGACAACCGATCCGCCCAAGAGAAAGCCGAATTGCAAACCGGCGATGGTTACGACCGGAATCATTGAATTTTTCAGGGCGTGCTTGCGAACGACTACGGATTCCTTCAGCCCTTTTGCCCGACCTGTTCGAATAAAATCTTCCTTTAATGTTTCAAGCAGGGAGGACCGTGTAAAACGGGCCAGCATCGACATAATTCCTGCTCCCAAGGTTAACGAAGGAAGCACGTAGCTTTTCCAGCTCTCCACCCCACCTGTGGGAAACCAGCCCAGCGTAACAGAAAAAACTTGTATGAGAATGAGCCCCAGCCAAAATCCAGGCAAGGAAATACCGGAAATCGCCGTCAGCATTCCTACGTAATCCGGCCATTTATTGCGGAAAACAGCAGAGATCGTTCCAATCAGCAATCCGAGCACCAAGGCCCAGCCCAGGCTCATAAATGTCAACGTCATGGTTACGGAAAAACGGTTTTCAAACATATCGCTAATGGGAAGCCCCGTCTTCAAGGAGTGTCCCAAATTTCCTGTTAACAGGTTTTGCATGTAGTTGATGTACTGGGTAAGCAATGGCTTATCCAAGCCCAGCTCCTGACGCACCCGCTCGATCTCTTCCAAGGTCGCTTCTTTTCCCGCCGCCAAGCGTACAGGATCACCCGGAACCAGATGAATAAAGAAGAAAATGAGCAACGACACGACAAAAATAATCGGGATGATCTCGATGAGTCTCTTCACGATATAACGGAACATGGTACGGTTCCTCCTAAAAGAAAAGCAGCGCCCAGCGGCAGACAATGCCCGAACGCTGCTTCAAGTATTATTGGAACGCCGCTTCTCTTACATAGATGCCGCCACTTGGTGTGATATAAACACCGTTCACGTTCGCACGTTTTCCGTACAAGATTTCATCGACTGCGAGGAAAATCCATGGTGCATCTTTAAACACATTTTCTTGCACGACGCCATACAATTGCTTTTGCTTGTCTTGGTCTGACGATTGTGTCGCTTCCTTGATGCTTTGATCGACAAGGTCATTTTTGTAGAAAGCCGTGTTCGCTCCCGCAGGCGGGAAGTTCTCACTGCTAAACAACGAACGCATCGCATTGTCTGGATCAGCAGAGGACCAGCTTACGTACCACATGTTCATTTTTGCTTCTTCTGGCGACTTGATGCCGTAGATTTCATCGGACAGCGTGGCTTCTTCCATCGATTTCACTTCAACCTTGATGCCAACCTTTTGCAATTGCTGCTGAATGAATTGCATGCCCTTCATCGTATCCGAGTTCGTATTGCCCCAGATATCGGTAGTGAAGCCATTCTCGTAGCCTGCTTCTTTCAAAAGCTGCTTCGCTTTTTCGATGTTGTATTCATAGGTGCCTTGCTTCGCATAGTGGGCAATCGTCGGCGACATTACGGATTCCAGCTGTGCGCCATACCCGGATTTCACGACTTTAATGAACGCTTCCTTGTCCACTGCATGGTTGATGGCTTGGCGAACGCGCGGATCATCAAACGGCTTTTTCAGCATATTGATCGAGACATAGCGAGTGATGGTGGAAGGTGTGCGCTCTACCTTTACTTCCTCTTCACCGTTCAGTGTCTCTACTTGCTGCTCCGGCAACGGATAGATGACATCAGCTTCACCCGTCTTCAGCATGGCTACGCGGGAGCCGTTTTCGGGAACGGGTTTGTAGACGATTTTTCCGACCTTGGCAGCGCCCTTGTTCCAGTGATCCGGATTCAGCTCTACCGTCAAATGGTCACCCTGTACCCATTCCACGAATTTGTATGGGCCTGTGCCGACTGGATTTTTGGTAATGTCCTTGCCGTACTTTTCCAGAGCTGCCGGACTGATGATTCCAGTCGTGAACTTGTTGATCATCGCGGAAAACGGCTGGTTCAGCGTCACTTTTACTGTGTGCTCGTCGACTACCTCTGTAGACTTGATGTATTTGTAGTTCCGATAGGCTCTTAAGTTATTGTCTTTGTTGCTCATCCGGTCGAAGTTGATTTTGACCGCTTCGGCATTGAATGGTGTGCCGTCATGGAACTTCACGTTTTGCCGTAGCTTGAAGGTATACTCTGTCGCATCCTTATTAACCGAATATTCAGTCGATAAACCCGGCATGAGCTTCAAATCCTTGTCGTAAATTAGAAGCCCTTCAAACATCGCGCTTTGGACACCTGATGACAGTGCATCCCCTGTATTTTGAGGGTCCATCGTAATGAAGTTTTCGTTTACGGCGATGACCATCTGATCCTTTTGCGGCGCTCCTGTCGTTGTCCCCCCATTGGAAGCTGCCGGAGTTCCACTGCCACTGCCACCGCCACTAGAACATCCGAAAAGTAAAGCCACTGAAAAAAGTAAGACGGATGCGGTTCGCAAAAACGATGCTTTTTTCATTTTCTTTTCCCCCTTGTCTTCATCTAATCTATGGGTGACATCTGGATGTCCATGGATTGGTCTTGTCTGCCGATTATCGGGTAAATACGATTTCTCTTCCGGTCTCAGCTGATTCGTAAATGCCACACAGAATCTTCATCATCTCTACGCCGTCCTGCACAGGGCTGAGCGTTTCTTTTTCACCCAATATGCATGCGATGAAGTGATCGATCTCATTTTGAAAGCCCCGCTTGAAATCAAACGATAACTTATCCATCTGCGGGCTGAGATTCAGGATCGTGTCATGCTTTTCTGCAATGATGGACAGCTCTGGCTCCACCTCTGCGCCTCCCTTGTCTCCGTACAGCTTGACGGCCAGCTCGTCTTTTTTCGCATGCAACGTATAGCTCACATCCACGAAAAGGGAAGCTCCGTTTTCGAAGCGAATGAGTGCATTGGCCATATCCTCGACGGTGTTTTGGGAAGGGTCGTAGTCGGCAGCTTTGTAAAAGGAGAGATTTTTGACGTTGGAACGATTGCCCAGCTTGTTGTATGTATTGCCGCTGACGGTCGTTACTTTTGGACAGCCCATCAAGTACCAGCACAGATCAATGACATGCACACCGAGATCGATCAGCGGACCTCCGCCAGATCTGTCCTTGTCAGCGAACCAGCCTCCCGGATTGCCCAAGCGACGCAGGCAGGATGCCTTCGCATAATAAATCTCGCCCAGCTCGCCCGCATTGATAAACTGCTTGAGCAATTGCGCATTCGTATCGTACCTTCTCACAAAGCCCACCTGGAGCAGCTTGCCACTCCCTTTTACGGCCTCTTCTATCAGGAGAGCGCTTTCAACTGTTGTACTTAAAGGCTTTTCCAAAAGCACGTGCTTACCCGCTCTAAGGGCAGCGATGGCAATATCTGCGTGCGTGTTGTTCCACGTACAAATACTCACTGCGTCTACCTGCTCATCTGAGAAAACTTCCTCCAGCTTGGTGTAGCAAGTCTCAGCGTCGTACTTCTGTGCTTTTTCCCGAGCGCGCTCCTCGTTGAAGTCGACGACGGCACGAATTTCTGTACGTTCGTTTTGCTGGTACGATTGCAAGTGCATGTCTGAAATTGATCCTGCACCAATCACCGCAACTCTCACTTTTGACATGATGTTGTCTTCCTCCTTGCTTCTCATTCGTTAATTATTTTTTTCAGTGGAGTAATTAATAAGATGATACAAAATTGTTTTAATTTTTGCAATATAGATTTTCGAAGATTCCCCCTGCCGCTCCCATCACTCCGGCCTCCACCCCGATTGGGCTTGTGACCACCCGCACTTCATTCGCCAATCCAGGGATGCATCTATCTCTCATGCTCTTTTCGATTTCTGGAAGCAATAGTGCGGATGCGTTCATAACCCCGCCCCCGAAGACAAGGACCTCCGGATTAAACAAATAGATCAAATTGGCTGCTCCTACACCTAAGTAAAACCCCGCTTGCTTTACAATTTGCGTGAAAAACGGATCTCCTGCAAGCGCTGCTTCACTGATCACTTTTGCCGTCAGCTCTCCCTTTTCAACAAGGATTCGCTCGGTAACGGGCTCCTTCATGGATGCCAATTTGTGACTGGCGGCGTTTTCGATAGCAGTACCAGAAGCGTAATTTTCTAAGCATCCGCGATTCCCGCAGCGGCATGGCGGTCCGTTCCAATCGATCGAGATATGGCCGAACTCACCCGCACTTCCATCTCTACCTAAAACCAATCTTCCGTCGCTGACGATTCCAGCTCCTACCCCTGTGCTGACCGTGACGTAAATCATATTTCGTGTACCGACACCTGCGCCCCATAGCCACTCTGCAATGGCCGCAGCATTCGCGTCATTGAACAGGCGAACGGACAATCCGAATCTTTGCCCAATCAACGTGCCAATCGGTACATTTCGCCAACCCAGATTGCTCGCAAAAATGACTTCGCCGCTATCGCTGTTAATCACACCAGCTGAAGCGATTCCAACACCGCGTACTTTTTCGGGATGGATTCCGCTTGCTGACAGGACATCGTGTGTAGCGGACAGCACTCTTTCGATCACGGCCTTTTCTCCCTCTTCCGCGTGCGTAGGCAGTTGTTTTCGTGCGATCAATCGGCCTGTACGGTCCACTAATCCAGCCAAGATTTTGGTCCCACCCAAGTCCAGCCCAATCGCGTATTCCTCTTTTGCCATGCTCGTCTCTCCTTTGTTTACCGTAACCATTTGATACTTAATTTCTCCAACGGCTTTATAAATTCAACTTGCTTTATTTGTAGCATACCCATCCCTCTACGTCCAGATTATTCGAAAAATTCAATTCATCGGCTGGTTTCTTTTCGAATACCAAGAAGTACATAGGACAGAATAAAACTGTTAAAACGCCCAAAAGGAGAACTGTCCGATGAATAAACAGACGCTGGCTGCCCATGAATCACTGGATATTCATGAGGTACTTAACTTTAAAACACTTTGTCTCGCCAAATCCAAGCTGATGCAAGGCCTGGTATTCGATCAGGATTTACGAGCGTTGATGCAAAAAGATGTAGAGCAATCCTTGCAAGCAATCGAGGAGCTTCAGACTATTTACAAGAACGCGCCCTTCCAGGCACCGATCCCGCAAACGCGTCCGACCCCCATCATAAACTGAAGGTGAGAATCAGATGAACAACGATTATCAAGATCCCATAAATGCGTTAAACATGCCGGAGAAGGCAGATATGACTTTTGCAATGGACTTCCTCATGCGTGCCAAAGAAGGCGTCCGAAACACAGCAATTGCTCTGACTGAAACCGTTACTCCGGAAGCAAGAGCCGTATTGCGAAAACAACTCCATCAAGGAATTGCCCTCCATCAAGAAATCGCGGAGCTGATGCTCAGTAAGAAATGGTTCCATCCTTACGAACTCCATGAACAGTATCAACTAGACCACCTCTCAGCCCTGGAAACGATCCAAATCGGGCACATGAACCTATTCCCAGAAGATACTTCGCGCAAAGGCATGTTCGATCGGACACCAGATGAACACCAATGATGGAGGAACTTATCGATGAAAGCTGTTACATACCAAGGCATTAAAAACGTAGTGGTAAAAGAGGTGCCCGACCCGAAGCTTGAAAAGCCCGATGATATGATCGTGAAATTGACAAGTACAGCCATATGCGGGTCCGATCTCCATTTAATTCATGGCATGATCCCCAATTTGCAAGAGGATTACATTATTGGTCACGAACCAATGGGCATTGTCGAAGAGGTTGGTCCCGGTGTAACCAAGCTGAAAAAGGGCGACCGCGTCATCATTCCATTTACGATTGCTTGCGGCGAATGCTTTTATTGCAAAAACGATTTAGAAAGCCAATGTGACAATTCAAACGAGAATGGCGATATGGGTGGTTTTTTTGGATATACCGGTACAACTGGCGGTTATCCTGGGGGACAGGCGGAGTATTTGCGGGTGCCCTATGCGAACTTTACCCATTTCAAGCTGCCCGAAAACTGCGAAATAGAAGATGAAAAGCTGTGTTTGATTGCCGATGTCATGCCAACTGCCTATTGGAGCGTAGATAACGCAGGTGTCAAGAACGGAGATACCGTGATCGTTCTGGGCTGCGGCCCCGTAGGTCTTCTTGTCCAAAAGTTTTGTTGGCTGAAGGGTGCAAAACGTGTGATTGCCGTTGATTATGTCGACTACCGCCTGCAACATGCAAAGCGTACGAACAACGTAGAAATCGTAAACTTTGAGCAAAAGGAAAATATCGGCAACTACCTGAAAGAACTCACGAAGGGTGGCGCTGATGTTGTCATCGATGCTGTTGGTATGGATGGAAAAATGTCCGCTTTGGAGTTTCTGGCGAGTGGCTTGAAGCTGCAAGGAGGCGCGATGGGAGCAATCGTCATCGCTTCCCAAGCAGTCCGCAAAGGCGGCACAATCCAAATTACCGGTGTTTATGGCGGACGCTATAATGCCTTCCCTCTTGGAGACATCATGCAACGCAATGTTAACATACGCTCCGGACAAGCTCCTGTGATCCACTACATGCCCTATATGTATGAGCTCATTACCACCGGAAAAGTCGATCCGGGCGACATCATCACGCATGTCATTCCCTTGAGTGAAGCAAAGCGTGGATACGAAGTATTTGATACGAAAACGGACAATTGCATCAAAGTCGTTCTAAAGCCTTGATGAAATGACGGGAAGGAAGGTGCCGCTGCGATGAGTTACGGATTGCACGAACAGCTTGAACTGCATGAAATTGCTTCTTTTAAAACCATTTGCATGACCAAGTCCAAGACAATGCAAAGTCTGGTTTCCGATGAGACGTTGAGACAGCTTTTGGCTGACGATGTTCTCGTATCCACCAGACAGCTCCAGGAGCTGAGCTCTCTACTGACAAAAGCAAATTCTTAGGGGGACAACACATGAGTGGCATTCTTCAAAGCTTAGCTGGTATGGGTGGCCTGACGGATCAAGTAATCGCCATGGACTTTCTCATTTCCGCAAAGAGCGGTGTGCGGAACTATGCCATGGCACTGACGGAAACAGGCACCCCAGAAATTAAGGCAACACTAACCAAGCACTTGGAAGAAGCAATCGATTTGCACGAAAAGATCAGCCTGTACATGATTGAGCGAGGCTGGTATCATCCATGGAATGTTACCGAGCAGATTCAATTGGATCAGCAAAATATCCAGACCGCGTTAAATCTCTCGTGAACGGAAAGCACCCTTTTGAGGTGCTTTTTATTTTGTCTACCATTCGACAATATCTCCTAAAGTAAAAGGAACAAACATCCTATAAAATGGTATATATAGGTATTCTTGGAGAGTGGCGATGGTATCCATCTCATGGAGTACCGCAACTTCTGGCATTCACTCGATGAGCGTTTCGGAGCTACATTACCTCTGTCATGAAAGGTTGATGTTCATGTTTAAAAAAGCCTTAATCATCCTGACTTTAAGCTCAGTTGTCTCTGTACCAAGTTTAGCCGCGGCAGCCCACGGGGCCGCTCTACCATTACAGGAGAAGGCACCAGCCTCCGCAAAAGCAATAATCAAAAATGCCGCATTTGGTCAGGAAGTATGGGTAATGCTCGGCTCTCCTATTCCAACCGGATGGGTCGTGATCAGATCTTCTGGAAACATGAACCTGATTAAGGATATGAACAATGCTCCTTCTGGTTACGAGGTTTGGGTAATGCTCGGCTCTCCTATTCCTGACGGATGGGTTGTGATCAGAAGTTCCGGAAGCATGAACCAGATTAAAAATCTGAACAGCGCCTCTTCTAATCAGGAAGTATGGGTAATGCTCGGTTCCCCTATTCCTGACGGATGGGTTGTGATTAGAAGTTCCGGAAGCATGAACCAGATTAAAAATCTGAACAACGCACCCTCTGGTCAGGAGGTATGGGTAATGCTCGGCTCGCCTATTCCTGACGGATGGATTGTTGTCAGGTCATCGGGAACAATGAACCTGATCAAGCGCCTATAGGCATGTATCCTGTTTACAAGCTGACGTCGAAACTCAATCAACATCAGCTTGTTTCTTTTTCTTGTTGGCCATAGGCTGAGGACACCAACTCCTACCTTTTTAAACAGGTAGGTTTTTTTATTTCCACCATGCATCGGCATGAATGATCAGTAAATATGGTATAAATTGTTAATAATTTTGTAACTGTCTTGAAAATATCCGATACATATTTTACCATTTAAGAAAACAATTTCAAAATACTTAAAAGAGATGGACTAGTAGGTCCACAAAGAACTGTACTGGGAAAACAAAACTCTTATTTGGAAGGAGCCTCATGATGTTAGAAAGAACTTTGGGTAAACTTTTATTGTTCACCATTACTCTTGTCACTCTTGTAAATGGATATTTCATTACGCCAACCAACGCACAGGATCAATCCGAATATCGCGTGGATTTTAGCGGTGTATCCGCTCCGATCCCTGTCAATATCCGTACCGGACCGACAACTTCTGCCGCTATCATCGACAGGCTTCAACCAAATACCCGTGTACAATTTTCTGGTTGGACCCGTGGTACCTCGCTCAATGATTATTGGACAAGCTCCCCTGATAATAGATGGTTCTTCTACGAGAAAAACGGCGTGAAATACTATATTGCGTCTGCTTTTATTAATGGAAACCCACCTGCAACCGATCATAACAATGTCTTAGTATCGTATCAGGTAACCATTACAACGAATATCCCTGCTCTTAAACAGGCCTATGAGAATGCCATTCAAAATTGGAACAACACAGGCATTGTTTCATTAACCCTAACACAAAATGCCCCTATTACCTTAGGTGAAGGCTATGCGAGGGGCTATGATGGATTTGGCTGGTGGCAATCGAATGGTTCCAGAGTAACCGGTGGCACAGTCATCCAATGGAACAGAGTGAGCAACAGAAACGCCGCTTATTTAGAAGCCTTGGCTACTCATGAGATTGGGCATGTCCTACGACTAAATCACAGATCCGATTATTCGATCATGAATAACTCTTGGTTGACCAGAATCACTGCTCCGACCCAAAACGACATCAATGAGCTTAGAAACATCTTTAGTCGATAACTCCATTGCCCACAAAAAAAGACAATGAAATGCACTCTTTTTGGCTGTCGAGAAAGTCGACGGCCTTTTTTGACGAACTGCCCAACTCTTGTGGATAGACTCCTTTCCTTCTCATGCAACAGCGTATACTATTATAAATATTCCTTACCTTTCCCAAAGGAGAATCCCAATGAATAATCAAATCCTCAGTGCACGCCTGACTTTCACTAAAGTGGCTTTACCCGATTGGGACCTAATCCGCTCCATCTATTCCAACCCGACACTGATGGAGCATATCGGAGCGACCATGAGCGATGAAGATATCCGCCGTAACTTTGAGAAAGAACTCGCTCCATGGAGTCTCGAATCGAACTACTGGCTAACCTGGATCATACGTGAAACGGACTCCGGTAGAGACGTTGGCTTGATTAGCATCTGCACCCGTAACCGAGAAACTCTCACTGCGGAAGTGGGCTTCATCATACTGGAGGGATTCAAGGGCAAGGGTTACGCAACGGAAGCAATCAGACGCGTATTTGATTTCGCTGTGGATTCGTTTGGATTCAAAAAATTTACAGCTGTTTGTTCCGAAGAACATGCCGCTTCACGCCGTGTTTTGGAGAAGGCTGGAATGAAGCTGGATAAGGTCGGGCCCGAAAGCACTGAAATTTCTGGCAAGATGGTGAATGACTGTTTTTATTCGTTAGAGAAGTAAGCGGTTCTAAGTTGGGCTCCTTAGCAAATCCGCCGATTTCTAGCTGCACCTAGACCAAATATAAAGAGCAAGATTGACGCACAAACCAAAAGCAGAAGTGGAACAGTCCAGCTACCCGTTGCATCATGCAGATATCCGAAAAGGGTCGGGCCTATTGCAGCAAGTAGGTATCCAACTGATTGAGCCATACCGGACAGCTCTGCAGCCTGTTGAGCATTCTCTGTCCGTAAGCCAAAAAACATCATCGATAAACTAAATGCAAAACCTCCACCAATTCCGAGCATGATGATCCACCAAACAATGAAATTCGCGCTTCCATAAACTAATCCAAGAGTTCCCGTTAAAAGCAAAATTGCCGTAATCGTAACTAATGAGCGCTGACTGGACATACGCCCTGCGATAATCGGAACGACAAAAGTAAAGGGAAGCAAGGCTAACTGCATAATGGAAAGTAACCAGCCCGATTGATCTGGACTTGTTCCTTGCTGTTTTAAGATTTCAGGTAGCCATGTGATCAGTACATAGAAAAACGTAGATTGGAGTCCCATAAACAAGGTTACTTGCCACGCTAGTGGGGAACGCCATAAATTCACACTGCTATCAGCCGATTGATTTTGAACGGTGGCTGTTTCCCTATTGCGGCGTTTCATTTGAGGTAACCAAAATAATATGGATACCAAACTAAGAATGCCCCATATACCCAATGCCCCTTGCCATCCAACTCCTAATCCAACTGCAATGGGAACACTAATACCAGATGCTATTGCCCCTAATAAATTCATAAAAATGGAATATACACCCGTCATTAAACCAATTCGTCTAGGAAACTCTCGTTTAATAAGGCTAGGCAACAATACATTAGAAATGGAAATTGCCAATCCAAGAACAGCAGTACCGATATATAAAGTAGCAATTCCTGAGAGGGAACGCAAAATAACCCCAAGAGTAAGAAGGATGATAGAAATTAGAATCATTACTTCTACTCCAAACTTTCGTCCTAATTTAGGAACAATTGGAGAAAAAAGTGCAAAGGCTAATAGAGGCAACGTGGTAATCATACCGGCCAGCGTATTCGAAATATGAACATCGTCCCTAATAAGACCAACTAGAGGCCCCACCGAGGTTAAAGGGGCCCGTAAATTAGCTGCAATAAAAATAATCCCTACAATAAACGCAAAAACTGCTGATCTAGTGACTTTTGGATTTGATTTTATCTCTTGCTTGCTCATCTTTTTCCCTCTTCGTCTATTAGATTGGATTCGAAACTCAATGAAAATATATTATAATATACTTTTCGACTAATAATGTATACTATAATACATCAATCGATAATTGTCTAATGTCTATCATCTCTAATAAATCACAACCAAAAATAACCCTCTAGCAACCATTCGGTCGATAAAGGGTCATAGTCGTCGTAGTCTATGAACATACAGGGGATCAATTTTTAGACCCCATATTTCAATATAATATGGAGCACAACAAGCTCGTCGGACTGATTTATATAGGAATGCGTGCCATCTGCACAAAAACTAATCGAATCATATTGATTCAAGACGTACGACTCATTATTTACATGAATGGAAAGGGTTCCTGACATTACTGTCGCAATTTCCGTTGTATTGTGGTGATGCTTCTCTGGATGGTATGAGCTGTTCGGTTGTAAATAAGCTCTATACGTTTCAATTTCATTACTTACGTTTTGAAAGATTGGCTCAATGACCCACTCTTTATTTTCCCCAGCAATTCTGAGTCCCTTCCCAGCTCTGGACAGATTCACACTGTTTTCCGTTGAGAATAACGCCAAGAGTGGTATAGATAAGCATTTCGAAATTTTCCACAGCACCCCGATTGTTGGGTTGGTTTCTCCACGCTCAATATTTCCAAGTGTCAGCTTGCTCACACCGGATAGCTCTGATAAATCTTCAAGGCTCAAATGCTTCTCTTTACGAATTTTTTTTAATACCCCTCCAACCTGTAAAACAACTTGTTTTGGATCATCGGTTTCTAGATTCACTTTAAGCCCCCCTTTGCCACAACGATGGAAACGATAAAAACTTTGCTATTAGCATTCATATACGATAGTGGGTGGAATCATACTAAATATACCAGATCATCAATCATAACCCCATAAAAAAGAAACCCTTCCTGCCGAAACAGAAAGGGCCTCCTCCAGCTGATCTGCTACTTAAACCAGCCTTTTTCCTTGGAATGCATAATCGCCTCGATCCGATTGCTCACACCGAGCTTATCGAGAATGATGGAGATGTAATTCCGCACAGTCCCTGTCGTAATGTACAGCTGGCTGGCAATCTCCTTGGTGTTCTTCCCGTCAGCGATCAAAAGCAGGACTTCCTTTTCCCGCTCCGTCAGCGGATTCTCCTGCCCGTATGCCTCATCGACCAACTCAGGCGCATAGATCCGCCGCCCTGCCATAATGCTGCGGATCGAGCTAGCCAGCTCTTCGCTCGGACTGTCCTTGAGCAAGTAGCCGTTTGCGCCTGCCTTCAGTGCCCGTTCGAAGTAACCTGGGCGAGCAAAGGTTGTAAGAATCATCACCTTGCACCCGCTGCCTTTCAATTCCTCGGCAGCGTCCAATCCGCTTTTGACTGGCATTTCGATATCCATAATGCATATGTCGGGTTGATGCTGATGCACGAGCTTAACGGCATCCTCACCATTACTTGCTCTTCCGACGACCTTCATATCCTCTTCCAAATCAAGCAGGGAAGCAAGGGCTCCCAAGAGCATCCGCTGATCCTCTGCAATGACAATGCGAATCATCCTCCCGCCTCCTGTTCCGGTTGTTTGAAGACGTTGGGCACCCGAATCACTAGCTGTGTTCCAGACATTGAGGACTGGATTTCCATGCTTCCGTTGACAAATTCCAGCCGTTCCTTCATCCCACGCAAACCGTTGCCTCGGTAAACCAATTCCTCCGCCATTCCTATGCCATTATCCGTTACGCTTACGACGAGATCGGTACGAGTGGGTTCAATGACGATGGAACAGGCGGTGGCATTGCTATGCTTCACAATATTGTTGACCGCTTCTTTCAGGCACATGCACAACACATTTTCCGTCATCAGCGAAGTATTGGTCAAATTCGTGTCGCCTTCCAGTACGAATTCAATATCCGCTGCCTTGAAAATTTGCTTGATCCGAAACATCTCATCCTCTAACCGCGTCCCGCGCATTTGCGTGACCATTTCCCGTACCTCTTTCAAAGCGATTCGCGCCGTTTGCCTGATTTCCTCCAGCTCCGTTCTCGCCAGAGCAGGATTTTTGTTGATCAGCTTGTTCGCCAAATCACTTTTCAACCCAATCAGGGAGAGCTTCTGCCCCAGCGTATCGTGCAAGTCACGGGCAATGCGTTGGCGTTCCTCGAGCTTGACCAGCTCTGATATCCGCTTGTTGGCATGCTCCAGCTCTCCTTGCAGCTTCTCTCGCTTATTCCAGTTGTACGTAGTCACGGGCAAGAGAATGACAGCGATCATGCTAACCAAAACAAACGGAAGCTGGCCAATCAATTGCGCATTTTTGGTGAAAAAGCCGATGTTGACCGATAAGGTGGTGCTGATCAAATGAACCGTGTACAGCGTAACAAAGCCGATCTTGTTCTCGATATTCCCGATAAAAAACGCCAGGAAGAGTGAGAAATACACATAGCCGAACATCAAGGTCATGGCGACGGATATGATAATCTGCACACTCGTCCAAAAGTAAATTAGCCAGCCCTTTGACAGGAAGGAGAATACATAGCAAATGAAAAACAGAATGATCATGATGATTCCGATCACTGCTTCGTGCGTCGAAGAGGACCGGAAGATGAAATAGAATGGCAGGATGTAGAAGACAACCCACACATAAGGGCTCAAGCCCGTATTTTTTTGAAGAATGTGATACCACTTCTGCTTCTGCATGATTGCCCACCTTTTCTTCGCCACTCTCTCAAGTGTATCGGAATTCAAAGGTTTATGGCAGGCTTATTTTCCTTCCAAACTCGGTTTGGAGCCTTGGAGTGCATCCATGATCACTTCAGATCGAGCAGCAGCCAATCGCTTGATGCCTTTGAAGCTCACAAAACGCTTGTTGCTCTCATCCCATAAATGAAAACGCAGGCACTGCAAGCTGGACGCCAGTGTAATCGTTGTCGCCATATGAAGCGGCGGTGTCTCGTTATGGGCTTTTTCCAGGTTGTAATTCGGTACGCGTGGGCTTAAGTGATGGACGTGGTGAAAGCCAATATTGCCTGTGATCCATTGCAAAACCTTCGGCAGCTTATAGTAGGAGCTTCCTTCTACTGCTGCTTTCACGTAGCTCCACTCTTCTTCGTTCTCAAAGTACGAATCCTCATACGTATGCTGCACATAAAACAGCCAAATGCCAAACAATCCCGAGACAAAAAAGATTGGACCTTGAATCAGTAGGAATGCTTGCCAGCCAACCGCCCAGATTAAGAGCCCATAAAGACTGACCAACAACACATTCGTCAAATACGTATTCATCCGCTCTTTGCGGCGAGCTCTCTTTACATTAAAACGATATTGAAGCAAAAAGACAAAAATAGGACCCAAACCAAACATAACGATCGGATTACGGTACAGCCGATAAGCAATTTTACGCCAAGTAGGAGCTTCGAGATATTCATTAACAGTCAACATCCACAGATCGCCTACGCCTCGTTTGTCGAGGTTGCTGCTCGTTGCATGGTGAATATTGTGACTATTTTTCCACTGTTCATACGGAACGAGGGTAAGCACACCAGTAATCGTCCCTACGATGTCATTTGCCCGACGATTTTTGAAAAAGGATTGGTGGCAGCAATCGTGGCAAATGATGAAGGTACGGATGACGAAGCCAGCTGCGACAATGACGATAGGCAACGTGAGCCAATAAGACACAGACAGACTGAGATAAGCTCCGTACCAGAGCAGAATCAGCGGAACCAACGTATTGAATAGCTGTCGGATACTCTTTTTCAGGTCTGATTTTTCAAAGGGGGCAACATTCTTTTTCAACTGGGCAATGTTGGCTTGATGCATCTATTGTTTCCTCCTCGATCGAAGCGCATAGACACGTGGAATGCGCCGAACGCCATATTCTATCTTTATTGTAGAAAATAGTGTCTGGCCGCTGTAGTCATAAACGTCAAGTCGAAGACATGACAAATGTCATGGTTGAACAAGCGACTGGAAAATTTAAGGTACATAAACGAAGTAGACGTCCCATATTATGCCAAGAAAAGACCCCATCCATTCTTCCGGATGAGGTCTTTTGCTTTGACACCGTATTCTTTTTACTTCACATCGAGGCGCTTCATGATATCTTCGAGCAGCAAATTCGCTGCCTTGATGCCGCCTGCTTTGTTCCAGACCGTTTCGTCTACTTGGTAAACTTGATTGGTTTTCGCCACATTCAGAGATTTGAAGACTGGGCTCTCCATCCATTTTTTTGCATTGTTCGCAATGTCTTTAGATTCTTTCGTTGGCTCCGTTACCCAGTAGAACAGGATGTCCCCGTCCATCGCAGACATACCTTCTTCGCCGATCATTTCTGCAAAATTGTTTACGTCCTGGGAAGCTGGACGTGCGAGTCCCAGCTGATCGAGCAGCACACCGCTAAAGGTATCTTTTTGATAGATTTGTACGCCTTTTTTGGAGAATTTCGCTACGGATACTTTAGTAGAAGCTTTAGGACCCAGCTTTGCTTTCGCAGCAGCTACGCGGTCGTCGAATTCTTTCAGGACTTGCTCGCCTTCCGCCTTCTTGTTCAGTGCTTCTGCATAGAGCGTGAAGTTGCTTTTCCATCTACCGGACAGCTCTTCAGAGAATACGGTTGGAGCGATTTTGGACAGTTGATCGTAAATCTTTTCATGACGCACTTTATTTCCGATGATCAAATCAGGGCTCAGGCTTACAATCGCTTCGAGATTCGGCTGGTCTTCGAAGCCCAACACTTCTACGCCTGTCATCTCGTCTTTGATGTGAGGATACCAAGGATCTTCATCCCAGGACTGTACAGCAGCGATTGGCTTGACGCCAAGTGCTAGCAAGGCTTCCGTACCTTCATTTGTTAAAATAACCACGCGTTCTGGTGTTCCTTTAATCGGAGTGGTACCCATTGCGTGTTTTACTTCTCGTACTTCATTGGAATTTGCTGGTGCTGGTGTTGGAGTAGCCTCAGTCGTCGTTCCCGATGCAGCTGGCGCTTGTTGAGCTTGGTTGGCATTGCCTCCGCAGCCGGCAAGGACAACCAGAAAGCACAGCGCGAAGAAGCTGGTCATGATGTGGCGCATGGTACGTAAACTGGTCTTACTTTTCATATCGAGAATGCCCCCACTTCTGCTTATCAACTTATTGATAACAATTATCAATTGATAGTATATAGAGACTCCTCTTACTTTTCTATGGACGTGATTGTCTAATTGTCATGGACCAAATTACCCTTGTGCGCATTGGAGAAAATACGCTGTACTCCTTTGAATCGTATGCTCTCTGCCAAACGGTCCCCATGGGTCCCATTCGTGATTGGCGGGATGGTACACTTTGTTTTCCCGCACCGCACGCATATCTCTCCAAAGCGGGTTGTTCCACAGTGCTGCTACATGCTCCCGTTCACTCCAAAACACGATGATTCTCTCCGGGTTCAATTCGATCAGATCGTTGAGCGCATTTGGTTTATAGGCCGCATGGGTCACATTCGGGTCAGGCGAAAATCCAAGCTTGTGATAAAACAAGTCAGCGAGGGCGTGCCCCTCTACACCATACAGACGCACCTCATCAGCAAGGACGCGAATCATCGTCCATTCACCCGTGCGTGTAACCGGTAACAGTGCGTCTCTTGCTTGTTTTTCCAATTTGTCAATGTGCTTGATGATTTTCTCTGCCAGACTCTCTTTCTTGAAGAGCGTCGCCAATCTGGTTTGGTAGTCAATCCAGTTCGGATAGCCGTCAAAGAAGACCGTTCCTTTTATTTTCTCCCAGTCTCCTGCCTCCCGATTGTGAAAAAAATTCATCCTGACGATCACATCTGGCGACAAAGTCAAAATCTCTTTCGGATCGATCAACTGCTCTGCATTTAGTGCTTTTGTCCCGCGCAGCTTTTGCTGCAAATAAGAAGGAAAGCCCGTCCTCGTTTCAAAGTAGTTCGGGAAGGAGGGGGCAGCTATCGGCTGAATTCCCATCGCAAGAAAATGATCCTGCAAAAACAGCTTGCTGACGACGACTACCCGCTGGTCACTTTGCTTCATATAAATTTGCGGCGACAATCCTTCTCGTTTTTTGAAGAGTCTACTAAAATACAGCTCATCGGTATAACCTACGTTACGAGCTACATCCTTCACACTTCCTCCAGAATGAGCAAGCAGCTCCTTGGCATGCTCCATCCGCAGCCCAGTCAAATACTCCCCAGGCGTCATTCCCGTTGCACGTTTGAAAGCACGGCAATAAGAGCTGGGGGTCAGCCCCGCCAGCTTCGGCAAGCTTCCCAATTCGAGTGACTCGCGGTAGTGTTTTTGCATGTAGGCAATGGTCTCCTCAATAGCTCCAATCCCCTTTTCCTCTTTCTTTTTCTGTTCATCATGAACAATACCAAGCAGCTCGTAGAGAAGCGCTTGGCTCCGCAAAAAAGAAGAGTAGTCCCGCTTCCGTGTCAAATGCGAAAGCTCCTCCAATATCCTCAGAAATGAGGCGGGAGTAGAGACAGCCAAAACCTTGACTTCTTTCCTCGCGGGAGCGCTCTCTTGCTGATCGTGTCTCGCTTCCGCGTAATGCAGCCTGTATATGTGCAACGGTCCTGATTGGCACCGCAATTCTTCTAGCTTCGTCGTCGGACGCAACAACAAGAGCTTTCCGGCGTCGAGCACCTGCTTTTGACCATCAACCGCCATCGCTGCACTTCCTTCTGCCACATAGCAAAGGACATGGGTGTTTACCTCCACCTGACGCAGGTGAAAATTTTTCAATCGCTGTTTGCGAAAGGCGGTTATCAAAAAGCCAGGATAATCCTGATAAATCGTCAACAGACTCACATCCTTCTATCACCGGAAAATAACAAGAAAAAGTAGACAAGCTGATTGCAAGAATCAGCCTGTTCTACTTTTATCATGTTGGAGATCTTTTTATTTGGCAAGTAATACTTGCCTACGTCTATTGTGAGGAACGATTTGAACGGAACATCAGCAAGAACAGATAGGGAGCCCCTAGCAACGCCACCACTACTCCTGCCGGAATATCTTTCGGGATCATGACGGTCCTTCCCAGCAAATCAGAAGCAGCCAGCAATACGGCTCCAAGCATGGCTGAGACGACAACTGCACGGCGATGATGAGGTCCAACCAGCATACGTGCTGCATGCGGAGCGAGAAGACCGATAAATCCTACGGCTCCGACACTGGCAACTGCCGCTGAAGCGAGCAACACCGCAATGACTGCCACAGACAACCTCGTCATCCGGACCTTTAATCCCAATCCAGTCGAGCTCTCGTCGTTAAATGACAAGAGGTCCACCCGACGTCCTAACCACCACGCGATTGGTGCCAAGACGAGGATCGCAGGCAACAGGCGGCCTACTTCCATCCATCCCCGCCCGTATGTACTTCCTGCCAGCCAAGTGAGTGCAGGCGCTGCCAAGATCATGGAATGTACGATCAAGATATTGATAAAGGCGGCACCTGCGGCAGAAACCGCAATTCCTACTAGCGTCAAGATGATTGGATTGAGTCCCCTTCTCCAAGAGACCGCATACACAATCGCAGCAGAGATGATTCCCCCTGCAACGGCCCCAAGCGGCATCCAAGCCGAGAGTTGAGGAAACACGAGGAGCACGATAATCGCCCCTACACCTGCACCGCTCGTGACACCGACAATCTGCGGATCAGCCAGCGGATTTCGTACTGCACTCTGCATGAGACTTCCGCTGATCGCGAGTGCCACACCTGCCAACATCGCTGTCAACAGTCGCGGCATCCGAAGCTCAAACACCAATTGACTGTACATCTCGTTTCCTTGTCCCATGAAAATAGCGATGATCTCCGTCCACGGCAGGTACAAGTTTCCGCTAGACAAGCTGATCATCCAAACGACCACGAGCAGCACAGCAAGCGTGCACACAATCAACGGATACGAAACTTTGCGTTGTGCTCCACCGACACTCATCGAGCTTCCAGTACCAGCACTCATACTGCGCGAGACACGCAAAGCCAGCCAGATCAACCATGGTCCCCCAATAGCAGCCGTGATGGCTCCTGCCGGAAGTTCACCATAATGATTGATAAACATGCGTGCAATCGTGTCAGAAGCCACAAGCAGGGCAGCCCCCCAGATGGCACATAGCGGCAACAGCCATCTATGCTGGGTGATACCTGACAATCGCACCAGATGCGGAGCCACGAGTCCGATGAAACCGATTGGCCCGACCACACTGACACTGACGCACGTAACCAAAATCGCAATAAACATGGTGAACAGCCGTGTTTTTGCTACCTTTTGCCCCAAGGATTTCGCCGTTTCTTCATGAAGGCTAAGTACATCAAGCTGCCTAGCCATGAAAAAGCTGACCAAAATCCCAGCTACAATCCAAAGCCAACTGAATTCTACACCCGACCAGTCATTTTGCTTCAAGGAGCCCGAGCCCCAGAGGAAAATGCCATTTGTCGTTTCTTCGTTAAACAAGATGATGGCACTCGTCAAGGAGGAATACACCAAGGTGACAATCATCCCGGACAAAGCCACACGCACAGGCGTACCTTTTTGCCCGCCAGACATGAAGTATACGGTAACAGCTGCGAGTATTCCGCCTGCCATCGCAAATGGAAGCGGATGGTCATGCAGGAATGATGGCCAAAAAACCATCCCGAACACCACGAAGAAATAGGCACCTGCATTTACGCCCAGTGTCGTTTCTGACGCGAGCGGGTTTCGTGTCACTGTCTGCATCAAAGCTCCGGCAATAGCCAATGCTGCACCAGACAAAAGCCCCATGACCGTCCTCGGAAGCCTCACACCTTGAATCATATGGTGATCGGAAATGTCTTGCGGAGCAATGATGGCCTGCACAACAGAACGCAGAGAAATGTCTGCCATTCCCTGTGTCAAACTGACAAATGTAAGAACCAACAGAGCGACCAGTCCACTCCCTAACATCAAGAACAATCTCCAGCCCCCTCTTTGTGAGGAGATGGCTGGAGTGATGTCAGATCGTGTAAACATTTTATTTTTGGCTAAACTCATTATTTTGCCAACAGATCAACAGCTTTATTCGCGAGAATCTTTGCAGACATGGTACCACCATACGGCCACAAATCTCCGCCCAGAGCATAGACGCGATTTTCCTTCACAAAAGTAAGACCGTTCCAAACAGGGTTGTTCTTCAATTGATTCTCAATCACATTGTCATCATTTTGAATGATATGGAGGAAATTCGCATCCTGCAACGCTGGAAGTGCCTCTACATCTGCCAGTGTCATTCCTGTTTGCTCAAATTTCTTAGGCTTATACTTATTTGTCAGACCAATGTTAATCAAGATGCTTGCTGCTGTAGAGTTATCCGTAGACAAACGGAATTCTACTGCATTTTGACTGCTGTAACCCATCGCGAGGACGAATGGAACTTTATCTGCACCAGCTTTGGTCAGCTTTTCTTTTGCTTCCGCATAAGTCTTGTCGAGGTCTTTCAAAGCGACTTCGGCTTCGGCATTTTTACCCGTAATATCTGCAATTTGCTTGAAGATCTCAATCATTCGATCATACTGCGATCCCTGACCTTCAGCCGGATTCGTATCAAAAGCAATCGTTGGGGCAATTTTGCTCATTTCGTCGTAATTCGCTTCTACATTTCGTTTAATACCGATAATCAAATCCGGCTTCAACATCATGATCGATTCCAGGTTTGGGGAAGTACGACTCCCTACATCCACTACTTCTGGAGCAATCTCCACAGGGAGCTTCACCCATTTTTTCATATTAGGGATATCTGCAATCCCTACAGGCTGAATACCAAGAGCCAACAAATGCTCTGCTGAGCTCCATTCCAATGCAACGATACGCTTAGGAGTGCCTTTGATAGTCGACTCTCCCATCAAGTGCTTCACTGTACGCACTTGCTCTTCAGCCGGCTTCGCTGCGTCAGGCTGAGCTGTAGCAGCTTGGTTGGAACCAGATTGTGCAGTTGACCCTGCATTTCCGCAAGCAGCGAGTAACAGCATCGCAGACAAAAATACAAGCATCACTGGTAATTTCATAAGACGCATGAAAAAATTCCCCCTTACTTTTCTAGGTGTTACATCAAATGATAAAGGATGTTGCATAATGGACATGATTTCCAATCAACCACTGATTATGATAATGATTATCATTATCCTTGTCAACAGCGGGATGTGTTTATTATTTTTTGATTACCAGCTGAACCTGGCTGCGCAGAAGATGTTCAGAGAAACTAAAATTTTTGACTCGCAGGATCATTTTTCGCTAACGGGCAGTTTTGCTTAATCTCTAAAGTCCCAATAGTGGAACAAACATTTTGGGACTTTCCGAAGAAATCACTTTAGGGTGACTTATTGTAGGCTAAAACCCAGAAGGTACTTGTTCTATACCGAAGAATAGTAATTATTATTCCCACAAAAATAATGATGAAGGAGAGGATCGGATGGAAAAGTTGATCGAGGAGTACAGCCAAGACTATGCGCTGCTGCGAGAAGCCGTCGAAGGATTGTCTGAGGAAATGCTGCGTTTCCAACCTGCACCGGACAAATGGAGCATCCATCAGATTGTGATCCATGTGACCGATAGCGAAGTCCTGTCGACACATCGGCTGAGAAAAGTCTTGGCGGAGGAAGAACCGCTTCTACTATCATTTGATCAGGAAGCCTGGGTGGATAACCTAGGATATGAACGGTTGGACTGCGAGCAGCATCTGCTCCTGTTCCAAATGCTGCGGGCCAGCATGCTGCCGCTTCTGGCAAATCTGACTCCCGAGCAGCTTGAGCGCGTCGGACAATATCCCGATGGAGCGCGGTTCACGTTCAAAGAGCTGCTGGAATTTCGCGTCCGGCATGTCCGTGACCACCTCGCACAGATTGAGCGGGTAAGGCAGGCATATCGGGAGGATAGGGTATAACACTGCAGCAGTCTAAGACTTTATTCTCAAAGAACAGTAGAAGCGCATTTACAGTCCAAGCGCCTTTGGAGCCTAACCCAGCTCGGGAATAAGTGGCATTCGCGTTTTCTGGTTTGAAGCGCTCACGCCATTTTTCCGAAGCGGGCAGTCAATCCCCCCTTTTCTGGACGTAGGCCGAAGCGTAGACTGGAAATACGCTTCTTCCCCACAACAGCTCCGTTATAAAAGACAAAAAAATCCCCCTCAAATGAGGAGGATTGATTCCTTACGCTTCTTTCGGCAACACAATTCCACGATAAAGCTGAACCGTGATGTAATAGTATATCGCATAGATCACAACGAAAATCAGTGTTGGAATCCAGATGTTCAGATACGGATCCAACAGGATAAACGAGAACATCTCCATACCGATCAATACGTGCATCAGACCGATAATCGCCGGGAAAATGAATACCATGAACAGCTCTTTATAGATCGAACCTACGAGCAACGATTGACGTACGCCGATTTTTCTCAGCATACTGTAACGATCTTTGTCACGGGAAGCACCGGACAAAATTTTGAACATCAGGCAGCTTGCCATCATCGCCAGGAAAGCAATTCCGAGGAAGAAGCCCATGAACATCGTTCCGCTTGTGAAAATATACATCCCCGCATACGTGCTGTATTTCGAAGAAGTGTATACGTCTTTCGCTTCCACATTTACGATAGACCCAATCATTTGCTTTTGCCGTTCATCCATTGCTTTTAATTCCTGCGTGTATTTCAAATAGTCGTCAACCTGGGCAAGGAGAACCTTGTGTTCACTTCCAGCGGTTTTCTCATACGTCGCCTGATCCACAACCAGAACAGATTTACCCTCAATCATCTGGTAATTGATAAAATTGGTAGATATCGCTTTGTCCCAATCCTCAGGAACAGCATCGTATTTACCGTTGTCTTCTTTTGACGCACTAATGATATACGTCTCTTTTGGAAGCGGATCTGCCACAAGTTTTGGCTTGTTGTCAGCAGAGTAATTTTGAGTGCTGTTTGTGGAAATCAGCAGCGGATTTGCCAGCAAGTCTTCCTTCAAGTAGTAATACGCCTTGTCATCGACTTTGTATCGATACGTATTTTGCTCCAGGACGTTCATTTTTTTCAGTGCCTCATAATCCGCTTCAACCGGATCATGCAGATTCACGTCATACACATGGAATACCGAGGTAAACAAATTGACGTTTTGCTGGAAAGCCAAGCCCCCTGCCATCGCTCCGACACCAAGCCCAATTAGCATGGCTACTGTACCAAGGATTTTGGTCAGGTTGTTCACTCGAAAGCGCAGCTGAGCAAAGGTGAATGCGTTCAACTTGCTATCATTCAGCTTTTTATTTTTCTTCAAAGCCTGTACAAGAACTGGCAACAGCGAGATGAAAATCAAGTACGTCCCGATTGTGCATGAAATCGCGCCTACGATAAAGCCGAGTGCTTGCAGGTACATAATCAAGTGCAAGCACGTATAGCCCAGAGCCAACAGAATCACGCCAAGGATGGCTACCAAAACGGCTCCGATTCCTTTTGACTTGATTTGGTCATTTTGCTGCTCGGCACGGATGAGAGCGAGCTCAGTAGCACGAGCCAAACGAGTCGCATTGATCGTAGATGTGATGATAAACAGGATGAGGAAGAATCCCCATGTCATCCAAACCGCTGGCAGATAAAAAGGATAGTACCCATCTGTCGAAATCTCCAGCAGATTCATGAGCAAGACACCGATGCCGCTTGCAAGAGCAATACCAACCAGACTCCCAATTACAAGGGAGATGATCCCCATCGTCAATGTTTCCAAGAACAAAATCTGGCTGATTTTCCCCTTCTTCGCCCCTAAGACCATGTACATTCCAAGCTCTTTGCGCCGCAGCGAGAGTAGGAATGAGTTGGCATAGAAAATATAGAAGATCGTGATAAACGCCAGCAGGAATGCCCCTACATTGAAGACGATCTGAATCGAAGAAATCATTGCGTTGCTTTTCGTGTAATCAGAATTGAGAGCAAGCGTCTGGAACATGTAAAAAATCGAAATCGAGATGACCAGACCCACGAGCAGAACTAGATAGTCCTTCATCATCTTCCGCATACTGGACAAGGATAGCTTTAAAAGCATGAAACGTTACCTCCTAGCGTACATCATGTGATGCACCTAGCTCGGCCAGTACATCCAGAATTTGTTTGAAAAATTGCTGACGATCCCCCGTGCGATGAATCTCGGTATACAGCTTGCCGTCTTGAATGAACAAGATACGTTTGCAATAACTCGCAGAAAAAGCATCATGCGTAACCATCATGATTGATACTTGGTGGTTCTCGTTCAAATCTGTCATCGTTTCCAGCAAGCTTTTCGCATTCTTCGAGTCGAGGGCGCCCGTCGGTTCGTCCGCCAGCAAAATCGCAGGATCATGCACAAGTGCGCGTGCTGCTGCGGCCCGTTGTTTTTGTCCCCCGGAAATTTGAACCGGATATTTTTGCAAAATCTCTTCGATCCCGAGTGTTTGTGCTACCCTACTTACTTTGGTGCTGATCTCTTTGGAAGGGACACCTTGCAGAGACAGCGGCAAAGCAATGTTTTCATACACGGACAAATTCTCTAGCAGGTTGAAATCTTGAAAAATGAATCCGAGCTTTTGCGAGCGAAAATCTGCGAGCTGGTTATTCTTCATCTGTGTAATGTTTGTTCCCGCAATTTCAATAAAGCCTTCCG
This sequence comes from Brevibacillus sp. NRRL NRS-603, assembly GCF_003013445.1. Classification (NCBI taxonomy): domain Bacteria; kingdom Bacillati; phylum Bacillota; class Bacilli; order Caryophanales; family Paenibacillaceae; genus Brevibacillus; species Brevibacillus sp. NRRL NRS-603. The sequence goes on along the minus strand of NZ_PXZN01000006.1, from coordinate 114,450 downwards.
TTGGACGATCTAATGTAGAAATCACGTTGAGCAAAGTCGTCTTCCCCGAACCGGATGGCCCCATGATTCCCACGAACTCACCTTTGTCTATGGTCAGCGATACGCCTTTTAAGGCATGCGACTGGCTTTCACCTTTTGTCCCATATATTTTTTGAACGTCTTTCACTTCCAGTACAGCAGTACTCATTTACGTTCCTCCATTCTATCTATTGGTTAGCGCTCGTTGTTTTCGTCGCTATTAACTGTAACCAAATTCCAGAACAGGAGCTATTGATGTTCCTTACAGTTTTCTTTACATTTTGTAAGGTTTATTACGTGAGACGAAAAAAGCCATCCGGCGAGGGATGACTTTTCTTGTGATCTATTTTTTGCTCTTGTTCTCTTCGTGTCTTTTGATCAGCATGTCTACGAACATATCAATTTGTGCTGTGATCGCGATTGGGTCATAGCGATAGAATGTATCGTAGTCATTATAGAAAATCTGATTGTTTTTCGCAGCAGGTGTAGCATTCCAGACTGCGGACTCCTGTAAGGTTTTCAAGGCTTCGCTATTTTTTTCCGGGTTGTAGAAGGTCACGAACATATAATCCGCAGCGTATTCTGGCAAGGTTTCCATGGACAGCTGTACGGTTTGCTCTTTGGATTTGTCTGCATGCGGCATTTTCAGCTTCAATGCATTGTACACGGTTTGACCACCGCGCCCTGCGTTATCGCCGAAGATCCACAAATCTCCTTTGTTCGTCAGCTCGTAGAGACCGACAGTCGCATTCTCATCCACAATGCCTTTCAGCTTTTCGCGACCCCAGGCAGCCTTCTTATCAAAGTCTGCAATGAACTTGTCTGCCTTTTCTTTATCGCCAACCACTTCTCCGAACAGTTTGACCGTCTCGTAAATGTTTGTCGCCGTACCGTACGGGAGATATACGGTTGGAGCGATTTTGGACAAGGCTTCATAGTTGTCATCATACATGACGACGATGAGGTCAGGAGCCAGCTCTAACGTTTTCTCCACATTGATCCGCGGGCTTCCTACGTCCTGCGCATTTTTTAATTGCTCAACGGTAAACGGGCTTTTGAAAGCTTCTGTCTCTGCCCCGATTACATTTCCGCCTACTGCAATCAACTCGCCTGCGTAATAATCCGTCACAATTCGTTGTGGCTTGTCAGGAATTTGAATGGTCCCTTTGGGTGTTTCGATGCTGCGCATTTTGTTCCCGGTAGGGGCTTCTGTTGACTTGTCAGCTGGCTTGGAAGCAGAATCCGTTGTGGGTGCTTGCGTTGCTGTATTTGTTCCACCGCATGCCGTCAAAAAAAGCGAGAATACAAAAATAACAGCAAGGACAGCATTTACTGTTTTGTTCGTTAGCATGATGAGCCTCCCTTATGTACGTTTGTAAGATAGATGTAAGTAAGACATTAATCGATATTGATTATCATTATCGACAAAACTATAACAAAGAGTATTTTTACTGTCAATCGCCCGAGCTTTGCGAAAAAAAGCAAAAAAAAATCCCTTTCTGAGAAAGGGATTAGTTGCCGGAGCTGTTTTGTTTGATCATGTCGTCCAGCTTTACAAAGGTGTAGCCTTGGCTTTTCAGTCTTTCCAGTACAATCGGGAGTGCCTCAATCGTGTGGATGTCATCGAGCATATGCAGCAAAATGACACTGCCATTTTTCGTCTTGCTCATGACGCCATTTACAATATCCTGGGCACTGTTTTTCTTGTCCCAATCCAATGTGGTGACATCATACAACGCAATGACTTTGTATCCCGTAGCTGCAATTACTTTGGCTGTGTGCTCGTCTACTACACCAGTCGGCGGACGGAACAGCATGACAGGCTGCTGTTGGATCGCTTCGGTAATGACCTGGTGTGCTTTGACCACGTCCTTCTGCAATTCTTCCATTGTCAGCGTCGTAATGACCGGATGGCTATAAGAATGGTTTGCTACATCATGACCACTCTCCACCATCGCTCTCGCCAAATTCGGATTGTTCTCCACCCCTTTTCCCCGCAAGAAGAACGTCGCTTTTACATCATACTCTGCCAGAATCTCTAATATTTTCGTTACGGTTTTGTCGCTTCCCCAGTCGTCAAAGGTTAGCGCGATCTGCTTTTTATTTGTATCGACCTGAGAGATGATCTCGTACTCGGCATTTTCGAATTGCGGATTCAGTTTTGCTGCGTCAAAGCCTGGTATTTGTTCCAGCGGCTTGCGTTCACCGCCGTTTTTCACCATCTCACTGAGCGGGACAAATTGATAGCCGATATCCGCTGCTGCCTTGGCGATCAACGGAATAGCTGGGATCACCTCATGATTGATGTCTGTATTGAGTGAGATAATGCTGCCTCTGGATATGTAGCGAGTGATGTAATCTCCAATGGTTTTGGCGTCTTTTTGCAAATCACGATCCTTCGGGTTGATGTTGTAGCTGACGACCGCTTCCATCCCGAGATGGGCAGCTGCCAAACGAACGTCATCTGTCACATCGCCAGATTTGGTTCTCACATAGCGAGGTGAAATACCCGTCTCGCGCTTGATGACCTCATTACTCAACTGAATCTCCCGATAAATTTGCTCGTAGCTGAGCTTGCTCATATCCAGTTGATTCAATGTGTTGTTCTGGATTTCATGACCGCGGGCCAAAATGTCCTTGGCGATGTTTGGCTCCTCAGCAACACGCATGCCAGGGAGAAAAAAGGTTGCTTTGATCTTATGAGCATCTAGCTGCTCCAAAAGACTTTTCATCATTTTATCGTCGCCCATGCCGTTAAACGTCAGAGCTAGTTCCTTTCGCCCCGTGTATACATAAGATAGCGCCTTGCTTTTTTCACCTGTGTATCGGGTGATTTTCTGTTTCTTCTCTATCTTTGGGCTCTCAGTGAATTCTTCTTTGCTCGCAAACATCGAGCATCCGGAAACGAGCACGACTGTCATGAGCAGTGCGATTCCTTTGAACAGTTTGGTCAATATAATCATTTATGGCTCCTTATCCTATCATTGCTTTGATGTCGGGATTATGCAAAGTTCGAGGCATTGATTTTTAACTCTCAACTGCCATAGCTAAAATTATACTCTGTTTAGCAATTTTGGTAGAGCAGATATTCCTACCATTTAATAACAAAAAGAGGCGGAGCTGCTCCGCCTCTTTTTCTTCCCTATCTGATTACTTCTGAATACTCACCTTGCCGCCATCCGCAAGCAGCGTCTGTCCTTTTACAACGACGATATCTCCATTCGCTAGGCCAGACACCACTTCAATCAACTCGCTTGTCGAGTTGCCCGTCGATACTTCCACTTGCTTGGCTGTTTCCCCTTCCAGCTTGAACACGTATTGTCTGCCTTCACGATCAAATACGGCCTTGCGAGGAATGACCAGTGAATTCGCTCCTGCTGAACCTTGCGGGAAGGTAACATTTACGACCATATCGGACTTCAATTCATTAGAAGCATTCGGGATTGTGATTTCTACCGGATAGGCTTTGAGCTGTGAATCCATGACAGGACTAATCGCCGTTACATTTGCATCAATCGTTTTGCCTGTAGACTGCACGTTTACTTTGACGACCGTTCCTACTTTTACTTTTGTCACATCTGCTTCAGACAAATTCGCTTTGACCACAAGTGGATTCGTTTTGACGACGGTCACAATGGATTGCTGGCCTGCCATCTGCCCTACTGCTCCGGTCACGCTCGCGACAAATCCGTCGATTGGGGAGACAACCCTTGCATTTGCCAATTGCTCACGAGCATTTTGCAGTCTGACCTCGGACTCCGTTACGCTCGCCGCCGATACTTGCACACCCGTTTTTTGTTTCGCGCTTTGCAGCTTCTGCTTTGCATTGTCATAGGAAATCTGGGCTTTTGTGAGCGTTGTATTTGCCTCTTCCATTTTCTCAGCAGCAATCGCCCCCTGAGAAAACAGCTGCTGATTACGTTGTTGGTTCAGTTTTGCGTCAGCAAGCGCTCGTTCTGCTTCCGTCAGATCATTTTGGGCTTCCACCAAACTTTGGTTAGAGGTGCTGCCTGCTTGGGTCAAGTTCGCTTTTGCTACACGGAGAGCTGCTTCTTGCTCTCTTACACTGTTAGACAACTCATTCGTATCGAGTGTAAACAATAATTGTCCTTTTGTTACGGCCTGACCCAGCTTGACTGGGAGAGATGCAATTTTCCCGCTAGTTTTTGGCGACATTTGGACTTCCTCACTCGGTGCCAATTTTGCTGTCAGTCCAGACTCGGATGTGACCACACCTTGTGCCACTGTTGCAACCTGTACAGGGGTAACCGTTTCTGCTGGTGGGGCAGCAGTCGTCGCTGTATCCTCCTGGCTTGCGCAACCAGTGATCAAGGTGAGGGAAAGCAGCGCCACAATCGCGATTCTTTTATTTATGATCATGAATGGTTCCTCCTCTTTTCTCATGCATTTGTCGATTCCAAAGTGATAAGGACTTTCTTTTCCTGCTTTTGCTTACGCTTGTTGCGTCTCTTTTGTCCCATCTCGTCAAACCATACGGTAACCACAGGTACGAGTATCAGCGTGATCATGGTGGAGAAGATCAGACCATACATGACGGTCGTAGCCATTGGCGCTTGCAGTTCTAAACCAGACCCAGCAGCAACGGAGAGTGGAGCAATGGCCATGATCGTCGTGAGGGTTGTCATCAAAATCGGGCGCAGACGAGCAGGCCCCGCATGTAAAATCGCTTCATGTAATTCCCAACCCTTTGCACGCAACTGATTGATCAAATCGATTAACACAATCGCATTGTTCACGACCAGACCGATCAGCAAAATGTACCCGATCAAAACAGATACGGTAATAGGTGTTCCTGTAAATAAAAGCCCCAATATGACCCCAGTAAGGCTCGGAGGAACCGAGAACATGATAATAAATGGACTGAAAAGTGATTCAAACTGAGCAGCCATAACCATGTACACAAGCACGACGGACAAGATAATCGCGAGACCCAGATTCACAAAGGAATTTCCCATATCCTCGCTCTGCCCGCCCATTTCGATGGTGTATCCGTCCGGAACATTCAGCTTATTGATGATATTCGTAACCTCCGCCGCGGCCGCTTGCAGGTTATCCCCAATCAAATCGCTTGTGACCGTCACTTCGCGCGTCATGTTTTTGCGCTCAATCGATGGTGGTACGTCGACTTTGCTAATGGTCGCCACGGAGGTGAGGCTGATTTGAGCACCCGTTGGCGTGGAAATGCGCAGGTTCTTCAAGTAATTAATATCTTCCTTATAGTCTTTTGGCAGCTTAAGATTGATATCAATTTCATCTTCGCCCGTACGATACTGGGTAACCGTTTGACCTTGGAAAGAAGTTCGCACAGCAGAAAGGATTTCATTTGTTGTCAATCCGTACAAGCTCGCCTTCTCTGTATGGACCTTCACATCGAACTCCTGACTCATTTCCTGAACACTGGTGGATACGTTCATTGTTCCCGGTACCTTGGCTATTTCTCCCTTCACAATCTCACTCAGTTCCGTTAAGACGTCCAGATCATCTCCGCGAATTTCAATCGAGATGGCTGCTCCGCCCCCCATACCACCGGAAAGGGATTTCACCTTGATATCTGCTCCTGCTATATGCTTGACTTGCTCTTGCAGGCTCACAGCAATTTCCTCTGTCGATCGCTGTCTCGTAGAAATCTCCCCTACATGCAGTTCGATTGTTGCGTTATGAGAAGTAGATGCACCGCTCTCTGAAATACCGTCGCCACCCCCGACCGAGGACTTGACCAATTTCTTTTCTGGCACTTGATTGACCACTTCTTCTACTTGCTTCATTACTTTTTCTGTTTCCGTCAAGACAGTACCCTTCGGCAGCTTGATCTCTACCTGGATTAATCCTTGGTCCATATCTGGGAAAAACCCTGCTCCGAGGGTGGGAACTAGCATCAATGAGCCAATCAACATGGCAAAAGCAGAGCCAATCACCGTTTTTCGATGACCCAATGCCCATTTGAGTACTCTTTGATAACCCTTCTCCACTTTATGGAATCCGATATTAAACCAGATTAGGGGATTGAAGCCGCGATAGTTTTCGTGATTTGTATGCTCCGGTACAGTTTTTAACATGCGAGCACTCATCATCGGAACCAGCAAGAAAGTGAAAACGAGTGCAGCGATGTGTGAGAAAACGACCGTCAATGCTAATGGTGCGAAAAGCTCAGCAACAATACCCTCTGTCAGCGCAATCGGTAAGAATACGCAAATTTGTGCCAATGCGGATGCCATCACCGCGGTTCCTACTTCTTTGGAACCGACCAATGCGGCTTCCATCATCCCCTTGCCTTGTTCCCGCTGACGGAAAATGTTTTCCAGCATAACAACCGCGAAGTCCACTAATGATCCCAATCCGAGCGTGAGACCAGCCAGGGAAATCAGGTTGATTGTTTGACCTGTCATATACATCAAGAGGAAGGTCGATATGATCGATACAGGCAGGACAATAACCGCAATAAGCATAGACGACAGACTGCCCAAGAAGAAGAACAGCATGAGTACGCCAATAGCACCACCTGCAAGAGCATGTACTACCGTGTTGTCAACGGAACTCTGGATATATGTAGAGGTATCGAAAACGATACTTGTTTCTACATTTGCTGGGAGCGTGCTATTAATCTTCTCCAGCTCAGCCCTTACGTCTTTTGCGATTTTGATTGTATTGCCGCCGGTGCCTTTCATCACAGCAATTCCCAAGCTCGGCTTTCCATCAATGTAGCTCAGCTCGGTCACTTCTTTGACCGTGTCTGTTACGTTGGCAATATCACTCAATCGGATGAAGCTCCCACCGACAGAGATTGGAGTGAGTGCTATGGTATCCACATTGGTGAATTCTCCTTGCACGCGAATACTGGTCTTTGCGTCCCCTTCCCGTATCGCACCAGCTGATCCGGATACATTGCTGTTTTCTAGTGCTGCCTTTATTTGATCCAATGTCAATCCATAGGCGGCCAGTTTGGCTGGGTCCACGATGATATCGACAATTCGCTCTTGCCCGCCAGTGACAGTGACAGAAGCAACACCGTTAATTCGTTCCAAGCGGGCCTTAATTACATCATCCGCGATTTTTTTCAGTTTGTTGACATCTTGATCGCCAGTTACAGCCAGATCAATTATTGGCTGGCTTGTCGGATCAAATTTCAACACCCTTGGTGAACCAACTGATTCAGGCAAGCTCCCTCGGACAAAATCTACTTTATCTCGCATATTCAGCGTGGCTTGATCCATGTCTGTTCCCCACTTGAAATGGAGGATGACCGAGGAGGAGCCGTTAACAGAGGTTGATGTGATCTTGTCTAAATTCGGAACCGTGCCTAGTGCATTTTCGATCGGTTTGGTAACGAGCTTTTCTACCTCAGCTGGAGCCGCCCCCTCAACAGAGGTAACAACTACGGCGACCGGAGAAGTCAACGAAGGCATCAATTCAATAGCCAAGCGCGGAAAGGTAACCAAACCAAAAATGAAGATGGCCACGGATATCATAATCATGGTGACCGGACGTTTAATAGACAGTTCGGATATATTCAAAATTTTCTCACCTCTTTGCGGATAGAAAGTTCCATTGGATCAACTCAGTATTTCCTTTTCTAAAATAAGCTCGCGTAAAGAATGGAGGGTTGCTGGCGTACAACCAATCCCCTCTTGCAGATTCATATTCGCAGGTACACGTTCCGTCAATGCTGCCCATACAATTCTCCGATCCGAATTATCACGAAATCTGCGCACCAAGTTCATCTGTTCCAGCCTACTGATTAAGCCTGAGGTCGTACTATAGGAAAGATCAATCGCCTTGCTGATTTCTCCCATTGTTTTCGGGCTGATCGCGATTTGTTCCAGAATGAGGACTTGTTGCCAGGTGATATCACTTGAATCCAATGCTTGCAAGGAAAGTGTGGAAAATACGGTGCTCGTTTCACGTAGAATCTTCGCTAACTGAAACAGTTCGTTCATAAAAGCCTCCTACCCATTCTCTATTTTTCGGACTATCGTTCGGGGCGTTCCCCTCCACAGATCACATTGTACTTATACGCTTCGTCCCCGAAGTCTATCGGATAGTCAAATTGTGGAATTCGATTTTATCTATCCAGAGATAGAAGACCGTACACCCGGAGATAGACGACAGCGCATGCTAAAATGAAACTATAATGGGTACGTATTCCAAGAAAGGAGGTTGTCTTCTTGAACGCTTCAACGGCATCATTACGCCCCCGTTTCCTGCTCATTTGTTTTTTTGTATTGATCTCATTTTTTCTCATTCCAACTGCTTACTTGCATGAATCAACCATTCCATTTATCATCTCTCTGCTCATCATCCTCTGCTTCCTGCTGATGTTTCTCAGACCCAAAAAAAACTGGAAGCCTTATCAAAAAGACATCGCCGTTATCATTATTGGTACCGTGTCATTTATAAAGGTTCTTTATGTAGGGGAAGAGATCGGCCTATCCTTGCCATTGGTAGCTTTTATCGGATTTCACATTCTTGAACGCCGAGGATTGTACTATGCGATTTTTTTTGGCACATGCTCCTTTTCTTACATGTACTTTTATAAAGACTTTATGTTTGAGGAGGTAATAGGCTATGTCGTCGCCTATATCGGATGGTATATCGGCGCACGAGGATTATCTCTTCAGAATCAAGCAAAGGAATCGAGTCAGCAGCATCTGAAACAATTGCAAGAGGCGCATGTTGAACTCCAGGAAGCTCATTCTGAGCTTCAAGAAGCCTCTGTGAATACACTTCGTGCCGCTGTCCTCGAGGAGAGGACCAGAATCGCCCGCGATGTTCACGACGCCTTGGGACACAGTCTTACATCGCTAATCGTTCAATTGAATGCTTTGAAATACATGCTGCAAGGCGGACCGAGTGACGCACAGGAGGTTGTCCGAGACATGCTTACCGTATCCAAGCAAAGCCTCGATGATATCCGCTCGTCTGTACATACATTGGCTGCAGACAAATCCTCTCTGGGGATCACACCGCTGCGTATACTCTTATCACGAGCTCAACAGCATACCGACATCAAAATGCACCTGATCAGTCCCAATCCGGACATTCCTCTCTCTCAGCAGATGACCATTACGCTTTACCGGATTCTTCAAGAGGCTATTACCAATTCCATACGACATTCTGATGCAACAGAGATTTTCATCACAATTGAAAAAAAGCAAAACTACCTATTCCTGACAATTTGGGACAATGGGAATATGACAAATCATCATCAAATCAAGCTGGGCTCTGGTTTAACAGGTATCGCAGAACAAACCAAGCAATTAAACGGAGACCTGTCCTATTCCATTCGAGAGCCCCACGGCTTTCAGATTGACATCAGCTTTCCGCTTTGATAAGCAAATACCCATTTATACGGAGGAATGCCAGCATGGAAAATCACAACAAAAAAGAGACCATTCGTGTGGTCCTGGTCGATGACCAAACGATGATCCGTCAAGGGTTGGGATATGTCATCAAAATGCAGAAGGATATGGAAGTAAGCGGGGAGGCTTCTAATGGTGAAGAAGCCGTGCAGATCGTAGGAGAAATCATTCCTGATGTCGTCTTAATGGATGTACAAATGCCGAATATGTCAGGAATCGATGCAACACGAGAAATCACTCGACTCCATCCTTCGATAAAAGTACTAATCCTCACAACATTTGACACGTACGATTACATCGTAGACGGTATTCGCGCAGGTGCTGTCGGCTATATGCTAAAGGATTCCGATTCACAGGATATGTTGGAGCTGATTCGCAGAGCCCATCAGGGAGAGGCACTGTTCTACACGGCTACAGCTGCCAAGGCTCTAGCGGAGGTTCTACAGTCTCAACAAAAGAGTGACGAGTCTGACTCTGATGCTGACTTTGACTCTGCGCTTCCACCCCTTGTCATGTTTGACCAGTTGACTGATCGAGAGCGGGACGTACTTGAGCAGCTATCCTACGGCAAACGGAACGATCAAATTGCGCAGCACTTGCTTATCTCAGGGGGAACCGTCAAGACGCATATCCATCGGATTTTGCAGAAAATGGGCGTAGAGGATCGGACACAGGCAGTTGCCAAGGCGATCCGGTATAAAATCGTAAAATAAGGAAGGAAACGAAAAAAGCCCAAGCATCTAAACCATGCTTGAGCGTTGATGCTGATTGGAAGAGACTAGCTATTCCATACTACGAGCCTTTTCGATCTCCACTTCCAACAACGGCAACTTTCTTCCTGGGAACACGGTAGAGGCGATTTCTCCTACTCGCTTTGCCCCTCTCGATAAGTAAAACGGTTCTGCGTACGGGTCGCTGTGAATGGTGATGACTGGGATATCCAGCTTTTGTGCCACCTCCACCATATGCTGCCACAGAGCCTTTCCGTAACCTTTTCCAACTGCCTCCGGTTCCATGAACAAAAAGCCTAAAAACCACTGCTCATGCTCTGCATCCTTTTCCAAACTCACGAAGCCTTTGATGCTGCCCTCATCCTCTAACACATATACTTCATGCGTCTCGATATAGGCAGGTGATAGCGTCAGGTCGTCGCGACAGGCATCCATGAATTCGTCACTATATCCCCAATAAGCTTTGGAGCGATAGGCTAGCTCGCTCAGTTCGCTTGCTTCTTGTCCTTTACCTCTGCGGATGTTCATCTGAATCCATGCCCTCCTTTGCTACGATATCCGCCAGACGTTGCTTGATACCCCCTGTACAAACACCACCATGATAGGCAATCACAGTCTCTATGTCGAACTCGAGCAGTTTGCAGATCGATTGCAGAGCTGTCGTTTGATCTGGCGTGAATTCGGGGTTGAAAGGCATCAGTACTCCAGCTAGTGCTGTGAGGGCGTCTCCAGAAATCAGTGTCTTGCTCGGAATATGATACAAAGAGATGTGATCAGGGGAATGACCGGGCGTATAAATCACCTGGATACCGCCACAGTATGGGAGAACATCGCCATCCTGTACGGCATGATCGACTTTTACCGGAGGAGCCAGTACCCCGCTTTTGATCAGGGGTGTTTCTCCAGCCAGATACGGAATCGCTACCTCGTGAGCAATCACCTGTACGCTTCCTTCCGCCGCTGCTACGATTTCTGGCAAGCTGCCGATATGATCCCGGTCTTGATGGGTAATGATGATTTTCGTCAATTTTTCAAAAGGAATCGCTTCTTGCGCCAGTACGTTTTGAATCAGCTCCAATTGTCCGGGGATGCCTGTATCCACAAGAATGGCTTCATTCTCATCCCATAGCACTGCGGTGTGGACGACGAATGGATTGCCTCCTGCGTTCATCTCCAGCTTGATTGTTTTGATTCCTTCTGTTTGGGTCAAATCGGACACCTCCAGCATTTGCTTGAATCTGAATTGTATGAATGATTCCTCAAAGGCAGACAAGAATCCTTTCCCAATCTACCCGTTTGCACACAAAAAAATGGTCATCGCAATGGACGACCATTTTTCCTCTCTTACTTTGCTTCCTTCTGACGATAGACTTCCTTCCCTTCAACCAAGGTCAACACGACTTTCGCATCCTTGATTTGAGTGGCCGGAATTTTAAACAAGTTTTTATCGAGCACGATGAGATCTGCCTTCTTGCCGACTTCGATCGAGCCTGTGATGTCATCTACGTGGTTGGCGTAAGCACCATCAATCGTGAAGCTGGCGATCATTTCCGCAAGCGTCGCGCGCTCGTCTGGGTTGGCAATTTTGCTCGGATCGGTTACCCCCTCCTCGATTCGAGTAATGCCTTGTTGAATGCCGTGCAATGGATTGAATTCTGGCGTTACGATGTAGTCAGACGAAGAAGCTACATGCACCCCTTTTTTTAGGAAGCTCTTCATCGGGTATTCTTTTTCTGCGCGTTCGCGGCCTAAGTACGGTACTTCGATCTCATCGTAGTAGCCCTCTTCCTGCATAAACCAGAACGGCTGCACGATTCCGACTGCACCAAGCTTCTTGAAGCGCTCGATGTCTGTTTCATTGACCAGTTGCAGGTGAACGAGCGAGTGGCGAGCATCATGCTTGCCATTTTGTTTTTCAGCGAACTCCATACCGTCCAGTGCTATACGGGTAGAAGCGTCCCCGATGGAATGGACGTGCAATTGGAAGCCTGCTTTATCTACTGCGGCAGCTGTTTGGTTGTAAACCTCTTGCTTCCAGATTAATTCTCCGTTTGTCTCCTTATGTACATACGGCTTTTCCAAGTAAGCTGTGGCGCCTTCTACGACTCCATCCAAAAAGATTTTGACGGCGTTGACTTGGAATAGCGGATGTTGATTGCGCTCACGGATTTTTACGAATTCTGCGATCTGCTCAGGTCCTTTTTCCGGATTCGCTGTCAACGCATTTCGGAAGCGGATGGTCAGCTTGTCCTCTTTCGCGAGCTCCTCGTATGCTTCCAATACGTTCGGATAGCGCAGCATATCCGGGTCTCGCACCGTAGTTACACCGCGTTCAACCGCTTTTTCTTGGTAGGCTGCAATTCCGGACTTGTATTGCTGGACGGTGTACCCGCCGATTTTTGACAGCACCAGATTCATTGCGCTTTCACGCAACGTTCCAGATGGTTCGTTTGTTTTCGGATCGCGCTCGATAATGCCGCCCGCAGGGTTTGGCGTGTCCTTCGTGATTCCGGCCAGCTTCAATGCTGCCGAGTTCACCCACAAAGAATGTCCGTCATCGGAGGTCAGCGCGATTGGAGTCATTGGTACGATTTTATCCAATACTTCCTTGCGCGGACCGATACCAGGCACTACCGGATTGCTCCAGCCGCGTCCTTGCAATGCTGGTTCGTTTGGATGCTCTTTTACGAATTTCTCGATGGTCGCAACGTATTTCTCGACTGAGCCTCCATCAAACAAATCAATGGAGAAAATGAGTCCCGTCGTTTTGCTCGCATGCGTATGGCTATCGATAAAGCCTGGCAACACCATTTGGCCTTTCAGATCGATTACTTTCGTATCCTTGCCGATGTGCGCTTTCGCATATTCATCTGCGCCGACAAAGACGATTTCATCACCGCGAATAGCCATGGCCTCTGCCCAGCTGTTCTTATTGTCCACTGTGTAGACCGCGCCGTTAGTTAACACGACATCTGCTGGCTGTTTTGTCTCTTGGGCGGCAAAAGCCGACATCGGGCTCATCAGCGCTGTGGCGAGCAATGCGCTGGTTAATTTTTTCCTAAACACGTTAAGACCCCACCTATCTATTTATCTAAGATGAAAAGAATGCCAAAACTGATTGTAGCATCGCAACTCTGAAAATTCCATGAAATAAGGTCGGAAAATAGCATTTTTTGCCGATTGATGACGAAATCGATCACATAATGACCACCTAAATTGGTCAAATTGGAAAAAGGTTAATTTGACTCTCTTTCATAAATCGATGTATACTCATAAATGTTTTAGTGGGTAAACATTTAACTCCATATATAATTAAGTAATGAAAATAGGAGAGGGTACGATGCAAAGCCAAGTCAATTTTGAAGAACTTTATATACAGCTCCAACGAAAAGTTTCGACTGAGTCCCACAAGCGCTTGGACCCACTCGTATCAGGATCACAAGCGATGCTTTTGCGAATCCTAGATATGAGCGGCCCGCAGAAGGCATCTTCTATTGCAGAACGTATGAATATTACCCCAGGAGCCGTTACGAGTCTCGCTGATAAATTGATTGCTTGCGGCTATGCCACGAGAAATCGTGACAGTAAGGATCGCCGCGTCGTGCAACTGGACATAACCGATCAAGGAAAAGATATCCTTCGGCAATACAAAGCCGTGGTGAGGAGCACCATTGAACAGTTTTTTGCAGGCGTATCTGATGAAGACAAGCAACACTTAGTCCGCATCTATAACCAGGTTCTGAAGAATATAGATCAACAAAGAGAGGAGCATTAAGATTGCAACAGCTGACAGAGAAAAAGAAAGTGACGATTATGATCGCGATTATTACAGCCATGTTTTTTGCCGCGATCAACCAGACCATTATTGGTGTTGCCATGCCGCGCATTATCTCGAAGCTCGGTGGCATGGATTACTATTCGTGGGCGATTACGATTTATTTGCTGACCTCAACTGTCGCTTCCGTGCTGGTTGGGAAGCTCTCCGATATATATGGAAGAAAACCGTTTATTTTGACGGGTATCGCGTTGTTTAGTATCGGAGCCTTGTTATCCGGGTTTTCTACCGATATTTTTCAACTGATTACGTATCGTGGCATACAAGGGGCGGGTGCCGGGATCATTATGTCCACTGCTTTTACTGCCATGGGTGATCTGTACGAACCTCGCGAGCGCGCAAAATGGGGCGGAATCATGAGTGCCGTCTTCGGCGTATCCAGTGTGCTTGGTCCTCTGATGGGCGGCTATATCGTCGACCATCTCGACTGGCACTGGGTGTTCTGGATCTTCTTGCCGATTGGCGTGATTGCTTTTCTGTTGATCATGATTCATTTCCCAAAAGTACCGAAGCAAGAAGGAGAGTCTGTCGACTACTTCGGCTCGCTGTTCCTGACCCTCACCATCGTACCGATGCTGCTCGCCTTCTCATGGGCAGGTAATGGTCCGGGCAAACACGCTTGGGGCTCGTGGCAAATTATTGGGTTGTTTGCAGCCACAATCATTTCGTTGATCGTGTTTATTATGATTGAGAGGAAAGTAAAGACTCCCGTGCTTCCGCTGGGCTTGTTCAAAAACAGTATTTTTACTGTCTCCAATCTGGTCGGATTCTTCCTCAATGCGGGGATGATGGGCGCGATCATTTATGTGCCGTTCTTTGTCCAAGGGGTCAAAGGCATCTCTCCGACGATGGCCGGTTATGTCGCGATGCCGATGTCGATCGCCATGCTCGCGACCTCCGCACTCGCCGGACAAATCATGACTAAGACGGGAAAATATAAAAAGATGGCGCTGGGTGGACTTCTCATCATGACCTTGGGTATGGTACTGATGTATTTCATGTCGCCAGCCACACCGATTTACTTGCTCGTGATTTACATGATCATTCTCGGTTTGGGGATTGGGATTGCGATGCCAGTCTTCTCTTTGACAGTACAAAATGCAGTCTCACCGCAGCAATTGGGTGTCGCTACAGCAACGTCGCAGCTTTTCCGCAACCTCGGTGGGACCATTGGAATTGCTGTCATGGGAACCGTCATGAGTGCCAGCATGTCTGCGAAAATGACGCAACTGTCGGGAGCCATGGGTCAAGGGAACAATCCGGCAGCAGCCGATCCTGCTCTGGCAGAGAAGCTGTCGCTCTTTACGAATCCGCAAAATTTGTTGGATCAGCCGAAAATTGAAGCCACGCTGGCTAGTTTGCCACCGGATTTACAACCACTGTTTACTCACATGCTGGATATGATCCGGGAAGCGATGAGCTATGGGATCACGACTACGTTTTTGACTGGGGCGATTGTAGCAGGTATTGCTGTCATCATCGCGCTGTTCCTGAAGGAAATTCCACTGCGTAGTGGGAAGGTGGGACAGAAGCCGGAGGGCGAAGCAGGAAAGGCGTAAAAAGGGAAAGGAAGAGGCGGTTGCCCTCTTCCTTTTTTTACAGCTCTGCTCTTCCCGTTCGGATCGCATACGCATAGTCTCTGCGCCCGTTTTCTTCCGCTCTTCTCGCTGCCTTCTCGAAGTCATATGGGATCAATACGTGCTCGACAAGCCACGAGCCGCTTTGTTGTTTTACCGTAACGTACTTGGCATGCGGGGTTTTCGACTCCATCGAATGCGGGTACGGCGCTTCCTCAAAATACGCTGGCAGCCCAACACTTCCCGGGTTTACCACGAGCTTGCCATCTGGGAGCCATACCGATTTGGGCACATGGGAGTGTCCGCAAAAAATGACTTTTTGCTGGATGCCTGTCAGCTCGATCATCAAGGCGTTTGCACTTTTCTCGTCAATCCCGTATGGAGCCACACTCTCCAATAAATACACATCATCGGCAAAAGGAGTTCCATGGCAAAATAAGAGATCACCGTACGTCCACTGCTTTTGGAATGATCCGATCCAGCTGAGAATTTCTTGTGTCAGCAGTGGCTTCACGTATTCGAAGGTGATGGACTCCATTTGCTCTTGCAATAAATATCTGTCACAATTACCCATGATGTGGGTGATATGAGATCGCTCCATTAAGAGCTCTGCCGTTTTGATTGGATCAAGCGGACCAAATAAGGTATCGCCCAGGTTCACGATGGTTTGAATACCGCGGGAATCAATGTCGTGCAGCACGGCTTCCAATGCATAGGCGTTGCTGTGTATGTCGGAGATCACCGCGATGGAATGATTGTTTTGGCTCAAGGTCATATACTCCTTTACGAAGTTCGAAGCATCTATGCTTATAGTATTACTGCAAAATTAAGTAGATTTCCTGCTCCATTTAAGTGATGGCGGCGTACGTGACAGATCAAGAGGATGCCCTTCTAGCGAGTGAAGAACGGCATCCTCTTCCTATGCCCTTTTCTTTTTTTATAAAAAAGTTTGAGAGGGGTCCCCCCTCCTCATCGTCTATAGTAATGAACACCAAAACGGTTTCGTCCGTTTTGTTTGACCCCAAGCGGTCAGATTACATTTCATGAAAAACGTCGAGACGTTTTTCACAAAAAGGAAAGCTGCGCAGCACCTTTTTGCAAGGAGGTAACAAACATGCAGGACGATCGAGAGGTCATTGCGGAGGTTCTTCAAGGAAATAAAGAGGCTTATGCTCTGATCGTCAATAAATACAAGGGAAAAATCGCTTCGATTCTCCAGCGCACGCTCCACCATGCTCATGATGCCGAAGACATGGTGCAGGAGGTTTTTATCAAGGCGTACTACAGTCTGCCAGATTATAAACCCAACCACTCCTTCTCTGCCTGGCTGTATCGTATCGCGATCAATCGCGGAATTGACGAGCTGCGAAAGCGAAAGCGGATGCCTTCCGTAATGGAGATGGATGTCGAGGTCAAAGACGAGTGTCCGATCCCGGAGGAAGATTATCTGGAAAAAGAACAGCAACAAACGCTTCGACAACAGCTGATGGCACTTGGCAAGGACTACAGGACGATCCTCGATCTGCATTATCTCCAGCACCTAAGCTACCGAGAGATCGGCAACAAACTATCTTTGTCCGTGGATACCGTGAGAATGCGGCTTTCCTATGCCAGGAAAAAGCTCCGAGACCAGCTAAGCAAGCCGAAGAAAAAAGGGGGTACCCCGCTTTGAATTGCCTTACGCAAAGACAGCTGATCGCCTACATGGAAGATCGTTTAACACCAATGAACAAACGAAATGTCGAAAGTCATCTCGATCATTGCACACACTGTCAGTACCAGCTGGAGCAATGGATCGATGAGCTGCACCAAACAGAAGAAACGATGTGGGAAGACTCCCTCTCAGCAAATATGGATCAAAAGATTATTCAAATGCTCTCCCCGCATCCCGTGAGAGTATTGAACCCTGCTATCCCTTCACACCAACCACCTGCGTGGAAACAAAGGAGTATCACGATCATGAAAAGAATGACGATTGCCGCCGCTGCATTAACCGTCGTTGTATCGGGAGGAATGCTCGTCTCCCCGACCTTTGCTAGTTATGTCCATGCTGCTTTTACGAACAGCCCGATTGGCAAAGCTGATCCTGTAGCACCTGTGAGCAATAGCTTTTTGCAACAAATAGCGGACAAAGGAATTGCTCAAGCAGCCAAGAATGGGTTTGCTCAGTCCGTTAATGTAAGTGCGACCGATCAAGGCCTCACTTTTACCGTGCATGAAGTGGTCGCTGACCCGTTGCGTATTAGCATAGCAGCTTCTTTAAATGACAAGAACGGCAAGCCCTTAGACAGCTTTATGTCGGAAATGGTGAGGAGATCTAACAGAGAGCCACTTATCACCATTAAAGATAAACAAGGGAACATCCTTACACCGTCTGAGGAAAAAAATGCTCAATACCCCAACAAGCCTTGGCACGTTTCCATGTATGCCGAACAAGGTGTTATGAACTTGGATCGCGAGCTGCGAAGCTGTTTTGATGATATAAGCAAAGTTCCAGACGAGCTGATCGTAGAGTTTAACATCAAGCAATTAGACGACATCAAGGGGAATTGGAAGCTGTCCGTACCTGTAGATATGAAAAAAGCAAAAGCTGCGATGAAGACGCATGAAATTAACAAAGCCTACACGACCCCGCAAGGACTCAAGCTGAACGTCAAACAGATTACGTTTGCGCCAAGCGGAGTGGAGATGGTCATTGATCGAACTCTTGCTCCTAGCGAGAAAAACGCATACAGCTATGAGCTGGTAGACGAAAAGGGCAAAGTGGTAGCTGCTTGGGATTCAACTTCGATTATTCATGAAGCCAGCAAACGAAACAATTTGATCAATGATGTGAAATGGGATCATACCCAATCCACCGAAAGTGGAGCAAGAGACTTCCACTACTTCTATCCAATCGACGAAAGCCAAAATCTCACCTTCAAGCTTGGGTCTGTATATACAGAGGAATCCGCTAAGCTTAACGCGAAATTGGACACCAATCGCCTCGAAAAGAAAGAAGTCATCACAGCGGAAGAACAGGGAGATCAGTTTACTTTCAAAAAATATCAAAAGGATCCAAACGCGGTCGTTGATGTTGAAGGCTATGACGGCCATTACCGCATGAACGACGATGGAACTGCCACAAAATTGGAAGGCTACCACCTGGCATTTGAGGCAACTCTCTCTCCAGATGCTGCTGCTATGGGTCCCTATCAATACTGGACTATTACAGACGAGACCGGGAAAAAGTACGAAGACATCGAGTACTTAATCGATAAGACTGAGTATGAAAATGAACGGGCGATTTTTGGAGGTATGGTTTTCTTGGAAAACCTCACAACCCTGCCAAAGCAGTTGATCATTACTTCCGACAAACGAATGGTTGAACACAAAAATGTAGAGTGGGAAGTGCCGATTTCCGCCGGAAAATAAGAGCTCTTCATACGCAAAAAGGCTGGTGGTACCCATCGTACCGCCAGCCTCTTTTTCAAGGGATATATTCCTGCTGTAAAATCCCCATGTGGACGATATCATGCCATTTTCCCTCTCGAAACAAAAACTGCCGCGAGATCCCCTCCTGCTTAAATCCGAGCCTCTCATACAGCTTGATCGCCTTTTCGTTAAAGGAAAAGACCCGAAGCGATACACGATGCAGATTCATTTCCAAAAATGCATAATCCAGCAGCAGCTTCAGCGCTTCTCCTCCATACCCCTTTCCCCAATACTCCTTCTCCCCAATATCGATGATGCACTCCGCATTGCGGTTTTTCAGGTCAATTTGGATGAGGGAGGTAATCCCGATCGGCCGATTGGTTTGGCAGTCTACGATCATGTAGCTCTTCGATGAGCTTCCTTGCAGAATGACCTGATTCACAAACCCGTTCGTATCGTCCCACGTATAGACATCCATAAACGGATTCGTTGTCCGCATAACTTCTACGTCATTTCTCCACGTGTGGTAGACATCCACGTCCTCCCCCGTCATTTTTCTCAGATAGATTCTCTCTGATTGAAACAACATTCGTTCCCTCCTTATTGAGTCGGTCCCAGCATCGCTCTCAATGAAAACAACAGTGCTTCCATCTGCTCGGACACCTTCGTTTTCTCTGGGCCCAAATGTGCTGTATCCAGCATCAGTCCATCGATAACCGAGATGAAATAGCGAGCGATCGCCTCGAGTGGTAGCTGTGGCTTGAACTCACCTATCGCTGTCCCATTCGCGAAGAAAGCTGTCAACACATCCACCATTTTTTCATAGCGAGTCGTAATGTATGGATAGCTCTGTTGCTTTTGTTGATCCTTCAGCGACAGGAAAAATTCTGAGTTGGCTTGGGACAGTGTCTGTTCGATTTTCTCGATCTCGCTCTGCTGTTTATAGAGCCATTTGGTGATTTGCTGCCAAGATGTTTCGCCAGCAATTGGTGTGAAAAACTGTGCATCCTGTTGATCCTGGAATTGCAGCAGCTCCAAATAAAGGTGCTCCAGGTTATCAAAGTAGGCGTACAAGGCCCCCCGCGATACACCAGCCTCGTCCATGACGTCTTGCATGGTGGCCCGGGTATAGCCTTTTGTGATGAACACACGTTTTGCCGCTTGCAGCAGTTCGATTTTCTTTTTGGTTTTGTATTCGTCGCTTACTTTTGGGGCCATGGGGCTTGGGCCTGCCTCCTTTGAACAAAATATACACAGTTGTCGTTTTTGTTGGTGAGATTATCATAAACGACATTAATGTCGTTTTTCAATCTTTTCAATCTTTCGTGGATCGGCTTTTTAAATCTGAGCATCAAAAAAAGCATCCTGAATCACTCGTGAAAGTGAGGATGCTTTTGGTACTATAAATTTTCTAAGGCTTCCAGCATCGCTTGCCTGGGAAATAGTTGCGGCAATTTAGTCATGATGTAATCATTCAAAAACCGATTCACCTGATCAATACCCAATTCATTGCTCTCCCTCATATTCCTATCCATATCGTCCTGTGCAATCCATATCATGTCATTCATTTGACTAAGAATGCTTCTATCACTTGTTTCTGTATAAGTGGCCTCACCGACATTTTGTAAATACTTCTCAATTAATGTTTGCGTGACTCCTTCTGCGAGAAGGTTCTCTGCGATTTTTTCTTTTACCAGTTGATCAAAACGATTAAAATCTTCCCTCTTTAATCCATGCATAACGAAATTGTATCTTGTTACGTTATTCATCACCAGCACACACTTCCGCCGTTGATATACAAACAGGTGAGCGTGCCATCTGTATAAAGGCTCCGAAACTATTTTTTCTTTATCAGACACAGTAACTTTTAGTTCTGCTATAAGCTTTTTGGTGCATTGAAAAGTAATGAAGACGATTCACCCCATTCAAGCAATCTCTCATTTACATCCGATCCGGTATAACAAACGACACCGTCGTTCCCTCCCCCGGCTTACTCGTGATGGCCAAGCCCCTTCCATACATTTGCGTCAGTCTTCGATTCGTGTTGGACACTCCGATTCCGCCTCTCTCCTTCTTAGACAAATCAAGAATTTGCCGTACAGTCTCCTCCTCCATTCCGACACCATCATCCTTCACCTCAAAAAGGGTGGCATTCTTTTGCCGGACGATGCGGATATGGAGAGTTCCCCCTTCTATTCGGGTAAGAAGACCATGATGGATAGCATTCTCCACCAACGGCTGAATGGTCAGTGGCGGGATGAGAAGATCGATACCAGGCTCAACCTCCCACACGATCTGTAACCGCTCGCCAAATCGTTCCTTTTCAATGTAAAGATAAGCTTGGACGAGCTCCAGCTCATGGGAGAGTGCAACTTGTTTTCCTGTATTCAAAAAGTCAAAGCTGATATGCAAGAAGGCAGTAAACGCATCCCCGAGTTTACGCATCTTCTCCGTATCAATGTCACTCAATGCCATGATCGAGCTAAGAGTGTTGAACAAGAAGTGCGGGTGAATCTGGGCCTGCAAGTAGGCAGCCTCCATACGAAGTCGTTCATCGACGGTTTGCTTGAGTGTCGTCAGCGACCAGACGCGATATTTCAGCTCCATGCCATCGACTGGTTTGCATACATAGTCATTCGCACCAGACAAATACCCGGTGTATACATCCTCAGACTGGCTGCGCGCAGTTAAGAGCAAAATCGGAAGCTCTGAAACAGAGAAATGCTCCCTAACCCTTCGCGTCAGCTCATAGCCCGACATATGGGGCATCATGACATCAATGATAAGCAAATCCCACTGCTCTGTAAAAAGCAGATCGAGCGCGTCTCTTGGCGATGTGCACGTAGTGATTTGATAATGCGAGGATGAGAGCATTCGATCCAACACCCTTAAGTTAACCGGGTCGTCATCGATCGCTAATATTTTCGCCTTTCTTTCTACAAACGCATGTGCAGCCGTTTGCTGAAAAGCCAAGATATCTGGCGTTTCACTATGCCTCATCTGGTTGATAGCCGTCACTTGATTGCCATTATCTATCTGCTCCGCATATTGGCTCTCTGCTGCTTCCATCTCATCTGTACTAACCACGGGCAGCGAGAAGCTAAATACCGAACCTTTGCCCGATTCAGAGTCGACTCTCAGCTCGCTATCATGTAGCTCGACCAGCTGTGTACAAATAGCAAGACCGAGGCCGATTCCTCCACCACCGTTCGTTGCTTGAGCTCCCTGCTCATATGGCAAAAATATACGTGACTTGGTATGCTCATCCATCCCGATTCCTGTATCGGATACATAGATCGCCAACTTGTCGTCTACGATCTCAGCAGAAACGACGACAGATCCTTCTTCCGTGAACTTCAGTGCGTTGTGAACAAGATTGAATAAAATCTGGACTAGCCGCTTCTCATCTGCCAATATTGGCGGGATGGACTCTGGTATGTCCATTTTCAGTTGAACAGGCTTTCCTTCTACCATGTAAGTGAGCATGCCGATGATTCCGGAAACAACTGATTGAATATGCAATGGCTTCTTCTGCAACACGATATGCTTGTCCTGCAAACGTACGACATCTAGCAAATCATCCAGTAGATGCGACATTCTTCGGCTGATCGTGATTAAGAGCTCCATATCCTGCGTGCTGCGACCACCCATGACATGCTTTTCATTGTTGACGACAGTCTGGGCAATATTCATGATGCCGTGCAAGGGCGTTCTCAGTTCGTGTGAGGTATGGGCGAGAAATTGGTCTTTGAGCTTGTCCGCTTCTTTCAATTGCTCCGTTAGCTTGACCTTTTCCTCTGCATTGCGAAAGAATAGCTTGAACCAATAGGCAGAAAAGCTGACAAGAGCAGCAATCAGGTCGAGCGGATAATACACATACTTGATATCGAAGATTTGATATTCCATGATTGCGGACCATAGGACATTGGAAAAAATACTCGTTGCAGCAATGAGCAAAAATACAGCGTCATGCTTGTTTTGCATGAGCAAGCGGCTAATTCTGAAAATAAACAATAGCAACGGGCCGAAATAAATAATGACTAAAAATGGCGTTCCCGCTAATATATACACCCATTGTGCCGTTCCCAGTACGATGACTGCCGAATAAAGACTGAGCATGGAAAGATACGCGTTGAACGGTTTTGTATATTCTTTCTCCCCCTGTTCCGTCAGGCTTCTCACCAATACGATCATCAGTAAAGGCTGCCATATGTAGGCGAGCACTTCCACCTTGGTCGACCATGTATAATCAAGCGGGAGCCAAAGCAACAGCAGGTTGTCAAAATCAGACACCGTCTTTATCCCTACACAGGAAAGCAATAGCAGGAATACGAGAAACTCTTTGTGACGAACATTCAATACATATAGGATCCCGGCATACAAGCCATGAAGCAACAAGATGAGGAAGGTTGCCATCTGGAAGCCAATGGAATACCAGCGTTCGGTGTCAATAGCGGCTTGCGACCCGAAGTAAATCGATCTGATGATGCCCCCTTCGATTGGATTATGGTAGTTGGCCGTTCGGACAAGCACTTCAATGACCTTTGCATCCCCTGCATTGTACGTAACCGTGAAGGATGCCTTCTGCGGCATGTACGCTTCCGCTGTTGTCGCAGGCACTCCTATTCTGGCTAATATCTCTCCGTTAACCTCTACGGTAGAAGATGCCTCCACTTGCGGGACCCATAAGGTGTATGGCTGATTTAGCGGTTGATCGACCAAGATCCGTAAACGGTATGTTCCATAGCCATACGGTGACGGAGAGTCCCTGGAAAAAGCGCTGCTCCAATTGCCAGGCACTTGAAGGTATTTTCGTTCGTCATGCGATGATTGCTTGAAATCTTCATGCGTGATGAAAGAACCAGGAAAAAACTCCCATTCCCCATCCAGTGAAATGGACGGGGAATTTTCAAAGTCCCACCCGCGCATATCAAGAACCCCTTGAACCACAGGTGGATGCTCTGGAAACGTATGAAACGAAAACCAGAACACCCGAAGCCCTAGTAGAAATGCTAAAAACAAGAGAAGAATCAAAAGATACTTACTTATGAGTGCTTTTGAATGACTCCGATTATGGTTGCTTCGCTTTATCATAGTATGCATCTTTCGACACGCTTCGGATTATCCCTTGTCAAATTGCAGTTCCACAGTCCTATTTTTCTCACACAAACTGTCTACTATCGTTATTTCGCCCAAACCGATAAATAGCGATCAAAGCAAAAACTGTAGCGAATGCGAGCAAAATAGCCAAGTTCAAATACAAGCTCCCCAGACTGTACCCTTGTTGCAGCTTATTCACGGTATCGAGCAACCAATGCTGGGGCAAGAACGCAGAAATATTGCGCACGGTGACCGGCATGATTTCCATGGGGAAGAAGCAGCCAGCCAGGAGGCACGTCGGTACAATAATCAGATTGGATATCGCTCCGACACCTGCTCTACTCTTCGCAAAGGCAACGGTCATCAGAGAGAGTGCGATTGCCCCCAGCGCAAACACGAACAACGGCAGAATCATTTGACTATACGGGACGCCTGTATCTATACCGAAGACGTTTTTCATGACGAGCAAGGTCACGATGATTTGCAGCAGTAAAATAAACATGCTGACGATAATATTCGAGAATACATAGGATCTGGCCGACATCGGTGAGGAAAGGAGTCGTAAAAAGGTGCGATTCCCTTTTTCTTTTAAAATGATCTCTGACATGTCCACCGCTGAAAACATCATGAACATAATAAGGAATCCAATCGATTGATTCGTCATGCGCGTCACGTTTGAGTTGTTTTGAAGCGTTACCGTACTGAGCTTGTAGCTTTGCTCGTGGTATGCCGCATACAGCTTCGTGAACTTTGCCTCATCCGCCTGTGCCGCTTTTCCAATCGCGGCAAGATTGCCGATATAACTGTGCAGCATGGCCTTCACATAGGCAGTAACCTGCTCACCCTTTACGGAGACAATATTCAAGTGCGCTGGCGCCCCTTCCCTAACACTAGCAGCATACCCTGGCTCGAAAACAATTCCGCTATCCAGTTCACCAGAAACGATCTGTTCACGCATCGTCTGTTCGTCGATAACTTTGACCTCAACATGATTCAATCTCTCGATAAACCGGATCGAATCCTGCGTGATCACCTGGTCCCCATCCTGATTGATGATTCCTACATGGATCGTGCCGCTGCCTGCATTGCTGTACATGGTAAGAGACAGCAGAACCCCTGCGATCGGCAAACCCAAATAGGTAAACCAGCTTTTTTTGCTGCGAAACGTCTCCATCAGCGTTTTCCGAATTAGCCATAGCATTTCACTCATACAAAAGCACCCTCCCTTCTACGCATCGTGATAACAGAAAAGATGATAAACGCCATGGCAATGCTCACATTCATCGCAATCGCAAACCATGCGCCTGTCGGATTGTCTGTGTAGATCATTTGCAGCAGACCTGTATTTACCCAGTGAAGGGGAGAAAGATTGGACAGGAGGCTGAAGAAGCCATCCGATTGATCAATCGGAAAATAGGCACCTCCTGCAAAGGAGGCGACTTGCGTAAAAATATTGTTGATTGCCCTTACCCCTTCGCCTTTGAAAAGAAAGCTAATACCGAGGCCCAAACTGACCGCAAGCAGTACCTCTGTCAAAAGCACCAGGATAACCATCCCGTAATGGCTGCCCCAATCCGCTTTGAACACGAACTTGCTGAATAAGAACACGGCTAGTACGAAAAACAAATTGATCACCGTACAACCGATCACTTTTCCGGTAAAAATGGCACCTTTGCTTACAGGTGCTGCCATTAAACGAATGGCCGTTTTGTTCGTTCGCTCTCTGCTGAATAAATAACTGGCATTGAACATCGCGTAGAGCCCGATCATCGTGGTCATTGCCATCGCGTAATAGTCGATAGAGCCTGGTTTTTTATTCGAATTCAAGGTCGTTTCACGAATAAATTCATTGTTTTGTCCGGTAGCTGAAAGAGTAGCCGCAGCAGTCTCTGGGTCTACCTGAAAAGCTGCGGATGCGAGCGAGTAGCGATCGGCAAAAACGGTTAGCATCCCGGCAAGGATATTGCTTCCGATCGCATTCTCACTGCTTCCATAAAACTCAATCCCTTCATCACTGACAACTGCGTACCCCGTATAGCGATTCGCTCTTACTTCCTCATGCCCGTCTGTGCCTGATTCCGCTTCAACGACCTCGACTCCATTTTTTCCGATAGCTTCTATAAAAGCGTTCCACCCCGTCGATACTTGCGCGTTCGTCCAGTTGCTTTTATACAACAGGCGCATGTCATCCACAGTCCTCGTTTCATCGAATACATTGGATAGAGCAGTACCCAATATCAGCATCAGGATGATGGGAAGTGCCAACATAAACATAAACGTTCTCTTTTCGCGAAGACTGGACTTGATTTCTTTTACAGCGATATTCCATATGTTCATGGCAAAGCCCCTCCTCTAGTCTCGCAAGTTTCGACCGGTTAAGGTCAAGAACACCGTCTCCAGATTCGGCGCTTGCTCTTCAACGGAGCGGATTTCTACCTGATCCTTGATTAATTGTTGAATGATCTGGTTCAGGTTGTTGATCTCCGCTTTAGACACGATTTTGATCGTATTCTCTTCTTGAAGCACCGCATTCACGCCAGCAATCGCCTTTAGAGCATCGAGATTTAACGGTTCATCTGCTCTGACGCCAATCCAAATTTCCTTCGCGTCGGTTATAATCGCTTTTAATTGCTCCTTCGTTCCTTCTGCGATGACTTTTCCATGATCGACGATGGCGATGCGGGTGCAGATTTCTTCGACTTCCTCCATGTAATGGCTCGTATAAATGATCGTGCAGCCCATGTCGTTGAGCTTTCGCACCGAATTCAAAATATAATTGCGCGAATGAGGGTCAATTCCGACAGTAGGTTCGTCCATGATGATCAGCTTCGGCCGATGGGCAATGGCGCAAGCGATGTTTAACCGACGCTTCATCCCGCCAGAGAAGTTTTTAGGAAAGCTAGTAGCTTTGTCACCGAGACCTACGAATTCAAGCGCCTCTTCCGTCCGTTCGCGAAGCAGTGATCCACGCAGTCCATACAAGCCAGCAAAAAACCTCACGTTTTCATAGGCAGTCATATCCTCGTAGATCGCAATATCTTGTGGGACGATACCGATGTTCATTTTGGCGAATTTGCTGTGCTTCTCAATGTTTTTTCCCAGCAGGGTAATCTCGCCCTTTGTCACGCGCAACAGGGAGGCGATCATGTTGATGGTCGTGCTCTTTCCCGCTCCGTTGGCCCCCAGGAAACCAAAGATTTCTCCTTCACGCACATGTAGAGACATATTGTCGACGGCGACGAAATCACCGAATTTTTTCGTTAACTGACGAATTTCCAATACATGACTCACGTAACTCACTCCCTTCGTAGCTATGTCTGCATTGTAATAAAAAAGGATGCCCTTATGTCAGTGCATAAGTTCATCCCCCGGTATGAGAATTCTCATGTTGTTTCTCATGATCTTTTTCATTCGTTGCGATAAGGCAGCAGAGTGGTCACGCTAAAGCCTCGCGTACCGTCCACAATCACTGTTCCACCAGCGGAAGCGGCTCTCTCCTCCATCCCGAGAATACCAAGCCCTTTTACAACCTTTTCTGCACCGGCCCCATTGTCTGTGACCACTGCTTTAATGAATGTATTCAGCACCCGTACCTCTAGGGAAATCACTGTTGCCTTAGCATATTTGAGTGCATTCGTGACCGCTTCCGTTGCATTTTGCTGGATGATTCTCCACTGAATCGGTGTAATGACGTCGATGTCCCCGTCAAAAGTAAGCGTGGCTGTCACTGTCTCTCTCGCAGACAGCTCATCGACAAACAACCGGAGTCGATTGATTCCCAGCTCCTCCGGCCGTGGCTTCACATCCTTGAGTGTCACTCTGATTCGCTCCAGCCCTTCCTTCGATATTGCGATCGCATTGCGGAGCAGCTCGGATGCCTTGTCCTGATCAGTCGCCATCAGCAGTCGCGACGCTTCCATCTGAATGAGCGCACCTGCCACCGCATGCCCCACATCGTCGTGGATTTGTTGAGAAAGGCGATTGCGCTCCTCCAGTTGAATCGTATAGGTCGACTGGCGGAAGTATTCGCTGCTCTCGTTCAAGGAGCGGGTCAAGCTATGCAAATCCTCTCTCATTTTCTCCCGTTCTGCCTCTAATCTGCGGAGCTTGTCAGTTAGCATGCTGCCACACCTATACAGCAAAAAGCTAAGAAAAGCCGTTAATAAATACATGGGCATCCATTCAGGCAAAACAATGAACAAAGGCAACAGCATACATCCAAATACGACCACCCTCTGCTTACTGGCCAAATATACGAGCTCCAAAATGTGGACTGGCAAGAGCAACACAAATAACGAGTCCAATACGAGCGTACTTGCTACCACGAACACGATGGATAGCCCCATGAATAATTGCTTATGATTCCTCTTTTTCACAATGAGAATGGTGAGATTAATAGCCAAATACAACAAGTACACAAGAATTTGCCACGGGTCCATTTCAGAAGTGGGATGGGCCAGAAAATAAGTCACGATGATAAACCCAAGCACCGCTGCCTTATTAGCCATAGTCCATAACTCCATCAGTAGTGACCTCCTTTCAATCCAACATGTTCGTTTCGCCCGTCAAATAATAGATGGCGATCTGCGTACGGTGTTCAAGCCCTGTTTTATTCAAGATAGAAGTAATGTAATTCGCCACTGTTCCCTCGGAAATAAACAGCTTCTTGGCGATTTCTTTGTTCGATAGCCCTTTGGCGATCTGCTTCATGACATCGAGCTCCCGTTCCGTAAATAAGCTTTGGTCGATTTTGCTTTCGGTAGGGATGGCTGCTGTCGCTTTGGGAGCAGCGGTAGTGGACACGGTATCCGTCGCGTTCTTCCCTGTATTCAGGTTCATTTTGATCTTATCCAGGACGACATCCTGCAGTACGTGATGGTTGTTATAGACACTCTTGATGGCATCTCGGATGCGGTTGGGATCATTGTTTTTCAATAAATACCCCCGTGCCCCCGCTTGAATGGCTTCGAGAACAAATTCATCATCGTCAAACGTGGTCAAAATGAGTGGTCTGACTGTAGTTTCTGTAGTCAGCACACGAGTCGCTTCCACTCCATTCATGTTCGGCATCCGAACGTCCAAGAGTGCTACGTCTACTTCGTTCTGTTTGCAAAACGTCACCGCCTCGACCCCATCCTCCACAATCCCGACTACTTCAAACTCCGCAAAGCTCGTCAGGATGATTTTCATGCCTTCCCGTATAAACGAATTGTCGTCTGCGATCAACACTTTGATTTTCAAAGCAGCTTGCCTCCCGTCGAACAAACCCTCGACCGCATAAAGAGCGGACGTATATTTTTTCCCAATATTACCACTGTCCTGCTTTGCTTCACAATTGTAGAATCTCGTCCCAATGGTTCTTACTTTCCGGTCACACATGGAAAAATTAACACTTCGAAAATATATAGACACGAATCATATGTGTCAGTATGATAAATTACCTAAGCCCTCTTACCAACCTTATCGGGGCCAATTTTTTGAATGGAATACTCTATGGAGGGGAATTTGTGGAAACAGCACAACTGAATAAAACATCTTGGAACACTGGGGCTTATCAAGCGTGGCTGAAACGCTTTGGTACACCTGCTGAGGCAGCGGTCAAAATTAAAGAAGACCCCCAAAAGCGAATCGGCAAGGTATATGAGCACATGGGGGATATTCGCGGCAAAAAAATTATCAATTTACTCGGTTCAAATGGAAACAAAGCCGTTGCGCTCGCCTTGCTAGGTGCCGACGTAACCATCGCCGATTTTTCTTATGAGAATGAGCAGTACGCCAAAGAACTGGCTGCAGCTGCCGATGTTGACCTGACTTACATCGTATCGGATGTATTACAGCTACCTCCAGATGTATTGTCTGGTGAGTATGATCTCGTTTTTATGGAATTCGGTATTCTTCATTACTTTTTGGACTTAACCGAGTTATTCCAGGTGGTCAACTCGCTCCTGCGAAAAGGCGGCGTGCTCGTGCTCCAAGATTTCCATCCGGTATCCACAAAACTCATTTCCTCACGCGGAACGACTGCTACTATCCGCAAACATAAAGTAACAGGCGATTATTTCGACACCTCGCTTGAGGAAAAGGAAATTGCTTTCTCCAAATTTCTCTCGGACGGTACAAATGTCGCTGAATCAAAAGTATTGTTACGCAATTGGACGTTAGGCGAAATCGTTACGGCCATTGCAAGCAAAGGGTTATACCTAAAAATGCTGGAAGAACTCCCGAATCTTTCATCGGAAGTTTTTGATAAAGGAATCCCGAAAACCTTCACGATTATCGCCGAGAAATTATAACGAACGTTTGCCATCATCTTATTAAATTCCTACTACCGAAAAGAGGAGGCTTTCCCTCCTCTTTTCTTTTACGCACTTATAGACTGACGGTCAGTCATATGGTAATCTGTATCCAACCACTTAGTGACAATCGGAGGAGGCGCCGATGAAAAGAATCGTGAAAGACCCCACAACACGGCGAGCAGAATTATTGGAAGCCGCCGGGGAGCTATTTCGAAATCAGGGTTATGTCCATACAACTGTGGATGCGATCATTCAAAAGGTGGGCGTAGCAAAAGGAACCTTTTATTACTACTTCAAATCGAAGGAAGAGATCCTTGAAGCATTTGTCCAATCCATGGTCGATACACTTTGCGAAGAATATAAAAAAATCGCAGATGACTCTACCTTACCTGTCATGGAGAAGGTTCGCCAGATGCTGCGCAGCCAAAGCCACCCCATCGACAACCAAGCCGAATGGATGGAAAGCTTGCATCGCCCCGAAAACAGAGAGCTTCACGAGCGTCTTAACATCGCCATTATCTTAAAAATTGCTCCTGTTCTGGCACAAGTCATTGAACAAGGAAATAAAGAAGCTGTCTTTCATGTCGAGAATGCCTTGGAGACCGTTCAGTTTCTCCTCGCTGGCTCGCAATTTTTGTTGGAATCAGGCATTTTTCCTTGGGAGCAAGACGAACAGACAAAACGTCTACAGGCCATGCAGGTGATTATTGAAAGATCACTAGGAGCTGAGCCGGGCTCCTTCTCTTTTCTGTAATGGATGAAAAGGAGGAAAGACAATGAACGCTCATGATAAAGCTTTTCGCAGATTCCTGATCATTTGGTCAGGGCAGCTGTTTTCAGCTATCGGAAGCGGACTAACCGCTTTTGCCTTGGGTGTCTTTGTTTTTCAACAGACCCACTCTACCATGAGCTATTCGTTCATCATTCTCTTCTCTTTTCTCCCCTCCTTCCTTTTACTACCCTTTAGCGGGGTGCTGGCAGACAGATTTGACCGCAAGAAAATGATGATCATTGGCGATCTCGGTTCCATAGCTGGTATCTTGTTCATCTTGCTTGTCATGCTGTCCGGTCGTATGGAATTATGGCACATCTATTTGGGGGTCGGCATCAGCTCGATCTCTGCCGCTATTCTAAACCCAGCCTTTAAAGCAGCCGTCTCCGATCTGGTTTCGGAAGAGATGTACTCACAGGCAAGCGGGCTCATCCAACTGGCAAGTTCGGCTCAATATCTTATTTCCCCACTGGTTGCAGGGTTTCTTCTCAGTGCTTTTGATATCCAGCTCGTCTTATTCATCGATATGATAACCTTCCTTCTAGCTGTCGGCGCCGTGCTGATGATTATGAAACACGAAGCCACTCCCCGGAAATACGAAAGACAAAGCTTTTTTCGCGAAATGTCTGAAGCCTTCCGCTATCTCCTTTCAAAGAAAGGGGTTTTCTCGTTCGTTCTGTTAATGTCTGTCGTGTGCTTTTACATCGGGCTTCTGCAATCGCTTTTTGGGCCAATGATGCTGGCATTCACTGATTCCAAGACACTCGGTCTCGCCCTCTCTGTATCTGCATCGGGCATGCTCGTCAGCAGCCTTTTGATCGGACTTTTCGGTATGGGAAAGAGCAAGGTGTTCATGCTGTCCTTCTCTCTCGTACTTGCTGGCTTGTTCTATGCCCTCATGGGTGTGTTTACTTCCGTTTGGCTGATTATGATTTTTGGCTTCCTCTTTTTCACCACGCTTCCCTTTGTGAACACGAGCCTCGAGGTTCTCATTCGAACGAACGTCGAGAATGAACGACAAGGCAGAGTGTGGTCGATGATCACGGCTATTTCACAAATCGGGTTCGTACTGGCATTTGGATCGGCAGGATTTTTGGCGGATCATGTATTCAATCCGTTGTTTGATCCAGATCGATTGCTGGGTCAAACGGTCGGACAGATCATTGGAACGGGGTCGGGCAGAGGAATTGGCTTTTTGTTTATTCTCTCTGGCGTACTTGTGGCGATACTAGGAATCGTAATCGGAAGGGTAAGAAAGATACGGGATTTGGAAGGAATGACACTGAAAGGTAACCATTCGCACAAATAAAAATATTTTCTCAAAACCTATGCAACTTATTCATATATTCTTCCGTCTTGAATGCGAGTTCATGAAACTTACACCTAGAAGGAGGAAGATTCAAATGAAAAAAGCTATATCTACTTCGTTGGTTGCTATTCTACTCGCAACAAGTGTACCTGCTGCTCTGGCGGCTGACCTGGAAAGCAAAGGAAAAGGGAACGGCAAGCCCGAAGTAAAGGCAGAAGCAAAAGAAAAAACGAAAGAAACTTCTGTCAAAGAATCTGATACCGATACTGATAGCGACGATGAGAACTCAACCGAAGCTAGCACAGAATCCAAAATCAAAGACGTAAAATTGAAAAAAGAGCTGATCGAGCTTCGCCAAGAGCTCAAGCATGCAGCCGAAATCACGGAAGATCAAAAAGCGAAATACGAGCAGTTGGTAGCTGAACTGGAAAAAACGACTGACAAACATGGAGCTTTGGAGGTTCAGCTTGAGCTTCTTCAGCGCACGTACCAAAAAGGAGATCACACACCATTCAAAAAGCTTGGAGAACTCCTTGAGAATACTGGCTCGACAGAAGTGAGTGCATTCGTAGATGGAAAACAGGTAAAAGCTGACGTGGCACCGTTTGTACAAGGTGGAAGAGCGTTGGTGCCTGTACGTGCTATCAGCTCCGCATTGAAAGCGGAAGTAAACTGGAAGCCAGAGACTCGTAGCGTAGAAATTACGCGTGGCGAAAAATCCATCACGCTGTTCCTCGATAAAAAAGAAGCATCTGTAGACGGGAAAACCATTTCTCTGGACACTGCACCTGTACTGAAAAACGGACGTGTATTCCTGCCTCTGCGCTTCATCAGTGAACAGCTGAACGCGAAAGTAGAATGGCAAGAAGAAGGCAAAATCGTCATTATTGACGACATTCAAGCCTCTCAAGAATCCGAACAGGATACAGACTCTGACGATACATCTGCAAAATAATACAGGATAAAAGCCCTCACATAGCTGAGGGCTTTTTTACCATATAGTTCTGTCCGAAAAAATCATATGACTCGGACGTTTTATCTATGTTACGCTCCAAACCGCTGACGGTACCCGCATCTTCTGCATAATTCCTCGACAGCTTCCCTGCGAGAAAATCCTTCTATCAGATTATTGGCCCGCTCGCCATCCACAATATCAGTGAAAGAGGTCTGATTGATATTCCCCAGATTAATAACCCCTTCCCCATCTAGACAACACGGCACAACGGTTCCATTTTCGAGAATCGCCGCTTGCGTGCGCAGTCCATGACAAAAGCCTTTTCCATCATCTTCAGGCGCCGTCAGACTCGGCCACTGGAATTCGTAATCTTGGTTCAAATAAACGCGGTCATCGATTTTTACCCCACTGCCTGGCACTACTTTTTCTTCAATTCGATAGTCCAGCCCAAATTCTTTCTCAATCACTTCGAGCGTCTGGCGGTTTCTACTCTTTTGAATGTTCGTGGCGTTATCCTGTGTCAAATTCCACAGACGGAAAGAAAAAATCACTTGATGCTCCTGCGCTTCCCGAACAAATGAAAGAATCTCGCGCAAATAACCTTCGCGGTTGGTTGAACCGATATGTCCGTCAAAGCTGTGAAGCGAGAAGTTCATTTGTCGGAGCGCGGGCTTGCCCAGCAATTTATGCCGATTTTTCGCGATCAGCGTCCCATTTGTGGTGATGTTGACCTTGAAGCCTTTCTCATGACTGATATCGAGCAGCTCATCAATTTTTGGATGGAGAAGCGGTTCTCCTTTGACGTGCAGGTAAATGTAATCCGTGTGCGGTTTGATCTCATCCAGCCTTTTCGCAAAGTCTTCTACTTTAATAAAGCTTTTGCTGCGCTCCGTTGGCGGACAAAAGGTACAGGCGAGATTGCACACGCTGGTGATTTCTATATAGACTTTCTTAAATGTTTTCAAGATGTTTTCCCCATTCCCGATGCCTATGATTGATCATACCCATCATAGTAACATAGGAGGGCTTTTACAAGTAACGGTGTATTCTGGTGGTTTGCTCGAAAACTCGCGTCTACTTGATCCTTACCACGCGCCTTGCATAGACATCACAATCAAAATTCCCATCGCTGCAAATAAGCTCCTTAATTCCTTCATCTCTATAATGGGGAGACAGCGGAACCACGCCCAACATATAATATCCGCCATGTGCAGCTGCTCCCCCATCTCCGCCTTTCGCATAGCAAGGGGCATTTACAAGCTCATACAGATATGGATCGTATGCAATATACACACCAAAGCCACTCGGTTTCTCCAAGTCTGCGTCATAGTAATACCGTTTTTCCATACCGATATCCTCTAAAAGACCCTGATCAAGATGATCACTGAAAATCCGCTTAGTTCCTCCCCCGCATATGTACTCCCATTCATCCTCCGTCAGTAACGAGAAGCCTTGCTGGTCTAACTCCTTGATAACCTCCATGAAGTTAACCAAACGTCCATCCGCATTGACTACTTGCTGTACATTTCTTTCCACAAGCATCGGGGGAATCTCTGCTTCTCTTACCGGCGAAAATACGTTTGAAAGATAATCGAGGGCATCCTGTTCAAAACCAGCGATCTCAAGCTCGCTCTGCATCGCAGACAGAATAAATTCATCTTGTTTCACTGGCTGATTCCATCCCAATCTGACTCTACTGCCCGGTACGAATACATACTCGCAGCCGTCCAGCTCATAGATGCCCGTCTCCAAGGCCAGTTTGCCTGAGGTAAAGCTCTCTACGCTTTTGAATGTAAGGGCATGACCTTTATAACCTTCAAAGGACTTGAGCCATTCTTTTTTCTTCCCCAACCCCATGGATAGCCAGTTGTTTATTTGCAGGTCGTTTATGGTTTTCATCCGCATTTTCACCCACTTGCTTCTGTCTCATTCTTTCTTTGCCCCATTTTCGTAGTCCTCTTTTAGCATTCCGTATATCTCTAGATCCACGATTCCTTTGTCTGACCAAAGCGTTGCTTGTCTGAGTGTTCCTTCCTTGATGAAGCCATTCTTCAACAATACTTTTTTGGAGGTCTCATTCGGAGGCATCACTTCCGCCTGTATTCTGTTAACATTGACATCCATGAACAAAAAGGAAAGCAGTATGTTTACCGCTTCCGTCGCAATCCCTTTTCCCCAATACGCTTCGGACAAAAAGTAGCCAATCGTCACCATGTTTACCTTTTGCTGAAAATCAAAAGCCTCGATAATGCCAAGCAAGTGATCGGGGTTATCATTGGCGAAGATCCCCCATTTGATCCTCGACTTTTTCAAATAGTCTCTCTCAAAATGCCCGATCATGTTTTTTACTGTCGCTTTGTTATGCTTGGGGATAATGCCGCAGTAGGCAAAAACGTTGTCATTGCTATAGATTTCAAATACCTCGTCCAAATGCTGCTCTTCGATTTTCTTCAAGGTGACACGATTTGATTTTAGAATGGGAAACTGGTTAAACAGTACGTCTACGTTCATGATTTCAGCTCCATCTTTTGAGTTTACCTAACTTCTTATTTTTTCCAACATAGCTCTTTTTCCTCCTTATCCACCCAATAGAAAAAAGTATGGAAGCTTGCCTCCATACCAGCATCGTTCATTTCAAGAATAGTAGGTAGACAGCCATAATCCCTGAATCGGCAAGGATATGACTGACGATCGAACCCATTAGTGAGTTGCTCTTGTGTCGCATATATCCCCAAATCATTCCCGCCAAAAACACTGGCAAAATCATCGCGATATTATACGGCCAGCTAAACAAAGGAATGATGGAGAGAAAATGATACAGGCTGTAAAACAATGACGTCAGCAAAACCATGGTTCGCTTTGTCTGTTTTCCGTCCAGCTTTTTAAATAAATATCCTCTCCAGTAGATTTCCTCAAGAAACGGATTGATCACTAGCAAAACAAGGATGAGCCAAACGACAAGGTTGCCAGAGAAATCCCATTGTACCAATAAATTTTGCAGTTCATCCTTATCAAACAAAAAGCTGTGAAAGAAATATCCCGCAACAATAATGGTGAAAAAGGAAAGAAGTCCAGTCAAAATGCCGTGATACATATTGGAGCGGTTGGTTCCCAATCCGATTTGCCTGAATGTGTCCCGCCATGTATTTCTTTTCAAGACGATCATGTCTACAAACGGAACCGCAAACAGCCACCCGTAAAACAGCAAAAACGTGACTGGGACGCTACTCATGACCTGTAAACCCAAAAAGATCATGATCGTTGGCCCTAGAAATAACAGAACATGCTTCATCGTATCCCCACCAAATCATGGCTTGTTTTTACTAACAAGATTGTAGCGGGGAACACCAAAAGCGAGTAGTACCAACTTTACGTAGTACCAAAAAAACGAGGACATGGATGACTCCAGCCCTCGTACTTATTTCTACCTATTCATCTAAATGAGCATCCCCGCAATCGCTGCGCTCAACAGATTCGCCAAGGTTGCTGCAACTACTGCACGCAAGCCCATCTCTGCAAGGTCTGATCTTCTTGACGGAGCAAATCCGCCCAAGCCGCCAATGACCATAGCCAGCGCAGCCAAATTGGCAAAACCGCAAAGGGCGAAGCTGATGATCACAACACTTTTTTGCGACAAATTCGCAATCTCAGGGGCAAAAGCCGTGTACGCGACAAATTCGTTGAGGACAATCTTTTGCCCGATGAAAGAACCGGCTTTTAGCGCTTCCTCCCATGGAACCCCGATCATAAAGGCAATCGGCGCGAACAGGTAGCCTAAAATGTGCTCGAGCGTCAACGCTTGTACTCCCACTAGCCCGCCAAGCCAGCAAATAATCGAGTTCAGCAAGAAAATCAACGAGATAAACGCGAGCAACAGCGCCCCGACACCAGCAGCTACTTTAAGCCCGTCCGAAGCCCCGCGTGCAGCTGCGTCAATGACGTTTCTGGACTCCGTATCTTTCATGACTTCCACACGTTCCACTCTGTGTGGCTGTTCTGTTTCCGGCATGATAATTTTCGCGAGCAACAAACCACCAGGCGCTCCCATGAATGCTGCGGCCAGCAAATATTCAATCGGAACACCAAGCATCGCATACCCACCGATCACCGAACCCGAAACACACGCCAGTCCGCCTGTCATTACAGCAAACAGCTCGGACTTGGTCATTTTCTCAATATAAGGCTTTACGACAAGTGGCGCCTCAATCGGACCCAAGAAAATATTTGCAGAGGCTGACATGGATTCGGTTTCGCTCGTTTTGAGCACTCGAGACAAAAATCCGCCGATGATTTTCGTCGCCCACTGCATGATTCCGAGATAATACAGGACCGAAATCAAGGAAGAGAAGAAGATAATGATCGGCAATACTTGCAGGGCAAATGTAAAGCCTGCGTTCTGTGCACCGAGTATCCCGCCAAACAAGAACTGAATCCCGGCATTCGTCGAATCAATGATACTTTGTACAATCGACGCCAAGTACTCCAGAAGCTTTTTCCCAAAATCCCATTTCAGTACAACCAAAGCAAAAATAAACTGAATCGCAAACGCACCAATGACCGTCCTCGGTTGAATCGCTCTGCGATTTTTCGAAAACGCAATGGCTATTAAAAAAATTCCCAGGATGCCGAGAACTCCCCAAATGTATTGCATGAACGTATCCTTTCTGTATCGCCAGCTGTGTCGATATCTAAGATGACTTGCTTTGTTCTAGATCACTTTTTTCGCTAATTCTGTTATGTAATCAAAAAATGCATCACGATCTACGTCGTAAACCACATGTACTGGGCGTCCGTCAGCCGTCTCAACGGTTCGGCCTTGGCTAGCACCTTCTGTAATCACGATGCTGTTAACCGTTTGCACCTTTACAAGATCACTATTGCCAACAAATGCTGTGGTTAATACATCCCACAGGTAGTAAGTCGAGTTGGTCGAGAAGTGTACAAGCGGCGGCACCATTGCGTAGCATTGACCCAAGAAATCGACACCGATATGCTTGCGCTCTTTTGCCCAGCGCTCACGAACATCCAGTGTCAGTGGGACTTGGTTCGTGCTCTCCAGTGCGACCAAATCAATCTCGATTCCGCTTTCCCATACGCGAGCAGCTGCATCCGGGTCCCAGAATACGTTCCACTCTGCGGTTCCATCGTGCTCAGGCTCATGCACGTTTCCTTCTTCGCGGAATGTTCCGCCCATCCACACCAGGCGCTCTACTTTTTCTTCGATGGTCGGATCGACATCCAATGCACGCGCAAGATCAGTCAAAGGACCCGTAAACAGCAAGGCCGTTTTTCCTTCCGTTGCACGCAGCGTTTCAATCATGTGAAGATGGGCAGGCTTGTCCGCTACTGGCGTGATCACTTCTCCTGATTCATTGAGCAAGGGCAGTGCGTCTACATAAAATGCATGCATGCGCCAGTCCTTTGGAAAAGGATTTTTCCCGCGAGAATTGGACTCTGCTACATCCAAACCGCCATTACCGAACCGATCAATAATTTTCCGACTGGCAAACATCGCTGGTTCCAAATAGCAATCCGCTGGAATGACGGATACCCCCGTCAGATTCACATTATCCATTTGGAGCAGCAAGAATAAAGAAATCAAATCATCAACGCCGCCATCATGGTTAAAGTAAATGTTTTTCTTCATCATTATCTCCAATCTCATACATGGACTCGTATGAAGTATCATTAAACCACTATTATTTGGAACCCTTCAAAAAATAATACTAAAGTTTTACTAAAAAATATACAATCACATTGAAAAAAGCGGTCAATAGACAAAAAAGAGGCTATCCCTTAAGGACGGCCTCTGTATCTTTTATTTGTTTAACAAACGGAAAACTTGTTCGACGTCTTTGTCCCCTCTTCCGGACAGATTAACAATCAGGATCTGCTCCGGGGACAGAGTGGGAGCCAGCTGCAAAGCATACGCAATGGCATGTGCGCTTTCCAATGCGGGAATAATCCCTTCTGTTCTCGATAGTTCTTGAAAAGCCGCCAACACCTCTTCATTCGTCACCGTGTAGTATTCCGCTCGTCCACTGACTTTTAGCTGGCTGTGCTCTGGGCCAATACCTGGATAGTCCAACCCGGCAGCAATTGAATACGTTTTTTGAGGTTCCCCATTTTCATCTAGTAGCACCAAACATTTAAAACCATGAAGGACGGCTGGAACCCCTTTGGTCAAGGTAGGTGCCTGATCAGGCTCAACACCAATCAGACGAACAGACGGTTCCTCTATATAATGGGCAAAGCTCCAATCGCGTTACTGCCGCCGCCAACAGCGGCGATAACCGCATCCGGCAAACGACCTTCTTTTTCTAAGATTTGTCGTTTTGATTCTTCACTGATGATTGATTGGAAGTACTTTACCATCGTAGGGAACGGATGCGGACCAACTGCCGATCCCAATAGATAGAACGTGTTCTGATAGTTTTGCACCAAATCATTCAGCGCTTCATCAACTGCATCCTTCAATCTTCCTTGCCCTTTGGACACTGCTACCACTTTTGCCCCTAAAAGCTCCATTCGAAATACATTCAGGGCTTGTCTTTTCGTATCCTCCGCGCCCATATAGATCACGCATTCCATGCCAAACATCGCGCAAACAGTCGCTGTAGCAACTCCATGCTGTCCTGCACCCGTCTCGGCGATAATACGCTGTGCACCCATTCGCTTTGCCAGAAGGATTTGACCGATGACATTATTGATTTTGTGGGCACCGGTATGGTTTAAATCTTCTCGCTTCAAATAAATTTTGGCACCGCCGAGTTTTGCAGTTAAATGACGAGCAAGCGTCAACGGATTCTCACGACCTATATATTCTTTCAGATAGTACCTGTACTCTTCGATGAATTCCTCATCGTCTTTATACTTTTCAAATTGCTCAGCTAAATAGTCCAATACTTCCTGTAATTGCGGAGGGACAAAGCTTCCTCCGAACTCACCGAAATATCCCTTTTTTGTCTGTTCTGTCAATGACATGCTCATCTCTCCTCAGCTATAACTAGTCCTCAATCCTTCCTTGCATTTTATAAGATCAAAAGAGAGTGTGTCAATTTCGTTTTATGATTATTCAGAATTCATTATTTTGTTGTTAATTTTTACAAAACCATCATTTTAGCTTCATATTTTCCCAATATAGATCGGGTAGTCTAACACAAGTGGTTTATTACGTCGTTTTTTCATTCGGAGGGATAAGATGAAGATTCACTTTCAAAAGAAAAGCTTGCTGATCGCAACAATCACGGCTCTGTCCTTGATCGGAACACAAGGAGCAGGTGCAACTC
Organism: Brevibacillus sp. NRRL NRS-603; assembly: GCF_003013445.1. Taxonomy (NCBI): domain Bacteria; kingdom Bacillati; phylum Bacillota; class Bacilli; order Caryophanales; family Paenibacillaceae; genus Brevibacillus; species Brevibacillus sp. NRRL NRS-603. The sequence goes on along the minus strand of NZ_PXZN01000006.1, from coordinate 73,777 downwards.
AAAATGTAACGGGAGCACCCGTTGTAGCCGAAATTCACGAATGGAAAAATCCTCCTGCACTCGCTGAAGGTATTAAAGAAGGCGGCTTCTCCGGTCTCGTGCATCTCCCTAACGATCCTCCTTCTATCTTTTATACATTGGCTGACCGTGGACCCAATGGGCAATACGGCAAGGACGAGCTCCGTACGTTCCCTGACCAAAACTACACACCACGCTTGTACAAAATTAAAGTGGAGAATGGAAGCATTCACGTTTTAGAAACCATCAAGCTGCGTTTGCCACAGGGCAAGATCAACGCTTTTACGAAAACTACCTATATCAGCGGATTGCCAAACCTCGCTGGCCCTGATGAAGTTCCCTACGATGTAACGGGAACAAAAAAGATTAGTTACGATCCAGACGGTTTGGATTTGGAAGGCATCGCTTACAACCCGGTCGACGATACTTTTTGGTTATCCGATGAATACCGCCCATCCATCATTCAAGTAAGGCGTGACGGCACAATCCTGGGCCGCTATGTACCTAAGGGCACCAAAGAAGCCTTGGTTACCGCAGGCGCAAAGATGGAAATTTTTGATACGCTGCCAGCCGTCTATTCCAAGCGCATTGCAAATCGTGGATTCGAAGGTATCACCATCTCGCCAGACGGCAAGTTCTTGTATACTTCGATCCAAAGTCCGATGGCACTCCCTAATAAAAAATCAGGCGAAGCCTCCCGTAATTTGCGCATTTTAAAAATGGATCTCGCCACCAAAAAAGTTGTAGGCGAGTACATGTACATTTCAGAGAACGCGAAGGATTTCGTGAAAGTGAAACAAAAAGACGTCGTTATCAGCGATTTGGCCGCACTCAGCCAGGATGTGTTACTGATTGACGAGCGAGACAAAAATGCCGGGGCAGACGTACAGCTTAAACGTATTTATAAGGCAGATTTTTCGAAAGCAACCAATTTACTCGGTACTCCTACAAGTGAGCATGACTTCGAAAAACTCAGTCTTGCCCAAGTGAAAGAGAAAGGGATTGTCCCTGTTTCCAAGGAATTGCTGGTGGATGTAGCCAAGCTGAATTATCCGCATGAAAAGCTGGAAGGATTGGCGATTGTCGATAAAAATACGATTGCCGTTGTGAATGACAATGATTTCGGTGTTGAGGGCTATGACGAGAAGGGTAAGATTAAAATCAACAGCAATCCAACGCAGATGTATGTGATTAAAGTGGGTAAAGATTTGAAATAAGAAGCAAAAGAAGAAGTCCTGCACTTTCAGAAAGTGGCAGGGCTTCTTCGATCCAAATAACTATAACGACGCCCAGGTGTTTTCAAGCCACTGATCAAAATCAGCACCTTTTTCTCCCTCGTACGTATCATAGATATCGCTTCTCATTTTTTGCAGTTTCTCTTTGAATTCCTCGAGCGTATGACCTTTTGGTAAGCTTTTCTTAATTCTTACCAAGGCTTTCGTTGCTCCTTTGATCAAGTCGCCTTTTTTCTGAGCAGGTAATCGAACACCTTCCCCAAATGCTTTCAGTTTTTGAAAAGCACTCTCTTGCACTTTGTACACCGTATCGTTTTCCATGATTCTCGTCAGTAATTTTATTGTTTCTTCATGCTTCCACTGTCCTAATTCTTCAACAGCCTCTAAGCGCTCTCTCCAATTAGACGTTCGATTGGCAGCTTTTTTTAATTCCTCAAAATTCGGTGGAAACTCATTTTTGATGACAGTTTTATTCACGTAATCTATCTCCTTTGGGCTTTGATCATTCTATTAGACTACATTTTCACGGCAAACACCATTGACTCACATGTGAAATCTTCGAAAGCCTAACATTTTATAGGTCTGTTGCCTTCCAACCATAAATAAAATGAATGGTATTTCCCCAGCCAATCACATACTCAACTGGAGAAAAGGCGGTTACTACATTGTTAGCGGCCAGAACCCAAAAAATACCCCCCCTCTGGGTCGCCAGGATGATTGGGGAATTGACTTACATTATAAGCTCTTGGCGAGCGTCTTGACTCTGGCGTTCTACCGATACTAGTTACAATATGATCTTCAATCCCATTCATGCACATTTCTATTGTTGTATAAAGAAATGTCAGCTTGCATGTACGAAGTATGGTTAAACCACTTTTATTTTGAACCAACCCGTCCGTGTAAATAGTATGAGGAAAAGCCTCGCGGTTGATTTAGTCCACGAGGCTTTTCACTAGGCATTCTTATTTTCAATTAATACAGCTTCGATAAAAATTCAGTAAATGTTGAAGCAATTGGGGTGATGGCTTCTCTTTGCCATTCTTCTAGGGATTTTTCTTCTAGTTCTTGCTCGTCCAGATCTCTTTCCGAAACCATATATTCGTGGTCAGCAAAAACAACAATTGGTTCAGCTTGCTTTCCATTGACATAATCAAAGCAGATAGAACCACCTCCTGCATCGTATCCGATAGGAATCACTCCATCAGGTAGAGAGTCCTTTGTTTGCTCATATGCTAGCAATATATGGTAGCTACCTACCTTTTTACTAAGGCTAAAGAATGAATTAAACACTTTTCCTTCTACTCGTCCGTAATCAAATCGGCATGGAACTGGTGCTCCTGCATTATTCTCAAGCATACACGCTACGAAATCTTTCGGAAAGCGTACCCCTATTGCAAATTCAACTTCTTCGATATCTTGAATGTCTATCTTTTCTGTGCAACATTCAAATGTAACATGATTAGCATTTTCCATACTCATTCCTCCGTTTTTACCTCTTTGATCCTCCCCAAATCGCATTTCCCCCAGTATGGGTCACTGATCGATGCACAAACAATGGGATTAATTCTATCTTCCCTTCAACTTGATGGTGATGCCATGTGTAATTAGCGATTCTCCCCTGATTTTTGCCTGCCGCTGCTTGATCTATTAACTTCTTTTCTTCAGCAGTAAATGTCCCTTTTACCTTTGAACTACCTGACTCGATTGCTGCCTTCAACTGTTTTGAAGCTTCTATGAATTGGACGTCATCCTTAGCTAAGTATAGTTTTTTGTCGATTTGTGCAGTAAATCTTACATAATCCTTAAATATTGGGAACCCAATAACATCGAACCTAGCTATTCCAGGACCATTCATAGGAAGTCCGGCTAAATCCTTGTTGATAATTCTCGGTGAACCCCATGGTTTGTTTAGATAAATATTTACTATATCAACAGTTCTTCTAAATTCTACTGCGCTGCTATACCCTTCTACTACTCCTCCTGTACTTACTAAATAGTCTTCCACTGTCTCAAAGTTTTTGGGAACCACTTCTTTTATAACAACAGAAGCTTTACCCTTCGCATTTTTAAACTCCACCTTTTTTATGATACCGTCTCTGGTTATTTTTCTCTGAGATGGCTTTGCTGGATTATTAGGTCCAAACTCTTTTATAAATAATGCGGCGATGCATTCCCCTTGAATAAGCTCAGTCTCATTTGCTCCGTTTTTTATTAGCTTCTTAAAGAACCCAGCGCCTCTTCCATTAGCTGCTACTACATCTGGATCAATGTGGATGAGCCACCATTGTAACTCTCTTTTTAGATCAACATAATGAGAATTGTATTTTATCGGCCCTGGAATGTCAGCTTCATTTAACAAATCAATTCTCTTTTTAATTACTAAGCTTCTCCACGGAAGCTGATCCAGATTAAGTTCATACCATGACCAATCTACATTATATTTTGGTTTTAAAGTAATAAAAACCCAACTGTCTTCAATCTGAACATACATCCCAGCGTTTTTGATTGGGTCATTGTCACAACAAGTTTTCGGATCATAATAGAAATGCTTGTTACTCTCATTGACCTCATTAGTCGTTTTTGGCTTCGATCCTTTACTAAGAGTAAATGCCACCACTTCATCTTTAGGTACCTCATGTTCCGTAACGGCAGTCTCTTTTAAGGGATTTCCTTCCACATCCGTATAACCCATCTCATACCCATCGAGCAATCCATTGCCATCCGAATCTTTTCCATCGATGACACCATCACCATCTGAATCTTCAAGAGATGTAGACAGAACGACACGTTCCATCGTCCCTAGTCGAATTCCTTCTTTCTCTACACGATCGGGAATACCATCTTGATCGATATCCTCCTGAGCCATTACCCCATTCCAGATGGATGTCAGGATTGGAACTGACTGTGTGACATCTTGCAGATCACTTTCTGCGTATTGTCCTCCTGTCTGTTCAGCCAATTGTTGCAGAGTCCATTCTCCGCTACCCATCTCATTCGATGTCCAATACGTATAAATCATGATTTGATTTTCATTCGCCTTGGCAATTGCATTAGCTAGATTTGGATCAGCGAGATGCTGCTCTTTCGAAGCAACCAGCAACACTTTCCATTTGTTTTTCAATGCAGCATTTGCTGCTAATTGGTCGATAGCGCTGGAGATGTAAGATGGACTTACTAGTTGGTTTGAAAATACTTGTCCTTGGACCAAATCAGCCGGAATATTTGTTGAGCGGATTGCTTCTTCTACCTTATTCCGCTCAATAGTTCCGTAATTGAAAATACTCTGGTTTCCTACTGCATAGGTAGTGGCAAGCACAAAGTTCTCGATTTTCCCACGAATGACAGCAGGCTTCCCTGGATCATATGGTGTTTCCAGGAGTTTGTTCCACTCTTCTCCATCGACTAATACATAGTAGCCATATTTATCACCAGTCGCTGTAATGGTACGATCTGCTTCATTAATTTGAGTATTAGGAAGTTTTCTCAAAAGCTGCTTTTCTTTGTCATAGTACATAACAGCCAGTTTTTGCAAATCGAGATGGTTCCACTTCTCATTTAAGGTGAAATCGAGGGTTACTTGTTCAAAATCTTCACTTACATCTAGGTTAACCGGGTGTCCAATCATATGAGGCGTATTTCTCACAAATGGATTCTCAAATGCATCTGATACCATGGTGTTTTCACTTGATTGTGGAAACCCATCCATCGTAACCTTCGGAATCACCCCAGCTGCTTCAAAGCTTCGTTGTTCATCTTCATTTATCTCAATTTTCTCGGTCATCCTGATTTTGGAATCAGGCTGACCGTCACCATCACTATCCTCACGTAACGGATTTAAACCCAGATCGATTTCTCGTTTGTCTGATATTCCATCCCTATCCGTATCCCAATGAGTAGGAGACGTATGGTACTTGTTTACTTCATCACCATCGGGGATTAAATCATTATCTGTATCCGCGTTTTCAAAATTGGTGCCTAGTCTAGCTTCCTCAGTGTTAGACAAACCATCCTGATCTTGATCTGCCTCAGAATCTGGTATCCCATCACCATCGGAATCTGCTTGTGTTGGATCCAGATTATACTTAATCTCTTCCTTATCACTAAGTCCATCCTGATCAGTATCCGCTGAGTAAATGTCCGTTTTGAAAGTAAGCTCTATCAAATCAGGGATACCATCGTTATCGGTATCAGTTTTCAAGTTCTCAATCTTATAATTGAGTCCATAGAAAGCTAACAAATTTGATCCAGTGTCCATCAGATTCTGTATTTTTTTAAATGGTTGGACGATAGTTCCATTCTTAAATTCCTCAAGTAACGCTTCCCAAGACGCCTGAAACTCTTCGAGATCCTTTAAATAGCCTGGATCAACGGATTCACCAGCTTTAGAGAGATTGTCCGCATATTGAGCAGCATCCTCTTTGATTGCTTCCAACTGTTGCAATTCAAGCATGAGTAAATTAGTAATGTTGTCCAGTAACATATCCTGTTCTTCATTTGATAAGTCTTGATCGTACGCATTTTTATATGCAGCAAGCAAGTTAAACAAATTCAGTTGAGAGTGAGAGACTTCCGTTCCACTGTACCGATTGTCGGAAATCATATTTTCTGAGATTGCCTTCTCGTATGATTTAATATATCTAGCAAGTCTCTTACTAGAACTATCAGTAACTACCTTACCCTCATGGTCAGTAAACGTAACCTCTTCATCCGGCAATTCTTCTTGAAGTTCACTGAGATTGTCTAAAATCCGATACGGGTTCAAGTCATACCAGTTGTACTCTTCTCCTACTCTCTTCAATACTTCCGCCCATTCTGAAGCTTCTTGCACAACCACATTTACTGTTGAGGTAAAGCCACCATCTTCGGATGTGACTGTTACAGTTGCATTTCCTACGGCCTTGGCAGTTATCTTGCCAGTTGAATCAACGATCACAATCGCTTCATCACTGGAGGTCCACTTTACTTGTTTATTCGTTGCATTCTCTGGCTGAAAAGCAACTTTTACCTGCTCCTCAACTCCGGGCGACATCAAAAGATTACTCTTCTCAAGCGAAATTCCGGTTAATGGAACAGCGGTATTATAGACGAGAAGGTCTATCTCCAACTTTTGCTCTTGATAGCTAATGGCAATTTTCGCAGTTCCTTCTTTCAGACCAGTGATGATTCCTAATTCACTGATTGTTGCTATTGTTTCATCGCTGATTTGATAAGTAGCTTTGTCTGTAACCTCTACAACTGTGGAATCTGGATAATGTGCTTGGATTCGCAACTGTTGTGTTGCCCCAGTCAGGACTGAGACAGCAACTGGATCAGCACTAATAGCTGTTGGCAGTTGATCCTCTTGTTTTAATGTTTTTACTCGAATGGTTGCTGGTTCACTAGCCCCTTGCTCGTTTTTTGCGAGGAGCGTGTACACATACTCGGTTTCTGGCTGTAGATCTTTATCGGCAAATCTTGTTTCGTTACCAGTAAAAACAACTGCATCATCTCGTTTTAATTCATAAGAGGCAGCATTTTTAACTTCGTTCCACTCCAGTACAATCCGCGTTGCTTTCGGATCTGCCTTTAGATTGGCAGGCGTACTCGGAAGCTCAGCTACTGGTTCTTCCTCATGGTTTTCCAAGCGGAAGTCATCTAAAAATAACGAGCCTTCTCCACCATCTTCAGTGGATTTCAGCTGTGCATAAATCTGAGCGTAGCTCACATCGGGAGGAGTAGTTACTACTTCCTTCACAGACACGTATTCGTCTAATTTTTCATCTGTGAGATCAACGCTCTTACTATCCAGGCTGTTTCCTTCGGCGTCAAAAAATTCGATACCGACCTGTAAGGTAGATTGACTAAGCGATGCAATGTTTACATCTCCACTCAGCCGATACTTTTTATCGCTATCTACCTTAACTTTTTGAACGATTTTCATCCCTTTATCTTTTGCTATACCCGTTGCTTTTACTTTTTGGGCATATTTTCCGGAATCAACAGGAGATTCTACGACTTGAAAATCTCCTGTTACGTCTGTGTCACTTTCGACATCCCATTTGTCTGCAATGCCTTTATCTCCTGAATAATCCTCGAAGCTTCCATTTTTCAACAGGTTATTCTCTGCGCCTTCTGTAGCGGCAGCGATTACTCTATCACTCAGCTTTCTAGCTTCTGCAGTAGAGACAAACGGGAGTACTAAACCCGCTACCAAACTGATATTGGAAACTATGATGAGCCACTTTTGATAAGCCTTTTTCTTCAATAGACTCGTCTCCTATCTGTCATTCATCCTGATACGTACTATTTGCCCGATTGAACCGCTTTTACTTTCTGCTCAAAATCAGGCCCAAATATCTTATTGATAGCTGGATAGATCGTCGCATCTCCTACTGGGATATCTGGAATCGTTCCAGTAAACAGTCTGAAGTAACCTCCAAATGTGATTTCAACATCAGAAATGTTCGTAACGATGACCTTTCCGCCTGCTGGAACTAGCGGCTCTTCGGTTGTGGCTGTTCCTTTTTTCTGTACAGTTCCATCCGCTTTGAAAACCGTATAGTCAAAATGCTTCCCTTCCGCTATATCGGTCATAATTTTGGCACCTGTCGTTCCGATATTTTTAAACTCGTAGCTATTCCCTTTAGTAAGCGTTGCGCGCGTTAGAGACCGCTCATTCGTTTCTTCTACAATAAAGTCATTATCGTAGGTAAACGTCACCGGATTATTTGAATGGACGGAAACGACTGCCTGCCCACCTGCCGGAATATATGGCGCTTCAGCCGCTCTCATTTTTTGGGTATAACCTGTGCCACTCTTGTTATAGACAGCAACGCTAAAATAACGATCATCTGCTATAGAAGCATTATTAGGAAGCTGTTTTGGCGCGGTACCATTATTGATAAATAAATAGTTTTCCCATGGATAAATGGTCTTTTTCCCTGTTAAATCATTATCTTTTACCGTGAACAGCTCATAATGTCCCCAGAAATTAATGATACTGTCTGACGTTCCTATTACGGCAACTCGCTGGCCAGCCTGAACCAAAGGCTTTTCAACGGTATTCGATTGTTTTTTGGCTACAGTTCCATCTGCGTTATACAAAACAAAATCGTAGTTTCTTCCTATCCACGCGTCCGTTTGCAATCTTTCTTCAGAGTTTCCTTTATTCGTAAACAAATAACTCTTATCCTTACGCAGTGTCTTCTTGACTAAAGCAGGTGCATTCCAAGGTTTTACCTCAATTTCTTTATCGAAGGTAAAAGTGACTGGACTCTCAGAGACAACTGTTACAACCATACGTCCCCCAACAGGAATGGTCGGAGTATCGACAGAGCTGATATTTGAGCTCTCTCCAGCTCCGCTTTGCTTATAGACAGCGTAATCAAACAGCTTATCCTTCGAATTGCTAGAGCCATTGTTAAAGATTACTTTCGAGGTCGTCCCTTTGTTGATAAATACGTAATTTTCGCCCTGTCTAACGATTTGCTTACCATTACTTGGTTGTGGATTCACATCGTTTCCGATGAAAAACTCATAGTACCCCCAGAATATTTGTGGGCTGCCAGATGTGTTCGTAACCACCATTTTTCCTTTAGGTGGGATTTTCGGTTTTGCAGTTGAACCAGTCTCTTGCTGTACGACCGTTCCATTTTCCTGATAAACGATGTAGTCATATTTTTCAGGATGTGAAATGGTATTTTCCATAGCTTCACTTGTAGCACCGATATTCTTGAAGGCGTAGCTCGTATTTGTAGTGACCGTTTGTTTGAGTAAGGCAGGGTTTCGACTCGGTTCCACATCGATATCATTGTCATAGTAGAAAGTTACCGGGTTCGAAGACATTACCGTTACAACTACTCGTCCGCCTCCAGGTATAGTTGGGACACCATAGGTATTCATCAGTTGATAAAAACCGGAACCATCTCTGTTATAAGCGGCAAAATCGAAATATTTACCCGCATTTGCTTGAGAACCGTCATGCTTTAGCTCTTTCGTTACACTTGCTCGATTCTTAAACACATAACTTTCTCCACTGTAGACGATGACTTCTTTTGGTTTTGATCCCGTTCCATCTTCACCTACGAAGAGATCATAGTAGCCCCAGAATGTAATAGGTTGTTCTGATAAGGCAGTAACGTGTGCTTTTCCATTTGCCGGTACAAGCAATTTAGTTGCTACTACAGTATCTTGACTCTCAATACTTCCATCCTGCTTGTAAGTCACATACTCGTATTTCCGTCCTAGAGAACCACTGCTTTCCAGATATTCACCGCTAATCGTTCCCTTATTAAAAATCATGTAGGAACTGCCTTTTTCCAGTGTCTTTTTAAATAGCGCAGGCTTTGAACTCAGTTCTGCCTTAATTTCATTATCGTATCGGAAGGTAACCGATTGATCCGATGTGACAGATACTACAGCTTTTCCACCTGGAGGAATCTGTATGGATGAAGATACATTTTGCGCTTGTGAAAATCCTGAATTATCTCTTTTATAAACCGCATAATCGAAGAATTTATTCTTGTCGTCCAACGAAGCATCACTTACAAGCTGCTTGGTTTTCGTACCTGTATTAAAGAAGAGATAGCTCTCACCTTTAGCAATTAGTTTTTCATTTGAAACACCATCAGAATTGCCATCTCCAACAAACAAATCATAGTAGCCAAAGAAAGTAATTGGCTCCTCATATGGATTGGAAACATGAATTCGTCCGCCTGCCGGAACTCCATTCTCTGCCATATGGTTGATTCCTTGACTCTCTAACGTTCCGTTTGCGTTGAAAATGTTGTAATCAAATTTCCTAGTTGCAGAAGCATTATTTTTTAATACTTCTTTCACGCGCCCTTTGCTTGTGAACGTGTAGCTTTCTCCTTTTGATACAGTCTTTTTCAACAAAGCAGGATATTCAGACATATGTGTTTCAAACTCATTTGCATTGTAGATTAACGTGATTGGATTATCTGAAATAACTGTCACTACGATCCGACCGCCTGGCGGAACATACGGATCAGCAACAGAGTTCATGAATTGATAATGTCCATTCCCCTCTTTGTTGTAAGTCGCATAATCAAAAATCTTGCTATCCCGTTTCGAAGCATCCGTCATTACTTGTTTATTCATTGAAGATTTATTGATCAGGACAAAACTCTCGCCCTTTTGCAAGGTTTTCCGTTCTAATGCTGGATTATCTGAGGCATCCGCATAGAAGAATTCGTAGTAACCTCCAAAAGTAATAGGCTCATCTGAGATGGTTGTAACAACAATTCTGCCCCCTGCAGGTATGAATGGTTGTGCGGAGGAATTTGCTCTTTTCGTACGAAGAGAACCGTCAGCATTATAAATAGCATAGTCATACTTCATTCCAGACTTAATATCATGTCTGATCGTGAAACTTCTCGGCCCGTAATTTGTAAAGGAGTATGTTTCTCCTTTTGCAACAACTTGTCTAAGTAATGCGGGGTCTTCACTTGGCTCTACGTTAAATTCCATATGATAAATAAACGTAACGGGTGTGTCAGAAGTAACTGTCGCTACCAGACGCCCGCCTGGCGGAACATTTGGGTCCCATTGTGAATTCATTTTGTGACTGTACCCATAACCTTTTTTGTCGTAAATCGCATAGTCATATAACTTTTGATTCTTGTACGATGCATCATTCATTAAGGAACGGAAACCCTTACCAATGTTCGTAAAAGTATAGCTTTCGCCCTTTTTTAGTGTAATTCGCATTAAGGCCGGATCATTTGATACATATCCATAAAACAGTTGATTGTATCCCCCAAAAGTGACAGGACTGTCTGTAACTACGGTTACCGTCATTTGTCCACCTGCTGGAATACTTGGTTCAGAGGATACAGCAATACCCTTACCAGCTAATGATCCATCCTCTTTATAAGAAGCGTAGTCAAATTTTTTAGAAGAGGACGCATCATTTTGAATAGAGGTATTTACTACGTTATTGTGTGAAAAAGTATAGCTCTCACCTTTATACAAAGTATGCTTATACAATGCAGGCTCCGAAGTTACATCACCACTGATGTCTTCTACGGAATAAGTAAATGTGACAGGATTACTAGAAACGACTGTAACCACCATAATTCCACCACCTGGAATATAGGGGTCTCCCGCCGAATTCATTGCCTGCCCATATCCATTGCCATCCTCTTTATAAGTAGCATAGTCAAACAATTGATTTTTGGTAGTGGAGGCATCCGTGCTAATCTGCCTGAGTGCCGTTCCCTCATTGTAGAAGATATAGCTTTCTCCCTCGCTCAAGGTGACTGAAGCTTTATCTGAAGTATTTGCAGAAGCAATTTGTTCGATACTAAACATTTGTAATATGAGAGCCATCATAATAAAAAATTGAAATATTTTTTTACTCACTTACTGTATCCCTCCTTAAAAATCGCTCTTTCCAGTGAAACTTTTCTTTTTATCCCTTTTTTGTACATTTCGTTCAAGAAAAAAGCCCCCCCTATTTCAGGCAGGGCCATCTTTCACTTATTCGAAAAATACTTCTACTGGACCGGACTTATGTTCGATATCTTCATTTCCAAGCAATTTGTTACCGTAGTTATTTCCCCATGCCCATACAGTTCCATCATTCTTCATTACCAAGGAATGTTGGGTACCGCTACTTACTGCAACTGCATCATTAACTTCTGGGATTTGATGAGGAGTAGTAATTTTTCCACGTGTATCACCAAAAATCAGATCCTCATAGTTTCTTCCCCAACCCCAAACGGTTCCATCATCTTTTAAAACAGTAGTCCAGAACCCGTTCGTCTCTGCAATTGCGTCTACGTGATCGAGATTAGGAACTTGAGTAGGCTTGTTTAAATCTCCAGACTCGCTCTCTCCAAGGCCAGGTCTGCCATTACCCAGTTCTCCATAACCATTAGAACCCCATGTCCAAACTGTTCCATCACTTTTCAATGCTACAGAGTGGTAATCACCAGCTGCAATCGACACGACATCTTCTAGCCCAACCACACGAACTGGTGTCGTCTTGTCTTCATTGAACCCATTTCCTAACTGGCCGTTTCTATTTCCACCCCATGCCCAAACGGTGCCATCATTTTTCAAAGCCAAAGAATGTTGAAACCCAGTAGCAATCGCTTTTACATCGCTTAATTTACTAACTTGCACTGGCGCGTAAACGTCTTTTTTCGTGCCGTTCCCAACGTTACCTACTCTGTTTGAACCCCATGCCCATACAGTACCATCATCTTTTAAAACCATGTTGTGTGAGTTACCTGCTGAAACCGCAACCACATTTTCAAGACCCTTCACTTGTACAGGGACATCACTCTCAGAATAACGTTTGCCGTCTCCAATGTTTACTCCCCACGCCCATACGGTTCCATCATTTTTTAGGGCTATAGAAGAAACGTTAGCAGCAGACACTGCTCGAACATCAGAAAAATCCTCAATTTTGGTTGGGAGTTTGTACTTTTCTCTACCTGTGTCACCAACCCCTAATGCTCCATTAGAAGTACTTCCCCATGCCCAAACATTTCCATCCGCATCAATAATCAAGCTATGAGAAGCTCCTGCAGAGGCTTTTCCCATATTCATGGCAATTTCTTCGCTGAATTCAGCATGAGCCACGCCTGAACCCAATATATTTAATGTAAGCCCAGCTGTTAAAAGTCCTGTCAAAAGTTTTGAAGTTAGTTTTTTCATAAAGAGCTCCCATTCATTCGTAGTTAATAGAATATTGCATAATGAAGCAAAAGTAGCACAACTCATTTCAAGATTAGCTGATAAGCATACCCCCAACATATAGAAGGATAAAATTTCCTCGTAAAATATACCATATAATATATTAATTTACTATTATTTCTTTTGTTGTTTATTTTTAGTAATATAATTATCTATTTTCACTGAACATACACGAATGGTCCAAATTTCCGATAAAAAACTGCACTGCCAACAGTTAAATATGTCTAACGATTGGCGTGCAGTTCAGTCAGGAGGACATATTATTTATTCATACAACACTTCCACCGGACCAAAATATGTTCGATATCTTCATTTCCTAGTAATTTACTTCCTCAGTTATTTCCTCGTTATCCCCAAAAATAGGCTCTTCATAGTTTCTGCCCCAGTCCTACGCGGTTCCATCACTCTTTAGGCCAAGTGAAGAATTATATCCAGCCGATACTGCTACTACATCAATGCAATGAATCCCTCTATTCCGGTGGGAAAATCGTCCAGAAATCCCCTTTTTCATCCGAAAATATATTGCAAATTACTTTTTACCCTAATATTTCATCGAAACATTGATTTTTCCATCTTTCTATTATAAAGGCCATACTTTACATATATCGGCAATCCTTCACTTTCTTTACACTCCAAATTTTTGGGGATACTCGGTTTTGGGTTTACAATTCTCGAAGCATGAATAAACTATCATTTGTTTACGCACTGTCTAATTAACTCGGTGAAGTGGAGGGAGACCAATTGTTAACGATCAGGATTAAGAATATACCCTGGATGAGGATGATGCTCTCTGCCATACTGTTGCTCTTTGTGCCATCCGTAGAAGGGGCACAGGGCAAGGAATCTGAAGCATCAACAAACACAAACGTAATAGCCGCAGCCAAAGTCGCACCCAAAGGTTTTTATGCAAAATGGGAAGTGGATGTGGGCGGAGCAAGAGGATGCTCCTCGTTGTGCTGGGATTATTTTTACTTCATCAACGATAAGCAGGTGGCAACAACATTCCCAGATGGCGGTATAGATGCGTTCAATTGCAGTACAGATACTTGTTTGACCTATCAAATCAAAGGAAACAAACTCACGCTCAGTAACGGAAAATCGTATACGTTCAAAGTCAAATCAGCAAATGAACTGGAGATCAACGGCGGAAAGTTCATCAAATACGCCCCCTCCACCGGGCTGAAGCTTCAGGGCAAGTACGAGTCTTTCAGCTATTCCTCCAATGCTCTTGGCACCGGGTATGCGAGCTCGATCACCTATTTATTCAATAAAGACGGCACCTTTGTGGACAGCAGCTTCGTGGGCGTCATCACAGATGGTTCCAGTACAGGAGACAATTCGGGTACTTCTACTAGCGTCGGATCAGAGTCCAAAGCATCCGGAACCTATCAGATCGTAAACTATACTCTCTCTCTAACCTATAAGGATGGCAAAACCAAAAAGCTTCTATTTTTCCTGCCTGAACAGCCAAGTCCCAATATGCTGCGCATTGGCGGTCGCGACTTTTTGCTCGCGGATGGTAAAGCCGCTAAACCCCAGCCTCCTGAACCACCTTATACTGATTTTCTCACCACCAAAAATATTGCCAAAAAACAAGTACTCTTTACCTTCAAGCCAACCAAGAGCGATCAGTATGACAACATCAAAATTACACTGCAAGGTTATCAATGGGCAAAGCTGACGATTGAGCCTGCTTACGTCAAATCTTTTCAAGGGTTCGGCGAGAAAGGGATTGTCGCCCTGACAGCCAAGTATCGAATTGATAATACCTCAGCGCAAACGGTTAAAGTCAGCAGCTTGCAGGTGACGCTGGATTTACCCGAGTCCAAAGCCAGTGTAAAAGCCGCGAACGGATTGACCCCCGCAGTCAAGGACGAGTTAAAAGCAGGTGAAAGTGTGGAGAGCATGCTGGTCATTCTGGTTCCAGCGGAGCATTTTGACAAGAACAAGGATTTCAAGCTGTGGTTTGGTCCATTGCTCAACCTGAAAGGCCAAGATGTGTTTCAAGAGGAATGGCTTAACTTCAACATTTGGAAGAAATTATAGTCAAAAAAGCTTCTTGCCGCTCATGATGAGGAGGCAAGAAGCTTTTCATTTTTAATTCGGCACGGAATACAAAGACATGATACGTCTTGCAGCTTCTTGGTATCCGCCAGCCTTACGCAAGGAGTCCCCTACCTGTATCGCATGCTCTTTATAGGTGGGCTCGTTCAACACTTGCAGCAAAGCATCCTTCAAAGCTGTCGGTGTGAGCTTCCCTCTATCTAATATAATACCCGCTCCCAGCTCCTCCACCCGCTTCGCCACAATTGGTTGATCGGAGCTTAATGGAATCATGACGAGGGGCACATGAAAATAGAGAGCCTCACTCGCACTGTTCATGCCAGCATGGGTAATAAAAGCATCGGCTTGCTGGAGCACTTCCAGTTGAGGAACATACGGCTCAACGATGAAATTTGGTGGAATATCATCACCCAGCGACTCTCGTTCCGTTTCTCTTCCGCAAGAGAGTACGAATTGAGCCGGAATATCTTGAAAGGCTGCAAAGCACATTTTGTACAATTCCACATCTTTGGTCAAAATACTGCCCATGGAAATGTATACGACCTTATCATATGGAGCGCGTAGCTTTTCAAACGGAAACGAAGGAGAATCCGGGCGCGAAGTAATCGACGGTCCTGTAAAAATGTAGCTTTCATCCAGTTTGTCAGCATCTGGCTGGAATTCACGACTGGTAAAGACAATCTTCATGTCCCCATACTGGCGGGTAATATCTTCAATGGCAGGGACGGCTACGTTACATACACGAGCAATGCTCTGTGCAGTCTGCGTCACTCGTTCATAAAGTGCATCCACATCTACATCATCGCTTGCATCAAACACTTCGACAATCTTGCTGAGCGGTTCGGCAAATGCCAGGTTGGTTACGGAGCAGATCGTCGGGATTCCTAATTTCTCGCCTAAAATCGCTCCTCCCCACCCAAACAAGGAGTCAAAAATCAGGTAATCAAATGATTCGTTTTCTATCCGCGTAAGAATCTCGGGAATGCGGGGTTCAATAATGCCTCGCAGCATAAAATCGGTGAAATGAAGAGGGTGTTTGAATTCTGTTGGGTTAAAGCCTAAATCACGAGGTACTTGTTCATCCAATTGATAAGCGCGGAATTGCGCTCCAGTCTGGGCAAGCCTATCCCGATATTCTTCTGAACACATATAGACGACTTCTTCTCCGTTGTCGACTAGCTGCTTCACTAATCCCAATGTAGGATTCACGTGACCATCTGCTGGAATCGTAACATACAATACGCGTGCCACTCACTCCACCTCCAAAAGAATATATAATTAGAAAATGTTTCCATTTCATTATAGGCCAGATGTCTGGTAAAAATGGTCAAAATCCAAATATTTCATAATTTGTTCAATATTTTATATGAAGATGTTTAGTATCGTGCATAAACCCATCTATCTAAAAAATCCAACACAAAAATCCCTCCAGCTCTCATTTCTCCATGTGAAGGGATTTCCAACCATATTATTTAATTAGGAAAGCCCCAAAACCCGATGCCTACAAGGAGTTTAACTTCTTTACTTTTTTCAGATATTTAAAATACTCCTCTCGAAGCGGGTGCTTTTTACTCAACCACGGTTTGCTATCTTCTCCTGTGTAGTGAATAATGGCCGGGTCTATTCGCAGGTTGCTTTTATAAAGATGCTTGGACTGATAATTCCACTTCGGGTCAAGTTGAAGCCACTTATCATGAAGAATCGCATTCATCGGATCTTGACTGGGATAACGAATAATACTTTGGTTCTTTTTCATGTAATCCAAAATCTTTTTTGTGATGTTATGCTCTCTCCATTTTTTCAAATTCATGACTAATACTCCCGCATTAAAGTAATCACAGTCATCCGGAATGGCTAGATCGGCATGTCTTAACTTGTTTAAACCTTGCCAAGAATCCATCACCGCTGCAAGGAAATATTGATCAACTTTTGTGTTCCATAATGGGGTGATGTCCTTTTTTATAACGATATCACTGTCCAAATAAATCACTTTTTCAACTTCTTTGTCCAGCAGGTCTGGAATAGAAATTCGGTGATAGGTCTCCTGAGTAAGATGATCACGGACAAGGAATCCATCATATAGGGTCGGATCAATAGTTACATATTTGATTTGAGCATGGAATCGTTTCACAGTTTTCGTTAAGATGGATTTATTTTTCCCAGAGACTTGACTGTCAATAACGTGAACGATGACTGGGTTTTTCGAAGCCTTATTTTCAAAAAGGGAATATAACATGACTGCGAGATGTATAGCAAAACCATCATTAACGGCTGTTACAATATGAATCGTGCCCACTATTCTCCCACCCCATATCCTTATTGAGCTATATATACACACTATTCATGGACAGCGTTGGTTTGTGTGATGAAAATACCCAATTATTTCTAGATGGGAGCACAATTCACTGCTGCAGACTTCCGCTGATGCCGCTTTTTTCTGTGATCGTTAAGAAAACCGTTATACGACTAGAGCATGTTCCATCCATCCCCATAAAATATATAAGCTGTGAAAACGACCCGAATTCGGCAATGACCTTATCCCATAAGTAGCGATACGGGGGTAATTTGTCCAAGCTCCAGACTGGGAACAAGAAAGTACCTATTTAAAAGGGTGATGAAATATGATCTCCTTTGTGGTTGGCAGAGGTATGGGCCATCTCGGTAGATGCATTAGCATAACGGAAAAATTGCAGCAACATCATCTTCCCATTCACGTGTTTGCCTTTCGGGAAACACATGGCTATTTATCGAAAAACCTGCACAATGACGTCCAATTAAAAGCCTTTAAATCCAAAAAATTCGAGGATGGTAAACAAACCACACTATTAATAAATGATTGGCGCTCCGATGTGCCTCGTTTTCGCAGCGAGGGGAAAGTCGGTGGAAACACAAAGCTGGTGACCCTCTATCACAGTGACTTTATCATCGGTGATAATGATTCAGCTCCGATGCAGGAATACAAAAATCGCATCGTAGAAATCGCCAATCAATCCGATATCTTTCTGCACATGAATCTTATGCCGCCTAAGCAGACCCATCCGCAAATGAACTGCATCTACATCCCTATTCCTTTAATCACCAGGGAAATCAGCCAGTCCCCGATAGAAGTGCGACGTATGTTAGGCCTTGAGCAGAACGAGTCGTTTATTCTGGTTCACATGGGCGGCGGACTCGCTAACCGTTATGAACAGATCGTAAAGTGGTATGATCAAATAAACTCACTTGCCGGCCGTTATCGATTTGTTGTAGCTGGGCAATTGGCAGATGAAGATTACCCATTCGATGAAAGGATCATCAAAGCCCCTCTTATCCCGAATGGCAAAAATCTTGTACAGGCGGCCAGTCTGGTCATTAGCAAACCGGGCATGGGCATTTTAGGAGATTGCATCTCTACAGGAACTCCTTTGCTTTTCCTTCCTCCGGATGATGCGGAACGCGAGCAAAAATTAAATATGCTAAGAGAAATAGCGAATAGTGATAAGGTATCGATCCAGGAACCGGAAGAGCTTGTACCAAAGATCGAGCATGCGTTAGCAAATAAAGAGGTCATTCAAAAAAGATTTAGCCTTATCCCTACCAACGGCGCTGAGGTCGCAAGCAAAATTATTGAAATGGCATACCGGATCCCGCTATCCAAATTGGCAAAAAAACAGGAAGATCTCTTGCGTTTGACACCGTATAGCTCATTTAGAAATAAGGACCGATGACTTTGAAGCAAACAAGGAGGACTGTCTTAGGTAGAAGATTAATTTCTACTTAAGACAGTCCTCTTACTTTTGCTTTACGGTATCAGTACTATCTTCTATCGACAGAATGTCAAATGCAACGCTTTCCACATGTGTTGAATAGACTTTGAAAACACTCAAAAAAACTGTCCACGGATTAGTGTTTGCTCTTTAGAGCGATTTGAAGCGTAACATATCTGCTTCATCTACAATATGATGTGCCTAGAACAATCTAAAGAGGTGAGTCGATGGCAGTCGTAAAAGCCAGGAAGAGTGATATTGACATGTTGGCAAGGTTGCTTCGAGCCGAAGCTGTAGGCGAAGGCGAAATGGGTATGCTCCTTGTGGGAAACGTTGGAATTAACCGAATAAGAGCGAACTGCTCCGATTTTAAAGGAATACGGACAATTCCCCAAATGATCAACCAGCCGCATGCGTTTGAAGCTCTGCTTCATGGTATGTACTACCAAAGGGCTAGAGAGAAAGAACGCCGTCTGGCGCGACGGGTTGTAAAAGGGGAGCGGTATTGGCCAGCTAAATTCTCCCTCTGGTATTTTCGTCCGGGAACGGCGCAAAATCCCCTGCCTTGTCCGCCGACCTGGTATAATCAGCCGCACGTGGGGCGTTACAAGCTTCATTGTTTTTATGAGCCGACCGCGAAAGAATGTGAAAATGTATATAATACTTTCTAATTTTGTAGACAAAACAGCCCAGGCATGGGTGAGTTTACGACAAGGGGCTTAAACGTTAGCCCCTTGTATTCTATTCCAACTTCATTCAACTAATCTCTCTTTCCGAAATCTGCAAAGTCCTCCGGTAATTTATCCTCTAGCAAGATGATAGCTTCTCCTTGCTGTTGTCTTCTTTTAATATTTTCTTTCCCCCACGAACACATAACATCAACGATCTTATTCGCTGTAACTCCATATTCTGTGAGGCTATATTCGACTTTTGGCGGCATTTGTTGGTACACATATCTTGTTACAAGTCCATCCTTCTCAAGTTCGCGCAGCTGCTGGATCAGAACCTTTTGCGAAATGCCGTGAATATTGCGCTGTAATTCGCTCGTTCTCTTTACACCGGACATTAATAAGCATATGATCAGAGCTTTCCACTTTCCACCGATAATTTCAAGTGTTGCCTCTATGCCCAGATTATATTGTTTCATAGATTAACACCTCGTACATGCTGCTCTTGTAAAATCAGTCTGAAAATTTTATTCTTCCATATTTGTCTTTTGGAGTCCAGTACATACCTTGAGGTAACCATCTTACTTTATTGTGTGTATTTTCTTTTTTTTATGCCTGCAAGATAATGATGTTATTCAAAAAAGAGGCAAGGCACTATGGGGATTTTGGCCTGATAAGGGGATTTTTATAATGAAAACACTGGTGATTTTAGCACACCCGAACATTGAGACATCTAGGGTAAACCAGCGCTGGAAAGAAGAGCTGCTGAAATACCCAAACGATATTACCATTCATGAGATTTACAAAGAGTATCCTGACTGGAACATTGAGGTTCCTAGAGAGCAACAGCTATTAGAGGCATATGACCATGTCATCTTTCAATTCCCGTTGTATTGGTACAGTTATCCGCCTTTATTGAAAAAGTGGTTTGACGATGTTTTTACTTACGGATGGGCTTATGGCTCGAAAGGTGACAAGCTTAAAGGGAAGAAATTAGGACTCACCATGTCCATCGGCGATAAAAAAGAAAATTATTCGCCAAAGGGCTCTGTTTCTTTTACCGTGGATGAAGTGATTACGCCTTTTAAAGCCAGTACTGTACATGTGGGTGCTGTGGCACTACCCTATTTTTCTGTCTTCGGAGCTTCATTTCAAGCTAGCGATGAGGAAATCAATCATAGTGCAAAAGAATATATCGATTATATCTTTAAGTATCGCAGTAACTGATAGCTTCCATGTTAGCTGTCCCATCATATTTTTGGGGGTAGGATAGCCCCTTATCGTTTCATATTTATTGAAACGCTTCCTCAGATTTTTCTGTTAAATACCCAAAAATTACCATGACGTGATACAAGCACTGTCACTTAACTTCCCAACTCCATAACTTACTATCAGGGAGGACAAAACTAATATCTCCCTGCTTTATGGAGAAAGGAAGAGGATAAATGGTAACATTAGTTGTTTGTGTATTTGAATCTGACGGAAGTTTCTTTTCTGTTGTTAAGCTCAATGGGATAGAAGTTACTGTCCCTATTTCGAGCGAAGTTTATAACCTGCTTAAACTGATCGGTGTCCCTAATTGTCCACAAATCAGTTAATAGGTGGGAAGAATTAAAGTCTGCTAAATCTCTGATTAGAGGCTGATGCTACATCAGCCTCTTTTCATCATTTCTTTCGTGAACCAACCACACCGTACGAGCCATTTTACTTACCTTCACTCTCGAAATACTACATTACATACCCATTCTTCTAAAAATAGGTATTTTACGCACGCTGAATGCCTGTACCATTCAGTTTCATGCCTCATATATTAAAAATGATCCTAAGAATATGGAGGTATGCAACTTGGCAATTAGCCCGCTATGCCGTAGATTTGCCGAAATTCTTAATGCACAGGCGACAGTCGTTAATGGTGTTTGTACTGCCCAGACTCTACGGACAAATATAAGAGCTACCATTCTAGGAAGACGGTCGAACTCTGCGTTGACCATCCCCCAATTCCACTCTTTTGAGAGCATTAGGGAGAATGGCACTGCACTTTGTCTAGGAGAAACAGTTATCCTTACACGTGAGATTAACCCATTTATCTCGCGTCTCCGAAAACATGGTATTAAGGTTACTGCCTTGCATAACCACTGGCTGTTTACCAATCCAAATCTATGGTATATCCACTATGAAAAGATTGAGAGACCATTGGTTTTCGCCAGAGCCGTACGCGATGCTCAGAGTGTGTTAACGAAAAAGATTGTACGCCCGGTTGTTTCTAGAAAAAAAAGATAAGAAAACGACGGTGGTTTACCGAAAATGCGACGACCTTACCAATCAAAAGGGAATCGTTGATCATCCATGATCTTAGAGCGTTATAATGAAGGGAATTTCCAATGAAAAAGAGGAAATCCCATCTAAAGAAATTCAAGAAAGTAAACGGTAAGCTGGTACAATATTCTTATCAAGCTCCAAATCACTATCCTTGTCAAATCACCGGTTGTTTTCGCTGTTGCGGGCGTAATTGGTGTGGTTGGTGTTGCCCAGAGAATCCAATTTGACCAATATAAATGAGCGTTCTGCCCTATCATTTATCCGGTAGGGCATTATTCTTTTGGATTATCAAAGTAACTAGTTTGTTAATAAATTTATGAATTCGGTACTGAATATTAAAATCAACTTACCTATTTGGAGATGACCCTTATGGCTAACGACAACAGTAACAGTAATAACAATAACAACAATCCAGATTCTAATCCATGACACAACCCAAACACTAACAGTCAAGGTCCCAATGTGCACGATCCTAATTTACCGGATACAGACAACACCTCTCCCACTAACCCTAAACCCGACAAATAACTGTGTTGTGATTAAACTAATATCCACTTATTAGCCGTTTCTGTAATGAACGGCTATTTGAGTTTTTACATAGTTAAATTCCTATCCGAATTGGCTAATAAAGGCAGCCGTCACGATGAACAAGAGGGCAGACTATCATTCCCCCCACCCATTTAAGTAACACTGTACACTCTACACCTGTGGAGTAAACAGTGTGAACAAGCTGTGAGATGTGCCCCACCATATACTTTTCGGGCTCCATCTAAAGATTAATTAGGAAACTACCGATATAGTTAGTATTCCAAAAAATATATTTAATGGGAGTATAATGTTTGACGTTATGCTCACATCTCAAAGGGGAATATCTTATGAGGATTCGAAATCATACTAGGATTGTAAAAGTAATTGCCAGTTTATCTGTTATATTCGCTACTGTAAATTATCCAGTTGCCTCCTTTGCCGAAACAGTTGATTCTAGTGAAGTCAGTGAAACAAGCAACGCCGATGACATTAACACTGGTATAGCAAACTTAGACTATGATAATGACGAGATTTTAGCAGTAAGTGGTGATGAGATAGACAGTTTTGTTCCAAAAGAAGCACTCAATCCACATGGTAAGTTTATCGTCGTAGAACGTAAAAAAAAGTCACTATCCACTTCTCCAGTAGATATTTCCATTATTGATTCTATGGCTAATCGCACTTACCCAGGAGCATTACAACTTGCCAATCAAGCTTTTGCAGAAAATAAACCCAGTTTATTACTGGTACCAAGAAAACCATTGACGATTAGTATTGATTTACCAGGTTTGAAAAAGGAAAATTCAATTACTGTTGATAATCCAACATACGGGAATGTGTCTGGAGCAGTAGATGAGCTTGTATCTAAATGGAGCGATGAGTATTCAGGAACGCATACTTTACCTGCGCGATTGCAGTATGCAGAATCAATGGTTTATAGCAAATCTCAAATTGGAAGTGCTCTGAATGTTAACGCGAAATATCTTGATTCTACATTAGGAATTGACTTTAATGCGATTGCTAACGGAGAGAAAAAAGTGATGGTGGCAGCATATAAACAAATATTTTATACGGTAAGTGCGGAACTGCCTAACGATCCATCCGATCTTTTTGATGATCGTGTTACTTTTAAGGATTTAAAACGTAAAGGGGTCAGTGATCAATCCCCGCCTGTTATGGTATCCAATGTAGCTTATGGTAGAACCATTTATGTAAAATTAGAAACAACCTCTAAGAGCAAAGACGTAAAAGCAGCATTTAAAGCCTTGCTTCAGAATACTGCCAATGTAGAAACGAATACCGAGTACAAAGATATTTTTGAAGACAGTTCCTTTACAGCTGTAGTATTAGGCGGAGATTCACAAGAGCATAACAAGGTCGTTACAAAAGACTTTAGTGAAATCCGGAATATCATCAAAGATAATGCCGAATTTAGCCTAAAGAACCCAGCATATCCAATTTCCTATACCAGTGTTTTCTTAAAAGATAATGCCATTGCTGCCGTTCATAACAATACAGATTATATTGAGACTACCGCTACAGAATATTCGAAAGGTAAAATATCGCTTGGCCATTATGGCTGGTATGTCGCTCAATTTGATGTATCCTGGGATGAAGTTTCCTATGATGAAGATGGTGAAGAAGTACTCACACATAAAACGTGGGAAGGAAGCAACCAAGACAGAACAGCTCCTTTCACTACAGTCATTCCTCTGCCACCTAATGCAAAAAACATAAGGATTTATGCGAAAGAATGTACCGGCCTTGCTTGGGAATGGTGGAGAACCGTTATTGATGAGTACAACATTCCATTATCTAGTGAGATTAAGGTTGAAATTGGCGGAACGACATTAAACCCAACGGGTGGTATTACATTTAAGTAGTTGTGAAGAGAAACGGCTGAAATCCTTTTTTTCGAGGACTACAGCCGTTTTTCTTTTTCTTATTCCTATGCAGGGGAATTGTATAACTTTGTGAAAATCAGTCATAGTTCTTTATTCCTGCCTGCATTTGCAGTCAGAAAGGAGTTGATAGAATGCAACAACGTACCTCTAGGACAACACTTAATCAACCTAATAAGTCAGCCACCAACCAAGCGAATAGGACGGCAGGCACAAAATATTCATTATTTCGAAACGAACAGGGAGGGTAACAGTTGCATCATTTCATTCACATGCGGTGATTCTCCAAACATGAGATGCTTGTTCCAATCTTCCGTGCCAAGCTCCCTATCACCCATTTTGATAAAACACAAGCCTCTCCGATAGTAAATATCTTGTTCGTCTGCATCAGAAAACGCTAAGGCCTCTGTATAATCGGAAATGGATAATTGCCACTCCTCCTGTGCTTCATAGACCCATGCACGGTTGTAAAGGACGGTTGCATTTTTCTCTAGTGCAATAGCTTCAGTTAGATCAGCTATGGCCCTGTCATACTCCCCCATCTCATAGTACAGGACAGCCCTATTTGTCCAAGCGGCCATCATTTCCCTATCCTTGTTTAGGGCAGCGGTAAAGGTTTTTAGTGCTTGATCATTATTGCCATCCGACATTTCAATTAAACCTAGTGTACACAGGAGCCGCGCATGATCAGGATCTATTTCCAAACCGAATTCAGCATCTTTTCGGGCCATTTCGAATTTCTCCATTTGATACAATAATGTAGCTCTGTTAAGTAATCCATCAAGATTTTCGGGGTCTATATCAAGCAAGTAGTCATAGTCCGCCATTGCTTTCTCCACATCTCCAAGACGATTGAAGGCAGTAGCTCGATTGAAATAAACCTCTGGAAACGGAGGACTAAGCTTTATCGCTTGGTTATAATCTTCAATGGCTTCATCCAGTCGCCCCATTCGGCTATAAAGGTTTCCACGATCAAAGTAATATTCTGGATAATTGGAATCAATCTGTATCACTTGGCTAAATGTTTCAACTGCTTCTTCAAACCTTTTTAAAGCTACGTAAATCAGCCCTTTATTATGAAGCAACACCGAGCGATGCAACATATGTTCATCAGGAGCAAGAACCTGATTTAACCTCTGCCATCCTTCCGTAACCAATCGAAGCGCTTCTTCAGGATTATCCATATGTAACTCTACTAAAGCCAGTCCATTTTGGTTAAATACTTGTTGAAATGCACGTTCTTTTTCATCTTCAAGCAATTCTGCCAAATCAATGGCTTTTTGTATCCATTCTTTCGCCTTCTCGTGTTCTCGTTCTCGGTGGTGCCTCGTATAGTACATCGAAAATCCATATGAAATTTGCATATGAACTCTAAAATCATCAGTGTTTGCGTACACTTCTCCTAAAAGCGTCGGTATATCATCAGTTTGACCCAATGCAGCCAGAGACGTAGCCATTTTCATTGTAAAATACCGGCTATTATCAAATTCGCTGCTCCAATTCGTCAGTTTCCGGCCACGTAGGCTCATATCGATAGTCGCATCGTAAAAACCCATGTTAATGCTATAACTAACTGCTTTAAACAACGCTTCGCTTGCTGATTTCTCAGAAGTACCGCGCTCCAGATGAAACGGAATGGCGCCTAAGTGCAGTGACCACTGCTCTTCTTTTATAAGAGATTCTGCCCGCTCTTCGTGAAGGCTCTGACGAATTTCAATAGGAGTTGCTTCATAGGCGAGCAATTCCTGCTTACAATCTGATGTGCAGTCAGAAAATATGTATCGTTTCGTTAGCTCAAGTCGCTGTTCGTCAGATAGATTGACTATCCCCATATCTTGTTCGATGTCAGAAAGAATAGTAGTAGGCTCCGTATACGTTTGTAACGCCTTTTTCAGAGCTTCATTTTCCGGTTTTTCACTTGAACTTACGATCACCTGAATCAGGTCAGACTTCGCACGACGCAGAAGTGTACTTATAAATTCTGCATCAAGTTGATCACAGGCCTGCACATTTTCAAAAACCAGGGTCAATTTTCCCATTCGTTCCCGATTCGCTAATGCCAATAAAAGATCGATCAAACCATTCGACATGCGAAGTGTACGCAATTTCGAATAATAACGTGTTCTCTCTTTCGGAATAGCAAGAGAGGTAAGTGTTTCTACACTAACAGGAATGACTGCTTTCAGTTCTGGTGCTATGGACAAGATCTCGATGCAGTGTGATAAAATCAGGTCTGGCCATTTCGAATAAGCTTCTGGAATAATCTGGCGCAGAAGGTCACCAGTACCTGTATAGGGTCCTCTAAGATTGCAGTGACAATTGCTGACATAACATGTGGAGTATTGCTCTTCGAAGTACTTCTTTTCTCGGTCGCTGCGTCGAGATCCAATCAGCCATTGGTGTGTAATCGATTGTTTCATTTCGACTCATCCCCTCTGTTCCATTGATAAATTCCGAATTTCCCTTTTGTTTCTACGCTCTTTTAGGTATAGATAAAATACAATTCCATACTGGATTCCCGTTATAAACAAGAAAACAACGGAATCCCAGAATTTCATTTCTTCTCCTGTAAATATGGAGAGAAAAATATTCGTTAAAAGTTGAATAACGACCGGAATCAAATAGAGTATCATTCCTGTCATCATCAGCCAGCCAGTTGCGTAAAAAAAGCTGTACCATCTCGCTACCTGATGATCCCGTTCCGTATACTTGGACATATCGACCATCTTGTTCTTTTTTCCAATTAGTCCATACCATATATTTTTCAAATAGGAACGTGTAGCCTCCTGAAGATTTACACACCCCAACATCGTAATCATTAAATAATAGATATCTGTTTGAAGATGAAAATAAAATTGCCAGAAGAAACGCAACAGTGTTGTAAATGCTAGTCCCATACAATATGCAGCTATGATTGTCTTCTCGCCTGTATTTATCCAAATTGCACCAGCAACGATCACCAATAAGGAATACCACAAAATATCACCGAACATTCCAACTAAAAATGGAAGAACACGCTTTCGTTTTGGAAATCCCCAAATACCTGGCATGGAAGAAGTGAAGACCAAAAAGTACATTCTTCTGCCTATACCTAGTTCTGACGGGATACCCAATCTTCGTCCGGCAAGCATGTGCATCCATTCATGAAAAAAGATCCCTGGAATCTGACCGATCGTCATGCCAAGAAAAACCACCATGGCGTATTCGGAAAATAAGATGCTTTCTCGACCCGGACGAATCTGTGGGTATTGGTATAACAACCACAAGGCACAGGCTATGATGGCACCATAAACCAGCCAACCAAGTGGAGAAAAAGCTAGCTTACCCAACCATTGCCCCGATACTTTCTGCGCTTTCGTTTCCTTTTCCTCAACATCACAAATAAATGTCAGGTCACGTAATGTCTGCAAAAAATCATCCATGTCCACTTCATCGTGATAGGTTTCTTGATACCAGGAATGCGCTTCGGCAACCCCCATGCCCTCTTGCAGTTTTCGTACAAGTGCTGCTCCATCCTCAGGAAAAACAGCAAACGTATCCGTTCCAAACCGCCCAATCAGGACTCCTTGCTTATCCTCCAGAAATGTTAACGGGTGTAATTGGATCCTGCGATTTTCGTTCATGACTTTCCTCCCGGATGTTGTCATGCTATCTTCATAATTGAAAAAGAGGGGCAAATGCCCCACTTTTTCAATGTTACTGACAAATCTTTATGCCTGCATGCAAGTGCAGTCGTACATTGTGTTAGCTACTGAAGTCAATTTTACAGGCTCGGTTTTTTGCACAGTAATTTTTTTCATAATAATGCCCCCAATGAATTGTTATTTATACCATATTCGCGAATGTATGGTATATACTGGTAATGATAGCTTGTAATTTTCTGACTGTCAATAATCTTTTGATTTTTTTGAAAATAAAATATATTTGGAAAAACACAAGAAAACGAAGGTAGCTTTCATCTGCCACCAATTTTTCTATTTTTGCGATTCCATTTATTTTAATGCTTTTCCAATCTCCCACATTACTCCACCCTTTATATCTTAAGAGTCTTATCGCTTCCATTATGAATCAAATTTATTACGAAATAACCCTTCCACATTTAGGAAGGGTCTAGACAAATGCTTCTTGCTTTAATTTTTCCGTACTAACAGTGTACAGCACTCCACATGTGACGAGTAGACAGTAGGGGTGGTAGCCCCGCAGCGTGAATACAGTGTTATGCGCCGTTACTGTCTTCGAAGCATCACCTAAAAACCTTTGATCAAGATTCCAACTCTATTTTTTACTTTGGTATAAAAACTCAACTTCACCATCTAGCAAATATCGATATTCAAATAATTGCATTGTTCTTTCCCTAATTCTCTCCCGTATAACCGTGCCTAGGCTTACCGATCCTTGTGATCCAAGGTAACGATTATCAATAAATGTTTTCTCTACAAATTTTGTTTCCCTTAAGTGATACTGTAACCATTCTTTCTGCGATTCAATTAGTGCTTCTCTTGGTTCTCTATCCAACTTAGAAAGAAGCTTTTTATATATTTGATTCAACTCTTTATCCCAAATCTCTGTATATTTGCTTTCCAAAGCCCCCCATCCCAATGTTGTAATAATCTCTTTGGAATTTTGAAATTCATTAAATTCCACTTCATAATCATGATCTATAGGATTTCGAAGCATTTCATCATAAAATTCTCCAGTCAAATCATAGTTCCCAATGTTCATGGGTAACACTTCATTGTTAGAAGGATCTGATCGACCTTCAGTTATTTCTTTCGATTCTGTTCCTTTACCTGTACTCACTACATCAGGAGGCAGTTCAGAATTCATTTTTGATTTAGTTTCGCTGTTCAAAGCAGTCGATTGACTAATATTTTGACAAGATGAAAACATTATCGTAATAAAAAATAATAAGAGTATCTTACCCTTCATAAATTATCTCCTTAACTATTATCTTTACTATTTATCGGTAATGGCGCATAACGTCTTATTCACGAACTTCGTAAATAATCCCATATATAGGGTATTCTCGAAAACTTTTGAACTATCCTGCCCGTAACTTTAAGAAAGGACCTTGTGCGTACAACAAATTCTTAAATAATTTGGTACGGAGCAAACGAGGGTAAACTCTTCCGCAACATTAAAATGTAAATCATTCGGCACTGGGTGGGGTCTAATTAGAAGCCTATACATGCCCTGTAGAGGACAATAAAAGAGCCGCCCATTTTGGGTGGCTCTGCTTCTATTAGTCCTTTATACAGCCCCTCAAAGGCTCTTAGATTGTCTCAGTCGATTTTGTTGCTTCCTGCTTCCTCCGATTAAGTTCACGGTAAAGTGAATTCAATTCATTCAGCTTATTCTCAATTCGAGTTCTATTTATTACCATTCGCGCAAATTTATTTGTTAAATAATGGGATTAGCGGTAACTTAATCTCAGGAAAAAATTCCAAAATTCTCAAGGAGTGACGTATAATGAAAAAAGTAACTAAATCGATTTTTGTTTCAATGAGTGCACTATTAATCATGACTTCAGTGCCAGTGGCGGGTTTTGCAGCTGAGCAAAATGCAAATGTGTCTTTCCAAGAAGTTGAAGAAGCCTTTATCAAAAAGGTCGATAAATATGTAAAAATCGACTCCAAAACGAAGAAATTTTCACTATCAGCTAAAGCAAAGGAAAATTTGAATAGAGAGGAATTAGGAAAGGCAGAAGCTCTTATCAAACAAGCAAATTTTTCAGTTGATCAACACGGAAAAGAATTAAAAATAAAAGGTAATACCTTAGTTTTAAGTGAAGATGTAAAAAAACAATCTTTAGCTGCAATTGACACTAGTGAATATTGGGATTATGAATTGTTTTGGTGGGGTTACCGGATCTACTTCTCTGACGAACTATGTGAAGATATTAGACGTCGTGCGATGGAAGTTGGGGCTAGTGGAACGATAACTGCTGGTGTTTTAACATATCTTGGTGTACCTGGATGGGCTGCTGGTATTATTGTCGGTTTTGGGGTTCTTACATTGGCGAAGATTAACAGAACTAATGAAGGTAATGGAATATACCTTGATGCATTTCATGGAACTAACCCATCAAATTTTCATACTATAAAAATATATCCAGCATAATTTTTTAAAATCGAAAATAATCGGATGGGAGTGTAAGATATTGCCATCCGATTATTTATTGATTTGGTGAAGGGGAGGAAAACAATGTTCTTACTTGTCCGTTTCATTATTCATGGCATCTTAGGAGTTGCGTTGATGGTTGCCATAAGGAATAACACATTTGTGAATACAATAGAGGTAGCATTGATAGCGCTTCTACTATCTTTTTCCGCTATCTCTCTATTTTTAGACTATAGACAAGAAAAAGGTATGACAGGAAAATTCCAAACAGCTTTGTTTACGCATACAGGCGTGAATGCGTTTGTTATTTTTCAATACTTCCTTTTTTAACTATCAATGGGATGCTAAAATACCCTGCAAAAGTCCACTTTTTTCAGAACACCTCAACAGTCAGTGAAAAACGAGCCTATAATCGCTTCTAAGGCTCGTTTCACGTTTAGGGAGACATATATTTGTCTCCCTAAACTCTTTGCTTTTGACAAATACACGACTTTTACAGCCGTCTCTTTTTAGTGGAGCACAACCGTGCCAGTTTCGACAGTCCCGCATTGTATTGTAATGTTTTTTCCAAGCCATCTGGTGGCCCATACAGTTGCCAACCAAGGCCACCGTCCAAGCTCAGTCCCCGATCACACACATTTGTTAAAAACCCTTATATACCAACAACGCAACGCTTTCAACGTGCCCCGTATGCGGAAACATATCCACCGGCTGCACTTCCTTCACCTCATACCTCTCCGCCAGCACCTTCAAATCCCTCGCCAACGTAGAAGGATTACAAGATACATAAACCACTCTCTCCGGCTGCATCTCCAAAATCGTCGTCAACAACGCCTCATCACAGCCTTTACGCGGCGGGTCAACCACAATCACATCCGCCCGTATGCCCTTCTCCTTCCAAGCAGGAATGACAACCTCCGCCGGCCCTGCCTCAAACGTCGCATTCTCCACGCCATTCAACTGTGCATTCCGATTCGCATCCGCAATCGCTTCCGGCACAATCTCTACCCCATACACATGCTTGGACTTCTGCGCCAAAAACAGCGAAATCGTCCCGATACCGCAATACGCATCAATGACCGTTTCCGTACCAGTCGCACCCGCATACTCCAACGTCTTGTTGTACAGCACCTCTGTCTGCGCAGGATTAACCTGATAAAACGACCGCGCCGAAATGGCAAACTTGATCGGACCGATATAATCGTAAATCACATCGCTACCCCAGAGCGTCACAGTCTTTTTGCCAAAAATAACATTGGTCTTGTCCGGGTTGATGTTCTGCACGATACTCGTCACACCAGCGACCTGTGTACGAATCGCTTCCACCAGCTGATCGCGATGCGGAATCTGCTCCTCTGTCGTCACGAGCACGACCATGACTTCCCCCGTCTTGACGCCCACCTTCACGACCACATGACGCAGCAAGCCCGAATGGCGCACCTCGTCATATGCCGTGATATTCAGCTTGGTCGCCGCCTGCTTCACAGCTGCCACTGCTTCATCATTCGCCTGATGCTGGATGAGGCATTCGTTCATGTCGATGATCGAGTGGGATTTCTCCGCGTAAAAGCCGCCGACCAACGCTCCGTTTTCTTCGCCGATCGGTACCTGTGCTTTGTTGCGGTAGCGCCATGGATCGCTCATGCCGAGTGTTGGATGAACGGTAATCGCGCCTTCCCCTTCGACTTGGAAACCGCCAATGCGCCGCAGGTTGTCCCGCACGATTTGCTGCTTGTGTCGCAGCTGCTCCTCGTAAGCGAGATGCTGCAACGAACAGCCTCCGCAACGGTCGTACAGCGGACAGGGCGGCTGGAAGCGATGGGTACTTGCTTCTACTACTTCTGTCAGCTTGGCAAAGCCGAAGTTTTTCTTCACATGATCGACGCGCGCATGAACTCGCTCTCCTGCAAGTGCGCCATCCACGAACAGCGTATATCCTTCAATCCGGCCGACTCCTGCTCCTTCGTGGTTCAGTCCGGTTATCTCCACTTCCACGGTTTGTCCGACACGTACAGGGACGTCCAGCTCCACTTTGGCTGTCGGGTGCGGACCGCGCCGCTTCTTTGTTGTCTTCGCCACTATCTATTGCTCCTTTTATCTTGCTCAATAGGTTTTCGTTTTCGCTCCAGGAAACATGCAGGGATGCACAGCGAAAAGCGGCATCCCCACGGCTATTGCTATTCATTTTACTATCTTCTTACGGGACGAACAACTCGATATGCCCCGGCAATGCTTCCACCACGCAAGGCAGCTGTCCGCCCAGCTCACCGTCCAGATTGAGCTGAACCTTCTCTCCGCCCGGCGAAGTGGCTTTGATGTAATCTGCCTGGAAATACAGGATGTTCGGGTCCTTTAAGTGCTCGCCGCGAACTGCCTGTGTCGCCAAGCGAATAAACTCCGCAATATTCATCTTTTTCACGACGATGACATCCAGCTTACCATCTGACAAGTCCGCATCTGGGGCGAGCCTGTCGAAGCCGCCTACAGATCGGCTATTGGCGATGAGGAACACCATGATTTCTTCATCCAACAGCACCTCTTTGCGGCTCTCCAGACGCACACGGATTGGGTGCAGCGACGGCAGCTTCTCCAAGCCTTTGACGTAATACGCCATTTGTCCGATCAGCGTTTTCAGCTTGCTCGGGACCTCGTAGGTCAAATTCGTCAGCGAGCCGCCACCCGCGATATTCATAAAATAGCGGTTGTTGATGCGGCCTAGGTCAATGCGTTTCTTCTTGCCCTTGGCGACAATCTCCGTTGCACGTGTGATCGATTTCGGTATACCGACCGCCCGGGCAAAATCATTGCTCGTTCCGCAGGGGATTATTCCAAGAGATGGACGCGCTTTATGCTCTGCCATCCCATTGACTACTTCATATATGGTTCCATCTCCGCCAGCGGCCAGGATGACGTCAAAACCGCGAGCTACTGCACGAGCAGCTTCTTCTGTCGCATCATCTTCCCCTTTGGTCGCATAGCATGAGGTTTCATATCCGGCCGACTCCATTAAATCGAGGATTTCCGGCAATCGCCGACGCACGATCTCCCGGCCGGAGCTTGGATTGTAGATTAATCTGGCTCGTTTCAAGGCAGATCCCTTCTTCCTTCCCTCGCTCACGGGGGTACTCTCTTCCATCATATCCTGTATAGCCATTTTTGGGAATCGCTATGCTCCATATAGCGTGATAAGATAGAAAAAGCTGGAAAACAAGGAGATAGGGGAGACGCTTGTGAAGAAGATCATCGTGGGAGTAGATGTGGGTGGCACTGCAATCAAGATGGCTTTGATTACGCCAGACGGCGAGCTGGTTACAAAAACGCAAGAGCCGACGCCTGTTTCGGACGGCGAGGATGGCATTTTGCAAAAAATCGTAGACATGTCTCATGATCTTCTTGCGCAGCATGACTATTCTCTTTCACAAGTCTGCGGAATCGGTGTAGGCGTACCCGGCCCCGTCGATGGCGGGAAGGGAATCGTCTTCCAAGCGGTGAATCTTCACTGGCGCCAGCCCGTTTTATTAAAAGAAAAATTGGAAGCCCTTACAGGTCTGCCAGTCGCGGTCGACAACGACGCCAATGTCGCAGCCCTCGGGGAAATGTGGCAAGGTGCAGGCCAAGGTGCACAAGACCTCGTTCTCATTACACTCGGCACAGGTGTAGGTGGAGGCGTCATTTTGAATGGAAAGGTCATTCATGGCATCAACGGTGTGGGCGGCGAAATCGGCCACATCACCATGACCCCGGATAGCGGTGCCCCTTGCAATTGCGGCAAAACAGGCTGTCTCGAAACATATACGTCTGCGACTGCCATCATTCGTGAAGGGCGATTTGCAGCTACAAACGGATCAAGCCCGGCGCTTGCCGCTGTACTAGCCGCCAAAGGAACCATTGCCGCAAAGGATGTCCTCGAAGCAGCCGTAGCAGGAGACGCAGCGGCTCTCGCGATTATCGATCAAGTGGCGCTCTATCTCGGTCTCGCTCTCTCCCACTTGGCGAATGTGCTCAATCCTGCGAAGTTTATGATCGGTGGAGGCGTGGCCGCAGCAGGTGACTTCCTCTTTTCCCGAATCCGTGAATCATTCAAACGCTTCGTTCCATTCACCTACGTCGTCGAGTCCACAGAGATCGTTCCGGCCGAACTCGGCAATGATGCGGGTGTGTATGGTGCAGGCTGGTTAATCCGCTCACAGATGCACGAATCCTGATTGGGCCACATAAAAAGAATCGACGCTCCTGCACGTGAAGC
The DNA here is from genome assembly GCF_003013445.1 of Brevibacillus sp. NRRL NRS-603. Taxonomy (NCBI): domain Bacteria; kingdom Bacillati; phylum Bacillota; class Bacilli; order Caryophanales; family Paenibacillaceae; genus Brevibacillus; species Brevibacillus sp. NRRL NRS-603. The sequence goes on along the minus strand of NZ_PXZN01000006.1, from coordinate 39,229 downwards.
CTCACAGCAAGAGCGTCTCTTTGGTATAACCTTATGAAGAAGCCTGCCTGGTTGCCAGCTCTGGCTCCCCACCTTTCCCCGAAACAATCAGCGCAGCACCGACGAGCACTGCACATCCTCCCAACAGCTGAAGCAAGCTGAATGCCTCACCAAACAACAACGCTGAAAACCCAAACGTGACGACAGGCTCCAGCGTGCTTAGTACCGACGCTTTGGTTGACCCGATCAGTTGCAAGCCGCGGAAGAAAAAACTGATGGCGACCACCGTAGAAAAAACGACGATCCCCAACAACGCCCAACACCCTTGTACCGGAAAGGACAGATTGACACCACCGTCTTTTAGCGCAATGAAAAAGGTAGAAATGGAAGCAAACAGGGCGATGTACGCAGATGTTACATAGGATGAGACTCCTTTTACCACTCGATTCCCCACCACAATGTAAACGGAATAAAACAGCGCCGCCGCAAGAGCCAACAATATGCCAATTGGCTGAATCCCGCCAAATGACAAGCCGAGCACTAGCCCAAGACCGACGAGTGTAATCAGCATGGCGATGACAGTCTTTTTCGTCAGCCGCTCCTTCTCGACGAAGTAGCTCAGTATGGCAACAAACACCGGAAATGTGTACAGCAGCAAGGCAGCCATTGAGGTCGGGATGTACTGCACCGCCGAGAAAAAGCTAAGAGATTGCAGCGTGTACAAAATCCCGCCGAGACAAAACATCGCGAGCACCTGTCTTTTATCCAAGCGAAGCGACTCCTTGCGCCAGAGCAACAAACCAAAAAACAGAGCAGTCGCCAATAAAAATCGCAAAAACAGGAGCGTCGAAACAGAGACACCCGCTTCGTAGGCGTACACAGCGAAAATAGACATGACGCCGAAGCCAGCCGCCGATCCGAAAATATATAACACTCCGACATACAGCGGATTCACAACATTTCACCAGCTTTCTCGAAATGACAGCGACAAGTGACGCGACAGGTCTGAAAAAAATTTTACGATCAGTGCTTTAACCCCGACCCTTCTCTACGGAATATGCGCGACGCGAGAAAAATAGTGAAAACCACATAGACAAGCAAGGAGCCAATCCCCAGAAGCGCATGCATCGGGTCGACCTTGCCATAAAACACTTCCTTGGATAATGCGACACCGTTGAACACGGGCATCACGTAATAATGCGCGGGGATGTCGACCGGACTGACTGGCATCAGCATGTACGAGGGAACCATCGCCAAAAATATGACAGCACTCATGTACGTCTGTCCCTCTTTAAAAGACTTGGCAATCGTACTCAAAACTAGCTCCAGCCCTGCAAAGAGCGCCGCCAACAACAAAATTGTCACGATAAGCACCAACAAAGTGACAGGCGAGAAGAAGGCGAGTGTAAAATGATCTACTTCCGTCCCCATTGGTCCCAAACGCATGGCCAGTGTGACAGAAATCAGTGACGCTACTGCCCCCATGATACTCATGGTCATGACAGCCAACAGCTTTGCCGTAAGGATGTGCTGGGCTGCAATCGGAGCCGTCAACAGTGATTCGAGCGTTCCCCGCTCTTTCTCACCGGCGACGAGATCATTCGCTGCGGCCATTCCCGCGGATGCGAGCGAGACTACCAGCATTAACGGAATGATGCCAGCCAGCATCCCTCCCGACTTCCTTTCCTCAGAGGCTGCATTTTGAAAGGTAGAGACAATCGGTTGAATCGTCTGCTCGGACAAGCCCGCTTGGTTCAACCTTTTCGCTACGACGTCTTTGCTATAAGCTTCTACTGTCTGCTCGATCAACGTGCGGGCATAGACAGACTTTTGATTGGTCGAGTCATAGTCAACCGATAACTGCGCTGTTTTTCCCGCCGCGATCTCTTCATCGAAGCCAGCAGGAATTGTCAAAATAGCGCGTAGCTGCCCCGCTTGCAGTGCTTGTTTCGGATCGGACGGCTCCAAGATTTGAACAGCGGGATTTTTTTTCAAAACAGCAATCAATGAGGATGATCCTTGAACGGCTAACGGGATGTACTCCCTCGCTTCTTTTTCCACATTGCTGTAGGACGTTCCCAGCAAAAAGAAGACGAACGGAATGATGAGCAATGGCACCAGGAGCGTCCCCATCCACGCCTTGCGATCGCGAAACAAGTCCATCAGCTCTTTTTTGAATACAGTCCAAACGACATGCGAGCCCATCAGCCCTCGCTCCCTTCCACGACAGCCATGAAAATGTCGTCCAGATCCTCTGTCCCAAACTGCTCGCGCAACGCATCCAATCCCCCGGCGAAACGCAGCTTCCCCTTGTGCATGAGCGCAACCCTTTTGCACAGCTTGTTAATCTCGCCCATGTTGTGACTGGAAAACAGAATCGTCTTCCCCTCTTCTTGCAGCTTTCTGACCATTCTTCGAAAGATTGTGGCAGCCGTTACATCCAATCCTGTCGTCGGTTCATCCAGCAAAATGACATCGGGATCGTGTACGAGCGTCCGGGCAATCGCTACCTTTTGCTTCATTCCCCGGGAAAAGGCCCCCACTCGCCTGTCGATAAAATTATCCATCTCAAGCATCCGGCTCAGTCTGCCAATCCGCTCTTCAAGCCTCGCTTGCTCCAAACCATATAGGCGACCGAAGTACGCGATATTTTCCCGCGCTGTCAAACGGCTGTAAAGACCCACGTCTCCCCCGAACAAAATCCCGATTCTACGGCGCACTTCAAGCGGTTGCTGCCGAACGGAAAACCCGCTAATCTCGATGTCTCCCTCGGTCGGGGTCAAAACCGTCGCCATCATGCGCATCGTCGTTGTCTTACCCGCACCGTTTTCGCCGAGAAGTCCGTATACCTCGCCTGCCTCGACCCGAAACGATACATGTTGGACCGCTGCGATCTCCTTGAATCGCTTGCTGACATCCTTGACCTCAATCAACAGCAGCCCCTCCTCTCCCGTATTTTCACTAAAATTGTACCTTCAGCAAGTACGATGCTCGCTTTTCTCCCGTAAACGTCACCTGTACAACACCCGCCCGCCCGCGCAAAACTCGCGGTATAACGCCCGTGACATGAAATTCCCTTCGCTTCTCATCAACTCGCGCGACAGACACGGAGCCTGGAGGCGAAAAGACCTTGTCGCCTTCCAGTGTATAAAACGAAAGGGTGATTTCCCCCGCTTGCCCGTGGGCTTCTCCCGAAAACTGGATGATCTCTATCATTCCTAACACCGCCGACACTCCCGTAAGGTCAAAAAGCGGGTGACGCAGATTCGCAAGCGTCTGTCCTTTTTTCCAGTCCTGCAAAAACGCATCGAACTCCTGTACAGCAACCATCCACGCCGTCGAGGAAGTCGTAGTCGCCGGGACATGCGAAGGTATGGCACCAAACACAAGAGCAGAAGACATCATCACCAATGGCAAAATAGAGAACATGCTAATTCCCTCCAATAATTGGTTGCCCTTAGCATGCCCTCATAAAAGTTACCCGTATGTGGCTTTGGCGAATCAGAATCTTTTGACTTTAAAAACGGTAACTCTCCTGATCCTACAGCGGATAGCGCTCTTTCCACTTGGTCAGGGAAAAGCCCTCAAACAGCGCGACAAAAGCCTCTGTATCGTTAATATAATGACGGGTTTCTTTTGCCTCTGGATGCTTTTCTAGAAACAGAGTCGCTACCAAATGGCTGACAGGAACACCTTCTGCCTCTTGATCGTAAATGCCCCGTTCTGCGAGCACTTTGCCAAAATAACGCACATAGGTGACGGTTATGGTTTTTTCTTGACCGTTTTCTTGCCACGTAGAAATGGAACGATCAAATGTATCAGACGGTGATCCACCTTTTCCAGGTGCCACACTTTCTCCTGCAACAGAAATGAGCTTCATGTACTTCCATCCTCCTTTTTCTTCCTGTACGTTCATTATAGGGGAGAGTGGAAATTGTTACAAATTGCTTTGTCATCTGCCATTGAGAATCCACTGCGTTTACTTGTCTGATACACTAAACAGAACGGTTAAAAAACTCCGATTTTTTTCTCATCCCGTGTCAGAAAATCCTTGAACCCGAAGTCTACACAGTACATCAACAAATCACGAGGAGTTTTTGCGATGGATCACTTGATAATCAGGCCCAAGACTCATGAGGAACACACCCAGATAGCAGACGAGACTTTGGTAGAGCAGGCGAAGGCCGGAGATCAGGAGGCGTTTAGCGAGCTGGTCAGGCGTCATCGCTCCAAAGTATACGGCTATGCACGGTCGTACACACAAGAAGCTTTTCTTGCCGAAGACATCGTTCAGGATGCTCTCATTCGCGCCTTTTTGCACCTGGGAACGCTGGTGGACAGCCGACGTTTCCTTCCTTGGCTGCATCGGATTGTGCGCAATCAGGCGTACACACGGCTTTCGAAGGGGGCGCAAAAAAGGGAAACTGTCTTCTCGAGTCTGGGCAAACAAACGCATGAGCAGGAACCGACTGACTGGGAAGACCTCGATAGTATCCTGCACAGGTTAGGACGGTCTTGGTCACACGCTGCGCAGAACAGCAATCCCGAAGAGGCCATGGTGCGGCGTGAACTGTTTGAGACGATCAGGAGCCTGCTGTACTGCCTCAACCCTCGGGAGAGACGCATAGTGGAATCTCACTTTTTTGATCATTTGGCTCCTCATGAGATCGCCCACATGTTCCAGATGTCCCAGGCGAATGTCTACCAAGTGCTATCGCGTTCTCGCAAAAAACTGATTCAGGAAAAAACTCGTGTCGTTGTTGATCAATACATGAAGACGAGAAGGGTTGCGGGGAGTATGAAACAAGCAGTATTGAATAAACCAGAAGCATTCACGATGCCTACTTGGGTTACTTGCGCAGCGGCACTGTACGGATTGGTAGAATCGACCGAGCGAAAAATGTCTTTGCCGATGATACTTGGCCTGAGCGGCCATGCCTTTCGCTTGACGATCGTTCCTGGAAATATCCATATTGCAGGCCCGACGATGTTTCACTTTCAACGAGTCTTGCAGCAGGGTTTGAAAAACATGGGCTTTGAATCTCGTGCCGTTACCTCCTATCATCTTTCCTGCGAACCAAGCATGAATGCCAATCAAGTTGCTCCCTCGCTATTGAGCCCGGAGGCACGCGAAAAGCGCCAGCTGTCTGTCCTCTTGCCAGAAGCATTGGAGCTGGTTCACCGCTCCATTGACAAAGGGCATTCTGTGCTTGCTTGGGACCTGTTCATGCCAGAGTTCGGTTTAATCTACGGCTATGATGATGAAAAAAGAGTGTTTTACGCAGGAGACAACTGCCGCAACGACAGTCCCATTCCCTATGAAAACTTGGGGCGGGGTATCCTTGAGGAGTTATTTGTCCTTGCTATCGACCGTGCGTTTCCGATCGACCAACGCACGATGCTCGCAAATGCTCTCCACTCTGCACTCGTTCATTATCGTGGAGAAGAACCGCAGGACCCGAGCTGCGTAAATGGTCTAGCGGCCTATGCTGCTTGGCAGGAAGCCTATGAAAAGGGAACGGTTGAGCCGAATGGCAACTCGTATACGACCGTGGTGAACGGGGATGCACGTCGCTACGCCTCTCTTTTCTGGAGCGAAATCGCCGATACGTGGACAGATTCTGTGTTTGATGAGGTTCGTCCGCTGATGAAAGAAGCGGCTAGCTTGTATGGGGCGATTGCCGACGACTTTGACACGTTAAGCAAGCTCTTCCCGTTCCCGGCTGGGGGAGATCCGAACGATGCAGAGCATGGCAAGCAGGCTATTGCGTTGTTGCAGGCGATTGAGCGAAATGAGCGTGCTGCCATATCGGTACTGGAGCAAATACAGACGGGACTCACTACAAATCAGGCGCGCACATAAAAGGGACAGAAAAAAGAACGCAGTCAGAAAAGCTGCGTTCTTTTTCGTTCGAATTATTCCTCGTATTCGCCCCATTCAAGTGTGCCGTTTACGGCATCTACGTAAGGCCAGCCCTTGCTCTTGTCAATCGTATAGACAAGGGTGAGAAAAGGAGCTTCCTTGCCTTTGTAGGTTGGCCAGAAGTAGGACAGCTTTACAGGGAGATTTTTGGCTACGATTTCAGCAGCTTGTTGCTCCGTTACGGATTGCTTCAGGATGGGAAGAGTACCCTCTTTTTCCGGCAAATTCACAATGAATTTCAATACTTGTCCACTCTCTATATCGACCTTCATCCAATAGTAACGGTCGAACACAGGCAAACCATCGTGCAGTTCATGAAAAATGAAAGTATACGTCCCTATTCCTGTATCCTCCCCCTCTTCACCCTCTCCTTCATTCAACTCGATCATCCAATCAGCCATTTTCGGCTGTTTATATGGATCAAATATCTCAACCTGCCATTCAGTAGAGGATTTTGCGACATATGGCTCGATGATAGCAATTGCTTTTTTCAAGGCTTCTTCTTTCGATAAGGGAACGGGCAAGCTCTTTGTTTCCATCCAATTATTCGCACCGATAACCTCTCCTGTAGACGCATCCAGCGAAATGGAAACTTCATCTCCATCATCATCGCTCCAGGAATGTATGAACTCATCATCAACTTCACCTGTGTTGTATTGCGTATACATCTCCTTCGTATCTACGCCAAACAGGCTCGCAACGATTTTTTCTCCATCTGCCCTGCTTTTGACGATAAGCGGCTCTCCCTTTGGCGATAGCGTAAGCTTCTTCAGGTTGTCAGGATTTCTTTTTCCATCCCCTGCAATCTCTGCTCCCTGAATGAAGTCAATCTGCTTTCCTGTCACGGCATCGATGTAAGGGGGATTTATCCATACATATTGCATGCCCGGCTTGGCATCTTTCCCTTCCAGCACATAGCCCAAATCAAGACGCTCAGGAGTGAAATACTGCTTTTTGAGAGCTTCTGGTGTTAGTGCCGTTTTCGGATCTGGGACCTTGACCCCTCTCAAATTAAATGGGGTACTGGTACTTGATGCCTCCAAAATATGACCAGCATAATCCGTCGCCACGTATATGCCCGTTCCATTTCCCAATACCTCCAGCCCATTTAGTAACGTTGGATAATAAACAATACGGTATATTGCTAACGGATCAGCCAAAACTTCAGGGTCTACCTCTTCAACAGCGTCCGATAATTGAGGGGAGCCTAATTGTTTTCTTTTGTCTGCTCCCAATAACTCAAGCACTGCTTTTTCTGCCCGTTGCAAAATAACCTCGTCTGTCGCAATTTCCCCTTGCTTCCAAATAGGAAAACTAGCGCTGTACATGAACAGCTCTCCAGTTTTGCTGTCAAAGACAACAGTGGCACCCATGTCATTGGATTCGGGACTTCTCAGATAGAGCATTATCAGTTTTTCATCGATCTCACTTTTTACAATCGTTCGTTTCGTCAATGCTTTCAATCCAGGCTCCAGCTTTTCTAAAGCAGCTACGATCTGAGTGGCCCGCTCTGGGAGCTTTTCCTCGCTTTTTGTAACAGTTGCAATGTGGCTAGGATGGATTTCAGGACTTGCAGCCAAGGCTGTTCCACTTGTTCCTGCCAACATCATTGCTATTGTCAAAGCGATTGCTGTGCGTTTTCCATTTCGTTTCATTAATTCTCCTCATTCTTTCTTAATCCTCGTACTCTCCCCATTTAAAGGACCCATTTACGGCATCGACGGTTGGCCAGCCTTTGCTGGTATCGAGTTTGTAAACGAGAATGGGTGCATTCTTCTCTCCTGACCTCGGCCAGATATAGGTCAACCTGACCGGTACCTGTTTGGAAACAATATCTGCTGCCTGTTGGGCTGTTACAGATGGCTTGAGCACAGGATATTTGCGATCCTCTGCTGGAACGGATGCCACGAATTCAGCGACCTGTCCCTTATTGGGATCAATTGCTACTCCGTAGGAATACTCCATGAGCGGTATCCCATTTTGCTTTTCGAGAAATAAAAAACTATACTGCTCGATGGATTTCTTGTCCTCTTTCTTGGTTCCCTCATACATTTCGACTTGCCACTCGGCTTTTTTAGCATGAGGCTCAAGAAACGTAATCGCCTTTTGCAAGGATTGCTCTTTTGTTAGAGGCACTGAGAGATTTTCGATATGTGCCAAATTTACGTATCCACCGATATCGCCAGTCACTTTGTTCACCATAATAGAGGCCCGATTAAAATCGATAGGGTTCGACCAATCATAAGTGATTTCGCCCTGCTGTTCATCTTTTCGATAGGTTGTATACAACTTCTTGGCATCAACCTCAAACAAATTCTCTAAAATCTGCTGATCGGTTGCGTCTTTTGCAATGAATGGTTTCCCTTGGGGTTTCAAAGAAATGTCCTTGATATCAGATGTATGGAGTTTTCCATCCCCTTCTCCTGCTCTCCATTCTATTTCGATCTGCTTTCCCGTCAATGCATCAAATACAGGCGCCGTTCTCATGGTATATTCGATACCGGGTTTTCCATCTGTTCCTTCCCATACATAGCCATAACGAAGGCGTTCAGGCGTAAATATTTGCTTCTGAATCTCTTCTTTTGCCACAGCTTTTTTCGGATCAGCAACCTGTATCCCCGTCAAATCGAGCGGTTGAAAAGATAGGTCCAACAAATGCCCGCCTGAATCCATGTCCACATCGATACCAAAGCGCGTTTCGTCAATTTCCAGACCATTTAGCAGAATCGGAAAGTACACATTCGGGTATATAAACGACACTTCTTCACCGTATACCGTTTTCGACAATTGAGGCGCATCTGTCATTTTTCGCTTCTTTTCTCCGAACAACTCTAGCACAGCTTTCTCAGCCTTTTGCACGATGGCTTCGTCTGTTACTTTTTCATTCTCTTCCCAAATGAATGGGGAAGCCTCGTAACCAAGTAATTCGCCGCTATGGCGATCAAAAAGCAGATATGCACTCATTTCAGAATCGTCAGGATGGCTCATATACAAATCCACTTGATTTTCATCGTAATCAGAAATAACGACCTCTCGGAACGTCAGAGCTTTTAAAGCAGGCTCCAGCTTCTCCAGCGCAGCGACAATCTCTACCGCACGAGCAGGTAGCTTGACTTGGTCTTCGGATGGATTTTCAGCATTTTTCAAGATCATTTCTGGGCTTGCAGCAAATGCCTGGGCACCCGTTCCCAGCAGCATGGTTGTCACTGCAAAAGCAGCCGTTGCACTTTTCCAATTTTGTGTCATGAACATTTCTCCTAATCAATTATGATGATAGCTACGCATTCTATCTTACTTTTTTTCCACTATTTAGCATAGCTCTCAGCGCAAAAAAACAGCACTCTCCCCTTACAGAGAAAGTGCTGTCGTATATTTTGTCCTACAGGCTGTTCAATACTTCCTGAATCAGCTTGTTTACCATTCCCGGGTTAGCCTTCCCTTTGGTTTGCTTCATGACCTGTCCAACGAAGAAAGCAGCTGCCTTTTCGTTTCCGGCCTTGAAGTCTGCCACAGCTTGCGGATTGGAATTGACCGCATCGACGACGATTTGACGCAGGGCGCCTTCATCGCTGATTTGGACGAGTCCTTTTTCTTCGACGATCTGCTTTGGCTCTTTGCCGGTCTCCACCATCTCTTTGAAGACGGTTTTGGCGATTTTGGAGGAAATGGTTCCGTCCTCAATCAGCTTGATCATCTCACCCAAGCCTTTTGGTGTCATTTTCACATCAGCAAACACCAGGTTGTTGGCGTTGAGGTGTGCCAACAGATCAACCATCAGCCAGTTTGCTACTGACTTCGGCTCTGCTCCTGTTTTCACAGTCTCATCAAAGAAATCAGCCGTCTCTTTGGAGATCGTAATGACTCCGGCATCATCCTTAGACAAGCCAAACTCGTTCACATAGCGAGCCTGACGAGCATCTGGCAGCTCTGGAATGGTTGCGCGAACCGCTTCAATCCACTCCTCGGAAATCTGCATGCGAACCAGATCCGGGTCTGGGAAGTAACGATAGTCGTGCGCTTCCTCTTTGGAACGCATCGTCAACGTCTTCTTGTTCGCTTCATCCCAACGGCGCGTCTCCTGAACGACCTTGCCACCGGAAGAAACTACCTCCGTCTGACGCTGTACCTCGTACTCCAAGCCCATTTGCACGTTGCGGAAGGAGTTCATGTTTTTCAGCTCGGCCTTGGTACCGAATTCTTCTTGACCATACGGGCGGATGGAAACGTTAGCGTCACAACGCAGGGAGCCTTGTTCCATGCGAACGTCAGATACTTCGGTGTACTGGATGATCGCTTTCAGCTTTTCCAGATACGCACGTGCTTCTTCCGGTGTGCGGATGTCCGGCTCGGAAACGATCTCGACGAGCGGTACCCCAACGCGGTTGAAGTCTACCAGAGACTCACCGCCAAAATCGCTGTGTGTCAGCTTGCCCGCATCCTCTTCCAAATGCAGACGAGTGATCCCAATGCGCTTCGTCTCCCCGTTTACTTCGATGTCGATCCAGCCATTGTAGCCGATCGGCTGGTCAAACTGCGAGATTTGGTACGCTTTTGGCGAGTCTGGATAAAAGTAGTTCTTGCGGTCGAACTTGGTTTCGCGGGAAATCTCGCAGTTGAGGGCGAGTGCTGCTTTCATCGCGAACTCTACCGCTTGCTTGTTCGTTACAGGCAGTACACCTGGATGTCCCAAGCAGATCGGGCATGTATGTGTATTCGGCGGTGCACCAAATTCAGTCGGGCAGCCGCAAAAGATTTTACTGTTGGTCGATAGCTCAGCGTGAACCTCCAAGCCGATGACGGTTTCGTACTTGCTCATGCTCTTACCCCCTCACCCATTCCGGTTTGCGACCGTAGAAGCCTGCGGTTTGTTCATACGCATGGGCTACGCGCAATACGGTGGATTCGTCAAATGCACGACCTACGATCTGCAAACCGATCGGCAGACCGTTTTTGGAGAATCCGCACGGTACGCTGATTGCTGGCAGACCAGCCAGGTTTACAGGAACGGTACAAATATCCTCGAGATACATTTTCACCGGATCATCTACGTTTTCTCCTACTTTGAAAGCCGTAGAAGGCGTCGTTGGATGCAGGATGACATCGTAGTCAGCAAAAATGCTGTTGAAGTCCTGGATGATCAGGGTACGCACCTGCTGCGCCTTTTTGTAGTAAGCATCGTAATAACCAGACGAGAGCGCGTAGGTTCCGAGCATGATGCGGCGCTTCACTTCTGGGCCAAAGCCTTGGCTGCGGGATTCCTTGTACAGCTCGATCAGGTTTGCCGCATTGTCTGCACGCACACCATAACGAACGCCGTCAAAACGAGCCAGGTTGGACGAAGCTTCAGACGAAGACAAGAGATAGTAAGCTGGCACTGCATATTCCGTGTGCGGCATGGAAACCTCGCTCCATGTAGCACCCATGCTCTCCAGCTGCTTCAAAGCTGCCAGAACAGCATCGCGAACCTCAGGGTCAATCCCTTCTCCGATCAACTCTTTTGGTACCCCAATACGCAGTCCTTTTACATCTCCAGTCAATGCCGACAAGTAATCCGGTACGTCCACATTGGCAGAGGTAGAGTCGTATTCATCATGTCCCGCAATCGCTTGCAGCACATAGGCGGAATCCTCAACGTTTTTCGTCACAGGCCCGATTTGATCCAACGAGGACGCGAACGCAACCAGCCCAAAACGGGATACGCGTCCATACGTAGGCTTCAAGCCGACAACGCCACAAAAAGCAGCAGGCTGACGGATGGAACCGCCTGTATCAGAGCCAAGGGTGAAGTAAAAATGACGCGCAGCCATTGCCGCCGCTGAGCCACCGGAAGAGCCTCCCGGAACGTAGTCGGTGTTCCACGGGTTTTTCGCTGGGAAAAAGCCGGAATTTTCGTTGGAGCCGCCCATCGCAAACTCGTCCATGTTCAGCTTCGCAACGATGACTGCATCAGCATCCTTCACCTTTTTGGAAACAGTCCCGTCATGAACAGGATCGTAGTTCGCCAAAAATTTGCTCGCGCAAGTCGTGCGAACGTCTTTTGTAACCAGATTGTCCTTCAGTCCGGCAGGCAAGCCGTAGAGAAGACCCAGCTCCTCATTTCCCTTGACCAGACGCTCGTCCAATTGACGGGCATGAGCCAGGGCTCCCTCTTCATCTACATGCAGGACGGATTTGATTTCTCCGTCATGCTCCTTGATGCTAGCAATGGAAGCCTGCACCAGATCCGTTACCGAAATCTCTTTTGCGCGCAGCGCGCTATGTATCTCAGACAATCGCTTGTCAAACAGCGACACAGTGGGTTCCTCCCTTCTCGTTATCCAGTAGGTTATTCGAATACAGCCGGTACTTTAAACTGCCCGTCTTCGTGATCTGGTGCGTTTTTCAGCACGTCCTCACGCGGCAGGGACGGTCTGTTCACGTCTTCACGCATAACGTTTTTTACGTCTGTAGCATGGCTGGTTGGCTCAATATTGGATGTATCGAGCTCATTCAGCTTGGCTGCAAAATCAAGAATCGCATTCAGGTCTTTTGTGTACCGTTCCGCTTCTTCCTCAGTGAGCTGCAAACGGGCCAAATTAGCTACGTGTTCTACTTCTTTACGAGTAATGGCACTCATTCTTTCCACCTCCGAATCGTATCACATAACTTTGATCTTACTTGAAAAGTGCAGGTTCAGTCAATTTTCGCGGGGATTTCGACAGGGAAAACAAATAATGTTTTCGACAAAAAAAAGTTTACCGATTATTAACCAGTAAAAACACTTTGTCCGGCTGTTGTGGCGGGGGAGGAAACAGGAGAAAACGCTCAGCTTCTAGGTCCACCCACTGTGGGATTGACTGTCCGGCTCCATGAAAAAAAGCGAAACCCGCGTCCAAAGTCTTCCATTCTTGGAGGTATCTCAGAGGTGGACGCTAAGGGCTTGTTTCTCTTTTTTTCATTGCGCCTCGAGCGGTGTCCCTAAGATCTTCGCTTATTTCTCCTGTTTCCTCTACGAGCTTTTCGTGTTAACCGGGTCTTACATGCCTTAAAAGATTGAAGAATGTAGTACGTTACGACAGAGAAGAATATTTCCAGACGTAGCGACTTGTGGAGTCCTACCAAGCGGAGAAGGGATTAGCGGGAAGTAGAAACGCAACGTGCCCGAGCTACGAAGCGGCTACCACTTTTGCGTTTCCCCGCTAAGCCCTTCGGAGCGGACAGTCTCAGCTCTCAGCAGGACGGAGCCTGGAGCCTAGACTGGAAATATTCTTCTCCCCACCATAGCTGCATATTTTAGAGACATTAAGTTGTTGCTGTAGTGGTGAGGAGGAAACAGGAGAAAACGCTCAGCTTCTAGGTCCACCCACTGGGGGATTGACTGTTCGGCTCCATGAAAAAAAGCGAAACCCGCGTCCAAAGTCGTCCATTCAGGGGGTATCTCAGAGGTGGACGCTAAGGGCTTGTTTCTCTTTTTTTCATGGAGCCTCGGTCAGTGTCCCTAAGATCTTCGCTTATTTCTCCTGTTTCCTCTACGAGCTGTCAGTTTGATTCGATTTTTTAATGCCTTAATAAATGGAAGAACGTAATCAGTTACGACAGAGAAGAATATTTCCAGACGTAGCGACTTGTGGAGTCCCACCGAGCGGAGAAGGGATTTGCGGGCAAAAGAAACGCAACGTGCCCTAGCGACGAAGCGGCTACCACTTTTGCGTTTCCCCGCGAATCCCTTCGGAGCGTGCAGTCCATGCTTCCCCGTGGGACGGAGCACTGAGCCTAGACTGGAAATATTCTTCTCCCCACTACAGCCACATTCAACGACTAAGAAAAACAAGCCCAAGGCATTTGCCCTGGACTGTGCGTCTTCTATCTCTTGCTATTCCGCCTTCTTTGTCGCGAGCGCCTGCCCCATCAAGAGAGACTTCCCTTTTTCAACACCTGCTGCCCATTCGAGCTGATTGGATTCCAAGAGCAAGATGACGGTCGAGCCAAACTCGAACCAGCCCAGCTCCGACCCTTTTTCATAACGAGGTGTCCCAGCAATCTTCTCGTGGGTTTGGCGACCGTGCTTGATGTTCGTCGTAGCTGTGTTGTAGCAGACCTTCACGCTGCCTACAAACAAGGCTCCTACTTTAACCAAAGCCATTTCGCCCAGGTTATCTGTTTTAATGTGAGTAACCAAGCGTTCATTCCGAGCAAACAAACGGTCTACGTTCTCAATCCCGAGCTGGTTGACCGGATAGAGTCTACCTGGTAAATAGCAGTAACTGCTCAAATCGCCCGTTACTGGCATGTGAATCCGATGGTAGTCCCTTGGACTCAAGTAAATGGTGATAAATTTACCACCGTAGTAACGCTTGGCCTCTTCCTCCGAACCGCCCAACAGCTCACTTACACTGAAATCTTTTCCCTTTGCTTGAATCAAGGTGCCTTCGCAAATATCACCCAACTGCGACACAGTTCCATCTACCGGGCTTACGATGGTATCTGGGCCAGGTGCAATCGGTCTCGCTGCGGGCTTCAGGCGTCGGGAAAAGAACTCCTTCAGCGTTCGGTATTCTGACGCCGGCTTTTCTATGATCGACGTATCAATTTGATAGTGTTTGATGTATCGTTGAATGGCTAATCGACTAAAGGGAGTAGCCGTAATTTTGCCCATAGTCCGTGACATCGCGTTTTGTGGCAAGCGATGAATAAGACCTGGGAGCAGCTTTTTGCCCATAAGAAATGCTCCTTCGTAAAACAACAATACCCTTACTTTACCACTTCTGCTAACAGCCAGTAAACCCCGCACTATTACCAGAGGTTCATCATTTTCTTCAACAGTCTTGCTATACTATAATCATTCTAAGAAGCCACTTATCAGGAGATATCGGTTATGGTGAAGAAATTCGATATTACTACACTTATCAGTCAGCATGGTGATATCCTAACCAGTCTATTCGATCATATGTCGGACATGTTCTTTCTTATGGCTGTCGAACAAGATGCGGACGGGGAGTATCAGTTTCGCTATGTCCTGATGAATCCATCCGCTATGCACGTCGCCCAATTGAGCGAGGAAGCATACGGAAAAACGTTTGAGGACGTGTATCCTCATGAAAAAGCCAGCTTACTACAGCACATGTACACACAAGCAGTAAAAAGCGGGAGTCCGATCCATTTTACTGCGAATGGTGACATTATTGGCGAATCCATTCTTTCTCCTGTCTACGCTAGTAATGGCGAATGTACGCATGTCTTTTCCATTACCCGCGATGTTACCGAGCGCACAAAACTGGAATCACAGCTGGCCTATATGGCGTATCATGATGTGCTCACGGGATTGCCGAACAGGCGTCTTCTCTCCGAAAAGCTCCAGCAAGCTCTACGCACTGCTCAATCAAAAGAGGAGATGGTCGCTGCCCTCTATTTGGACTGTGACCGCTTTAAAGAAATCAACGATACATGGGGGCACGATACAGGAGATCTGTTTTTGCAAATGCTGGCTACACGTCTCAAGTCATCCGTTCGAGATGGAGATATCGTCGCACGTCTGGGTGGAGACGAGTTTGTCATCCTCCTGACTGGCATTCACTCCGAACGTCAGGTTGAAAAAATTGCGAACCGCATCCTGCTTGCAACGCAAGAGCCATGGATGATTGAGAACCGGGTCATACCGTTTTCGACAAGCATAGGCATTGCCCTCTATCCAGCGTCTGCAAGCGAAGCCGAACAACTGTTGAGCAATGCAGACAAAGCACTTTATCGGGCCAAAAAGACAGGGCGCAATCGTTTCTTTTTCTTTGATCCCATTGATTATTGACTATAAAACAAAAACACAGCCAATACGGAGAACAGCAAGCTCACCACATACAGAATGATGACCGTCTGCTTCGTAGACAACCCCCGGGACATGAGCCGATGATGAACATGTCGTCGATCCGCTTGGTACATGGGGGAGCCTGCCAAAAGCCGACTGATAATGACCTGTACAGTGTCTATGACGGGCAAGCCTACTGCCAGTACAGTCACGACTAGTGAAATGATTGTAGCCCCTTTCATCGTTCCTTCCAACGAGATCACGCCGAGAGCGAATCCCAAAAACATCGAACCCGCGTCACCCATAAAAATTTTCGCCGGATAGAAATTAAAGCGTAGAAAAGCGAGTGCAGCACCTGCCAGTGCAACTGCCAATAATGCCGTTAATTCTTGACCTTTGAGCATCGACAAAAAGAACAAGGTCACCGCTGAGATCACGGTAGCACCGGCAGCGAGCCCGTCGACTCCATCCAAAAAATTCACCATATTGATCAAGCCCACGATCCACAGCACGGTCATCAGCAGGGAAACAAGGATTGGAAAAGAGATATACGTCCCTTCCTCTGCCCCCAGCCACATCAAATTAATTCCCCGAAAGCGAATATCCATAAGAAATGTCAGCGTCGAAACCAGTAATTGCACCATCAGCTTCGGCAGTGCCGGAAATTCTTTTTTCCGCGACTTGTACGTATCGTCTACCCATCCAATGGCCACTAGCATGGCCCCTCCAACTGCCAAAACTGCAACGGTTTTTTGCGCCCCTGCAAAAAAAGTTGACACCAACAAGAGACCGACGAACATCGCTAAACCACCAGATAATGGAATCGGCCTGCTATGTCCCTTTCTCCCCTTTGGCATATCCAGCAGCTTTGTTTTCCAAGCCAGCCAATTTGCTACTGGCATCAACAAATACACAACAAAAAATGAGGAGAGTCCTGACACGATATAAGT
The DNA here is from genome assembly GCF_003013445.1 of Brevibacillus sp. NRRL NRS-603. Classification (NCBI taxonomy): domain Bacteria; kingdom Bacillati; phylum Bacillota; class Bacilli; order Caryophanales; family Paenibacillaceae; genus Brevibacillus; species Brevibacillus sp. NRRL NRS-603. Next base: position 22,599 of record NZ_PXZN01000006.1, on the reverse strand, counting down.
AAACAGCTACCCTCACCTGCTTTGCCCTTCATTTTGTCCTTAGTGTGGACAAAATGGGAACAAAAAAGCCGCCCCTGTAAAAGAGGCAGCCTTTTTTATTGCGTGGCTTACAGTTTTTCGGAAACCATTTTTGCTTGTGTGAAGAGCAGGAGGTAATCTGGTCCACCCGCTTTGGAGTCTGTACCGGACATGTTGAAGCCTCCGAATGGATGTACGCCCACCAAAGCGCCTGTGCACTTGCGGTTGAAGTACAGGTTACCTACGTGGAACTCTTCGCGAGCGCGCTCCAGGTTCTCACGGTTGCGGCTGATGACAGCGCCAGTCAAGCCGTACTCGGTGTTGTTCGCGATTTCCATTGCATGATCGAAATCGTTGGCTTTGCAGAACGCTACCACTGGGCCAAAGATCTCTTCTTGCATGATGCGAGCTTGTGGATCTACATCTGCAAATACAGTTGGCATGATGAAGTAGCCGGATTCTGGACCTTTTTCGCCACCTGCAACCAGTTTGCCTTCTGTTTTACCAATCTCGATGTACTCGAGGATTTTGTTGTATGCTTTCTCGTCAACCACAGGGCCTGTGTAGAAATCGTTGGTTCTGATGTCGCCCACAGTCAGTTGCTTGGTCAGCTCTACTACGCGGCCCAGTACTTGGTCGTACACGTCTTGGTGAACGATAGCACGGGAGCAAGCGGAACATTTTTGACCGGAGAAGCCGAATGCGGAAGCCACGATGGACTGTGCAGCCAACTCGATATCGCAGTCGTTGTCAACAACGATGGAGTCTTTACCGCCCATTTCAGCAACCAGACGCTTCATCCATTTTTGACCTGGACGATGTTTCGCAGCCAGTTCGTTGATACGCAGACCTACGTCACGGGAACCTGTGAAGCTGATGAAACGAGTCAGGTTGTGCTCTACGAGGTAATCCCCGATTTGGCTACCGGAGCCTGGTACGAAGTTTACAACACCAGCTGGTACGCCAGCGTCTTCGAGAATCTCCATGAATTTCGCAGCGATGACTGGAGTGGTAGAAGCAGGCTTCAACACAACGGTGTTACCCGCTACGAGAGCTGCTGTCGTCATACCAACCATGATCGCAAGAGGGAAGTTCCAAGGCGGGATAACGATACCTACACCGAGTGGAACATAGTACAATTCGTTGTCCTCATCAGGGATACGAGGCAGATCATGGCGTTGGGAAAGCTTATCCATTTGACGGCCATAGTATTCCATGAAGTCGATTGCTTCTGCTGTGTCAGCGTCAGCCTCTGCCCAGCTTTTTCCTGCTTCTTTAACGAGCCAAGCAGAGAATTCATGCTTACGGCGACGCAGGATTGCAGCTGCTTTATACAGATAGCGGGAACGTGCTTGTGCAGGCACCTTTTTCCATGTCTCGAAAGTGCTAGCAGCTGTTTGGATCGCTTTTTCAGCCAGTGCTTGGTCAGCCTGGGAAACAACGCCCACTACTTGTTCTTTATTAGAAGGGTTGAAGGAGTTGGATTTCTTCTCAGTTGTGATGCGTTCTCCGCCGATGATAAGCGGATACTCACGGCCAAGCTCACTTTCTACCTTAGCGAGCGCTTCTTCAAATGCCTTTTTATTTTCTGGCAGACTAAAATTGGTAAACGCCTCGTTTTTGAATTCCACTTGCATCTGTGACGCCTCCTTATCGATATCTTCCATGTTCGGATCACTCATAATACATATGCAAGGATCATACCAACAAAACAATTAAATGCTCGACTCTATTAGTGTTTGCATTTTTGCCGAAAAATCACCGATAAGATTTAAGAAGTATTCCGAACACTTTTGTACATACACCGTTCAACCTTTTACACATTTGTTCATTCAACTGTCTTTTGTGTACAAAAAAACACCCGATCTCCTCACCTTCTCAGGCGATCATTCGGGTGTTTTATGCTTTTGCTTATTGTCTGTAAATATGCATATACGGCTCTCCACTTGTCGGTCGAATGTAGAGCGACAATGGTTTGTTCATCGACTGAACATACAGGTTCACGTGAACGCTTTTGTCGAAGAGCTGATTAATGCTTCCTGCTGCAAATTGCGTAAACTGTAAAGCCTCTGTTCTGGAGTCATACTCTGCCGTGACGGTAATCGTAATTTCCGTGAGCTTGCCATCCATGAAACGTCCCAGACCAGTCATCCCGATATATTCAGGGAAATAGCCCTTGGACTGGCGCATCAGCTTGTCGTACTGTAACGACTGCTCTGGGTATTTCTGCTCAACCTCTGGACTTGGGAACAGGAAATATTCCTCTTCGATCGGCAGCCACTTGGATACCGTTGCTTCATTCGCCCCTACTGTTCCTGACATGATGAAGTGCCCCGGAACCAGAGTAGAATTCGCCTCCGGTACTTGATACATCAAAACCAGGATCGGAACTTCCGGACTGGTTGTACGTACAGACTGCACGATACGAGCTGCAACCTGCTGACCTTTCGCTTGCAGTTCTTGTGTCGTGTACACCTTGTCCTGACCAGTTGCATCCTGATAGTTCGGTGAAAGAGACAAGCCCAACACCATGCCAGCCAGGCTCTTATCCTTCTTGTTCAGGTAATCGTGCTCCAATACGTGCACGAGAATTCCGTTTTTCTTTTTCCCATTTGGCCCAGCCGTCTTTTCCTGGGCGATCCACTGGGTGACTTGCTCTTTTTTAACCACTTGACCTTCTTGGAAATAGTAATCGGACGTCGGGTATGTCTCCCGAGCAAACTCCATCAGGCCTAATTCAAGGTGACTGAAATCGATGCGATATTTCGTATCAGCAAGCATTCCTCGAGTTTGGTTTGGCTGGTACGGGGTAATGCTTCCGTAGTAATCCTCGGATACTTCCACTACCTCCGACAAGGACGGTGTAGTAGGCTCAGGAGCTTTGTCCTTCCCCCCAGGTATCAACGAGCAGCCAGTCAATGCAATCACAAGAAGTACAGCTGTCAAGAACCTGCATCCTGTCAAAAACTTCACTTTCATAGATTACTCCTTTTCGTATCCAAAGGTGGGCGGTGTACAAATCATTCGTTCCACTTGATCCATTGATTGTCTTCGAGCTTGTAGATCAATGCCGATTCGCCAATCCCCACCCATTTTGTATCCTCGCCACCAGAAGCAATGACAATCAGCTTTTCTGGTGAGCGAGCATCAAGCAAACGCCATTCGCCCTTGATTTTCTCATAGATACCTTTTTCGGTTGCGACAGCGAGAGTTCCAGTTCGTCTGTTAATGGAGAGCGAATAAATCTGCTGTGCTCCGGGAATCTCCTCTGTCTTCCACTGCCCCTCTTCATTATAGAGCAAGCTGAATTGGGCCGCTACATAGAGACGGTCTTGTTCGGGATCAAAGTCCATGGCAAATACTTCCTGATCCATCGGCTGCCACAGACTCCAAGTTTGGGCCCCGTCCTTCGATTGATAAATGCCTTCACCCGAGACAAAGGCAAACAGACGTACTTCGTCTCCTTGGCGATTCCCCACAAAGCTGCTGATATTCGCTGGCTCTGGCAACCCCTTGTTGACAGAAGTCCACTTTTTACCGCCATCTGCTGAATGAAGAACCCCATCAATCCCGCCGACAAATATTTGCTTCGGATCATCCGGGTCCACAAACCAACCTTCAATCGCATACTGCTCTAAATCCGTCGAGAGAGATCCCCACATTCCACCGCCAGCCGAGCTATACAATCCTGCATTCGTACCAACCCATATTTGACGAGCATCATCGGTCATCATCAGATTGTGAATGGTTGCTCCCAGTTCCAATACGTCCTGATAGGTCAAGTTCCCTTGTAGAGCAGCAGCTGTGACTGTTGGAGGATTCGCATTGACTTGTTCACTGCCAGTACTGCTGTTACTTCCACAGCCAACCAATTGCAGCATGGCTATTACACCGATTCCCCATTTCAGGAAGCTATTCATGCTCTTCACGTCCCTTCCCTTGCTCATCCGTTGTCGCCACCGTTTTCTTAGGCGTTGCTCTCCAATACTTGCAGGAAGCCTGCTTCGTCCATAACAGCCACGCCTAGTTTTTCTGCCTTCTCCAGCTTGGAGCCGGCTTTTTCGCCTGCAATCACCAGGTCTGTCTTTTTGCTGACGCTACCTGTTACCTTGCCGCCCAGGCGAGCAATCGCTTCCTCTGCCTCCTGCCGCGACATTTGCGTCAAGGTGCCGGTCAAAACGATTGTTTTGCCTGAGAATGGGAGATCTGCGCCACTCTCAACGCGGACTCCTTTGTACTCCATGTTTACTCCGGCCGCTCGCAGTCTCTCAATAACTGCCTGAGCCTGCGGCTGTGCGAAGTAGTTCACGAGACTCGCAGCCATTTTCGGCCCGATCTCATCGATTTGCGTAATCTCTTCTTCGGATGCCTGCATAATGGCATCGATATTTCCAAAATGCTCCGCGAGAACACGTGCCGCCTTGGCTCCGACCAAGCGAATGCCAAGACCGAACAATACGCGCTCCAGCGAGTTCTCCTTGCTCGCTTCAATAGCGGCAAGCAAATTGTCTACGGACTTTTCACCCATGCGCTCCATGCCCAGTAGAACATCGCGCTGCTGGTGCAAATAATACAGGTCAGCAACACTGTGGATGATACCGTCGCGATACAGCTGAGCCACAACCTTTTCTCCCAAGCCGTCAATGTTCATAGCCGTACGGGACACGAAATGAATCATGCCTTCACGGATTAGGGCCGGACACATGGGATTGATGCAGCGCAGAGCCACTTCTTCCTCCAAGCGTACCAGCTCACTCCCGCATTCAGGGCAATGCGTTGGCATGGCAAACGGCACTTCATTTCCAGTACGACGCTCTGGCAAGACTGCAATAATCTCCGGGATAATGTCCCCCGCTTTTTTGACGACAACATGATCGCCGATAAGGAGGCCTTTTTCCCGAATAATGTCTTCGTTGTGCAAGGAAGCACGCTTCACGGTCGTCCCTGCCAAACTGACTGGCTTCAATAAAGCAGTCGGGGTGACATTCCCTGTGCGCCCCACAGATACTTCAATACCTTCGAGAATCGTAATCGCTTCTTCCGCAGGGAACTTGTACGCGATGGCCCAACGCGGACTTTTCGCAGTAAAACCAAGCTCCTCCTGCTGAGCGTAGCTGTCGACCTTGATCACCATGCCGTCGATTTCATAAGGCAAATGAGGACGCTTCTCTGTCCAACCCGCAATAAAAGCGAGCAGTTCATCGACGTCGTCAAATACACGCCGCTCCTGATTTACCATGAAGCCGAGCGTCTCCAGCAAATCAAGCCCTTCACTGTGCGACTCCACTGTCTCCCCTTGCAAATCGCCAATGCCGTAAATAAACGTATCCAGTTGACGGGATGCGGCAATTTTCGGATCGAGCTGTCGGAGTGAGCCGGCTGCGGAATTGCGCGGGTTGGCGAATAATGCTTCTCCGCGCTCCTCGCGCTCTTTATTCAGCTTTTCAAATGCTCCCTTGGACATGTAAGCCTCACCGCGAACCTCAAGGGTTAACGGCTTCGTCAGCCGCAAAGGAATGGAACGAATCGTTTTCAGGTTTTGTGTGATGTCTTCGCCTGTTGTTCCGTCTCCACGTGTAGCCCCGCGGACGAACAGCCCATTTTCATAATGAAGCGACACGGCCAGACCATCAATTTTCAGTTCAGCTACATATCGGACAGCCTGACTGCCAACAGCCTGACGAACCCGGCGGTCAAAATCCCTGATGTCCTCCTCATTAAAGGCGTTGCCGAGACTGAGCATCGGTGTCTTATGAACGACCTTTTCAAAGAAGGGCAGCGGTTCTCCCCCTACACGCAAGGAAGGAGAATCAGGTGACTGCAAATCAGGGAAGCTGGTTTCAAGCTCCTTTAGCTCCCGCATCAATTGATCGTATTCCTGGTCAGAAATCTCAGGTCGATCCTCTTCATGGTAAAGACGATTATGCCGCTCAATTCGTTTCGCTAATTCTTTAATTTTTGTTTCCGCCGTCAATCGATCCATTTCGTTCATCCTTTACTTTTGCGATTGGCCTGTATTTGCATTTGCACATTATCCTTTTTGAATAGGGGCGAACTTCGCTAACAGCTTTTTAATGCCAGTCGGGCTTGGGAAAGCAATGTCGAGCTCCATGTCGTCGCCCGTTCCTTTTACTTTGACGACCGTACCGTTGCCCCATTTGCCATGTGCCACTCTGTCGCCAACCTTCCAATCAACGCCTGCTCCTTGACCGTGTCCAGGCAGTTTTTCACCCGCCGGACGAGTAAATGTAGCAGGTGTGCTGCTTGCGGTTCGCTGACCCATGCCAAATTTCGGAGCAGAGCCTGCTTGTGGGGAGGACGCTCCAAACGGTTTCGCTCCCGTGTCACGTCCAAATGCACTGCCATCACGCTGTCCAAATGCACTGCTGCGTCCACCGCCGAAGCTTCGGTCCGCTGTCGCTGGATTTCCTTCCAGCAGCTCCGCCGGAATTTCTTGCAGGAAACGAGACGGCGCATTCACGTTCGTCCGTCCAAACAACGTCCGCATACGGGCACATGTCATGTACAAACGTTCTTCCGCTCGTGTAATTCCCACGTAAGCCAGACGACGCTCTTCCTCCATCTCAGCATCGTCAAACAAAGAGCGGCTATGCGGGAAGACACCTTCCTCGCAACCTACCAGGAACACCACAGGGAACTCCAGCCCTTTGGCGCTGTGCAAGGTCATTAATACAACCTGTCCCTCTGCCGATACTTCCTCCTGGGCACCGTCCTCTCCCAAGGAATCGATGTCTGCTACCAGCGCGAGGTCGGTTAGGAATGCAAGCAAGCTCTTGTCTTCATTTTTGCGTTCGAACTCCTGGGTTACAGACAGGAACTCCTCGATATTCTCCAGACGAGCCTGTGCTTCGAGCGTTTTTTCTTCTTTTAAAGAATCGCGGTATCCAGAGCGCTTCAGCACTTCTTCCACCAGCTCAGTCACACTCAAGTAATCGGTCATTTGCATCAAACTCGAGATGAGATCATTAAAGGACAGGATGGCATTCGTGGTGCGTGAAGGCAGCCCCATGTAAGCCGTCTCCTGAATCGCTTGGAAAAGGGACTGGCCATTTGCGTTCGCATACGCTTGTAGCTTGTCTACCGTCGTATCCCCGATATTACGCTTCGGTACGTTGATAATGCGCTGCAAGCTGATATCGTCATCCGGATTGGAGATGAGACGCAAATAAGCCAAGATGTCCTTGATCTCTTTGCGATCGTAGAACTTGGTTCCGCCGACGATGGTGTACGGCATGTTCGACTTGATGAAAACTTCCTCGACCACACGAGACTGTGCATTCGTGCGATACAAGATCGCGAACTTGTCGTAGCGCTTGTACTGTGCCATCTGCTTGCGAATCGTATCGACGATAAAATACGCCTCGTCGTGCTCGGACTCACCCTGGAAGCACATGATCTTGTCGCCACCCGGATTCTCTGTCCAGAGCTTCTTTTCCTTGCGCAGCTTGTTGTTGGCAATGACCTGGTTCGCGGCCTGCAAAATCGTTTTGGTGGAGCGATAGTTTTGCTCGAGCTTGATGAGCTTGGCTTCTGGATAGTCTTTTTCAAAGTTTAAAATGATCGAGATATCTGCACCACGCCATTTATAAATACTTTGGTCAGCATCCCCTACGCAGCATACATTTCGATACTTGTCTGCCAGCATGGAAATCAAAAGATATTGCGCGCGGTTTGTATCCTGGTACTCGTCAACGTGTATGTAACGGAATTTCTTTTGATAAAACTCCAATACTTCCGGCACTTCTTTAAACAGACGAACTGTCGTCATGATCAGATCGTCGAAGTCCAGCGACTGGTTGTTTCTCAGCTTTTTCTGATAAGCCGTATAAACCTTTGCTGCTACTTGTGCAAATGGATCGCCCGCAAGACGCGTATAAGTTTCTGGATCGGTCAGCTCGTTTTTCGCTCCACTGATCGCGGCCAAAATCGAACGCGGCTCATACTGCTTCGGATCGATGTTCAATTCTTTTAAACATTGCTTGACGACAGACAGCTGGTCGCCAGCATCCAAAATGGAAAAGCTGCGATTGATGCCGAGTCGGTCGATATCCCTGCGCAAAATCCGCACACACAAGGAGTGAAATGTCGACAGCCATGCATCCTGCGCTGCCGCTCCGCCAATAATGGCAGCCACACGGTTTTGCATCTCCCGCGCTGCTTTGTTGGTGAAGGTGATCGCCAAAATGCTCCAAGGCGCTACCTGTTTAGCACTGATCAGGTATGCGATGCGCTGTGTCAGTACTTTGGTCTTGCCGCTACCCGCACCGGCCAAAATCAAGACGGGGCCTTCTGTTGTAAGGACTGCTTCCCGCTGCTCAGGGTTCAGGCCTGCTGTAATACGATCTGCAAAAGACATATGTATAAATCCACCTTTCCACGTTCCCTAGACGAAAGCATATGTTCCTATTTTCGCACAGATCGCAATGGAGTTCCAGTTCGTATCCCGAACAGGAAACATCATCCTTTCGGCAGCAATGGCTCGTACATCAAATAAGCCCGATTCTGCGTCAGCCATTCTTGCTCCACCCATTCTCCTTCCAGCGTGTAAACATCCCGATACAATTCATTTTTCCGTTCATACCCTCCCCAAATCGAAGGAAGGATCTCATGTTCTTTCTCGATAATGACATACGTCCGTGTCGGTGGCATGTCTGAACGCCATTCCCCTACCAAATGTGTATCGGTCAGGTAGACATGCAGTTGAAAGGGCTGTTGCGTCCGGTTGGCGATTTGCAAATCCAGATAGTTATAGAAGCAAGTCGCTCCACTTCCAAAAGGCTGTGTCCGATTCGAATCGGGAAAAACATCGTAGCTATGACGATGCCGTTCCGTGACTGTCAAGGGCGTATGCAAGGTCATCCAGTACAGCAGATTCGAGAGCTGACAAAGACCTCCGCCAACTCCGGCCGTGACTCGTCCCTGCGAAAGCAGCATCCCCTCTACATAGCCTTTGCTGCGGGTCGGCTTGCCAATCTGCTTCCAGTATGAAAAGGTTTCCCCGGGATGGATGATCAATCCGTTCAGCCGTGCAATTGCCAGCCGCAAATTAATCACTTTGTTGTGCTGCATCCACATCTCCACGTTCTGCAACGGGCGTAACAAAATCGTTTGATGAGAATAATGGACATAACCCAACCAATCGCTTCTTTTCTCATGAGCGAACCTCGTTCGACTAAATGTCCATTGTACATACCTTTTCCAACGAAAATAGGCCATGCCTGCTGCCAGACGCCACTTTCCCCGTGCGATCGGTTTCATTGTGCACCCCGATTTCCTGATTATTACAATAGACGCAGGAATTCGTGATGAAGTTGCGGTCAAATCCTGGAGATCCCCTCACTTCTTACACTTTTGTAAGCGAGACGTAAGCAAATGCCATTTCTCCTCCATCCCAGGATGAGCTAGGCTAGGAAAAGTACGCGATCGGACGACGAACAACGAGAGAAGGAAGTGATGGGATTGAAAGAAAACGCACCTACCATGAACCAGCGAATTGATACATTAGATACCGTACGGGGCTTCGCCTTAATGGGCATTCTCCTCGTCAACATCGTGGCATTGCTGTATGCGCAAACACCTGAAATAGGAAGTGTGAATCACTGGCTGTTCCAGTTTTTCAATTTCTTTGTGGAATCTCGCTTCTTCGTGATCTTTTCCTTCTTGTTTGGCGTAGGCTTCTATATTTTCATCAGTCGAGCAAAAGAAAAAGGGGCCAACAGCACCGTTTTGTTCATTCGGCGTCTGATTGCGCTACTCGCTCTTGGCTTTTTGCATAAAATGTTTCACCCTGGTGAAGCACTTTTCATCTACGCCATCTTCGGCTTCATCTTACTGCCCTTTTATCGATTGAAGGCGCGAACCAATCTGATCATCGGCCTTATTCTGTCTATCGCTGTCTGTGCTATTGGCTTCAAAGCGCTTTTAGTGCATCCCTTGTTTATTTTGGGACTCGCTGTCGGGCAGTACGGGGTCTTTCAAGACATTCCGAGATTTTTGCCTGTGATTAAAAAAGTGCAGGGCGTGACCTTCGCCCTTTCGTTAATCGGCTTGTTTATCCAATACCGACTGACTCCAGCTGATCCAGCAATGGGTGGAGCGAATCTGGTTGTAGACGATACCATATCAGAAGAAGCCCTTCAGCAGTTGATGAATTACACAATTGCCTTGACCTGCACAGGTCTTGTCATGGCTGCCTTTTACACGACGACCTTGATTCGGCTGCTGCAAAATAAAACCGTCCAGACCATCCTCTCTCCACTGACCAGCTATGGGCGCATGGCATTGACAAACTACTTCGGACAAACCGTATTGATCCTTGCGGGAGGCTATGTGTTCGATTTGTTTGGCAATCTCGGCTACCTGCAAACGACACTGATCTGCCTCGGTATCTACGTGGTGCAAATGGGAGTAAGCGTACTCTGGCTGTCTGTCTTCCGCATGGGGCCACTTGAGTGGGTATGGCGATTATTTACGTATATGAAAATCACACCGTTGCGAAAATAAACAATCAAAGACCCCAGAAAAGCTGCCTTGGTTGACAGCTGCTGGGGTCTCTATATTATTTTTTCGCCAAGTATTTACGAATGTCAAAAGCAACGGCTGCCACAATGATGAGTCCTTTGATGATGAGCTGCCAATACGGGCTGACTCCGATAAACGTAAGACCGTAGTTGATGACGCCAAAAATAAGAACACCGGCAAGCACACCTGGAACGGTGCCAATTCCGCCAGACGTCGAGACTCCGCCTACCACACAGGCTGCAATGGCATCCAGCTCGTACATGTTGCCGTAGTTGTTCGTCGCGCCACCTGTTCGGGCAGCCTCCAGAACACCACCGAGTCCATACAGCGCACCAGCAATGGCATAGATAATCATGAGGTTGAAAGCGACGTTGATCCCGGAAACAGTGGCGGCCTGCATGTTGCCTCCGATGGCGTACATGTTTTTACCAAGCCGTGTTTTGTTGAAAATCACCCAGACGATGAACGCAACCATGATCGCAATGATGACGATATACGGGATTGAATACGGGCCACTCGGGCCGATATACCCTGTCCCAAGCTGATTGAAGTCACTCCGCAGTCCAGCTATTGGCTGCGATTGATTGGGCTCCAGATCAAAATAGATGGAGTTGAACCCGTATACAATGACCATCATGCCCAACGTGGCGATAAAAGGGGGCACACTAAAGCGTGACACAATGATGCCGTTGATCAAGCCAACCAGCAAGCCCGCACCAATTGCGATGAGAATGGGGATAAGCAACGGCAAATCGGGTAAATCCGGGAAAAATCTCCGTGGATAGTCTTGAGTTTGCAGCATCGAGGCGGAGATGACAGCCGTCAATCCGACCACTCGCCCCGCGGAAAGATCCGTTCCGCCTGTAATAAGAACAAAGGCAGCTCCTAAGGCAATAATGGCACGTGTTGAGGATTGTATCAAAATATCCCGAAGCGTTGTAATGGAAAGAAAATTGGGATCGTAAATCGCAATTCCCGCTATCAACAAAACCAAAACGATATAGATGGCATTTTGCGTAACAAAGCCGTGCACCTGTTTCGCAGACAACTGTGACATACTAGTTCCCCTCCTTTCTCATGCAAGATGCTTGGTAGCCAGCCGCATGATCTCTTCTTCAGTCGCGGTTGTACCTGACAAAAAGCCGGAGAGCTTTCCCTCACACATGACCATGATTCGATCTGACATGCCAAGCAACTCCGGCATTTCCGAAGAAATCATGATGATGCCTTTTCCCTGGCTCGCCAGCTCCGCGATGATGGTGTAGATTTCGTATTTGGCACCGACATCGACTCCACGCGTAGGTTCGTCCAGCAATAAAATATCCGGATCAGTCAATAGCCACCGCGCCAACAGAACCTTTTGCTGATTGCCTCCTGACAGGTTTTTGATCAGTGCTTTCATAGAGGGCGTCTTGACACGGAGCATCTCGATGCTTCGGCTGACATCGGCTCTTCGCTTGCGTTCATTGAGAAGCAGAAAAGGCGTTTGATAACTCGCCAAATTCGCAATGACCGTATTTTCCAGAATCGATAAGACAGGAATGATGCCGGTGACTCGCCGCTCCTCCGTCAAGAGCGCCATTTTGTATTTCTTCGCATCCTTCGGTGATTTGATCCGTACCTCCTGACCGTTGATCGACACTTTTCCTGCTGACACTGCGCGCAGTCCAAACAATGCCTCGATCAGCTCTGTTCGTTGTGCACCCACGAGGCCGCCTACCCCTAAGATTTCACCTTTGCGCAATTCAAACGACACATGCTGAAATGACTGAGAAAATGGGGAGGTCAGTCCCTCTACCTTCAAAATTGGTTCGCCTGGTGCGTTGGATCGACTTGGGAAACGCTGCGTCAGGTCCCGTCCGACCATTTTGGAGATGATCAGGTCTGTCGTCAGCTCAGCTGCCCGCCATGTTCCGATGAGCTTGCCATCGCGCATGATCGTCACGTCATCTGCAATCCGCAAAATTTCTTCCATCTTGTGTGAAATATAGATGATGGCGACACCTCTGCTCTTTAGTTCGCGGATGATCGCAAATAGCTGCTCCACCTCGTTTCCCGTCAGTGAGGAAGTCGGTTCATCCATAATGATCACCTTGGATTGGTAGGAGACAGCTTTGGCAATTTCAAGCGACTGTACCTTGGATACAGACAAATCACGGACAACAGCGTGCGGATTCAGGTCCATTCCCAGATCACTAAACAGCTTTACCGTATCCGAAAGCATCTTCTTCTCATCCACAAACGGAAAAGGACCGATTCTTTTGACCGGAAAACGTCCTAGCCAAATGTTTTCCATGACATTGCGAAAGGGCACCGGATGCAGCTCTTGATGAATCATGGAGATACCGTGTGCCAACGCGTCCTTTGAACTGCTCATTGTCACCTGCTCATTGTTTAAGACGATTTCTCCCGCATCCGGCCGATAAATTCCGAAGAGACACTTCATCAAGGTCGATTTGCCCGCTCCATTCTCTCCCATCAGTGCATGGACTGTTCCCGGACGGACTTTTAGCGTGACATCATCGAGTGCCTTGACCCCTGGAAATTCTTTATGAATGTGGTTCATTTCCAACAAAAACGCCTGTTGGGCCATAGAATGCCCTCCTCTTAGCAAAATCATCGCCATCACCGAAACAGGAGAGTCGGATTCGTCTCTTCACCGACTCTCCTGCTTTTTATTTCGCCTCGTTCATGTTCTCCTTGGTGATTTTTTTGTAGGGCACCCACACATACTTGCCGTCTGTAATGTCAAAGCCTGTAGAATCTTTTGTTGGGGTTTCACCTTTCGCCAAAGACGCCGCGATGCTAAGAGTCGCTTTTCCTTGGTTATTCGCATCGTTGAGGACCGTTCCGAGCAAGGTTCCCGCCTCCAGCTCCTTTAGCGCAGGCGCTGTGGCATCCACGCCTACAACGGGCATGTACTTGCCGTTTGCAAAATAGCCAGATGCCTTCAGCGCTTCGATTGCTCCTAGAGCCATATCGTCGTTGTTGGCAAGAACGGCTTCGATCTTGTCACCGGAAGCTGCGAGGAAGGCTGCCATCTTTTCCTGCCCTTTTACGCGATCCCACATGGCTGTATCTTCCGCGACCTTCTCTACTTTAATCCCTGCATCTTCAATCGCCTTCACCGAAAACTTCGTCCGCAGCTCAGCATCCTGATGCCCTGGCTCACCTTTTAACATGACGTATTGGAGGATACCATCCTTGTTTTTATCTGCTTCCGGATTTGCTTTCCAGTAATCGACGATCAGTTGCCCAGAGATCGTGCCGGATTCCTCCGCTTTTGCTCCTACGTAGTAGACCTTATCCCACTTCTGCATATCCTCTGGCATCGGCTCACGGTTAAAGAAGACGACAGGAATATTGGCCTGCTTCGCCTTGTCGATAAGAACACCAGCAGCTGTGCGATCCACCGGATTAATGGCGAGGGCATTTACCTTTTTGTTAATGAACAAATCTACTTTGTCATTTTGCGTAGGCTGGGCATTTTGGCTGTCTACAATGTCCACTTCCGCCTTGCCCTCCGCTGCTTTTGAAATCGCATTGCGTACTCCCGTCATGAACGTATCATCGAACTTGTAGATGGCGACTCCGATTTTGGGATTCCCCGCAGGAGCCGATCCTCCCCCCGACGCTGCCGGCTGCGATCCGCCTGATTGTGAGCAGCCAACCACCGAGAGCGTAACAGCGGCCACCAGTGTAGTGGCAATCAGCTTTCTCATTCGATAATCCCCCTTTATCCCCTATGTTTACATCTGATATATACAAAATGTAAGCGTTTTCCTAAATGTGTTCCATCGAAAATCCTGCGCATTTCTATCAAAATTCTCATCTGTTTTTCGTTGGCCTATTTAACGAAGGGGAAGAGGAGCTTTTGATTCTCCGACCAGAACATATTCTCCCGATCGATTACTTTTGTTCCGGTATCGACCAGACTGGGCACTGCTTTGCCATCGCTCGCTTCGACTGCGTACTTGACACCGAGATATCCCATCGATAGCGGCTTCTGGATAATCGTCGCGGAAATGATTCCTTCCTGCAAATACTCCAGCACTTCCGGCGGACTGTCGATTGCGACGATTTTGACGTTGTCCCGCAATCCACCGTTTTCCACTTCCTCGGCCACACCGATCGCTGTAGTGGCATCGAGTGCAATCACGCCTTTCAACTGGGGATGCTTGCGGATCAGTTCGCGCGTCCACTCACCGATCTGCTTTTTATCTGAGGGAACATTTTCGTTGGCAACTAGTTCAACCTGCATTTCCCGTGGGAGCAAATCGAGGACGCCCTGTTCTCTTCGTTTGGCATTTGCCTTTACCCGATCTGTGCCGAGCAATGCGATTTGTCCCTTTTTTCCGATCAGGTACACCATTTTTTCGAAGGCCTTCCTGCCCATATCGTAGTTATCCGTCCCAATGTAGCTTTTGACGGCTGAATCTTTTCCGACTGTGTCGAGTACAAGGATCGAGATGGCCCGCTCCTTGGTCAGCTTGATGGCTTCTCGCAAAACTTGTTCGTCACTAGGTGCCACCACGATTGTCTCGGAGCCATCTGCGATTGCTTGCTGCACCAGCTCCATTTGCCTCTGGGCATCCTCCTCGTAGTCCGGTGCGTAAAAATTCAGGTTTCGCTCATATTCCTTGGCAGCCATCTCCGCCCCAAGCTTGACCGTTCGCCAATAATCACCGTGCTTCATACGAACGATCAGCGCCACTGTCTTTTTCTTGTCTACTTCCCCATTCGTTAGTGAAGCACTACACGAGTAAAAAAGCGTCACCGCTACCAAAGCGACTAGTCCATATACACTAAAACGTTTCCCCGCTGTTGTCATAAACGCTCTCGCTCCTCTGCAACCTGCCGCGGAATCCATACACGCACAATGGTGCCCTCTTCCTGCTCGCTCGCGATTTCCAAGCCGTACTGTTCGCCGAAGGTCAAGCGGATCCGCTCTTGCACGTTTTGAATTCCAACGCCCGAGCCTTCTTTGCTTTTGTAAAAGCCAGCCTTTACTTGTGCAAGAACATCTGGGGACATACCCAAGCCATTGTCGCTTACCTGAAGTAACACCTTACCGTCGATGAGTGCTGCAAATATGCGAATCCGTCCCGGATCAGCCAAATGCTCAATCCCGTGATAGATGGCGTTTTCCACAATCGGCTGGAGCAGTAACTTCAGCGTCAGACAGTTGAGCACCTCATCCTCATTTTCGACCACGATCTCGTACTCAAATTTTTGCTTGTACCTCATTTTTTGAATAATGAGATAATGTCGCACATGCTCCAGCTCTTCGCGCACCGTGATAATGTTCTTGCCTCTGCTTAGGCTGATCCGAAACAGCTTTGACAACGAAGTGATCGTGGTGATGACATCCTCGTTTTTTCCATTGCCAACCATTCTGACCACAGAGTTCAGCGTGTTGTACAGAAAATGCGGATTGATCTGTGCCTGCAGCACCTCCAGCTCGCTTTTTCGCTTGGCTTCCTGTTCACGAATGATTTGGTGCATCAATTCCCTGACCTTCGCGACCATCAAATGAAAGCGCAAGGAAAGCTGTTCGACCTCATGGCTTCCCCGGATCGGTTCACTCTCTGAAAAGTCTCCCTGCTCCACCTTTTCCATCGAGCGTTCCAGCAGCTTGATCGGTCGTGATATTTTCGCAGAGAGATAGTGCAGCACGAACAACACGATGACAATCACAAAGATGAGCAGCCAAAAAATGAAGCGACTGATTTCTTTTTTGGTCGTCACGATCTCGTCCATGTAGGAAACCCCAATGATTTTCCAGCCTAGCTGATCGATCGTCTTGATGGTGATCAAACGCGCTTCGTCCTGTGTCTCTTCTACATAGCTGCCGTAAGAATGCTTCAGCGGCAAGGAGCGGTTTTCATTTTTCAATCCGGCGTATATCAACTGCTGCTGCGGATGGTAGACGATGTTCCCGACCAAATCGATGATGTAGACGTACCCCTTTTTTCCCAAGCCCACTCTCTGGCACAACTCATCGATCTCCTTGAAATTCACATCCACTAAAAGTACAGCCGGAATTTCTTCGTCAGGTCCGTGGAGAAGAATTTCCCGACTCATCGAAACGACCCAGGTGTACTCCCCTTTAAACAAGTTCTGGATATGCGGGAGCGAAAAGGACAGGTTCGTCGGGTCCTCGATCGCCTTTTGGAACCAGCTCTGTTCGGTCAAACGAGTGTTTTTCCTCAGCACTTTGGAAGGAGTTGTGGCCAATAGCGTTCCGTCTCGTGTAAAAACCGCGATGGAGACGATGTCCTTTCTCGTTTCTACGATTGTCTCGAGCTGTTCGCTCAGCTTGTCTGACGTGAGCCCCTTGCTTCTTCTGATCTTGTCATCGACGAGCTCAAAAATTTGCGTCATCCCGTTCAAATAGCTGTCCAGATTGTATTTCACCTGCTCCAGAATTTGCTGCGTGTGCAGATAGGCGTTTTGTTCTGCCGTCTGCGCAAATTTTCCGTACAGCATCACCCCGACAAACAGCATGACGAGTACCGTCACGAGTGTAAAGGAAGTGGTAATGATAAATTGAATGCCTTTTACCTTGATCACCGCGAGCAAACTTTTCATGGATTAACCTTCCTGCTCGCTCTGACTTCGGTACTCTTTAGCGGACATCCCTGTATACTTGCGAAAGCTGAAGCTAAAATAATTAGGATCGGTATATCCTACTTTCTCCGCGATTTCAAAGGACTTCAAATCGGTCGTCCGCAAAAGCTCCTTGGCCTTTTCCATGCGCAATGACAGGAGATAGGACACAAAGGTGGTTTTCGTCTCTTTCTTGAAGATACCGCTAAAATAACCGAGGCTGATGTGCAGATGCTCGCACACCTTGTGGATGGATATGTCGGGAGAATGATAATGCGCGTGGGTGTAGTCCAATGCCTGTGTGATCAATCGTCTGTACGTCGTTTGCCTTCCACTTGCGATACTCGCCAGGAGTCGCTCACAAATATCTGTGATCTGTTCTCGGGCATCCTCCATACCGGTAAAAGTCGTCATGACCTGCAACAGATAACGTTGCCCTCCAAACAGCCGATCCATGTCAACTTCGGCACGATGGGCAGTCTTCAAAATGGTCGTCATAATCTCCAACAAATACATTCGGTAATCCTCAATCGATACGGGCACACCCGCCACCTGATCAAACAATTCATCAATCACGTTCCGAAGCTCCGCACTTGTCCCCATTTTGATGCACCGAACCAATTCATGCTCCCTTCTCTCATCGAGGCGTATCTGCTCACTCGTTTGCTTTTCCACGTCATTGATCACAATCATCCTGTTGCAGCCGAGGATGCTTTTGTAATCGAGTGCCTGCATAGCGTCCTCGTACGAATAAGGGAGTGCTGCAATATCTGTTACGACGTTGCCGATTCCGATTGTTACCGTAATGCTCATATATTTCTCAATCGTTCGCCTGATTTCTTCTGCAATATTTTGTGTTCGCACGTCCATTCGCTGCGTGTCATCTGCTTTTGTTTGCATGAGCAGCACGACCTGATCTTCATGGAGAAAAACAATACCAGCCTGTCTGCCTGCGTTCAACTGCTCTTCTGCGATATTTTTCACAGCGAAAAGAAACAACTGCTGCTCCTCCTGTTTGGGCTGGTCTATACAGATGACAGCCACGAGGTATTCGGGACTCCTGAGCTCTATCCCGTATTCGCAGGCTTTTGCAAAAACATCATGCTGTACGAGTTGACGACTCAGCAAAGATGATAAAAAAACCTCCCGTAAAACCGGCAAGCTTTTTCGATAGCTATCGCGCAGCAGCTGAACGTTTTCCCGATGGGCCGCCTCTTCGTCCATCCGTCGCTTGACCTTGTCCAGCGCTTCCATCAGCTCGCTCGCAGAAAACGGCTTGAGCACATATTCGTCAATTTGCAGCTTCACCGCCTTTTGCGCGTATTCGAACTCATCAAACCCAGTCAAGATAATGATGCGAATGGCAGGGTAATCGCGCCCGATGGACTCCGCCAGCTGAAGTCCGTTCATAAAGGGCATCTTGATGTCGGTTACGACGACGTCCGGTCGCAGTCTCTCTACCAGCTCCAATGCCTCCCTGCCGTTTTCTGCTTTGGCAACCACCTCGTATCCGTGGCTATGCCAGTCAATTTCTTGGCTAACCCCTTCTCTTACATCTTCTTCGTCATCTACCAATATTAGCTTATACATAGACACCTCCCGCTGTTGTACTTGTACAACGGGAGGCGATTGTTTTCCTGCCAATGGAATAGGATGGCGCTACCACGTCTTATTCAGATCTTCTGCGTAGAACAGAATGGCTTTTTTATAGGCCAAAATCGTAGGATCGCTTGAGGTTTCTGCGAGGTTTTTCAGGAGGAGATTCATGGCTTCGTGATGCTTCCCGAGATTGTAATACGCCATGGAAAGGAAAATCGGAAAGGAACGGTCACAGGGGAACTGCTGCATCCCCTTTTCGAGCGTAGCTGCTGCCTGCTCGTATTGTCCCAGCGTGCGATACGTACTACCCAGACCGAGTAATGCCCCTTGCAGGTCGTCTTCGACAGACAGTCTAAGCTCAATCGCTTTTTCGTAAAAGGGAACGGCTTCCTTCTCCAGCCCTGCTGCGTCGTGGCACCAAGCACATTGGTAATAGGCGACAGGATCAGTCGGAGATTGGCTGACGAGCTGAAGGGCAAGCTGGATCGCCTCGTCCAGATGCCCTTCTTTTCGCAGATGAATGATATTTTGGATCATCGGGTTCATGTGAGCACTTCCTTTGCCTGGGTATCTTTCCCCCTAGCGTAACAGGGCAGCTTGGCAAGGTGAAGACACAAATTCGTTATGTGCCCTGCAAAGATTTTGTCCGCTCTCTTTCGCTTCTCCGTTGTCGATAGGCTCTCATCCACGACCAGCCCAAAATGAGAAACGGAACCAGAACCAACAGAATCAACAGGATGCCGTCCCAAAACTCCCACGAGTGAATCGAAGCGTTTTTCATGTCGTCGGCGATGATCCAAATGAAATCAACCGCCATGCGCAGCTGATACTGGACAAAGAACCAGATGCCCCACACCGATCCAATCAAGTACACCCAGCTATACCAGCGGATGACCCTTTTCTCATGGTCGGCTACGTACTCCCATTCCTCCTGCTCTTCCTGCGTCAAGGAACGGAATTTCCCTTTCAAAAATATACGTGTATTTACCATCAAATTGGAGCATTGGAACTTGGTTGCCAACACGTAATACAAATCGGTCTGCATGAAAACCATGAACTGAAAGGCTAAAGCCATGAGCAGAATTACATTCAGCATACGAATGAATGCTTCCATAAAGGGCACAAGCGTCAGCCAGCCTTGATCATTGGCAAACAACAAAATCACACCGATTCCCATAAACATCGCATCCCAGGCCATTCCCGCCAAAAACGCCCTGTATCTGCGCTGTGGCTCAACGAGAACAATATTGGACATATTCGTCTCTGCTACGGCAAAAACAAGTCGATGCCCTAGACCGATACGACTGCCGATTCCCAATGATCGGGCCGCCATTAAGTGAGCCATCTCATGGAAAAATAGAAAAACCCAAGTGGCCACGAAAGAAACCACAACCGAAACCGTCACGGAAGAAGAAACAAAAATATCGGAATAGACCGGGATATACTTGCCCGTAAACAAACAAATGAAAAGACCCGTAAAAAATAAGATACCGTATACTCCAAAGGCAACACGGTTAAAGAAGAACTGCCCCGTCCCCTGCTTGATCCAAGAGAAATGATCCACAACCGGTACTGGCTCGTTGACAACTTCCCCATCCACCATGTACACAAATTGATAGGAAGCAATTAAATCTTGCGCAAAGTCAAGCACATCTACCGGTTCGCCCAACCGCTCTTCCATGATCGTCGCGACTTCATTGATGCTCTTTCCTTCATCCAGCATATCGATGATCTCGACACCAATGGCCGGAAGCACAATGAAATTGCTGATATCCGTTCGTCCAATGAGGATCTCTTCCTCGTTTTCCGCCCGACGCGCAAGCGGATGCATCTTGAGAATGCTATCTCCCGAGATATTCAATTGACAGACACCTTCCTCTCTTACAGGAACGATTCCTTACTTTGCGAGCACTTCATTTCTCTTGATATGAAAAATCGGCTCCGTTCCGCTGCCTTTTCCACAAGTCGGGCATTCGGCTTCTTTTCGCTCCCACTCAAAAAACACGCTCTTTTCCAACGTGTTGAAATCAAAAATGATAAATTTGCCCGCCGATTGTACCGGAGCGATTCCTGTTAAATACCTGATAGCATCGGAAGCCATCATTCCCGTAATCATCATGGTGTTGGGTGCAATGGTGGCGGTAGGCAAAATAAAGTTGGTATCGAGCAGCCTCTGAATCAACTGCGGATAGTCCTCGATCTGTGTAGAACGATGCAAATGCATGCAGTCAATACAGCCTGTCTTGCCCGGCTCTACCATGAAGAATTGTCCTTCGATAAGGTTGAATCCCCCAGCAATAAACGGGATTTGCAGCTTGGTGCAGGCATGATTTACCCATCTCTGCAAAAAGAAAAAGGGCTGATCGGCTGCGAGCATCACGAGGTCACTTCCGGCAATAACCCGCTCCACGTCTTCGCTGGACGTGATTTGCATCGTCTCCGTTTCAATCAATACCTCAGAATGAAGCCTTCCGATGAAATCACGTGCCGCTTCTACCTTCAAGCGACCAATATCTTTTTCGTTAAAGACCATTTGCCTGTTCAAATTGCTGAGCTCTACTCTATCAAAATCCACGAGCTTGATATGCTGGATTCCCGCTCCTACCAGATTGACCAGTAGCGTAGAGCCAAAGGCACCCATTCCCAGGATCGTCACTTTTTTTCTGCTTAGCAGTTCCTGTAGCTCACTTGGACTTTGATTGAGATCGGTAAACAAGGAGAAGTAGCGGATATTTGCTTTATATCTTTCCTTTTGTTCGGAGGTCAGAACGGAAGCCTCTTCTTTTGCCTGATCCATCAGGAAGCCCAATCCACTCAGTGATTCCACTGCTTCCACTATTTCTTCATACGTAATTTCAGGGTATTCCACAGCCAATAATGTATGTATTTCAGCGACAGTACGAGTGCCATCCATCAGTTTGATCATCTTGCGGACGGACCCATTCTCGTCTTCCAATTCGAAGGTATAGCCAGGAGCCTCTCCTAAGCGGATCATCTGCTCTGTCACTTCATAAACGGGATGCACTGGTTTAAATAAAGGACGACGTTCCATACAAAACACCTCCCAATAGTAGGTTCGCTAACCCGGCTCATTTTAGATGAAAAAAGGGAATAGCTCGTGTGCTATTCCCCCTCTTCTTAAGAGAATTAAGCTGCTACTGCAGTAGTGCGAACGCTTTCAACTTTTTTCGCTTGGATTTTCATGGATAGTTCCTCCTCTCTATGATCGAAAATTAAGACAAGTTCATTATATTTCATGAATTTACAGAAATCTACAAATATTAGCAAAAAATTATATATTTTGGTAATATTCGACTATTTATTTCGTAAGCAATAGGATTTTTCTTCCATTTTCTAACCAAAATATTACAAATCCTTCCTTACCGGAAATATTTAATAGCCTTTTTGGAAAATCCCCCTGATTTTGGGACGCTTTTATTTCGGGATTCGTAGTACTAGGATGTAATAAGAAAATTTCACCAAGATCACTTTTGTTTGATCAAAAAAGGAAAAGCTGCGCAGCGAGCCTTTTTTGCCTAGGGGGAGCACAAATGGAGGAAGATCGAGTGATCATCGGGCGGGTCTTGCAAGGAAACAAAGACGCCTACTCCGAGATCATTGCCAGATACCACGGAAAAGTAAGTTCCATTCTTCGCAAGATGCTGGGACATACACCGGATGCACAAGATATCGTGCAGGAAATTTTCATCAAAACGTATTACCATTTACCAGAATATAAAACAAACTACGATTTTTCTGCATGGTTGTACCGGATAACGGCCAACCACTGTCTGGACGAGCTGCGTAAACATAAACGCAAGCTTGCTCTCA
>NZ_PXZN01000059.1:0-36305 GCF_003013445.1 Brevibacillus sp. NRRL NRS-603 | reverse complement strand
ACCGGAGCAACCGGAGCAACAGGTACAGTCTTCACCAACATCAACGCCTTCGGAGCCAATACCTCAGGATCTCTCATAGCAGTAATCCTCGGAGGAACGAATGTCCCTCTACCTAACAACCAGGTTTTAGCAGGTGGCATTACAGTGAATGGCGTCAATACGGTATTTACGGTTCCATCAGCAGGCAACTATTTGATTTCGTATTCCATCAATACAACGACTGCATTACTGGTTAGCTCGAGGATCTTGATAAATGGAACACCATACACTCCAACGATCATCTCACCAGCTTTATCACTCTCGTCGTTCAATAATACCGTCATCGCTCCTCTCAACGCTGGAGCTACAATCACGCTGCAACTGTTCGGATTATTAGGAACAGCTACCCTTCTGACAGGGGCTGGAGCGACTTTGACGATTATAAAAATAAGCACGTAATAGGCAAAAAGGAGCTACGATAACAAGTAGCTCCTTTCCCTTTTACTATTCTTTTTTGCTAAAGTAGTAAAAATATTTAGTTAATTAACGGTGATGATAGTATAATAGGTTGGAAGGGGATTTTGCCTATTATTCGGAGTGGGGATAGATGCCGATGGATGACTTGGCAGTATATTTGGACGAGCACGAGGCAACGATCGTAAAAGAATTCAAGCGACGAATTGCCGTTTCGGACAGTGATCAATACAAGGGATTGATCCATCTGAATGGCCAAGCACTGTATCGAATGGTTATTGAATATTTTCGTTCAGAAATCACTCTTGAGGATATTAAAGAATTGGCTTACAAGGTGGCATATGAACGAAACATGGCAGAGACCAACATTGGCGATTTCGTTTCCAACGTGTGCATGGGCCGGGAAATGGTTATCGATCTTCTCCAAAAAGGCCCGTTCACGCCTGCCACTTTAATGCCTGCCTTATTAAAAATAAACGAATGCTTTGATGTCTTTTTGGTACACGCTGTTTTCAAATACACCGATCTCAAAGACAACGATTTGGAAGAGAAGAAGCTATTTATCGAGCGCTCTCACAAAGACAGGCTCACGATTCTGGGGCAAATGGCATCCAGCTTCGTCCATGAATTCCGGAATCCGCTTACTTCCATTATGGGATTCTCTCGTTTGTTAAAAGAAGATTATCCGAATCTCCCTTACGTAGAAATTATTGAAAATGAGCTGCGACAATTGAATTACCGGGTTTCGCAGTTTTTGCTGGTCTCGAAAAAGGGAGCGGTCTACAAGCAAATGGAGGTTTTTAGCGTTTGGGAATTGTTTGATGAGATTCTTTCCTTCCTCTATCCGAATATCGTTGACGTGAATGTGGATATCAAATGCAGTATCGACCCTACCTTTCAACTAAAAGGCTACAAGGATGAGATGAAGCAGGTCTTTATCAACATCATTTCGAATGCACTGGATGCGTTACATAAAAAAACAGGCGATAAGGAGATTGTCATTGAGGTGTCCCAAACGCCTGACAGCTCCTTGATTACCGTTTCCAACAATGGATCGCCAATTCCACCTGACCTGCTCTCGGTTATTTTTGAACCGTTTTTCACGACGAAGGAGCTCGGTACTGGAATTGGCTTATACGTCTGCAAAGAAATCATTGAGCGGCATGGAGGAACGATTACGTGCGAGTCTACGGATCAACAGACGAAATTTTCCATGCAATTCAAGCCCTGTGACATCTGTACGAGTGGCGCGATGTCGATGAGCCATCATATCTAATGCCACAAAAAATGACCTATCCGTGAAGGCACGATCGATAGCAGACGTGCACCATGAATAGGTCATTTTTGTGTGAAATAAGACGCGACAGTTTATTTGCTAGTGTAAAGCTGCCTGCGTGTTTGTCGTATGATTTTGGAGATACGCTCCAGTTTGTTTACCAGCCAGACCAGCATGAGCGCCAATAGACAACTGCACCCGATAATCAGGAGCAAGTACAAGAGCGAGTACCACGTGTTTTCAAACAGCCAAGCGACCTCGCCGTATTTCGCAAACAAATAGTCTTTGAACATGATCAAAAAAGCAGAGTGGAACAAGAAAATAAAATACGTCAGCCCTTTTCGAAACTTGATGTGCAAACGATCGACACGTTCCAGAAAGAAGACCATGAGCACGAGAAACGATAAAAGCGTGGCGAAGACAAAAGTCAAATGCACAGCCACATACAGCTTGTTTGAGACAACAAAAAATATCGCAGCCGCAGTGGAAACACCCGTCATCAGCGTCAGGATGGAGCGGTTGTTTCGCAAAAAGGAAAGGATCGATTCACGGTACCAATACAACATGTGCCCCATGTACAGGGTAAAAATCCAGCTCGGGAGCATATGACGTGTGGTGAGCCCGAACCAGCCCTGATGGATGTAGTTGATGTACACGTACTGAATACCGAGCAGAATCCAAATGACATACAAAATGTTGCGTCTCGTGATCAAACGGCGAAACAGATAGACAAAAACGTAATACTGACAAATCATAAACACAAAGTACAGATGGTCCCCCGTTTTGCCTAAAACAATGTTCGTAAAATCTTGGGCAGTATGAGGCATCCCTTTTTTCAACAAGTAATGGTACAGGACACCAGATACTAAATAAGGGATAAAAATATACAGAAGCTTCCCTGAAAAAAACTCGCGAGCAGTAGGGCTCTTGGCTTCAAAAGAATAAGCAGTCAAATAGCCTGTGGCGATCGTCAACAGGACAGTGCCGTAGCGACTGATCTGATTGAGGGCCACAATCCAGAACGGATCTGTAAAAGAAAGTGCAGAAGCCGTAAAATGACCGACTACAACGAGAAAACTTGAGAAGAGTTGGATGTAAAACAGAGATTTCAAGATTTTTGAATCTGTATACATTTCGATATTCTCCATTTCATCGTTTGTCGGCTGACGTTGTCGCTCAAACAATAAACTGTGAATGGCTTTATGATAATAAAGTTTTCTTTGATTCGTATTTGGACAGGGGAGGAGAGTTTTGGGAAAGGGAAAAAGAAAGAAAGCCACACCCGCGCGCGTAGCTTTCGCACAAGTATGGCTTTCATGCATTATTTCGGATTCTTTTTCATTTCATTGATGGTTTCATTGACCACAAACGCCAAATCGTCATTGCCAAACAGCGACAATACACCAAGGAGAGTCGCATCAGGAATGTCCTCTGCTTCTTCTTTTGGCACCGTATTGTCCAGCATTTGAGCGAGTAACGCATTTTCCCCTTGAGCGGGATAAGCGCGGCGGTATAGTTCGCGTGCATCTAGACCATGATTCACACACCATTGGGCAAAAACGAGAATCATCATGCCCTCGTCGCGCTGGTAGGCTTGAATCACTTGATCTTCCATCTCTTTTCGGTTCATGGGCATGCTCCTCTAACATTCGTACGTCATGAGCTTATTGTAGAGAAGAGGAAGAATCCCCGCAAGAAAAAAGAAAAGAAGGGCTCAAGAGTTCCGTTTGCTGCTGTGATTGGTTAGGACCGGTAGCATGCGCGTGTCCTTTACCATACGGGCATGGCAAAAAGGGCAGCTCGGGCTCTTATCAAAGGAAAAGTTATCTCTCATCCAGCACGTACAGCCCTCGTTACTGCACGTCCATACATCTGTTTCCTCTTCTTCGATTGGAACGACTGCTTTTTTTGAGAAATACACATGAACTCCTCCTTTGCAGGGCAAAAGTGCACAAAGTAACCTCTATTAATGTGTGATGGAAAGCGCATGAATATACCAAGATTTTCTTTGGTAGAAGGTAAAAAAAAGAGGCCGCGCTTTCATCGCCGCAGCCTCTTTTGTCCATTGTCATCTTTACTGTTGGTCGGGAATGTAGATCTGTCCCGTTGCTTCATGATTCGTGATGGCCTGCAAAATCGCTTTTGACAAGGTATCTGGATGATAAGGCTTGATCAGATAGCCGGTTGCCCCCAGATCAAATGCCTTTTTCTTTTCCTCAAAAGCACTGGAGATCACGATCGGAATGGTCCGTAAATCCGGGTTTTTGCGTATTTCCTCAATGACCTTCCAACCACTCTCTCCGCCCTTCAAGATTAGGTCCAGCACGACAGCATCTGGTCGCAGCTCCTCGATTGCTGCTACTGCCTCAGACGCTGTAGAGAAGGAATTGACTCGGAACCCAGAGCTCGTCAGCTCATCACGCAACAGCTCGGTTAAGTTCAAATCGTCCTCGATAATCACAACGTTTCCATTGTATTGACCAGTTGGAACGACTGCTTCTACCGTCCCTGCTTGATAGCCAGGGGACAAAGCATGCTCAGCCAGCGGAAGAGTAACCGTAAATGTGCTGCCCTTGCCCGATTCGGACGTAACGGCAACTTCACCATGATGCATATGGACGATCTCCCGAACAATGGCGAGACCTAGACCTGTACCGCCGATCTCGCGTCGATCCGAGTTATCTACACGATAAAATTTGGTAAACAGGTGAGGGATGGCTTCGGAAGGAATGCCTAACCCTTCATCTTGGACATCCACGAGCAAGCTGTCCCCATCTTGTCGACAAATCACCCGGACATGGCCGCCATGCGGAGAGTATTTGACGGCATTACTGATCAGATTCACAAATACTTGACGCAGCTTGGCTTGGTCGCCATAAACAACGGTTTGCTCCGTTTGTAAATCGAGTTCGAATCTGTGGAGCGGGGATTGAACTTGATAAAGTCCGAAAATATCCTGAATCACTTGATCAACCGCAACATTTTCTACCTCATATGTCTGTCTCCCGGATTCCATGCGTTGCAAATCCAAGAAATCGTTGATTAGTGCAGTCAGGCGGGTCGCTTCTTGATAAATGGTCGCTAAGTAACGCTGTTGACGCTCGGGCTTGAGCTCCTTCTTTAACAGCAGCTCCGCAAAGCCGAGCACACTGGCGAGAGGGGTACGCAGCTCATGACTGACCGTACTGACGAATTCCGATTTCATCTGGTCGATCTCGTATTCCTTCGTGAAGTCACGGTAAACGAGCAAGGTACTCCATTTCTCCTGATTTCGGAACAGAGGCTCTGCATAGAGCTGAATATAACGTACTTGCGGTCCCGTCATCTGAAACACAATACTGCCGGAAGGAATAGCACCTTCATCTAAAACGACAGCCCTGACATACTGAATCAGCCGATCAGGCTCTGAGGTTCTACTTTGCAGATGGGAGACGAACTGTTCGAAGTCAAATCCTTGCGAAGCGAGCTGGTTGTCGTAGGTCAATAGTTCACAGAAATTCCGGTTTACTTGCAGGGTTTCTCCATGAAGGTCGATGAGCTGTATGCCTTCTTGTACAGAATCGAGCATGTCCTGAGTCATTTTGCGCTGTCGCTCCGTCTCTTCAAACATCGCGAGCTTATCGAAAGCCAAGGAAATCTGCTTGGCGATTCCGATGATGACTTGTAGCTCCTGATTTGTGAATTTTCGACCGATACGGGATAGGATGATACATGCGACGATTGTCTGCTGGGCATCTAATACTGGGAGGTAAAGCTCAGATGTCTGTGACATTTCCTCTGTGTAGCCGCGCTCAGCGTCCGTACTTTCACGCATCAGGACATATGGCAGGCCCGTTTCCTTGATTCGCACAAATGGACCATCATCCAATCCTTTGCGCAATTGCTCCAGACCGTTCTGGGAAACGCCAAAGCTAGCTGCATCCCTGTCCGTGTTCAACATGACGATGACACCTTTATCGGCATCCATAACCTCAGTTATATTGCGAATGATACTAGACAGCAGCTCGCTTTTATCCAACGTATTCGCCAAAGAGAGGATGAAACGGTTTTTCTTTTCCAAATACCGTTCGTTTTCTTCCATCTTGCCCAATGCCTCTTGCAGCTCTTCCTGCTGCATCATCAGTTCATCCTGCTGGGCTTGCAGCTCTTCGTTTTGCGCCATGAGAACTTCTTCTTTGGCTTGAATTTGCCTGATCAAATAGTCGAGGGAGCGGGAGAGCCTGCCGATTTCGTCAATCCTGTTCAAATCCTGCAAAAGAGGTGTACCGCCATTAGCGAACTGTTCAGCATTTTGGGATAGACGAACCAACGGCCTGCCGATATCCCGCGTAGTTTGAATGGTGACTACTATCATGATCCCCAGCACCATCAGCGAGTACACGAGAAACCAGGTGCTTATCTGTGACAACTCTTCGAACAGTAGTTGGTTTTTCGTATATATAAGCTGATCGTGCTCTTCCTGATACCGCCCGGCGTATTTAAGCAGGTTGTTTACTTCCTGATTCACGCCACTGGCCGAAGCTTTTCGCAGGGATTCAAAGTCTCCGTTCTTTGCATAGCTCGAAAAAGTAGGAAAAACATTAGTGAAAAAGTTCGTGAAAAAAGACTCGATCGAAGCGACAAGCGATTTCTCCTCATCATTGAGCGGGAGCTTCTTAAATTCATCCAGCGCTTGTTCCAGCTTCTTTTTTTCAAGAAATAGCTCATTGTATTCAGATGGGCTCAAAAAAGCGTAATAACCCCTTGCGCGAAAAAAGATCTGGTTCGTGTGCTCAGCGATGGCTGCGACCAAATTTTGTTTTTCCTTGGTATTGTATATCTCCGTCTGATAATGGGTTAATGCGTTGCTATTCAAATCTTGCACGATGCCAGCGCCCGCAATCAGAAGTGACAGAAAAAGAAGCATCATCGCTATGAAGCGACGTGTGATGCTTTTTCTGATAAACGCCAAGAACCCCGTCATGCGAGCATTTCCTCCACCTTCCGGACAAGATCCATCGGGCTAAAGGGCTTCGGCATGAAGTCATCAGCACCAGCTGCACGCATTTTCTCCTGTTCGGCATGCTGACTTTTTGCCGAGAGGATCAGGACCTTGACTGCCTTTTTATCGTCCATCTGTTTGATCTGCTGCAATACTTCAAAGCCTGTCAGCTTTGGCATCATATAATCTAAAATAATCAGGTCGTACTCATTTTGAGCGATTTTTTGCAGGGCTTCCTCTCCATCGCAAGCGATATCGAGCTCGTGTCCCTCGTCTTCGAGCGTGTCGCCAATCAACATGCGCAACACGGCTTCGTCTTCAGCCAGCATAATCGTTGCCATCTTGCTACCTCCTTACAACATTCGCTTAACCAGTCGTTTGATGCGAGCCTCCAGTTCACGTGTACGAAATGGTTTAGTCATATAGTCGTCAGCACCGAGCTGAAGGGCACGGACTATGTCTTGCTCTTCAGTACGGCCTGTTAGCATTATCACCGTATATTTCTTGGCATTCGGCAAATTCCGGATTTTCTGGAGAACCTCGAGGCCATCCATCTGTGGCATCATCCCGTCTAAAATGACGAGATAAGGCTCTTGTCCCTGATGCCAAGTGGAGTCAAAGAAAGCTGCTCCTTCTTCGAAAGTCTGGATGTCGACGTGCATCCAACCGTCAAAACTGGTTTGGATGGCATCGGCAAGCATCACGCGAATCATCGGATCGTCATCGATAATGGCGACCTTCAGTTTTACCTTAGGGGAGTCATATGTCTCTGTGATTTGTGCGGTTTCAATCCGGCTGCGCCCCGCGTTTTTGGCCGCATACAAAGCAGTATCAGCAGCTTCTACCCAATACGTATACGGTTTATGAGGATCATCTACTTGTACGATCCCACCGGAAAAGCTCAAAGAAAACGTTCCTTCAGGAGCATCGAACGTAAGCGAACAAAAAGCAGAGAGCATCTGCTCCAGGCGCATCTTTCCTGTCTGTACAGTCGTACGTGGCATCAGCAGGATAAATTCCTCTCCGCCGTACCGGAATAATACATCATGTTTTTCCGCGCTCTGCCCGATGAAAGCAGCAAAGCGTGTCAGTACCTCGTCGCCGATCAGATGACCGTATGTATCATTGACCCCTTTGAAAAAATCGATATCTAAAAATGCCAGAGAGAAGGGGGTGTTGGTTCGCTGGGCATCATAAAGAAGCCGTTGGTATGTATCAACAAAAGAATTCCGATTGTTGACACCCGTGAGCTCGTCCAAAAACAAGATGCTGTTCATCCAGCGCTTCCGGCGAAGCTGGCGCTCGAGGCGTACGACCAGCTCTTCCATATCAAGCGGTTTGCTCATGACGTCATCTGCGCCCAAACGATAGGCGTTCAGACGGGTCTCCCGTTCACAATCGATGCTGATAATGGTCGTAGGCACGTATTGCTTCTTAATTTTTTCGCTAATCGTCTGCATCACTTGGAAGCCGCCTGTTTCCGGGATATTCAAATCCAGAATGAAGCAGTCAGGATTCATGTCGTGAAAATAGTCGAGAGCCTTATGAGGATAGACTGTTGCGATGACAGACCAATTGTGGTTTTCTAAATATTCCTTTAGATACATAAGCAAGGTGACGTCATCATCCAGGATGAGGACCAAAGGCTGTTGCTCACAAGGGGAATCCCGTTGGAGAGTGGGATTCTCGTTAAAAACTTCCTGTTCCGGGCGTTGTTCGTAACACAAGCTGATCAATTCTTGCAAAAACAATCGCCATTCACCGAGCGACCAATCCTTGGCAGGCATGTCATCCATTCGATCCAGAAGGAGCTCGGACAGATCAGACAAGTCGGTCAAGCCAATTGTCCCGGATGTCCCTTTTAATGAATGAAGAAAGCGATATAACTCATCATGAGGGACGGGAACCTCCTGGTCGTACCACGTCTCAATCTGTTTGTGGATATTTGAAAGAAGTGTATCTCTGTACTTGATCATGAAGTATCGCCTCCCTGTGTTGGGATGGCGCAAGCAGTCGGATCGCTTGCGCCAATTTGATCAAAACGTCTACGATTTGGTATGGTACATGTAGCAGGGAGGAGGAAGGGCTTATTGTTGCAGGGAAAATCCTTCTTCAATCAGGTACTGCTCCGCTTCTACGTACGATTCAAAGGAAGCTTCGAGGTTCATCCCGTGGTATACGTTCCACAGCGCGTCTTCCTGTTGCAGCAAGAGCGTGCGGTTTTGCTTGTCGACCCATGTTTGCTCCAATTGTTCAGCTGCACTAGTAGCTTTTGGAGCTGGTTCACGTTTCACAGAGAGGGATTGGATCGAAGCCTCGACTACCTTGCGCAGCTCGTCCGCCGAGAAATCTCGGATGTTGACATATCCCTTGTCGTCTTTTTGGTAGCCCTTCAAAAACGCGGCAAAAACAAACCCGTTGCCGTTTGGATGCAGATGATAGACCACTGTCTTTTTGTCATGAAGGCTTTCCTCATAATGAAAATTAACCCGTTTCAGGGAGACGTCATTCCGAGTCAGTTGTGGAAAAGATTCAATAATCGCTAGTTTTTCTTCAAAAGTAAGCATGGATTCCTCCGGTGAGATGGATTTGTTTGTCGATTATATCATAGGTGGGACATAGAACGAAAAGAAGGAGAAGGGAAAAATGAACGGAAAAAATCGAAAAGACATCGCAGCGGGTCTTGAAGTCGAGATTGTATTGAAACAGGACCAACGCACTGGCAAACGCACCCGTGGAATCGTCAAGGACATCCTGACGAACTCCAGTACCCATCCACATGGAATCAAGGTTCGTTTGACAGATGGACAAGTGGGGAGAGTGCAAGCGATCATTAAAAAAGGGGAGTAATCTTCTTTACGGAAAAAACGGACAGGCCACATGGGGCAACTGTCCGTTTTTCTTTTCATGAACGGTTCCGGTTTTGCAAATGCTCGATAGCTGGTACGGCGAAGCAAGCCAGATTCGGCGGAAGTGCATCGAGCGAAAACCAGCGCATGTCTCCAATCGCTCCGCCTTCCTCTAAATTCCGTGCTTCTCCACCCAGGACCGTGACCTCGTAAATGACCGAAACCCAATGCTCGGCATTTTCAGGGCGGATGGTTTCTGCGGTGCACAGCAGGGCCTTTACCTCGACATCGAGATTGACTTCTTCTTTGATTTCGCGGATGACACTCGTCTCTAGTTTTTCATAGGGATCAACTTTTCCCCCGGGAATGCTCCACGTATTCTTCTCTGGATCTCTGTTTCGTAATACCAGCAAAATCTCATTCTTGTCGTTTAGGATGACAGCTCCTACGCCCAATTTTGGTATAGCAATAGTAGTCGACATGGTTTCTCCTCGATAGGCAGATTCATTTCTTCCATTATAGCAAGGTCCAATCGTAAGCAGGACATGAAAAGAAACCGCCTGAAGAGACGGTTTCGAGAGTTCAGCAAAACGCTACCTGTAAGAGTCATGGGTAGGGGCGAAGACATCCTCCGTTGATTCCCGTACCAAAATAAATGGCTCAATATTTCCTAATCCATGCAAGCATGTATTGTGATGGGCGATAATCTGTTCCGCAGATAGCACTTTACTGTCCGACGTAGAGTGCCCGTCCTTGACGAGTGTTACATCATAGCCAAGTGTAGTCGCTTTGCGGCAGGCGCTGTCGATACAATACTCGGTTTTGCACCCCATGATGACGAGATGGTTAATTCCGAGTGCTTGTAGCTTTTCGTGCAGGTTTGTTCCGTGAAACGAGTCAGTCGCTAATTTTTGAACCACTGTTTCTGATGGCAGAGGGGCGATCTCAGGGTGGATGGCAAAGTCGTCTGAACCGACTTCTCCGACATCCGCATCCTGAACGTACAGCACAGGTATGTTCTTGCTATAGGCATCTTCTCTTACTTTTTTCAATGTTTGGACAAGTGTAGACGGCTGAAAAACAGGACCAAGTTGCCCTTCGATAATACCTACCTGCGCATCAATAATCAGTAGAGCGGTTTTTCGAATCAATCCATTTCCTCCTAAGTGAAAGGGGGTTAGCGTTGGTGTTCCCCTTTTTGGTTGTTTGGTACACGCACAGCTTTATAAGAACGTTGGTTCATGTCCTTTTTCATAACTGACCACTCCTTTCATCATAGAAGAGCGCGAATTCGCTCTGGATAATTGTACCACAAAAAGACTCATTCCAGATGGAAGGAACGAGTCTTTTTCGAGTGCGAGCTTCTTATGATTCATTTTCCTTTTTCGGTACAAACTGAAAGATATCATGAGATTCGAAGGAGTCGATCAAACGGGACAGCCACAGATAGTACTCCAAACCATTTTCAATGCGCTTGATGCTGAGGTCCACACGCTCGCTGACTTCTTCCGTAAGCTCTTCTGATTGCTGGAGAGCGCGAAGCTCAAGGAGCGACTTTTTCAATGCGTGTACATTATGTTCGCAGGCGTGTCGCCACTTCACGGAAAAGAGGTCGATGAAGTTCTGGTACCAGTCCAGATTGACCTCGTAATGATCCTTCCGGGTCCCTTTTTTCCATATCTTTTCTACCATATTTAAGTCCATCAATGTGCGGACGCCGGTGCTCATACTGGTTTTGCTCATGCCCAGTGCTTCGCCCATCTCATCGAGTGTCATTGATTTGTCCTGAAAGAGCAATGTGCCATATAGCAGTCCCGTTGACATGGTAATTCCATACAGGTCCATGTTGCGAGCGAGCGTTTCAATCACGCGTTCCTGAGCTTTTTCGAGGATTTTTTCCTGATTGGTATCCATTTTGAAAAAAGCAGCTCCTCTAGTCTTAGTAACCTGACTAGAATTGTACGTCTCCAAAAGAAAAAAGTAAATGGAGATGTTGTACAGTATATACGTGATAAACTGAGAATACAGTAAGTAAAGTACGTAAAGTTTTTTCTGAACGCTGAAAATGACGGATTATCATTCCTCACCCAGTTTGAGGTAAAAAAATTCGCTGGTTACAATTGTAAGGGTAAAGAACAGTCCGGATGCCGGGCGTAATAGTTGGAGGTGACCATATGCCCAAGATCAAAGTAGAGAATTTGACCAAAATCTTTGGACGCCAACCCCAACGCGCATTGTCCCAGGTGAAGCAGGGGAAGACCAAGCAAGAAATCTTGAAGGAAACGGGTCTTACCCTTGGGGTGAATCAAGCGAGTTTTGAGGTGCATGCAGGCGAAATTTTCGTCATCATGGGGCTTTCGGGAAGCGGGAAGTCGACCCTGGTTCGGTTGTTGAACCGGTTGATTGAACCAACAGAAGGCAAAATCCTGATTGACGGTACGGATATCGTCAGTATGAACACTGAGCAGTTACAGGATGTAAGAAGAAAGAAGCTAGGCATGGTATTTCAAAAGTTTGCCTTGTTTCCTCACAGGACAGTGCTTGAAAATGCGGAGTACGGTCTGGAGATTCAAGGGATGCCAAAGGCCGAGCGTGAGGCAAAAGCGAAAAAGTCACTCGCACTCGTCGGACTTGGCGGTTGGGAAGCGAGCTACCCGGATCAGTTGAGTGGCGGGATGCAGCAACGTGTGGGTTTGGCCCGTGCACTCGCGAATGAACCAGATGTACTGTTAATGGATGAGGCATTCAGTGCCTTGGACCCGTTGATTCGCAAGGACATGCAGGATGAGCTGTTGGAACTGCAGAGCACCATGCAGAAGACCATTATTTTCATTACGCATGATCTGGACGAAGCATTGAAGATCGGGGATCGAATCGCTCTGATGAAAGACGGTGCGATCGTGCAGATCGGCTCGCCGGAAGAAATCATGACCAATCCAGCAAACGAATACGTAGAACGCTTCGTAGAGGATGTGGATCGTTCCAAGGTGCTGTCCGCCGAAAAAGTCATGAAGCGGGCAGAGACGATCACACTGGACAGAGGGCCTCGGGTCGCACTGCAAATGATGCGTGAGCGCGGTGTCTCCAGTTTGTACGTGGTGGATAAGCGAAAAACATTGCTGGGTGTGCTGACGGCAGACGCAGTTAACGGAGCTAAGGAAGCGGGACAGTCGTTGGAATCCGTGCTTCGAACGGAGGTACCGACTGTCGGACCGCAGACGCTTCTCAATGAAATGTTTGACCTTGTCGCGTTTTCGGATATTCCTGTGGCAGTTACAGGGGAACAAAATCGTCTCCTGGGCGTGATTGTAAAAGGAGCCGTCTTGGGTGGGTTGGCAGGAAAAGTAAATCAACAAGTTCCAGAGCCAACGAATGAAGAGGGGCAGGTGAATCCATCATGAGTCAAAACCAACTTTTTCCGAAGCTGCCGCTCGACAGTTGGGTAGAAACGATTGTAGATGGACTGGAAGAGAATTTGGGCTTCTTGTTTGACTTCATATCAGCTGGAATCGGTGGAACGGTTGACTTGTTTTCGTGGATTTTAACAGGAATCCCGTTTTGGGCCCTGATCATTTTGTTTACGCTGCTGGCGTATCGCGCAGGCAAAGTGGCAATTGCTCTTTTTACTTTCATTGGACTTCTTCTGATTCAGAATCTGGGTTATTGGGAGCACTCAATGGAAACACTCGCGCTGGTATTGACGGCAGGGTTGATCTCGGTAATTATCGGGATTCCCGTCGGTATCTGGTGCGCGAAGAGCGAGTCCGTACAAAAGGTCGTCACACCGCTGCTTGATTTCATGCAGACGATGCCGGCGTTTGTCTATTTGATTCCTGCCATCTTTTTCTTCGGACTCGGTAAAGTACCGGGGGTTATCGCTTCTGTCATTTTTGCGATGCCACCGACGATTCGTCTGACCAACTTGGGAATTCGTCAAGTTCCTGCCGATCTGATCGAGGCTTCTGAAGCGTTCGGTTCTACCTACTGGCAAAAGCTGACGAAGGTACAGCTGCCGATTGCCAAGACGACAATGATGGCCGGGATTAACCAAAGCATTATGCTCGCGCTGTCCATGGTCGTGATTGCCTCCATGATTGGGGCGAAAGGCTTGGGTGCGGACGTGTATCGTGCCGTAACACAGATCAAGATCGGTGAAGGTTTTGAGGCAGGTCTGGCCATCGTTATTTTGGCGATTCTGCTGGATCGTCTCACGCAAAGTGTTGGAAAGAGAAAAAACGCGTAGGAGGGGTTTTCATGAAAATGAAAAAAGGCACCTTGAAAGGGCTGGCAGTCGCACTTGGGCTCAGTATGGTGATGGCAGGATGTTCAAACGCAGGAACACCGCAGGGAAATCAGCCTGCCGAGGGCAATACGGGTACGTCTGCACCGAATAGCGTTGGAGCACAAGTGGATCATAAAATTATCGGGATCGATCCTGGCGCTGGTCTGATGAAAGCGACGGAAAAAGCCATGAAAGACTACGATCTAAAAGATTGGGAACTGGTGGAGGGCTCCAGTGCAGCGATGACGGCAGCGCTGACACAAGCCTACAAAGAGAAAAAGCCGATAATCGTGACAGGCTGGACACCTCACTGGATGTTCTCCAAGTTCGAAATGAAATACCTCGACGACCCGAAAGGCACCTTCGGTAAGGATGAACAGATTCATACCATCGTGCGCAAAGGACTGAAAGAGGAGCACCCAAGTGCGTATGCATTCCTCGACAAGTTTTCATGGGCACCTGCGGACATGGAAAAAGTGATGCTTGATATCCAGAGCGGCAAAAAGCCGGAAGAGGCAGCAGCCGAATGGGTGAAAAACAATGAAGCTACTGTCAACAAGTGGGTAGAAGGCATTCAGCCAGCAGAAGGCAAAAAATTGACGCTCGCCTATGTCGCGTGGGATTCTGAGATTGCCAGCACGAATGTAGTGAAGACGGTTCTGGAGCAAAAGCTGAAGTACCAGGTAGAAATGAGTCAAGTAGAAGCTGGTCCAATGTGGGTCGGTGTATCGAACGGTGATGTGGACGGAATGGTAGCGGCTTGGCTGCCAACGACACACGCAGACTACATGGAAAAGCTGGGGAAAGACGTAGAGGATCTCGGTCCGAATCTGCAAGGAACCAAGCTGGGCTTAGCTGTTCCAACCTACATGGAGATCAACTCCATTGAAGATTTGAAGAAGTAACAGACTCAATACAGAAGGCACCGCTCACGATGGGGCGGTGCCTTTTGCGTTGTGTTACGGTATTGGGTTACTTTCCATGACAGCGGGCCAAGCGTGCTGATTGTCCAGTGTTGCAGGCTCTGGTGCAAATACCCGTAAAACGAGATTGAACTCGCCTTCTGGGAGAGGGAGCCAGTTGCCTTCCTTGCCTTTGGGCGGTTGCTGTTGCAAAAACAAATCAAGGGAGCCATCTGGATTGTACGCAAGCGTTCCTGTATTGCTGCGAACTGATGCCCGATCTGCCGCTGTTTTGGCTAAAAACAACTGGTTGTCATAGACGTTGATCGACCAGAAAGCAGACGTCTTGGGAAGCTGTTCCTTTGTAAAATGCAGCCTATAGCTTTGGGTCCCCGTAAGTGGTTTTCCAGATCCATCTGTCAATGCACGATAATAGGCTTCTTCGTTCGGAACATTGGCCCCAATACCGGAATAGGCGATAAAGGAACGGGCGAGAAACTGGTTTCCATATGTGCCGATGGGGGAAAAGGAGCCCCAGCCATTATGGAAGATCGCGTAGCCGGGAAAGCCATTTTGCACGATGGACGGGGCAACCTGCAAGGCACGCTGTAGGCCCGCAAGCTTTGCTGGACCGAGCGCGGAAGGATCAAAGCCTTTTTGGACATCGATCCCAGCTTGAGCGAATTGATCGAGCAAGACGCGATCACATTCGGGCGGAGGATTGCTCTGAATCCATTTCGTCATGACTTGAAAAAAGGAAAGGGACGACAACACATCTGGGGGAAGCGCTTCAGGAACATGTGCCGTTTGCAATTTTGGGTGGACAGGGGAAATGGCAATTTTTTTTTCGAACGAGACTGCCTGAGGTAAATCAGCCTCGCCTTTTACCTCGACACGGCCAATGAGCCAGACGGTATTCGTAGGGGCGTAGATCACAGGGATATGGGCAGGAGTAGGCCCTTTCCATTGTGGGCTTGCAATGATATATTGTCCGGCCTGCTGCTTGGTGGAACGATTGGAGACATTGCGAAACGTATTCGTGTACGCATCCAGCATTTGCACGGTATAGTAGCGGTTTTGCGGATTGGCGGGGACAGTCAAGTGGACGGGCGTCTCCGACAAATCCAGCCATGCGCTCATATACAATGTATCGGAGTTCGGAGTCACGATATCCCGATAAGCAGGGGAAGCGAGTGTGTCCGCATAATAAAACTGGTTGATCGGCGCCCGATTTTTGACCATTGGCTCCATCGTTATGGCAGACATCACTAAGGGATAGCCGTAGATGTATGCTTGAATGCCGAGCGAGTAGGCAAGCTGCTCCTGCGATTGAAGAAACGGCTTCGATTGGAGTAGAGGTGAATGTTGGACAGATGGAGCGTTTGTTGTCTCTTTTGCAGAGGACAGGCCGGACAGGTGAAGCGTCATGCAAAGCAGGGAAACGATCAGTGTCAGGCTCTTTTTCCATAATGGAAGCATAAAGCCCCTCCTCATTACCAGAAATAGGGTTCGCACTGGTAGTTTTCTGCATAGGAAAGGGGCTTTATGCAGGTTGAGCTGGAATATTTTATCCTCAATGCGGCTCCACAGAAATTTCAGGCGCTTTCCACTCTGGGCAGGTTGCGTACAATGTCGACGCTCTCTGTAGCAATTCCCTATCACGCCATCGCTTGCCCACACACTGAATGCCAATAGGAAGACCTTGCTCATCAAAACCGATCGGCATCGTTACGACTGGACTTCCGGTGACATTAAACAGATTCGTATAAAAAGTCGTAGCGGCCCAGTAGTTTTGCGGGTTCTCGTCTACATACAGCGGCTTGGTATATATCGGCTTGTAGCCCCACATTCTCGATTTTGCCATATGAGGAAAGGCTGTCGTGCAGCTTACCGGACACAAGAACAAGTCACAGCAGGCCATGAATTGCTCGAAGCTGCGAATGAGCTGCTCCCGAATGGTTAAGACACGCATGTAGTTTTTGAACGTCAGCGGGACGAGCATGGTAGCCGTGGGAACCTGACGATAGATCGGCATGGTGAGGAGATGAGCTAATCCTCTCATAAGGGTAGGCGTCGTGGAGTTTAACTCCGCGTCGATGATTTTTCCCCATGTTTCCCAAGTCTTGCGTACATCTAAAGGCGGTGCCGTCACTTGTTCTACGCGCATGCCTTGTTGCTCCAGTATTTTGACAAAGCGCCGCAACTGATCGCGAATGGCTCGACTCGTCGGGTAGCCGGGCAACTCCTCCATCCAACGAATGTGCAGGGGCTGATCGTTAAGAGGAGGGGGCAAGACTTGTGGACCATGAGGCAAGCCAGCGTTGCCGTTTCCACCACGAATGATGGAAAACGCCACTTCCAAGTCTTCGATCGAACGGGCTATAGGGCCATAGCAGGCCATATGACGAGACGAGGTATAATCAGACATTCCTTCAAAGCCGGGCATGTGTCCTGTTGACGGAACAGCTCCTTCAGTTGGCTTCAAGCTGAACACACCACAATAATGAGCGGGAACACGCAACGATCCCCCGATGTCACTCCCGATATCCAAATAAGAAAGTCCTGCGGCAACTGCGGCTGCCGAGCCTCCGCTGCTGCCTCCCGAAGTCCTCTCCTGATTCCACGGATTATTTGTCCTACCGTAAATATCGTTGTCTGTTTGGAGATCCATAAGCAGGGTAGAGACATTCGTTTTGCCAATCAAAACGGCTCCTGCCTGCTTCAGTCTTCGAACGATGGCTGCGTTATGTTGCGGAATGTAGCCTTTTAGAGGGGGGAAGCCAGAAGTAGTGGGAAGTCCGGCTGTGGCAAAGGAATCCTTGATGGTGATCGGCACCCCGTGAAGGGGCCCCCGAATGTTGCCTTCCGCCATTTCTTTGTCCGCTTGCTTCGCGGATTCGAGAGCAGCCTGCTCGTCACAAGCGACGATAGCGTTCAGTTTGCCATTAAGCGAGGCGATTCTTCTAAAGGTATGCTGGGTAGCTTCTTCGGCGCTTATTTTCCGCTCGCGAATCCAAGTCCCCATCTCCGTTGCCGTCAAATAGGTCAGTTCTTTCATTCGATTCACTCCTTTTCACACGTCCAGCGTACGACAGGAGAACGAGGAAAACTTGATCGAAAATGCGAACCGCTACCGATTACTCTCGGGCTAGAACGGGTATATAAATGAAGCAAAGCGAATCCGGATGGTCATTTCCAAGAAAACGGTGGTCGTAATATTCAAAATCGTATCTGGCATAAAGCTGGTCAGATGCGGATGCGTGTGCCATCCAGCTCCCGTATATGTATTGATACGTCAGCTTGAGATTTTGCACCGATCCTTTGTGAGGGAAGACAAGATAACCAGATGCAGGCAGCGTGAGCGATTCCAATCCGTCTGTCCCAATATGCTCGTCAGTGTGTATGCCCGCAAAATAGGCAAAGCTCAACGAAAGCCCGAAAGCATCCGGGTAGCGAAGGACCCCGTAACGCTTCTGGTTATTCTGCATGGCGATTTTCTGTCCCAGTCGGTTCCAGCAATGGACAATATCTATTGTCGAGCGAGTAGCGGAGGAGTAGCCTACCAGGTTCAGTTCTTCGTGGGCAGGGACATAGACGGGCTCAATCGATTGCAGCTGAATATTTTCCAAATAAGGTAGCTCGATACGCTCCAGCATGGTGTACCGGGGCATTTTTCCTGATCGGCGAAGTGCAGAAGGAGGCAGACCAAAGCGTTTCGTAAAGGCGCGAGTAAAGGCTTCGTGGGAATCAAAGCCATATGTAAAGGCGACTTCTGTCACGCTCTTTTGTTCGAGCGACAGCACTTTGGCAGCCTCGGTCAAGCGCCTCTTCGAAATGTACTGGCCAACAGTTTCTCCTGTCACGTGAAAAAACAAGCGTTGAAAATGGTACTTGGAATATCCGGCGGCTGATGCCACTTCATCGAGCGTGACTTTTTCCGTTAACTGCTTCTCGATAAACGAGAGGGCACATGTTATTTGCTCCATATAGTTCATGACGTCACCTAAAAAAGGAAATAAGATCTTTTTTAGGATACCATATGCCCTGACCTGAATTTTTGTAAAAAAGCCAGAATGCCAAAGAATAGGGAGAGAATACAATGAAGTAGGACAACATTTCTGGAGGTAGCCGTGGAGCAGCATTTGGATCTTTTTTTGATGAAATACGGATATGTCGGTATCTTTTTTTCGCTCACACTCGGTGTTATAGGGCTCCCGATACCCGATGAGGTACTAATGACGTACGCTGGCTATGCGGTTTCCCGCGGTGTTTTGTACATGCCGTTTACGATGCTGAGTGCCTTTTTGGGAGCGGCAGTAGGGATAACAATCAGCTATGCCATCGCGTGGAAGTGGGGGCTGCCGTTGCTTATGAAGGTTGGACCGTACTTGCATATTACGCCGAAAAAAATAGAGTCAACCCAAAAGCTGTTTGCTAAGTACGGTCCTTACCTGTTGCTCATCGGCTATTTTTTGCCCGGCGTCCGTCATATTACCGCCTATTTGGCAGGTGTCTCTGCGATGGGGTTTCGAAGATTCGCTTTTTTTGCTTACGCGGGCGCATTTCTTTGGAGTGTCACTTTTTTACTGTTGGGACAGACGCTTGAGAAAGAGTGGCTCAAGGTCGTCGTTTATATACGTCATTACGGCATAACATTTTTGCTATTCGGTTCGGGGATTGGAATCATGGTTTACATTTGGATGAGGTACAGGCGCGATACCAGAACATAGGGAACAAGAATTAGTTCCTGCTGATTGCCATGCTATCTTTAACCAAACGGACAAATTCGAGCTGTTCCTCTCCGGTGGCTGTGGCTTCCGCCAGTTTGAGTACATCGGCAAGGGAGCTTCTTTCGGCATACGGACTCTCCCGCAATATTTCCCCGTATTCTGCTACAGCAGCAAGGAACGCTACTCCAGGAGACAAGGCATTTTGCACCTTTACGGGTTCGGAGATTTCCTCTACTTTTTGGGAAGAGGTATTATGATAGCGCACGCGAACCGTCCCGAGATCTGAATGGGCAGGGGAAGCGAGCTTCACTTCATAAAGAGCGGTCACACTATGGCCTGCGCCAATCTCGCCTGCATCTGTCTTGTCGTTACGAAAATCTTTGTCGCGGACATCGCGGTTCTCATAACCGATCAAGCGATACGAGTCTACCTTCTTAGGGTCGAATTCTACTTGGATTTTTACGTCACGA
Source organism: Brevibacillus sp. NRRL NRS-603 (assembly GCF_003013445.1). Lineage (NCBI taxonomy): Bacteria > Bacillati > Bacillota > Bacilli > Caryophanales > Paenibacillaceae > Brevibacillus > Brevibacillus sp. NRRL NRS-603. The sequence goes on along the minus strand of NZ_PXZN01000059.1, from coordinate 16,362 downwards.
GCGATCGTTTGGAGGGTGCCCGTCAATGATTCCGTAAAAATGCGGCGCGCCTCGGAAAACGTATCGATGTAGGCGTAGTTGCCTTCTCCTTTATTCGCTAATTGCTCCATCAGGACATCATTGTAATTTCCCATGCCAAAGCCAAAGGTGCTCAAGTAAATGTCTTTTCGCGCATAGTCCTCGATCGAACGCAAAATGCCCTCGGCTCCTGTTTCTCCTACATTGGCTACCCCGTCGGAGCATAAAATCACCCTGTTAATGGCAGTAGGCTTGAAGGAACGGGCCGCCATTTCATAACCAAGCACCAGCCCTTCTTCCGCATTCGTGGAGCCTTCGGGTTGCAGATGATCGATGGCTGATAAAATTGCCTTTTTGTCTTCCGTAGAGGTTGGGGGCAAAAGAACGCGTCCCTCTGATCCATAGACGACGATCCCTACTGAATCTGTAGGGTGGAGTTGATCGACAAGAACATGTAAGCTTTTTTTCACCAGCTCTAATCGGTTTTCGCGATTCATCGAGCCAGATACGTCAATGACAAAGACGAGATTAGCGGGCTTCCGCTCTTCTGCGTGTAATTCCTTTCCTTTGATCCCGATTCGCACCACTTGCAAATTTGTTTGAAAGGGAGAGGGGCCACTGTCGGCCTGAATCGCAAATGTCTGATCGGTTGGCGCGGGGTACGAAGTGGGGAAGAAGTTGATGAATTCCTCCACCCGGATGGCTTCTGCTGGCGGGAGAGTCCCGTTTTTAATAAAATTGCGCATTATGGTGTAAGAGGCGGTGTCCACATCAGCGGCAAAAGTAGACAGACGGTCCTTCGCCGCAGAGACAAATTGGTTGGTGCCGTAATCTTTGAAGTACATGTCATTGGGGAGGGGATCGACCGATTTTTTCAGCGCGTAATCAGCTAGTTGGCTGGGAGGACTCGGACTGGAGGCTACCTGATTGCTTTGACCTTGCTCTGCTGCTGGTTTATTTTCGCTTTCGCTTCTTGATACGAACTGTACACTCGAGCTGCATCCGATCAGGGATGCAACCAATATGGTGATGCCACTGGTTTTCACGATTTTTCTCATCTTTTGTTATTCCCCCTTTGCCTATGTTAGCAAATCACTAATGGTTGCAGGGGGACCTGTTAATCCTGGAAGCGTACCAAGGACATATTGAAGCTTTTCTGCCTCTGCGTTGATGATATGACTTAACCCAAGCTCTTCCAATGCAATGGATGCGAGTAGCAAGTTTGCGACTTGGCTTTGTGTGATGGTAATGAGCGGGGTAATGTTTGGGATATTTGCTTGTGACAAATGAAACGTCCTCCTTTTTTATGTCTTTTCATCCTATTCCGGTCCTGTGGATAAGGGGCTTGGTCGGTTGCTCTTTATTCAATCTTCTTGTAATATTAGGAAATATTTGTGGTGTGACGGTCGCTCTAGTCAATGGAAATCAATCATGAAAAGAGGTAGATTACTGCAAAAATCAATCAAACAAGAGAGGTTATGAAATGAATCTAGGCATTCAAGTAACGCAAAATCAACTGATGGATGTGCTGCTAAACGTTGCAGTAGCTCGTCCAGTATTTATTTGGGGCGCACCGGGAATCGGCAAGTCGTCTCTCGTCGAGGCGTTTGCTGAGCAGGTGGGCCTGCCTTGCGTATCGTTATTGGGCAGTCAGCTCGCACCTGAGGATATTATCGGTGTTCCACAGATCGTAGATGGGAAAAGCAGATTTTGCCCACCTGCGCAAATTGCGCGAGAAGAACCGTACTGCTTGTTTCTTGACGAATTAAATGCATGCTCGCAAGAAGTGCAAAAGGCGTTTTACAGTCTGATTCATGAGCGGAGAATCGGGGATTACCATCTGCCAAAAGGGTCCATTGTGATTGGAGCAGGAAATCGCGCGCAGGACAGCGCGATTGTCAAACCGATGTCGTCTGCTCTGATCAACCGGATGTTCCATGTCCAATTGCTAGTTTCGTACGAACAATGGATGAATTGGGCGTACAGCAACGGTATCCATTCCTATGTGCTGCAATTTTTGGAGGTTCGGCCGGACTATTTGTGGTCGCAGCCACCAAAGAGCGAGGAGCCATTTTCTACTCCGCGTTCCTGGCACATGCTCTCTGATGCCCTGAACGAATTTGGTGAGAACTTGACGACAGAGATGGTGGGGGTTCTGGCCTACGGATGCTTGACGCCCCAGCATGCGTCACAATTTCGGGCTTTTCACAAGAACATTCAAGGCAAATACCAGCTCAACCGTATTTTGGAGGGAGAGGCTTCTTTCCCAACGGCTCCAGAGGATCGAGACGTACTGTATTTTCTGGCCGACTCTTTCCGTTCGCAGATCAAAAAAGAACTGCCAGCGGATAAAGCTTCTGTGGGGGAGCAGCATAAGCGGTTTGCACACCGAGCGAAAGCTCTCTTAAAGGAGCTTGCTTCCATCTCTCTGGAAATGGCGCAGATGGTAGTGGCGCGGCACGAGGATGGCGACGGATTGCCAGACTGGTTTGTTGTGGAGGTCATTCGTGATTTACCGCGATTGGCCATGGACAGGAAGGGCAAATAGCAATGGCCAGAGGAGTTCAAACCGACCCGTCGACGCAAAACTACGAGCAGGCCATCCATTTTTTGAGTCATCACCCGATGTTTGGTCCGCTGTCATCGCGAGCACGCTTTATTCGTGCTGAGCGAAGTATTTGCCCGGATAACGGTTGGGTAGTCGTGACCCGGGAAGGCAGCTTGTACGCGCATCCGAAGCGCAGAGGGGAAGTCGGGGAATGGATTTATGTTCTCGCACATGCGCTGCTGCATTTGGGCTTCGGACATTTTGTGGAAAAAGAGCAGCCGATATTGTGGAATATCGCATGCGATTGTTATATTACGCGTTTTTTGAGAGACATGAAGCTGGGGAAGCCTCCTGCCGAAATGGCCTTTGAGCTGGATAAATCGGGAAAGAGCGAAGAAGAGCTTTATGACTGGTTCGTGGAGCATGGGGTGCCGGAGCATTTGAAGCTGTTTGGAACGGGCGGGGAAAAACAGGCAGATATGCTTTTCTCGGATAAATACGTTCGGTACACCTACAATCGGGACGTGAAGTGGGAGCGGCTCTTGGGGATCGGGCTGGCGCAAGCAGTGCAGAGTGCTGTCAGCGTAGCGGGCGGCTATTCCGATGCTCTCGGGAATGAAGAGAACCAGCTGTCCGAGGCACAAAAGGCCAAGCGCTGGTTCATCAATCATTATCCTTTGCTGGCTTCCTTAGCGAGTCATTTCACGATTATCGAGGATTCGCAGATCTGTCAACGGCTGCAAATCTCGGTGGCAGCTATCGATGTTACATCCAACGAAATCTTCATCAATCCTGCGGCGGGCTTGGATGAAGAGGAATGCAAGTTCGTGATGGCACACGAGCTCTTGCACGCTGGACTTCGCCACCATGAGCGCTGCCAAGGTCGCGCCCCGTATTACTGGAATGTCAGCTGCGATTACGTGATTAATCAATGGCTGATGGAGCTCGGTGTGGGACGATTTCCGCAAATTGGCGGACTGTACGATCCAGATTTGAAGGGATTGTCGGCAGAGGCCATTTACGATCGAATCGTGACGGACATGCGTACGTATCGCAAGCTTTACACCTTACGAGGAATCGGCATGGGCGATATTCTGGATGGCGACGATCCGCGTTTTTGGGAAAAGGGTCCAGGAACGACGCTGGATGACTTTTATCGCAATGCGATGTCGCAAGGCTTGATCTACCACCAGGAGAGGGGACGAGGGCTTTTGCCTGCGGGTTTGGTAGAAGAGATTCGCGCCTTGGGGCAACCCCCTATTCCGTGGGATGTTCAGCTCGCCCGTTGGTTTGACGAGCATTTCCCGCCGTTGGAAAAGAGTCGTACGTATGCAAGGGCAAGCCGCAGACAGTCCTCTACACCTGACATTGCCCGTCCAGCCTGGAGCTTTCGGGAAACGGATCAGCTGGCACGCACGTTTGGCGTCGTGATCGATACATCCGGCTCGATGGATACCAAGCTGCTCGGCAAAGCATTGGGGGCGATCGCGAGCTACAGTGAAGCGCGAGATGTTCCTTATGCGCGCGTGGTCTTTTGTGATGCGCAGGCGTATGATGCGGGCTACCTTTCTCCCGAGGACATTGCAGGTCGCGTCAAAGTAAAAGGACGCGGGGGAACGATTCTGCAGCCGGGCATTGACATGCTGGAGAAAGCAACCGACTTTCCGAAGGACGGACCAATTTTGATCATTACCGATGGGGAATGTGATCGGATTAAAGTAACTCGCAGTCATGCCATCATGCTACCGAAGGGGAGTAACCTGCCTTTCGTGGCGAGAGGACCGGTATTTCGAATGGAATAGCAGGATTTGGGCTCCGTATCGTTGCGGAGCCTTTTTCACGATCTTTTTACAATGAAAGGGGAGGAAAAGCGATAAAATAACTTGTATGATGAAGCGGAAAGTGGAGAGGTGTCAGCTCAGTGGAGAATAATATTCAATATGAAACCGAGCACCAAAAAGGTAGATGGGGGTCTTTGATTGAAGTTCTGCTCGTTTCTGCCAAGCTGGGTGTGACTTCATTCGGCGGTCCCATCGCGCATCTCGGTTACTTTCACAACGAATACATTCGACGTAGAAAATGGATGGATGAGCATAGCTACGCAGACTTGGTTGCGCTTTGTCAGTTCCTCCCTGGTCCCGCAAGCAGCCAGGTAGGAATCGGGATCGGAATCATGCGAGCCGGATTGTGGGGAGGGGTTGCCGCATGGATCGGTTTCACCCTGCCTTCGGTATTGGCTCTCCTGATATTTGCGTTTACTTTACAAGGAATGGGCAGTGGCAGTGCTCCCTGGATTCACGGTTTAAAATTAGTAGCTGTTGCGATTGTTGCTCATGCCGTATGGGGCATGGGACAAAAGCTCGCCCCGGATCGAACACGGGTGACGATGGCGATCCTCGCGGCTGCCATCACGTTATTGTGGCATTCTGCATGGAGTCAGGTGACAGTCATGATTTTAGCAGGAATAGCTGGATTGCTTTTCTTTCGTCAGCCAAAAGTTTCGGATTTTCCTGAATTTCGTGTGCCGATCAGTCGTGGACTAGCCATTGCGTGCTGGATGGTTTTCTTCGGATTATTGCTTGTACTGCCCATCCTCCGAGAGAGCACAGGCTTCTCCTTACTAGCTCTGTTTGAGAGCTTTTACCGTGCGGGTTCTCTTGTTTTTGGCGGAGGTCATGTTGTATTGCCTTTGCTTGAGCGGGAAGTGATCCCGACCGGTTGGCTAACGCAAGAAGCTTTTCTGACGGGCTACGGCGCAACACAAGCAGTGCCGGGGCCATTGTTTACGTTTGCCACTTATCTGGGAGCAATGATCGCAGGAGGAGTCGGTGCAGCAGTAGCTACGATTGCCATTTTTCTACCGGCCTTTTTGCTCGTCATCGGCGCATTGCCGTTTTGGAATTCCTTGAGGAGAAACTCCAAAATCAAAGGAATGCTGGTAGGTGTAAATGCAGCAGTCGTCGGTATTTTACTTGCAGCCCTGTACGACCCGATTTGGACGAGTACGATTCTTGCTCCATTGGATTTTATCGTAGCGGCTATTTTGTTTATCATGCTGGAGCACTGGAAGCTGCCGCCATGGCTGGTTGTGGTTACGGGGGCTTTGTACGGCCTGTTGCTGACTTAAACTGATAGGCAGTCATTATCATCCTAAGTTTTAAAAGGTCTCAAACGAACCAATAAGGCTGGTGAGAAGAAAAAGCACAGAGCTCGTAGACCTTGACAACGCCTGCCCAGTCGGAACTTCAAAAAGGGGACCCGCTTGTCGAACACTTCTTCCTTGAGAAACTTCCGCCCGTAGGGTGGCTTTGGCTCGACGGTCCCCTTTTTGAAGTGGAGACGGCCAGAGAATCCCCCCTGCTGGCGTGTCAGAGTCGTAGAGACCTGTGCTTTTTCTTCTCCTCCACTATGTTGACTCAAACCAAAGAAAGTTTGCCAACTATGTATGTAACGCTTATAATACTGAATGAAAGTTCAGTATTGTAGGATGGGAAGCTGGTGAAGGAGCATTGAATAAAAAGAAGCAGCAAACGGAGCAGACCAAGAAAAAAATAGCGGATGCGGCCAGAATTTTATTTATGCAAAAAGGCTACAAGGCCACATCAATAGAAGATATCGTGAAAGCTACTGGATACAGCGGCGGTAACATTTATTATCATTTCAAGAGCAAGGAAGGGCTGTTCTTACATCTGATTGAAGCTTGGAACAAGGAATGGGAAGAGCAGTGGCTGGAAAAGGAACAGCTCTATACGACCTCGATCGATAAATTGTATGGAATGGCTGAACATTTTGCGACCGATTTTATGAACCATCCGCTGACCAAGGCTGCTGATGAATTTTTCGATATGTCGGAGAAGCCTTCGGATGTAGAGGAGCGTATCAACGAAATGATCCAAGGCTACATTGACTTTAATCAGCAATTGCTCCAGAAGGGGATCGATAACGGCGAATTTGAAATGACGAATGTAACCGGAGTCGCCATTATCTTGGACAGCCTGATGTTTGGTTTAAATCAACATTCGCGACGAATGGAGCGAGAGGAAGCGCTGGCAACTTTTCGGTTAGCGATGGATGTGTTTCTATTTGGCATTGTCAAACCGTCCCGCTAGCTTTTTTTACGCGATTATCTAGAATGGATATTCAGTGTTTGGGGAATGGATTGGAGGAATAGCAAATGGCTTTATTATTAAAAAATCAGGGAGCCCTATTGATTCTGATGTTCAATATTTTCCTTGTCTTTACGGGGATCGGGCTTGTTATACCGATTATGCCAAAGTACATGGAAAGTTTAGGCATTACCGGGGGGACTATCGGCCTGTTAGTGGCAGCCTTTTCGCTGACGCAGCTTCTTTTTTCCCCCATTGCCGGGCGATGGGCTGATTCATTCGGAAGAAAAAAGATCATTGTGATCGGCTTGGTCGTATTTGCTATCTCAGAAGGGATGTTTGGAATAGCGAATTCTCCAGTCCTGCTGTTTGTTTCTAGGTTGCTAGGCGGCATCAGTGCCGCACTGATTATGCCGGCCGTAATGGCTTACTCAGCAGATATTACAACGAATGAAGAACGAGCGGCCGGGATGGGGTATATTACGGCGGCCATTACGACTGGTTTTATTATCGGTCCAGGCATTGGAGGATACATTGCTGAATTTGGTATTCGCGCCCCTTTTTTTACCGCAGGAATTGCGGGACTGATTGCTGCATGCATCACGTTGTTGATCCTCAAGGAATCAAAACCTACGGAAGAATCATTAGCTGACTCTCTTTCTAGTGAAAAACAACAAAGCAGTCTTCTTTCCCAGTTAATGTACTCCTATCGAGAGCCATATTTTTTCAGTTTGATTATTGTGTTTGTTATGTCTTTCGGACTGGCTAATTTTGAAACGGTCTTTTCCTTGTTTGTCGACCATAAGTTTGGATTTGAACCGAAAGATATCGCGTTTATCATTACATTCGGGTCAATTGCAGGGGCAGTGGTTCAGCTTACTGCCTTTAGCTGGATCATGAATCGCTTTGGCGAGAAAAGGGTCATTTCTGTCTGTCTGCTCTTTGCTGGTTTGTTTATTGTTCTGACGCTTTTTGTTCACGGATTTTGGATGATTTTTGCCGTTACTTTTATCGTGTTTCTGGCGATCGATATTTTGCGACCGGCCATCAGTACCCAAATGTCGATGCTTGCAAAGGATCAACAGGGGTATGTTGCTGGCCTTAACTCGGCCTTTACCAGTCTTGGCAATATTGCAGGTCCTATCGTAGCTGGATTCTTATTCGATATCGATATCAACTATCCGTACGGGCTAGCGTGTCTGATTTTGCTTATCTGTTTCGTCTTATCACTGGGAGTGAAAAACCGCAATCTGAAGGATGCCAATGCGGTTTCCAGACAATCGTCCATTCATGGATGATGAATCATGGCTCTCCACAAAAGACCAGTCCATTGGGGCTGGTCTTTTCATGCATTCACGGGACATAGCCATATCCAGGATATTTGACTACCGGCCATTTATCCTTGCGCAAGCCATCCAGCAATTCAGGACCTACGCATAGATTGGAAGCGACGAGTTCAGGCGGGGTGAGCGCCATCCATTGATTCAGTGAGACATCGACAAAGCGGTCGCTCTTGAACATTTCCAAAAACCACACCGTTTCCGTCCCGGTATTTTGGATATAATGCCCCGTCGCAAATGGAACGTAACCGACATCCCCTGCTTGGTAGTCAAAGGTTCGGGCGTTTCCGTTTCCGGTGAAAACGGTCATGCGTGCTTGGCCTGAAATGTAATATTGCCACTCGTCGTTATTGGGATGCCAATGCAGCTCTCTCATGGCACCGGGGCGTAGCTCTACGAGTGCTGCCGCGATCGTTTTGGAGATCGGAAAGTTGCGGGAATCGACGATGCGCACACTGCCGCCAGGTGTGATCAGTGGTCGTTGCGCAAGTAAGCGATGGGTAAAGGGAAGGGGAACGGTTCCGTACGGGGATTCTACTTCATCTTCTTCTACGGGACTGGGAACCTCGTCCTGATAAATGTACACTTGCTCGCAAGGAATGTCGGCAAAGGCTGGTTCAGGCACACCAAAATTTGCGGAAAGCACATCTTTTGGTGTATGAGCAAACCAATCGGAGATCGATAGCGTATTCAGATCGGAAAAATGCCCATCGTCGAAAACGAGCAAAAACTCGCAGCCTTCCTCGAGTCCCTGAATGGAGTGGGGGATGCCAGGAGGGAAATACCACAGATCGCCTTTGCCGATATCTGCGATAAAATTGCGTCCGCGTTGGTCAACGGATGTAATTCGTGCACGGCCGAGCAGCATGTAGGCCCATTCCGCTTGCTGATGCCAGTGCAGCTCCCGCACACCGCCCGGCGTCAGGCTCATGTTTACACCCGCAAGTGTAGTGGCAATTGGCAGCTCGCGAATGGTGACTTCCCGGGACCATCCGCCATGATTTAACGTCATGAAGGCATCTGAAAAGGAAAATTTTAGGTTGGGCAGCAAGCCCGCATCTGTGACAGGAGGAACTAGCATATTCGGATTTTGCCGATCACGCATGACGTTCCGTGGGCCGAGATCGACCCATCCGGTCCCGTCTCTCCTCATGGGCTGAGGAATTTGATTCCCTTTGTCTGGCGGATTCATTCGGGGCAACCTCCTTTATCCTTGGACATGCATAGGTTTTGGTGTACTTCATCCACTAACCATGCCTATGCATCGGCTTGCCCGTTATGCAAACATCCAAGCCGTTCTATCGTTTCTATGGGTGATTCTGTATAATTTTAGGAGTGATTGACAAATTTACAATAGTGGGATGGGTATAAAGATGAGGAAGATTCCAAACGATCAATGGTTAGCACGATATGAGCAACAAAAACAGATGTTAGAGCCCCTTGTTGACTTACACACCTATTTCACATCAAAAAAGATCAGTGGGAAACCAATCAACTTGCTTTCTTTGGGGGAAATCACGATTCCCACTGGGGAGATCATCGTTCGTGATCCGCTTGTGTATCTGGAGAGAAATAGTGCCCCGTATTTTCAAAAAGTCCCTACAGGAACCTTCCCATTAACCGTTTGCGTGGTAACAGTCGAAGAAGACCATTACCGCTATGCAGCTGCTAAGGTGGAGTTCACAAATAAAAAACCCCAGAAATTCACGGAAGCTCTCATTGGAGACGAGGACCTCGAAAATCTAGGGGAAGGTGAATATTTTGGTTTTAATGTGGATGCAGGTCTTGCTACTGTAGTGGATGTCAAAACGAGAGATGCTTATCTGGATTTTTATGATAGCTGGAAAAAAGAGAATCCAGACGGCAATATTTACGATGATTATTTTGCGGATGTTTTTGCACAAAGTTACAAAGACCATCCAAAATATCAACGAAGCGCTGGAGATTATATAAACTGGACGATACCGGGCACGGATTTATCGATTCCGATGATTCAGACGGGATTTGGAGACGGAGCCTATCCTGTCTATTTTGGGTTAGATGAAAACGATCAAATATGCCAGCTGGTGATTCAATTTATTTGCATTGAGCTTGCATTTGGTGAGGATGACAACGAAGACGAAAGCTAGTAGGAAAGCCTCTCACCAATCCTTTTTGGAAACTGTGCCCCGCTTATCTTTCTTTGGGAAGAGAAAATAGCTGGCTGTAAACAACAGATCAACCCCCAGAACAACGGTCCATAGCCGGAGAATATACCATAAAGAAGCAGTTCGTTCTGCATCATTGATAAAGTAGATGGTCCCGGCTAAGAGAGCCGCCCCAATTACATAGGCGAAGAGATGTCTAAACCAGCTTTTGGCGTAATGCTTGGCGTACTCCATGCCGTATAACTTGGGTTTAGGTGTACCTTCCTTAGTGACGTATTGCTGAAATTTTTCATCCGCCCATTGAATCATGCTTTTCCCAAACGCAAGCGATACCCCAATATAAACGGCAGCCAGCGCATGAGGAATTGTAGCGGTAGCTCCACGATACAAATCCACGCTCGTGACAACGAGCAAAACCACATCAACAACAGGCGTCAGGGCGAGAAGTAAAAGCCCGGCCTTTTTTTGTTTGAGTACGTACCTTGTGAAAAGGCCAAGTACAATGACCACCCAAAAGGCGATTTCGCACGCGACAATCATCCATGCAACAAAATTCACTAGTATAGGTCCCCTTTTCGGAAGTTTCTTCTCCTGCATGAGGAGTTTTTTAATACGATCGTGCTAACAAAAAGGATTTTAACATCGCTCCTAAAATAATACAACTGTATTGTTAAGGGTTGCTTGTCCCTTGCAAATCTTGTTAAAATACAACTATGCCGAAAATTATCGATCATGAGAAAAGAAGAGAACAAATAGCAGAAGCAACGTGGCGTGTCATTGTTGAGCAAGGAATGGAGGGAGCGACGGTAAGAGGCATTGCAAAAGAAGCAGGACTTTCATTAGGTGCTCTGCGACATTACTTCGCAACACAGGATGAACTGCTAATGTATGCCATGCAGCTCGTTAAAGAGAGGGCGACAGCTCGAATTGCTGAAGTCGCCGCCGACGAAGAATTGCTACCAAAAGAGAGATTCACGAAAATTTTTCTGGAGCTTCTCCCTACGAATCAAGAAAAGATGGTCGAAATGGAAGTGTGGTTTGCTTTTACCGTGTACTTCCGCCACAAGAAAGATGGATTTGACGCACAGCATGACGGAATATATGCCGGCGTCCGCAAGCTGCTGGACTCTGCTGATCAACTGCATTTATTACGCAAAGAGCTGGACAAAGAGCTGGAAGCAGAAAAGCTCTATGCTGTCATCGATGGTCTGGCGCTGCATGCCTATCTCGAACCGCAGCGTGTCGATGGGGAACGGATTACGAAAGTGCTGGAGCATCATCTGGCATCCTTGTTTCATTAACGGACTATTAAGAAACACATATCAATACTCTCATAAAGACAAGCAATCGGATCATGGAAGGGTTGATCTGATTGCTTTTTTTCTTCGGCACGCAGCTTGGGATTCTTCGATAAAGTAGCTTTTAACGCTTTTTCAATTCTTCTAGAAGTTCAATTATTTTATCATTTTGCACTGTTATTTTTTTGAGACTGAATGCGATTGGCAAGAGCAAAGCAACTATCAAAGGGAGAACTACTAATTCTACGATCAAGGGTAGTCACCTCCAATTAATCGTTTATAGATATTGAAAAGCTAATCCGTCTTAAACTCGACTTTAGCATATTAAATAGTTTTTGATCCTATTTTTTCCAGTGGTATATTGCTCTATGTCGTCCACAACTTGAATTCAACGTGTGGATGTTTATTCCATGTTTACATACCGAACGTCCATTCGTAAAATGGTAGCAAGAAGGTGACGAAAATGAATGTGAAAAAAAATATCGCAGCCATATTGGATCACATAAAAACAGATGAACGATTTCGCGATAACATTGCGCATTGGAGGGTCATTCCTGCTCGTGAAGCAAAGTCCGTTCCATTTCCAAGTGAGCTGGACGGACGAATCCGAGATGCCCTGACCAATAGAGGCATCCCCTCCTTATACACCCACCAAGAAACGTCTTTTCGCCATGTGCGCGAAGGCAAACACATCGTTGCGGTTACGCCCACGGCTTCAGGAAAAAGCATGTGCTATCATTTGCCGATTCTTCAGACGTTATCGGAAGACACGCAAGCACGGGCTCTTTACTTGTTCCCCACCAAGGCTTTGGCGCAGGATCAAAAATCCGAGCTGCACGAGCTAATTACGGAAATGGGCCTTTCGATCAAATCCGAAACATATGATGGTGATACGCCTGCAAATATCCGGCAGATGGTACGCAAGGCAGGAAATATCGTCATCACCAACCCAGACATGCTACACTCCGCCATTTTGCCACATCACACCAAGTGGGTGTCCTTTTTTGAGCATCTCAAATACATTGTGATTGACGAGCTGCATACATATCGCGGCGTTTTTGGAAGTCATGTCGCCAACGTCATTCGGAGGTTGAAGCGTATTTGTGCTTTTTATGGGAGTCATCCGCAATTCATTTGCACTTCGGCTACCATCGCCAACCCGAAGCAATTGGCGGAAGCCCTGACAGAAGAAGAGGTAGAGCTGGTCAACAACAATGGTGCTCCGTCTGGCATCAAGCATTTCCTCTTCTACAACCCGCCTGTGGTCAACAAGCAGCTCAATATTAGACGCAGTGCCACATTGGAGGCACGGGACATTACCGAGCAGTTTCTGACCAATGGCATTCAGACGATTTTGTTTGCGAGAAGCCGTGTACGTGTAGAGATTTTGCTGACGTATTTGCAGGAGCTGATTCGCCGCAAGCTCGGGCCTAAAACGATCCAAGGGTATCGGGGCGGCTATTTGCCGAGCCAGCGTAGAGAGATCGAGCGCGGCTTGCGAAATGGCGATATTATGGGCGTGGTCAGCACCAATGCGCTGGAGCTTGGGGTAGATATCGGTCAGCTTCAGGCGTGTGTTATTACCGGCTATCCGGGCTCGGTCGCAAGTACATGGCAGCAGGCAGGACGGGCAGGAAGACGGCAGGGGGAATCCGTCGTCGTAATGGTTGGCAGCTCCACGCCGTTGGACCAGTATGTGATCGCCAATCCGGAGTACTTTTTCGATCGCAGTCCTGAGACAGCGCGGATCAATCCAGATAACCTGATCATTTTGGTGGATCACCTCAAGTGTGCGGCATATGAGCTGCCGTTTCGGGAGGGAGATACATTCGGAAGAGCGGAAATCGTGGAAATTCTGGAGTTTTTGACCGAGGAGCAGGTGCTTCATTACTCACGGGGAAAGTGGTTCTGGATGAACGATTCATTCCCGGCCCACAACATCAGTCTGCGGTCAGCTTCGCAGGAAAATGTCGTGATCATCGACATCAGTGAACGGGGAGATGAGCGTGTCATCGGGGAAATGGATCGTTTTAGCTCCATGACGCTTTTGCATGACGAAGCCATTTACCTGCATCAGGGGACGCAGTTCCAGGTGGAAAAGCTGGACTACGAGGAAAAGAAGGCGTATGTCCGGGAAGTGCAGGTCGATTATTACACGGACGCCAACTTGGCCGTCTCGCTGAAGGTATTGGAGCAGGATCAGTCCCGTCGTCATGCGCAGAGCACGTTGGCTTATGGCGAAGTGGCTGTGAATGCGATGGCGACGATCTTTAAGAAAATCAAGTTCGAGACGCATGAAAATATCGGCTCGGGACCGATTCATTTGCCGGAAGAGGAGCTGCATACAAATGCGGCGTGGATCGGCTTTTCCGAAGCGCTGCTCGGCGAGATTGGGACAGAGGATGTGGAGCGTGGCTTGGTTGGTTTGGCGCATGTGTTGCAGCACGTAGCTCCGCTGTTTGTCATGTGCGACCCGATGGACCTGCACGTGATACCGCAACGAAAGGCCGTTCATTCGCAGGAGCCGACGATTTTTCTGTACGACCGTTATCCGGGAGGCATCGGCTTAAGCGAGCAAGTATATAAGGAAATGGAGACGATTTTGACGCAGGCAGAGCGGATGATTGTCTCTTGCCCGTGTGAGTCAGGCTGTCCATCTTGTGTGGGAGCGACGGATGACGGCAGCAAAGGGCTAGCCATGACCTTGCTGCGAATCGCTCAAGGGGGAAGTACTTATGTCTCTTAAATCCAAGCTGCAACGGATGAAGGGACATCTCTCGCTGGAAACGGACAAAGCGGTAGCGCCAGCAGTCGAACCGGAAACGCTCATTCATAAGAAAGAGCCGGAGGAGGAGTCGAGGGCGGCTGTACCAGCGGATAGCAACGCCGAGCTAGAGATACCTTTTGCTGACAAATGGAAGGAAATGCAGGCATCGCCCTACATCTGGGATGACGAGTACGTCATGATTCGCGAGGTTCGCTATCCGATCGATCAACAGCATGGCGCTTACGCCTTTTCCGAGCTGCATGAGGCGATTCGTATGTGGGAAGCGGCTGGTCGAGAGCATCCGCTGTCCGCTGCGGGCAGGAAGCCAGAAGACTTGCTGTTTTTCGATACGGAGACGACAGGATTGTCAGGCGGGGCAGGCAATACGATTTTTCTTTTGGGGTACAGTCGTATCGAGGGGGAGCACGTCGTGGTGCGCCAGCATTTTCTCCCGGGCCCGCATGCAGAGGTGACCTTGTACCAATCGTTTTTGGAGCAAGCACAGAAGTCCTCGCATCTGGTGACCTTTAATGGAAAGTCCTTTGACTGGCCCCAGGTGCGGACGAGGCATACACTGGTGCGCGATCAAGTGCCTGCTTTGCCTACCTTTGGTCATTTTGACCTTTTGCACGGGGCGAGGAGATTGTGGAAAGCGGAGCTGGAATCGTGCCGATTGGGCATCATCGAGCAGGAAAAGCTGGATGTTTTTCGCGAGGATGATTTGCCCGGCTATTTGGCGCCGGTGCGGTATTTCGACTTTTTGCATGCCCAAGACCCTGATGTAATTGAAGGCGTGCTGCGTCATAACGAGACCGACGTCCTGTCTCTGATCACGATGTACATTCACATGACGCGGCTACTGGTAGGGCAAGGGAGTGTAACGGTATCTCTCGAAGAAAGCTACGAAATTGCCAGATGGTACGACGCTCTTGGGGATCAGGAAGCCGCTATGGCAGGCTATCGTCTCGTGGCAGACAGTGAGCATGCGTGGAATAACCGGGCCAAGCTCGCCATCGGTCATCTGTACAAAAAGCAAAAGGATTGGCTCCAAGCCCTAACCGTTTGGGAGTCGTGTATTCAGTCCACCGGATATGTCCCCGAAGAGGTTTATATTGAGGCTGCCAAGCTGTATGAACACCAATTGAAGGATTGGGAGAAGGCTTTGCATTATACGAAGCAAGCGTATGAGCAGTGGAAGAAGCGGGCGAGTCTGTTGCGCAACAGGTCCAAGGTCGACGCAGAGGCCTATCAAAAGCGAATCGATCGGTTGGAAGGGAAGCTTCGCGGAAACGAAGCGGAAGAAGAGAGCTTGTTGTCCGGATTTTTGGATTGGGCGGATGAGTAAGGGTGATGGGGGATTGGGATGAGGCATATTGTCTTGTTTTTGATGGTGTTTCTACTTCTGGGAGGTTGCTCCGCTAATGACGACTGGGTGCATACGTTTACGGGGGAGAGTGACAATTGGATTGTGGTCATGGAGATCAGGCCGATTGAGAGTGAACACACAACAGTTGCCTACCCATTTTATTTGGTGAAGAAAATGGAGAGCCAAGTAACAAAGGTGTATGCCGAAGCGGATTTAGTCAACGGGAGTAGGGGGAGCAACCTCAATCAAATTGATTTAGAGGAGATCAATAAAAAGCAGCAGCTACTGCTTTTTCAGGAGTACCCGAATTCCCCCTCACCCGATTTTCCTGGAAAAAATACGCCGAAAGAACAGCTCGAATACTACTTCTCAGATTTGAAAATGAATCTAAAATGGACAGACGAACGGGGACAGCATCAAGAACAAATCATGCTAAAACTAAAAACAACTCCTTGATGAAACAAGGGAGAATATGATTACGACTATCGGGTAGAGTCTAAAGTACGTCTATTAATGAAAACGGGTAGTATTAGCGAAGTTGACACCACTCATTACATAGATGTATTTACGTGGGGAAAATAGAACGCAACCCTTTTCCAGTTATTTCATTTGATGAAGTGAAGAGATCATGTTATATTAGTAATCCGCCTTTCAAAAAGAGCGGAACAAAATGAAACACTCCAATTATTACCTGTTGATTTTAAATAATGATACATGGTATATTGTGAATCTAGCGCATTTGAAGTGCTAGTGAAAATGCTCTTTGAAAACT
>NZ_PXZN01000058.1:0-7680 GCF_003013445.1 Brevibacillus sp. NRRL NRS-603 | reverse complement strand
CAACAGCAGCCCCTGCTCCTCATAATGAAACGGCGATGGCAGTGACAAGGTACGCACTCGTTCCTCGGGCAGTTGGTCGAGACCAAACTGACTTTTGATGTAGGAGAAGCTGTTTTTAACGGTCAGAGTAGCTGATGTCAAGATCAGACTCCGCTTTTGCGCGAAAAGCGGTTCTGCCAGTGAGTCGGAAACCTTCAAGAGTGCTGCTGACAAATGAACCTGCTTACGAGCTGTTCGGGACTCTACTTCCATCCAATACACATACTCGGCATCCTGCTCAAGTAAAAAGAAGTGAAGCAGCTCCACGGCGGTCTGCCAGTCTTTGATGAGACCAAATAAATCTGTCAGTAGACTGCGTATGGCAAAAGGAGGCTTTTCCTCTTGGGGAGTCGTTCGCAAAAGCTGCTCGATGCTCGATGCGTATGCGGTCATCCCTTCAATCAGCTTTTTGGTTACTTTGCGTATCTTCTCGTGCTTGCCTACAAACGATTCAATCCGATAACGTACCGTTTCACGTCCGGCGTCTGTTGTCTCCTCCGCACGATCTGATGCCCATGCATACAAGAGCTGTGTCCATTGCTGCGCTTTCTCTCGCAAGGCAGCGGACTGTTTTCTCAGCTCCAAAAGCTTTGCGGCGACATCTTCTTTTACCTCAGGCATCCAGCTTTGCAACTCTTCTGCGAAACGGGCAATTGCCCCATTCTCTTCAACCGATGCACGATCTAGCAAGAAAAGAAGCTGCGTGGTTGAAAACTGCTTGCCTAAATGTTGTGTCGCTGCATCCTCCAAATGATGGGCCTCATCGACGATGGCAACTTCATACGAAGGGAGAATTCTGTTCTCCGCTTGCAAGTCGCTGATGAAAAGGGCGTGATTCACGATGAGCACATCGACATCGCGAGCCCGTTCCTTCGCCTGAAAATAGTAGCAACGACTAAACCACGGACAAGCCCGATTCAAACAAGAGCTCGTATCACTTTTTACCTGTTGCCATAGCAATTGGCCACTTGGAGGCATGCTCAGCTCTTCCACGTCCCCGGTAACGGTTTGCGTGAGCCAGGTCAGCATCTGGCCTTTGACCAAGCGCATTTCTTGGCTGCTTCCTTCCACAGGCTCGTCCACGGCTTGTTCAAATTTGCGCAAGCATAAGTAGTTTCCTCTGCCCTTTAGCGTCGAAGCTGTAAAGGAAAACGGCAATGACTCCTGCAAGGTAGCGATTTCCTTATGGAATAACTGTTCCTGCAATTGAATGGTATTCGTACTGACCACCAGCTGCTGCTGATTGTGATGAGCCCAAATGATCCCCGGCAAAAGATAGGCTAATGATTTGCCCGTACCTGTCCCTGCCTCTACCAATAAATGGGCGCCATCCTCCATTGCCTCATAAACGGCATGCATCATCGCTTCCTGAGCATCCCGACGCTGATACCCCGACATTTGGGCCTGCATGTGCCCGTTTTCGCCCAAAACATCCTCGAGCTGGTCGGCAAACGCTTTGGTCACTGTCGCATCGACATGAGGACGCTTCAGAGACGCTGTTAATCTTTCTTCACGCTTCCGCAGGGCCAGCTGGCGATAAATATCCCACATGTCTGAGGAATCCGTTTTGGTTGGCCCTCCATCGAGCTCTGGCAGCTCTATGAGCTTTTCCATCTCGATCTGACGCAAAAGAACCTCAATATCTGATCGAAACGAAGAGACGAGCATTTGCAGGCGCTGGATCGTCACGAGCGGCAGTCTCTTTAAAATATCCAGCAGGTGAAGAAACAGCTGCGCCGTAGCAAGTGCATCGCTATCTGCTTGATGGGGATTATCGTGCTCGATTTCCAGCTCAGTCGCCAGTTCTCCGAGTCTGTAGCTATTTTGCATCGGCAAAAGAACGCGGGATAGCTCTACTGTATCAAGCACGTAGCCGTCAAACGCATAATAGCCCTGGCTCAGCAGGGCTTCTTGTAAAAATTGGAGATCAAAGCTTGCATTATGTGCAACAAAAGCTCGCCCGTCCAATAAACGCAAGAAATCTGGAAACACTTCTTCCAAGGAAGGAGCATCTGCAACCATCTCATTGGTGATGCCTGTTAATTGGGTAATAAACGGGGGAATATCCTGGCCCGGATGAATCAGGGTGGAAAAACTCTCGGTTATCTGCCCGTCATCGATTGCGACGGCACCAATCTGAATGATGCTGTCCCCTTGGCGTGGATGGCTTCCCGTCGTCTCAAAATCTACAACTAGTAATCGATTCAAACGTTGTCACCTCGTAACCTGGGCGGAAACATTCAATCCGCACCCATTCACATTCGGCAACGATGGGAAATATTCCTGCTCTCCTGTACATTTAAGGCTGTACGAGCTCGGTCTGCATTTCTAATTCCAATTGACCAAGCTTGCTTGCGCACAATTGCAGATAGATGGGGATTTCCCATAACTGTTCTGCGAATGGCAATGCCCGTTGAAAATATTGTTCAGCTAGGCGCCAATTTTCTTCCACAACGGCAATTCTCCCCAGATGAAAATACCCTAACGAACGTACATATGGCTCAGCGTCTTCCAGGAAATTCTTTGCCAACCGTTTTGCTTCTTGTGTATCCCCCAGCTTTTCGTAAGCCGAAATCATCCCGGATTGTCCGAGACGATTGTCTCGGTTTTTCTCCAGCATGATCCGAAACGCTTTGATTGCTTCCTCTACCCTTCCGTCAAATAACAGCATCCAGCCATAACTAAAAAGAAAGTCGTCATTTTCGGGTGCAAGACTGATCGCTTTTTTGACGAGCGTCAATGCGCGCTTCGTACCAGCAATAAGCCAAGTATTCCAAGCCAAGCCATGCCACGTCCACCCATCTTTTGGGGAACGCTCCGTCAAAAAGTGATAGCAAATCTGTGCCCGGTGGTAATTGCCCACTGTTTCGTATAAAGAGGCCATTTCCTGAAGAGTATCGCTGTCCAAATCGCGTGTCGGCAGCTGCAAGCCTTTCGGCGGGCTCCATTCTACCGTCTGGTCCATTGTATGCAGTAATTTGGCAGCACGCAGCCATAGCATCTGCGCTTCCCAATCGTGCTCGTTTTTTTCTAAATACGGTTCCAATTCATCCAAAGCTTCCTGTGCATCGCCATCTCTTAAATAGCATAGCGCGAGGTTGTATTTGGCTTCTTCCTGTTCTGGCTTGATCTCGAGAGACGTCTTAAAAGCTTGTGCCGCCTCTAGCCATTGCTCCTCTTCCGCAAGTATACACCCGATAGCATTAAAACTGATGGCCACAATGGTAGGTGAACCTGCTGTTCTGGCGAGAAGACGGAATTCCCGAAAGGCAAATTCTTTCTCCTCGCACAAAAGGAGACTGTAGGCGTAATACAGTCGCCCACTTTCCCAGTCTGGCGATTTTTTAACTAATTCTGCAAAACACTTTTTTGCGTCTTGAAACATGCGCAAATGATAAAAGCCTTCCCCACGACGAAAAATCGGCTCGTATGGACCCGTTTCCGGGGAATGATCTTTCTTTTTTCCGACTGTTGTCTTTTTCGTTTCAACAACCTTTGGCGATTCTGCATTCACCTTCGACTGATCCGTCTTTTTCTCTTCTGCCGGAAGCTGTCCTTCCATTTCCTTGATGTTACGAATCGCATTCGATAATTTTTCTTCAAATTGCAGCCACAAGTCTACGACTGTATCACTTACTTGGCGCAATTGAAACAATTGTTCCGCGAGCTGAAGACGTTCTTGTTCAGAAGCCTCCTGCCACTTCTCTTCGATCGTCTGCGCTTTGTTCCGAAGCGTGTGAAACCAGTCCTCGATTTTCACAAGAAAAGCCACCCCCTATGAGGCATGAGTACTTTCATTGTCTCACAAGGCAGGTGGCTCTATGCAGGAACAGACAGATCGCTTACAGAATCGTCGCGTGTACTTCTTCCGCAATCAATTCTTTGACCTGATTTTTTTCATCCATGATGGCGACACGTGGCTTGTAGGTTCTTGCCTCTTCATCCGTCATCATCGCATAGGCAATAATAATAACGATATCGCCCTCTTGTACGAGACGTGCCGCTGCTCCGTTCAAGCAAATGACGCCACTGCCTGGAGCACCTTCGATGACGTATGTTTCCAAACGTGCTCCGTTGTTGTTATTGACGATTTGTACTTTTTCATTTGGCAAAATATCCAGTGCATCCAACAAATTTTTGTCGATGGTAATACTTCCAACATAATTCAAGTTTGCTTCAGTTACCGTTGCGCGATGGATTTTTGCTTTCATCATGGTGCGGAACACTAACAATTCCTCCCTTATCACTACTTGATTGATGTAATCGTATTGTCAATCAGACGTGTTTTGCCAAAACGAACAGCTAGCGCGATGATGATCGTCTGACCTGCCGTTTCTTGCTCAATTGGTGTAAGCGTTGGGTAGCTTAAAATTTCCACATAATCAATATCTGCCAGGGGCTTCTCAGAAATCATTTGCGTGATACGATCCTTGATTGTAGAAAGAGCCACGCCCTCACTCAGCCATTCTTCTGCTTGCCTTAGGCTCTGTGACAGCACGAGTGCTTGTGCTCGCTCATCCGCTGACAAATAGACATTCCGTGAGCTCATCGCCAGTCCATCCGCTTCGCGGACAATCGGGCATGGAACGATTTGTACTGGCATCGACAAGTCGTGAACCATTTGCGTCACAACGGCTACTTGCTGGGCATCCTTTTGTCCAAAAAAGGCGTAATCAGGCTGGACAATTTGAAACAGTTTATTGACGACGGTCGATACGCCATCAAAATGACCCGGACGAGAAGCTCCACACAAAGGAGTCGTCACGTTTGACACTGAAATATTGGTCAGCATCGGCGTCGGATACATCTCACTCACTTCCGGAGTAAACAGGAGGTCCACTCCTGCTTCTTCTGCCATTTTACTATCCCGCTCGATATCACGTGGATAACGTTCAAAGTCTTCATTCGGTCCGAATTGCAGCGGGTTTACGAAAATACTCATCACAACCAAATCGCATACTTCACGGGCAGCTTTCACCAAGCTGAGATGTCCTTCATGCAGAAAGCCCATGGTCGGAACCATCCCGATCGTTTTGCCTTGCCGACGTGCCTCTTTTATATGAACGCGCATCTCTGCGATTGTGGAGACTTGTTGCATCATGACTGCTTTCCTCCTTCCCCGTACAATTCCTTGATGGTTTCTTCAGATGCATGGAAGACATGCTCTTGCCCTGGGAAGCTTCTTGCTTCAACTTCTTTGTTATATGCCTCAACTGCTTCACGAATAGTTTCACCAATGTTTGCATAGCGCTTCACGAATTTCGGCGTGATATCCGATGCGTAGCCGACCATATCATGGAACACCAGCACTTGCCCATCACAAGTCGCACCCGCTCCGATTCCGATCACAGCGATATCCAGCTTGTTTGCAATCATGCCTGCAACCTCTTCCGGAACACATTCCAGCACAATGGCAAATGCGCCCGCTTCTTGAATCGCAAGGGCTTCGTCCAACAATTTTTTGGCTGCCTCCAGATCTCTTCCTTGTACTTTGTAACCGCCTAATTGATGTACCGATTGCGGAGTAAGTCCAATATGTCCAACGACAGGGATGCCTGCTTGTACACAGCGTGTAATGATTGGGGCCAGTTCACGGCCTCCTTCCATTTTGACCGCCTTGGCCAGCCCTTCTTGCATTAGTCTGCCCGCGTTTTTCACCGCTTCCTCAACTGTTCCGTGATAGCTGAGAAAAGGCAGGTCCGCCACGACAAATGCACGCTTGGCTCCTCTCGTCACTGCTTTTGTATGGTGCAGCATGTCCTCCATCGTAACAGGGATGGTGGAGTCATAACCGAGTACGACCATTCCCAATGAATCACCGACCAAAATCATATCAACGCCAGCTTCATCCACTAATTTCGCTGACGGATAATCATAAGCGGTCACCATGGTAATCGGGGTTCGCATTTCTTTTTTCTTGCGGATACTCGAGGTCGTAACAGGTCTGTCGTTTTGTGCCATTTTTCATTGCTCCTCTTTCGCATCAAGCCCGTGGATCGTGTGAGGAATAAAAAAACCTTCTCGCGTCAATCGGGAGAAGGTTGTCCATGTCAAAAAGACATTTTGCGTTAGCGGATTCCTTCTGTCTCGGTCCACACAGGCTCTGAGCAGATTTTTGTCCTTATACGTATTGATTTAAGATTACACGATAGATACAAAAATACTCCGGGAGTACCGTTCACGAGGTGATACAGCCTCCAAATTGGAGTATAGCAAATGATTTAATCATTTGCACGATAATTGACATCAGCCGAATAAACTTTGTGAATCTGTCCTGCCTGATCCTTGACCATGAGTACGCCTTCTTCATCCAAGCCAACGGCACGACCTTCCAGCTGTTGTGAAATCGTCTGGAGGGTCACCCATTTGCCAATGGTGTACGAATGATTCTCCCACTCTTGTTTTACACGCTCGAAGCCTGCCTGCAAATAGTGGTCGTACTCTTCTTCAAAAATTCGGCAGAGCCGTTGGATAAACGAAACGCGCTTGAGTGGCTCGCCAGATTCAATTCGAAGTGAAGTCGCAATCTGTGCCAAGTCTGAAGGAAAATCGCTTTCGACACTGTTGGCATTGAGCCCTATTCCGATTACTAAATAATTGACCCGATCCGATTCAGCATTGAGTTCTGTCAAAATCCCGCATACTTTTTTGTCTCCGATAAAAATATCGTTCGGCCATTTGATTTTGACAGGCAGCCCAGTCTCTTCCCGGATCGTTTTCGCTACAGCAACTGCCGTTAGCAACGTCATCTGAGGTGTCTTCGGTAACGGAATCGCAGGACGGATGATCAAGCTCATCCAAATCCCCGTTCCTTTGGGAGAATGCCATGGTCGGCCGAGTCTGCCTTTCCCGCCCGTTTGCAGCTCTGCCAGCACGATCGTACCTTCTACTGCCCCTTTTGCCGCAGCCTCATGTGCGAGAGGTTGTGTAGATACCACTTCATCGTAAGCGATGACATTTTGACCGATCCGTTTCGTATCGAGTCCAGCCATGATTTCTGCTGCTGACAAGCGGTCAGGGGCAACCAGCAGGCGATACCCCGATTTGCGTACCGCCTCAACCTCGTAACCATCCCGGCGCAGCTCTTCGATATGTTTCCAAACCGCCGTCCTCGAGCAGCCACATGTTTGGCTTAATTCTTCACCAGAGATGAAATTACCCGGCTGGTCACGGAATGCTTGAAGGATGACTTGCTTAATGTTCATCTTGTGCTACCTCTTTCTTTGCAGCTTCGACGAGTGCTTCAGGTGTATTTGGTAAACCGTGCAGAGCTGTTTGTCTTAGCAACGATTGCAAGATGCGGACAATCCACTCGCCTGGCTTTTTCTGAATGGCTACTTGCAGGTCAAGCCCCGTGATTGCCAGATCCTTGATGGTTTTGACAGGCATATTTTCGTATTGATCGAGGAGATCTTGCAACGAAAACGATTGCCTCTCCTTCCACCAACACGCTTGCAATAAAAGGTAGAACTCGTTACACGTGTCCCAACCGACTTCAAGCAGAAGTGGTCCCCACTCGATCGCTTGAGGGACATCCCATTGCGGCTGCAATCGCGTCAGAAGTTCAACCAACCCATTAATAGCTTCTGTTTCACGTTTGGACATTTTGAGGAATTGGCATACTTCACGCGATTGCGCAGG
>NZ_PXZN01000057.1:0-8567 GCF_003013445.1 Brevibacillus sp. NRRL NRS-603 | reverse complement strand
CCCCAGCCTGAGGTCGCTCGAAGCAAAATAACGATATCGCGATAGGCTAGCGGGCGCATTCCCCCAGCCTTTTTATCGAAAACGAGCAGTGGCTCTTCCCCCTCGCCCGACTCCATCCACCGACGAATACGGCTGGCGATTAGTCGAGCTTCCAGCTGTGCAACACTCGCTTCCTCTGCGGACTCTCCCTCGGGAATACCTGCTTCGCCCTCATCTGTCCCCTCTGCAGCTACCGCCTGACCTTCTTCTGCTATCGCTGTATTCCGGTCGATCAAATGCATCTCTGCCTGCAAACGGTTCGGCTGTGCTTCAGGATAAGACGCACGGTTGATCAGCTCCGCCGATGGATCATAACCAATCTCACCTACCCCGTGAGACATGATCTGGCGAAACAAAAAGTTAACGGCATCTACGACTTCCCTTCTACTGCGGAAGTTCGCCGCCAGATCGATGCGCCGTCCGATGCTAGCTTCATCAGCATCACCATCTTTTTGATAGGTCACATATTTTTCGAGAAACAGCTTCGGCTCTGCCAAGCGGAACCGATAAATACTCTGCTTCACATCCCCTACCATGAAGCGATTCGCTGGCTGACCATTCGCTCCGTCTCGGGAAACCATTTGCAAGATTGTCTCCTGCACGAGGTTGATATCCTGGTATTCGTCTACCAGCACTTCAGCGAACTGTTCGCGCAATTGCGTGGAGATTGACGAAGGAACAGTCTCCCCGGACTCATTCGTTTCAGTTAGAACGCGCAGAGCCAGATGCTCCAAGTCGCCAAAGTCGACCAACCCACGCGATCGCTTCTCCAATTGAAAAGCATCCGAAAATGCTGTCACCAGCCTGGCCAATGTCTGCATGTGAGGAGCAATCCGCTGCAAATCCGCGACGTACTGCTCGGCTGTCGTAGAAAAGTATTGCTCGATTTGCTCGGCCAGTTCCTTTTTCACACTGTTTCGCAGGTCTTGCACCTGTTCC
This sequence comes from Brevibacillus sp. NRRL NRS-603, assembly GCF_003013445.1. Taxonomy (NCBI): domain Bacteria; kingdom Bacillati; phylum Bacillota; class Bacilli; order Caryophanales; family Paenibacillaceae; genus Brevibacillus; species Brevibacillus sp. NRRL NRS-603. The sequence goes on along the minus strand of NZ_PXZN01000057.1, from coordinate 7,589 downwards.
TTCACGAGCGGATCTGTGCCTTTCACTGGAGGCAGCTTGGCAAATACAACCCCTCGAACCGCTTCGACGGTCGCTTCCCAACCATCTCTGCAAGCCGCTCCTGCACGTTGCAGGGCAGCCGCTTCCGCCTCAAGCAAAGGCAAATAGCCAGCAGGTCCTTCCGGTGAGCCAGCCAACAGAACTGCCCTGCGCATCTTAGCGGTCATTCCACCGAGTGCCAGCTCCACAGAACGCAGCACGCTTCTCGTCCACTCCAGCCCGTCCAGACCGTTTTTATCGTGAACCGCAAACATTCCAGCCGCTTCCCCGAGCCATTGTTCTGGTGCCGGATGACTGCGCGAAAACTCATACAGCCTAAGTAGCAGTATGGTGAGGGCATGATCGTCCTGACCATCCAGCATCACATCAGCTAATGCATGAAAATCCGCGTCATTCTCATACCAGCTCTCCAGCTGTTCCTCCAAGACATCCTGTCGCAAAAGCTCTCCTTCCATCTGATCGGCTATGCGAAAATCAGGATCGAGTTCAATCAGATAGTAATACTGGCGCAAAATCCCCAAGCAAAATGAGTGAAGTGTCGTAATCGTCGCCCGCTGGAGCAGTGCAAGTTGTCGACGCAGATGTGAAGAGTGCGGGTCATCTTTCAATGCTTTTCGCAAGGCATCGCCGATCCGGTGACGCATCTCTGCCGCTGCCGCATTGGTAAAGGTCACCACCAACAGCTGATCGACTCCAACCGGGTCCTTCTCGTCCATGATGCGTCGGATAATCCGCTCAACCAGGACGGAGGTTTTCCCAGAGCCTGCCGCAGCTGCCACCAGGAGATTATTCCCGCGCTGGACAATCGCTTGCCATTGCTCGTCCGTCCATTGTTCAGGCTTGGCCTGCAACTGTTGATCCGCCATCGGTCATTCCTCCTTCTCCTGCCATCTGCTGCTCTGCCAGCATGCTCCATATTTGCTTGTTGTTCCATTTGGCAAGCTGTCGGTGCTCATTCCCGCCTGCATCTCCGTCGAACTTGCATACCGGCCTGTACGAACAGTAATCACAAGCGGTCATCGTCCCGTTTGTGTACGGCGCGATCTGGATTTCCCCGTTGGTCATGCGCGTACTGATTTGCTTTACAGTATCGCGAACATAAGAGGTCAGGGCTTGGAACTGCTCGGCTGTTGCCACGGATGAACGCGACGAGAGCGTTCCGTCCTTTTTGATTTCAAATGGCACCAGCTCTGAAGCCCCTTGCTCTACATAGCCATCCATCATTCTAGCCAGCTCTGGGTCTGCGAGCATCAAGCCTTTCATGCGCAAACGCTTAGCCCGCTCCTTTGCCGCTTCGTCAGCCGTTAGCAAGCGTTTTGCCGTCACAAAAGGATCGGCTACCTGATAGTAGAAAACGCCACCCATTTCGGCTTTTTTCCCCAGCCATTCCTCGGCATTTGCCACGACGACGTCGAGATAGACGAGCAGTTGCAAATTCAGACCGTTCCACACATCGGAAAGAGACAGCTGCTTGGGACTGGACTTGTAGTCAATCACGCGCAAATACGGGACCTCACTATCCAGTGACTGGTCAACGCGGTCAATTCGTCCAATTAACTGAAGCTCCACGCCATTTTCTAGCGTTAAAGCCAATCCCGGCAAATCTGAATTCGGCCCAAACGAAACCTCCAGTCCTACTGGGGCAAAACGGCTGCGCTTCGCATGCTCCCCGAGTACGTAAATCGCGCGGCCAACTGCTCGCTTCAGCTTGCCGGACAAATAACGATACCGGGCTGTCCTCGTCAAAATGCTGCTCCGAGTCGCAGGGACCAGTTCTTCTACAACTACGTTTGCAAGCTGCATACTATTGTCTTCCGTCAGCTTGCTCCACTCCAGATTGTCTTCGTTCATTTTTTCAACAGCTCGCTTGAGTGAAGCGTGGAACAGCTCTCCCACATCGAAACGCTCCAGCTTGTACATCGTTCTCTCCGCCAATCTGAGACCGTGGGAAGAGAAATGCGAGAACGGACATGACTGGAACCGCTCCAGACGAGATACGCTCATTTTCAGTTGCTTGCCGTACAAGGTCGTGCTCGTTTCTAAATCCAGCTCCTGCGGTCGATTGAAGTAACGCAAGCCAGACAACAGCCACTGCTCCCGTTTGACATCGGGAGAAGAGCGAATATACCAGTCGTATACCTCCCACCAGAAGTCTGGCAGCTCTCCTGTTTTCTTCATCGATCGCAATAGCGTCAAAAGATGGCGGAACACACGTCTCGGATGTCCGAGCAGGAATGCATCTGTCTCGTGCTGCCCTGTCGGTTCATTGTAAAACACCTGATGCGGGATATCCGGCAGTACTTCCCGGATGCGGGTAAACACAGAGGAAGGCAACAGGGCCTTGCCCTCTTCATCTGCCAACGCACAGCTCAGGATCAGCCTCTCCGACGGTCTCGTCATCGCCTGGTACAACAGGTAAGGCTCAGCCATCAGCCGCTGCTTTGCACTCGGTGCCAGAGACATGCCCATCTCAGCCAATCGCTCACGTTCCGCCTCATCCAGAATTCCTTCTTCTTTTGGACGCAACGGAATAATGCCCTCGTTTACACCAAGCAAAAACAGTGCTTTGACATCTGGTTGACGTGAGCGCTCCATTGCCCCGATCAGCACCTGATCCAACGCTGGGGGTACGAGTCCCAATTCAATCGTCTCCAGACCGCTGTCGAGCACACGGGCAAATGTCGCCAGGTCCATGCTCTCGTCGCCCATGACCTCCACGACCTGATCCATCAGCTCGATCAATCCTGTCCATACTTGTCCGTGCACCTGTGCCGCATCGAGATCGCCGTCATTTTCTGCCTTTCGCTGCCAGTGCTCCAGCTTGTTAGGCACATCCAGCGCGATCAGAAGGTTGTACAGGGCAAGGGTCATTTCCTGTACGTTTTTGCCCGTTGCTTGCTTCATCTCTTTTTCAAAGGACAGGAGCGGCGCTGCGTATTTGCGTCTCAACACATCGATTTGCGCATCTTCCTCGGCACCTGCCTGCCCGCGGAAATGCCAAGCAGATTCTTCTGCCCATTGATAGCCAAAGACACCATGAGCCAGCACGTAGTTTTCCAGTCGGTCGATTTCCTTCCGGGCTGTATGCTCATCGGTAATATCCAAAAGGAGCAGGTCTGTTTTCAAGCAGCGGAAAACAGCGTCGTACCGCCACCTCGTAACAATGACCTCCAATGCCGATCGCACCAGCTCCACCAAGGGATGGTGCATGACGGAGCGCTTCTGGTCCAAGAAGTGCGGGATGCCGTATTCGGTAAACACAGCCGAAATCTCATCTGCGTACGTCCCGATTTCCCGAAGCAAAATCGCCATGTCCTTCCAGCGATACCCTTCTTCTCTCGACAGCGCGAGGAGCTTCAAAGCCACAGCCTCTACCTCCGCACGCCTGTTTACTGCTGAGAGCATCGTCACTTCGTCCGCTCGTCCGGGCTGATCCGGGATCGGCGGGTCTCCCCATTGGAAATACACTTGTTCGACTTGACGCAGCCACGGACTGCGGTTGAATCGCTGTGCCTCCGTCAATAAAAGCGGCTTGGCGATTGATACACCCGATTCACGCGCCATCAGTGTCAAGGCTTGGTACGTTCGCAGTGTAGGGTGGAACAGCCCCAGTTCATCCACTGAAGCGTCACGTTCATTCGGGTCAAGCGTCAGCGCAATCGTCACCTGCTTGGCGTGCTGCATCAGCTGCTCGATCAAGCGCAGCTCTTGATTCGTAAACCCGGTAAAGCCATCGATAAATATTTCAGCCTGCTTGATGTACATGGAATCACGCACCATCGTCGCCACTCGGTTCAGGATGTCGTCCGCATCGCAATATCCCTCTGACAAGTAAGCCTCGTACGCATTCATAATCAAGCGAAGGTCATGTATTTTTTGATTGAGATTGGCTCCTCCCCATTCCACATTCTCGGAATGGGTGAAGGATACCCCATACGATTTGCACTCACTAATCAAGCGACCGAGCTGAGCAGCAAACCCAGGCTGTGTCGCCGAGCGCCCGAATACGTTCAGCTCTTCCTTGTGCCGCTCCAAAAGCATGCGCAAAACCATATGCTTACCCAGATCGTCAACAGGCACGGTAGTCAGATCGCCCAGCTCCTGCATGAGCCTGTGAGCCAATCGACCGAAGCTGAGCACTTGTGTCCCCATCACACCACCCAGCTCTGGCAGTGTGGCGAGCGCATACTCTTCCTGAAAGCTGGCCTGCTCCGGCACGAGCAAAATCATAGGCGAACCCAACGGCTTTTCCCGCAGCCGGGCTTGCATCTGCCGATGGATCGATTCTGTCTTCCCCGTTCCTGCCCGTCCCAGTATAAATTGGACTGCCATGATTTTTCCCCTTCCCTACTCCATTTCCAGATGCAGCGTGCTGCCTTTTCCCATCGGTTCTGCTGGTGTAACGACCAGACGACGCGGCATGCGCACACGTATTTCCGGTACGTGGCTAATGACCCCGATGGTGAAATCGTCCATACGCAGTCGCTCAAGCGCATCCATAACGACTTCCAAAAGCTCCGGATCGAGTGTCCCAAAGCCTTCGTCGAGGAAGAAAAACTCCAGGCGTCCGCCACGCATTTGAATCTCCATCGACAGGGCAAGAGCCAGCGATAACGAGGTCAGGAAGGTTTCCCCGCCAGACAATGTGCTTACTGGGCGGCGCATTCCTCCAGCTCCCTCATCCCGCAAAACAAATTCGCCCTCGTCGCCGATTTCCAGCCCGTAGCGGTTGGCGGTCATCCGCTTCAGGTGATAGGAAGCGTCTCTTGCGATTGATACCAGTTTTTCCTCCGCAATGAACTGGACAAACGCCTTGGCTTCGAACAATTTTTTCAGCTCTTCCAAGCGGCTCTGCTCATCCTGCTGCTGTATCATTTCTTTGTGAAGCTCTTGCCATTTGTCATGATTTTTTTCCATGCGATCCACATGCTCTTTGGCGACAGCGACTTGCTTTTGCGCCTCCTGGAAGGCTTGCTCCCATTGATCCCACGCCTCTTTTGCAGTATTGAGCTCTTCCTGCGTAAACGAACGGCCTGCTATAGCTTGTTGCAGCCTTTCTTCCTCGTAACGAAGCTGCCCAGCGATTCGCGTGTAAGCCTCGACTTGCTCCTGTGCCTGTGGCAATTGCTCACGCTCAGCGTATCGCTCCCGTACATACTCGACAGTACCGAGACCTGTTTCCTGCAAGCCTTGGTACAATGTCTCGTGAGCTTCCGTGCGTTGCCGTGTGAGGATGGCCAGCGTCTCCGAATACTTGACCAAATTGTTTTGCACGGTTTCCCGCGCCTCGGCGGTCTCTTTGCGCATTGTCTCTGCCAGGGTGACTGCCTGACGCAAACTGAGGAGAGTCTCCTCTACTCGCATCAAACACTCCTGGGCAGTAAGTCCACCCGTGCGTTCCAGCCATTGGGCATGCTTTTGTTCCCACATACGCTTACGATCTTCCAGCTTTTCCTTCAGCGCCGCTTCCCGTGATTTGCCCTCTACCTTCCTCGACTTGGCGGCTTCTACCTGCATCATCAGCTTTCCGCGCAGCGCTTCTTTCTCTGATCGCACCTGCTGCAACTCTGCCAGACGGCGATCTGATTTTCCGATTTCCTCGTATCGCTGTTCGATTTCCTCGATGGGAAGTCCATGGCGCTTCCCATCCAGCTCTTCTCTGGATTGCTTTTCTTGCGTGAAAGCAGCGTCCAGGCGAACTTTATTCTCATCGATTGCCTTCTGTGCCTGTTCGAGCAACAGCACGCTCCGCTCCATCAAGCGTTTCTTTTCCGCCTCTTCCTCACGCAAGGCTTCCAGCTGCTGCTGCAATTGCTCACGCTCTGCTTTTAGCCGCTCTCTTTCCGCTTGCTTGGCAATCAGTTCCTTTTCCTCGCGCTGATAGACGGCGAGAAGCTCTTCAAAAGAATCCACGATCCAAGGCTGTCCGTACCCGCGACACTCTGCCTTGATTGCCTCAAGCCGCACCTCCAGCTGTTCCTGTTCAGCCTTTACGCTTGCTAGGCGCTCATCAAAAGCAGCGAGCGCTCCCTTTGCTGCCAACCAAGCTTCCTTGGTTTTGCCTGCTTCTTGTTCAGCCGTGCGCAAAGTCTCTTCTGACGCTTTGATTCGAGCACGCAGGGCATCACCCTCCGCCCCCGCTTCAGACGCTTTTGCATGGTTCTGGTGGCCGTATGGGTGGTGTTCGGAACCACATACTGGACACTCCTTGCCTTCCTCTAAACGTTCGCGTAAAAACCGCGCCATGTTTTCCTGCTGCCAGCGTTCCCATTCCTGACGCAGCTCATCTCGTTGGGCAAGTTGACTCTTCACTAGTGCTTCGCTTGCCTCTACTGCCCGAGCCAACTCTTCATTGCGCTCATCCAACTGCTTACGCTCCTCGACGATGTGCTGCGACTTCTCCTGCCACGATGAGAAAGCCTGCAATACTTCCCGCCACTGGCGACCTACCTGCTTCATGTCTGCCAGCACATTTCTTGCTTTCTCCCATTCTGCTTCGCTCATCAAAGCCGAGTCGGTTGGTGCAGCCAGCTCTTCTCTTTTTTGTGCCAAGCGATTCGCACACGCTTCCCAGCTGCGTTTGTGCTCATCGGCAGTATGAGTTGCCGCCTGAATCTGCTGCTGTGCTGCGAGTTGTTCTTTTTCCAGCTCACGTACCTTGGCATGGTCTCGCTCCCACTGCTGCTTTGCTTCTCTGGCTGCTGCTATTTGTGCTCGCCATTCAGGAGAGATCGTGACCTGCTTCATCTGCTCTTGCAGATCCGCCCACGCAAGCTCCCAGTTTTTTAATTCTTCCTCATCCTTTTCCAGCTGCTGTTCTATGTTGTTCAAGGCGACTGAGACTTCGTTCCACTCTCGCTCCAGACTTGTCCACTCTTCCCGTATCGCCTTTAGCTCCTCTTCCCACTCCTGTGCCTGCACCAGCCTGCCCTTTTGCTGAATCAGTAATGGCTCCTGTTCAGTCAACTCGGCGTGGACCTTCTGATACGCTTGCTCTGCCTCCTCTACGGCTAAACGAGCACTCTCCTGTTGTTCGCGGCTGCGTTCCAATGCGGTACCGGTCGCATGCCACTCCTGATCCAAACGCTCATATTGCTGAAGTAATGGCCACAGTCGAATGCTCGACTCCCATTCGCGAATTTTCGCGGTTAGAGATGCCATTTCCGCTTCATTTGCTTCCTGCTGCTGTAGTTGCGCCTGGACGTGCAGTAGCTCCTGATGCCACTGGTTAAGCTGCTCCAGCTCCTTGAGCTTCCCAGCCAGCTCCTGTTTTTGCTGAGTGAATTCCTGCTCTTTTTGCGCAGCTTCCTCCCACGTTTGTCTCGCCAGCTCCAAGGCTTCCGGACCTGCGTCACCCAGAGCTGCACTCGCCAGTTGCAAACGATGCATCTGTTCCTTGACCTGCTCCAGAGCATGCCGTACACGCTCGCTCAGCTTTTCCCCATAAATATGTAGGCGGAACATTCGTTGCAGCATCTCATTGCGTTCACTGCCCTTCAGCGTCAAGAAGCGGGAAAATTGACCCTGTGGCAAAACGACCGCCCGGGTAA
>NZ_PXZN01000056.1:0-4590 GCF_003013445.1 Brevibacillus sp. NRRL NRS-603 | reverse complement strand
GACATTATAATGGAGAAAAACCAGTTGAAGTTGATTCGTAAAGGAAAGAAAGAGGACGCTCCTTTTTTCAGTGACTGGGGCAAGGACTACTTAGCCAAATACTTACAGCTGCGTGACAAATACAATCCCGAACCCCAAGAGGATGCTGTTTTTCTCGCTGTTTCCCCTACCAATCCGAATGGGCATCGCATCGAAGTGCGGTCTGTCCAAAAGCTGGTCAAAAAGTACGCCAAAGCATTCGGCATCCCTGATTTGTCTGTTCATAAGCTTCGGCACAGCTTTGCTACACAGTTTCTTCGCTTGAATCCTGACCCCCATCAGCTTCAAGCACAGCTGGGGCACTCCAAAATTGAAACGACCATGCAGTATGCGCATGTATTAGAAGATGCGCTGGGCAAGGCTGTGAACCGAACGACGTAAAAGTCCCTCAACAAGAACAAGTGACCAATCTGCATACCTTTGCGGACTGGTCACTTGTTCACTTGCTTTTTACACTTCCATCTACATCCCCCGCTGACCTTTGCAAGCGTTCAGCGGTTTATAGTGTCTTGGCAGCGGATCGTGTCAGTTACATGCTTGATCTGTTCCATAGCAAAAATCCCCTGCCATCCAGACAGGGGATTCCATACTTTTTTTACTTCACTGCGCGTTTGGCAGTAGGAACAACCGATATCGACTCGTTCTTAGCCAATGCACTCTCTCCTTGATCGATCACTGCCAATTCGTTCATCCGATTCAGCACAACCGCCTGCCGCTCTTTGGCTCGGTCCCAGTTCTTTACCGGTGAGTAACGCTCTGGTCCTTTCGGCAAAGAAGCCAGCATGGCCGCTTCGCCCAGGGTTACCGCTCGATCTCCTGTTTCTGTTGCATTTTTTCCGAAATAAAAGGGCACAGCCTCGCCGATCCCGTATTTTCCGTGCCCGAAATAAATGACGTTGAGGTACATTTCGAGCAGTTCCTTTTTGCTGTATCGCTGTTCCAATTGCAAAGCGATCGCGACTTCCTTCACTTTTCTAGTCATCGTTTTGTCGTTTGTCAGAAACAGGTTCCGCGCCAACTGCATGGTGATTGTACTTCCGCCCTGCACGTAGGCACCTTCCTTGATATCCACCCAGATCGCGCGACTCAATCCAATCGGGTCCACTCCTGGATGCTGCATAAACCGATGATCCTCTATCGCAACGAACGCCTTCCATACGTAGTCAGGCATTTCGTCCAGCTTTACATAGCTGTTGGATTGCTGAACAGCAGCCAGCTTTTTTTCATCTATCCATATATTCCCTGTCCACGCAAGCACGATCGGCGCCAGGATAGCGGCCATCATGATCACGAGAAAACTGATACGCAGTCGTTTTTTCCAACGAACACCGAATTTCTTCATGCTCTTGGGCATGCTCGCCGCTTCATACAAGTCGGTGTTTCTTCCTAATGGGATTGGAAGGTGGTTCATGCTGCATTCCCCCTTGCCTTGCTTCTACTCATATTGTAGGGGATGTGCGCATTTCGTCCCATCGAATCCACTTACAGCAATCTTACAATTTCGTAAGACAAACTATTCACTACGAGTGCTGATTTTGCTGTGCCTCCTGCTGCCGCAGCTCGATCCGTCTGATTTTACCGGAGGTCGTCTTTGGCAGCTCCTGTACAAATTCGATTTTGCGTGGGTATTTATAAGGAGCAGTTAATTGCTTGACATGATTTTGCAATTCGACGATCAACTCTTCGGATGGCTCATTTCCTTTTTTCAGGACCACATAAGCTTTTACCACATGCCCGCGCTCTGGATCAGGACTGGCAACCGCCGCACATTCCGCTACTGCCGCGTGCTTCACCAACGCATCCTCGACCTCAAACGGACCAATTGTATATCCGCCTGAAATGATAATGTCGTCTGAACGTCCTTCGAACCAGATGTAGCCATCTTCGTCCATGCGACCTTGATCACCCGTCACGTACCAGTCGCCGCGAAACGCTCTGGCAGTGCGCTCGGGATCATCCAGATAGCCTTTGAACAGCGCTACCATATGGCGATCAATAGCAATATCGCCTACCTTGCCTACTGGCAACTCCGCTCCTTCTTCGTCAATAATGGCGATCCTCACAACTGGTGAGGGCTTGCCCATTGAACCTGGCCTTGGCTCCATGCCGACAAAGGTACCCACTAACAAAGTGTTCTCTGTCTGTCCGTATCCATCTCGCACGGTCAATTGGAAGACGCGGCGGAATGTGTCGATTACTTCCCGATTGAGCGGTTCACCAGCGGAGCATGCGGAGCGCAAAGCGGACAGCTTGTATTGTTCTAAATCCGTTACTTTTGCCATGATCCTGTACTCGGTCGGCGTCGCACACAAGACAGAAACCGGATATTTTTGCAGAATCGTCAAATAATTCTCCGCAGAAAACTTTCCTTTATAGACAAATGCGGTCGCTCCCAGCCCCAACGTAGAGACAAACGGGCTCCAGATCCACTTGGCCCAGCCAGGCCCAGCGGTTGCCCAAACCACATCACCTTCACGAACGTCCAGCCACTGCGTAGCGGCTACAGCCAAATGCGCAAACGGCCAACCGTGAACGTGCATAACCCCTTTTGGTCCTCCAGTCGTGCCTGATGTATAAGACAGGAAGGCCAGCTCATCCGACTTCGTGTTTACTACCTCAAATTCTGTGTCCTGCCCCTGGAGCAACCCCTCAAGCGAAATCCAGCCTTCTTTCTCTTCGCCCGTCGTGATGTAGTGTTGCAGCGTAGAACAGTTGCCTCTCGTTAGATCAACCTCACTCATTGCTCCCGCGAAGCTGATCACAGCCTTTACTTTTGCATGATTGATCCGGTACTCGATATCTTTGTAACGCAGCATTTCAGACCCTGGCAAAATCACTGCCCCCAGCTTCAGCAGTGCCAAATAGAGACCATAAGCCAATGTTCCTCTAGAAACCAGGACGAGTACCCGATCCCCATGCTCGATTCCAATGGAACCTAGACCATTTGCGATCTTATTTGAATATTGGCGCAAATCTTCGTACGTAAGGATATGTTCCTGACCTTGTTCATCTAACTCCCAAACGGCTCGTCTCTCCGGGTGTTTTTTCGCCCATTCGTCCACCTGGGCAGCGAAGTTATAATTTTCTGGAAAGTTCAATTCCATAGGTACATCCCCACCTTTTCTAAGATTGATAAATAATAATTCGACATCACTATAATTCTCACCTTTTTCTTTCGACAAAAATGGGACAAAAAAAGGCCAACCTTTTGCATGGGTTGACCTCTCTTCTTTCATTCCAATCGCTCTACATTCTCCGTGAACGTCGCAGCCTGCACAGAACGCTGTTTTCTTTTTTCCCTCCACTCTTGAAAGCTGCCGACAATTCCACTCGGAAAGCAGAGAACGACCAAAATATAGAGCAAGCCAAGGAAAATGACCCATCTCTCGAATATTGGGTGAAGCTTCGCCAACTCAGTCAGTCCGTGATGGGCCAGCTCTACGATCCCCGACCCCAAAATAGAGCCAAATAGCGTTCCCAGCCCACCGATCATGCTCATCAAGAGTGCATCCAGCGTCGTTTCAATTGAAAACACTTGGGTGTTTACGAATCGCAGCATGACCGCGTACAAGCCTCCACTAATCGCTGCAACCACTCCAGCGACAATACTGACGATTACCTTATAATGAAGAATTTGATAGCCTAACGCTTCCGCACGCTGTTCATTTTGACCGATGGCTTTCAGTACCTTGCCGAGTGGAGAGTGCGTAAACGCCCGCAAGATGACGAACAGCATGACCATTAGGATTAGGCATACATAGTAAAAGGACAAACGATCCCGAAACAGCTCGGGCACCGGGAAGGTGAAGCCATCCCCACCCATCGTCAGCGAGCGCCATTTTTCTGCCAATACGAATAGCAGCTGGGAAATCGCCAAGGTCAGCATCGCATAAAAATGACTTNNTTTTCAGGAATAAAGACACAGAGTACGCACCTATTCCAAAAAACATACAGTGGCCGAATGAGACGATCCCCGTATAGCCGAGCAACAAATCAAAGCTCATCGCAAAAATCGCAAAGATAAAGATTTGGGTGAACAAGATGTACATGCTCCTGGAGTCTGAAAGAAACGGCAAAACCGCCAAAGACAAAAACACAAAAAGAATAAAACGATGGCTCAACAATCCGGATGTAGTCAACGCATGATCACCCCTTCGCTCCAAACAGGCCGGATGGTTTGATAAGCAGCACTGCCAACATCAGCAGCATATTCACTGCCAGTGAAAGCTCTGGAACAAAGTAAGCCATAAACGAGCCAAGCACCCCTACTAAAAGCGCCGCGATCATAGAGCCTTGAACGCTTCCCATCCCACCGACAATAACGACGATGAATGCCAGAATCGCATACTGCATACCCATTTCCGCAAAAATAACCCCAGAATACGGTGCCAAGAGACTTCCTCCTAGCGCAGCCATACCTGCCCCCAGCAAAAAGACAAAGGTAAACACTTGTTTAATATTGATGCCGAGTGCCTGCACCATTTCCTTATCGATCACGCCCGCTCGGACGATCAAGCCTAGTCTGGTTCTCGTCAATAACAGGTGCAACCC
>NZ_PXZN01000055.1:0-1612 GCF_003013445.1 Brevibacillus sp. NRRL NRS-603 | reverse complement strand
TATTATTGGCGCTATTTTGCCGGTCATTTCTTCTGAACGTCTAGAGAAAATGGAGCCTGCTGAGCAAGCGGTATGGAAAGCATTATATGAAAGCGATGGGTTTCAAAGCATATCCGAAATTTTAATGGATGCACTGGGAATTTCGCAGGAACAGGCTGCTTTAAAGATGAAGCAACTACTGAAGCGTGCAGCGGAAAACACCGATGGCGAAGCGATTGAGTACCGATTTTACCCTTCCGAAATCGTCAGAGCCTATCAAAAGGGATATCTTCTGGAAATCCAAGAGCCAAACGTCATTCGTGATGCTGCGGTGTTAATGGCATTAAACTCTGCCTTGGAGCTGGACGGGAGCATCAACCTTCCCACAGAGATCATACGCAGGCACCCAGACTTCATCGCGGTTATTACAACAAACCGCAGTTATGCGGGAACCAGACCGTTAAACGAAGCGCTGCGCGACAGGGTTCAGCATACGGAAAAGATGGACCTGCCGACCAAAGAAATCATGATCGAACGTGTAATGGCCAAAACCGGTTTTCAAGATGGAAAGATGTTGGGTATTTTAACGGACATGATTATGGTTTTAGACCAAACAGCGCGGGCCAATGCGATCAAGGGCGTGGCAGGAATGCGTTCTTTTTTCTACTGGGCGGATGCGATTGCCGGAGGAGCCTCCGCAAAAGAATCCCTTTATCATAAGGTTATCTACAAGATCACAACCGATTCGGAAGAAATAAAACTTCTGGAAGAAGCACTAAAAAATCATGGTTTGTTTGCTAGCTTGGAAGAAGCCGAGATTGAACTAAAAAAAAACGAAAATCTGACGACGCCGTAGAGATCAGGACATGGGAAGATATAGACGACACTGATTTTGGCAAAGACAATCATCGAGAGGAAAAAGGAATCGCATTGAAAAAATCTGCCAATAGCAGTTCTTCCCGTGTCTCAGATGATTCTATCCATATGGAACGCTCAGGTTTGGGTGAAGATGGCTCTCCCAAATATCATCAGGCAAATCCTGAATCCATGTCAGAGGAAGGGAAACAAAAGGAACGAGATTTTCGTAAAAAGCTGAATCGAGATGCAAGAGAGGTCATTTCCGATTCGATTCATAAAAAAGTAAAGCTCATTGTTCACCGTCCAGACTACGATGAGGAAAACCAACAGGAATATATTCGTCTTTGTCAGGGACTCATGCCGATCGTGCAGGAGATTGCGAGAAAGACACTTCCGTATCTGGAACATGATATATCCTCCGACTTTGCGAGGAATCGTTACTATGGCAGCAAATTTCAAGCAGACAGCGTTGCTTACAGGGATTACAAGTATTTTGCCAAGAAACGTCCTCCAACTGAATCCCCTTCTCTTGTGGTGGGTCTTAGGATTGATGAATCTGCATCGATGTCGGCTTACGGTAGATTAGAAGCAGCAAAACGAGCAGTAATCGCGGTATATGAATATTGTCAACTTTGTCATATCCCCATTTTGATCTATGGTGATACGGCGGATGTTTCCAGATTGGAGCAAATGTCGATCTTTGCCTATGCGGACTTTGATAAAGCGGATGCCAATGATCGCTTCAGGTTAATGAGAATTCATGCCAGGAGCAATA
>NZ_PXZN01000054.1:0-3358 GCF_003013445.1 Brevibacillus sp. NRRL NRS-603 | reverse complement strand
CCGATTTATCCATATCAGCAAAACAAGTCACTTTCGTATACGGCAGTCCAAAATTAGCCGATAATGCCTTGGCTAGTTGTGTTTTCCCGGAACCAGCGTCACCTTCTAACAATATATTGGCGATTTTCATTTCCCCGCGATTCCAGTTGCGTTTGATTTCATTACGAATGCGCCGTTCTTCTTCACTGACCTGATGAGTGGAAGGCTTTTTCCAAATAAGCTTTTTTTCTGCATCCGTCAGCTGTCTTTCAGGTGACAAATGATATTTTTCATTTTCAGTCATCGTATTTCTCCTCCACTCATAGTGCTGGATTCTTCACATCTTTGCTCTTTTTCGCAACAAGAAGCGGCAGCAGCAAAGCCGCACCGATCATAATCAAAACCCCGCTCACCACATATACCGCAACCAGCGAGAACGTCTCCTTTAAATAGCCGGACAGAAACATGCCAATCACCATCATCCCCATAAAAACAGGCGTGATCGTACCAGACACCCGGCCAATAAATGCCCCTTCTGTGTTCCGCACAAGTAGCGTCTGGATTCCGCTTTGAATACAAGGGAAAAAGAAACCGCTGATTACTAATAGAACAATCATCAACCAAATCGTTGTGGTAGCCCCTACTACCATCGTACAAGCAGCAGAGACAAGCAAGCCTACCATGAGCAACATCTGTGGCCTCGCCTTTTTGGCTATCCCGATGATGATTGCTCCTCCTGCCAACATGGCTAACCCGTTGGCCATAACCAACCACTGTAAAAATTGTTTGTCCTGTCCCAAATTCTCGATGACAAGAAAGATCTGAAGCGGCTGTGTCAGACCTGACGCCAATCCGACAGCGCAGAAAGTCAGACAGAGAGTTCGTAAGGATTGATTGAACCCGATATAGCGCAGTCCTGCCTTCAATTCCTTGATGAAGCCGCCAGCATCGTCAGACTTCGGTTCCTCCGCGTCACGGGGAAGCGTCGCTAAGATAAGGAAAGACCCCAGAAACAGAACGGCTGTCAAAATCAGAGAGACTGTAATTCCAAACTGGATGAAAATAAACGTGCCGATGACCGGACCTAAAACCGTAAAGACAGCGACAAGCGTTTGGGACATAGCCATCGCGCCCTGCAGTTGTTCAGCTGGAACATGACGCTTGTACAGTTTCATGGCTGATGGTTGAGAAAACTGAGACAAGCTGGCGGAAATAAATGTTCCGATGAGAAGTGCCATCCATCCCCCATTCATGAGTGCAAGCAGCACAGCCCCGACAGACACGGCAGACAGCAGATCGCTCCAAACCATTGTCCGCTTAGGCCGCCAGCGGTCGGCAAAAGTTCCGCCAATCAGGCCGAACAGAAAAATGGGTGCGAATTCCGCAACCGAAATCAGTGATACATAAACCGGATTATTATTCGTCAACTCGCTCACGAAAAGAAGAACGGCATAATTCCGGATCCAAATCCCCAAATGCAGCAGCACACGGGAGAGGACAATCGTTCGGACATACACATTGGAAAACATTTCAATACCCCATGTCCTTTAATAGTTTTGATAATGTGCGCAGACGCTCGCTGATCATCTCATCGTCATTGCTCAATGCTTGGCTGAACAGCTTAATGTCTTCATGAAGACTCTCATTGTCCGTACATATCGCCACGTTCATTGCATCCCCTTGCAGGGCAACCCGGTCGATGACGGGCTCCTGCGGGTCATAATAATGCTCATATCTGTATGCGTCGCGAAAATGGGCCAAAGACCGACAAATCAGAATGGACATATCAAGAGCGCGATGGAGAGGCAGTTCCTCCGATTGTTTCGACCATTCATCTCCCGCGTATCTCCATACCTTGGCCGATAGATCGATCTTTCTTCTGGAGTTGCCCTCTGCCACTCCCAGAGAAAGTGCTTTCGCATCTGTGTTCCTGGCGAATCGGCCATCAACACGCTCATAGTTATCCGACACGACAACAGGCTTATGGTTCAAGTTCGTAGGTATTTTCATTTTCATTCCCTCTTTTCGTTTGATTATAGTTCTTTCTTTTTTTCCTGATGGTATCCGCGCTCTCCGTAAGGCTGGAGCTGGTCGAGCCATTTTTGTTCCAGTTTCTTCAGAGCATCCTTTTCATCAAAGAATCCGTCTTCCTTCTTTTTCAAAACCTCTAACACTTCAAAGACGAATGCCTCTTCTCCGTACTCATTCCATTCCTGTTGAAGCTGCTTGTTTATATGCGAACCCATTTTGAGAGTGAACAGCTTTCCATTCATCGTCTTGAGGTTGCGGGTGGCGCTGATCCAGACTTTTTGGTTTTGGGTGTTTTTGATCTGATACACCCCTGCCTGCGTTTCCGATTCTTTATACAGTTGTTTCAGTTCTTCTCGATTCATCGTTTCTCCCTCACTTTTAACGATCGTTTTAATAAACAAAAAATCATTTTGTTTGTTATTTAATAAACATAATGATTCATTGTTTTAAAATTGTCAAGCAAACAAAAAAAACACCGGAACATGTCCGGTGCCTAATTTGGTCGGGTTACAACGAGTACAGGGCCAATGAATCTTCAACAAACAATAGAGTGAAATGTCTACGATTATGTTTGTAGCGACTCCCCTTTTATAGCGTTTTCACCATATAATAACGATCGTTTCCATTACCATATTCCGCTATCCGTGTCTCAATAACCGCAAAGCCTGCTTTTTGATAGAGTCCGACTGCTCCAGTATTATCAGGGCTTACGGTTAAACAAATCTGACGGAATCCATCCTCACGCAGCTGCTCCAGCAATCGGTTCAAGAAAGAGAACCCATACCCCATCCCTTTCCGATCTGCCCGGATGTAATACCCATACATGTAGCACTTGTCCGGCTGACGAAAATCCCTCAAGAGCTGGCATACCCCGACAGGATACGCCTCCTCTGCTTCCATGAAAAGTGCAACACAGCCATGTCTCGCGAGTGGTACGAGCACCCATTCATCAATTGCTCCATGTGGGCCAAAGGCCTCCTGCTCCATTTCTTTGATCATCTGAAGCTGGCTCTCTGTCAATGCCTCGACAATTTCTATGCGCGTATTTTGCATTCAGTCCTCTCCCTATACGGGTTGCCGCTTCGCTCCGATGACCTGCTCTGACTGAACCGTTATGTCGGCAAGCACCGCTTCGTCTAGCTCTACACCTAAGCCTGGCTGATCTGACACGACAATCTGACTACCGTGAATCGCAAGCTGAGCCACATCCCGCGAAATGATCGCAGGTCCTGCCAGCTCGTTGGAAATGATATTTTTTTTCGCCAGTGACAAATGTGCACCAGCAGCACTGCCAATCGAGGACTCCAGCATCGAACCGATCTGACACTCCATCCCGGCCATTTCCGCC
>NZ_PXZN01000053.1:0-3065 GCF_003013445.1 Brevibacillus sp. NRRL NRS-603 | reverse complement strand
ATCTGGTGCGGATATTCGATCCGTTCTTCTCCTTAAAAGAGGATGGGACAGGACTGGGGCTGCCGATTTCGCGGCGAATGGTCGAAAACCACGGGGGGGAGCTGCACGTGAACAGCAAGCTGGGGAAAGGAACGGAAATCATCATTACGCTGCCGCTTATACCAAAAGAAGATTAGGCTTGCGCATCCAGCCAAGCGAACATCTTGCGCGTATACATCTCCATATCTTCCCCGACAAACAGATGGCTGGCCCCTTGCGCCAGCCATTTTTCATACGGTTTACCTGCCCGCGTCAGCGCATCTGCCAATTTATGAGCATGCTCCACTCCCACATTCTCATCTTCCGTTCCATGTATGATCAGCACAGGGCAAGAAATCTCGTCCATCCGATACAAAGGCGTCCGATAGCGGTAAGCATCCTCCTGCTTACGCGGATGACCGATGATTCTGCGCAGCATCCTTCTCAGATCAACCCGCTCCTCATAGGTCAAAAACATGTCGCTGACGCCACTCCATACGACGCAAGACAGCATGCCCTTGCACTCCATTGCGGCAAACAAGGCCATGATGCCACCGCGTGAAAAGCCGTAGACGCTGATTCGCTTCTTGTCCACCTTCTCCAGATTGCAGAGCAATTCAAATGCGGCAAACACATCATGCCTGTCTGCCCCACCGAATTCATCCCGGCCCTCACCGCCTTCATTTCCACGGTAATGAGGAGCGAGGATCACGTAGCCAAAAGCAGCCATCTGACTGATTCTCTCAGGTCTGACACGTCCCACTCCTTTTATCCCGCCCCGGCAATACAAAAGAGCCGGCAGACATGCCCCCTCCTGAAAATAAGCCTCTGGCACAGCCAATGCAGCTTTTACCAGCAAGTCCTGACTGTAGTAGGTGACGGTATAGAGCCGCACTCCCGGATAGACTGTCTCCTCAGGTTTACATGCGACAAACGGTGAAATATCTAGCTGCATCCTGCTCACGATTCCTCTCTCTGTGATCTCGTAATCGTATCCACAAGCTCCACCATCGAAGGTGACAGCCATTTCTTTTTATGATAAACAAGCTGAATGGAAAACGGCGCCTTATCCGACTGAAACGGGATGGCTGTGAGCACCCCTTCTGTGAGCTCTCTCTTGACCGCCATGAGCGGCAACAATGCCACACCCAAGCCACAGCGTACACACTGCTTGATCGCTTCCGGATTGCTAAATTGGCAGGCGATTCGCTGAGTCATCCCTGCCTCACCAAAAGCCTCCAGCAGCATGCCCCGATACGTACAGCCTTCTTCGGTCAATACAAGCGGCTCCCCGCCCAAATCATGGACAGTGAGTGCAGTTGCTGTTGTGAATCGATGGGTGGGTGGCATGACGATCACCAATTCCTCCTCGCGAATGACGTGGGTGACCAACTCAGGGTCTGTACAAGGGCGATCGAAAATGATCCCGAAATCGAGATAACCGTCCCTGATCTGTTGCACAATTTCTGCTTCCCCCGCCGTCCGCAATACTAAATCAACCTGAGGATATTGCTGGCAAAAAGCCTGCAAATACGGCGGCAGAAAGAACGCCGCCAGTGTATCGATCGTTCCAATGGCAATGGGACCTGTCGTCTGTTGCTTGATCACTTCTTTAGATTCCCCATACAGCCGAATCAATTCCCTTGCGTACGGCAGCAAGGCTTCTCCTGCTTGCGTCAGTCGCAGCTTGCGTCCGTATCGTTCAAATAGCGGGGCTCCATACGACTGCTCCAGCTTTTGCATTTGTGCCGTTACCGTCGGTTGAGCATAGCCCAGTTCTTCTGCTGCCCGTGTAAAGCTCCCATACCGGGCTACTTCGCGAAAAGTATGTAAATAGACCAGCTCCATCCCGCTTCCTCCCATAGAAATTAGTAATGTTCCTCATTAAATAGTATAGATAACTGTGATGATTACTTCAATGCTATGCTGTGTACATCACCATCACATGTACCAAGGAGGATTGGATATGTCCCTTGTTTTGCAAACACCCGCCGCGTCACCTGAAGTAGCCCGCACTCATTTTCTCGACAAGCTGTCTCTTGAGACGGATGTTTCTGATGTATGGAGTGACATCCGGAACCGTGTGGAAGGCTTTTACATCCTAGATGCTCGCAGCGAGAAAGCGTATCGAGATGGTCACGTTCCCGGTGCTTTGAATTTCCCCCATTCGCTTATTTCCGCTGAAACGACGGCTGCTCTGGACCCGACCCAGCTCCTGGTCGTCTACTGCTGGGGTCCCAACTGCAATGGTGCTGCAAAGGCTTGCGCGAAACTGGCGGCTCTCGGCTTTCGAGTAAAAGAGATGCTCGGCGGGATGGAATACTGGGAAAAAGAGGGGAATCCTACGGAATAGAAAACGCAAAAAAGGACGGGAGCTGATCCCGTCCTTCTTAGTTATCGCAAGGCTTAGTAGCCGCGTTTTGCGTTCTTTTTGTTGATTGTCGCAAGGTTCTCTTCGCTGTGCTTCAACCATTTTTTCATTTTGTCTTCGAAAGAAGCTCCGCTATCTCGTTTTGCATTCCCTCCGCGGTCGCCTCCACGATATCCACCACCACGGCGCTCTTCACGTTCCGGACGCTCAGGCGCTGGGAGTGCTGCGCGAACCGAAAGCGAGATTTTACCTGCATCATCAATGGAGAGTACTTTTACCTTTACTTGTGCCCCCACGGTAAAGTGATCATTGATATCCTTAACAAAACCGTTTGCTACTTGGGAAATGTGGACCAGCCCCTGCTCCGTTTCGCTGACTGCTACGAACATCCCAAACGGTTTAATCGCTGTCACTTTTCCTTCGATGATGCTTCCCACTTGTACTGCCATCCAGTTTGCACTCCTTTTATTTTTTCAGAAAAATGGTGAGAACCTCAAACCAGAAGCCTCATTCTCTTAGTATAGCAGAGAAATTCCAATACTGAAAAGCCTATTCTTTCTAGGTACATATTCCAAGCTAGTTATGTCCCAGTTCGAATGCATCCATTGCCATGACAAGTTCTTCATTTGTCGGGATTACCATGACTTTTACCGGAGAGTATTTCGTGCTGATAAAT
>NZ_PXZN01000052.1:0-597 GCF_003013445.1 Brevibacillus sp. NRRL NRS-603 | reverse complement strand
TCTCACCTTTGCTGGTACGGTTTACCTCACGATCCAGGTTTACCCCGGCAAATTCAAGACCAGAGCACACCAATTCACGTACGGCAGCACTATTTTCTCCAACACCTGCTGTAAAGATAATGCCGTCGACTCCATTCAGTCGAGCAAGGTACAGTCCCACATGCTTATGCAGAATAGTAGTAAACAATTCCAATGCAAGTTTGCTGCGGAGATGTCCCTCTTCTGCTTTTTTCATAACGTCGCGCAAATCATTGGATACACCCGATACGCCCATGAGACCGCTCTTGTTATTCAGAATCTTAATAGCGCCAGCCGTGTCGGTCTTTTCAATTTCCTCAATGTACGGGATGATACCTGGGTCAATGTTTCCGCTGCGCGTACCCATGGACAAACCTGCCAACGGTGTCATCCCCATCGACGTATCATACGATTCACCATTTCGGATCGCCGTGATACTTACTCCGCTACCGATGTGGCAGCTGATCAGACGAAGCTGCTCTTTCGGGCGACCCATCATCTCTGCTGCACGGCCCATAACATAGCGGTGAGACGTTCCATGGAAACCGTATTTGCGAATACCGTATTGCTCGTAGTATT
>NZ_PXZN01000051.1:0-2289 GCF_003013445.1 Brevibacillus sp. NRRL NRS-603 | reverse complement strand
GTTGCGAGTGGCAAAAGAGACAGCGACCATTGAAAATTTGTTTCCCCAACGCTTGATGATGGGGATTTCCTCTGGAGACAGACGGGCTGATTTTCATGGATTGAATGTGCCGCATGAACAGCGTGCGGAGCTGTTTCGCGATGGCTACGACTACTTGCAGAAGGTTATGGCAGAGGAATTCCCGAAAATCAACTCTCCATACGGTATGATTAATGGAGCGAATCTGGTGCCTAAATCGACTGCGCCCATTCCTACCTTTATCACGGGGTACAGTCAACAAACGATGGACTGGTTTGCGCAAAACGGAGATGGCTGGATATATTACCCGCGTGACCCATACAACCAAGCACATGCCATCCAAGAATGGAGAGAGCTTGTCCAGAAATATCATCCAGGTGTATTCAAGCCGTTTATTCAGCCTCTTCACTTGGATCTTGCGGAAAATCCGGATGAGTCGGTCACGCCGATTCGATTAGGGTACCGAGTCGGTAGAAAAATGCTTGTAGAACTGCTGGCCCTGTATCAAGAGGTCGGCGTCAATCATTTATTCTTCGCCCTGTTCCCTAGCCAGCGTCCCATTGGCGAGGTCATCGATGAGCTTGGACAAGAAGTATTGCCTTATTTCCCGGCTCATATCGACGCACCGGAGCGGGTCTGACTACATCTTCGTATGAGGAGGGGAGGATATGGAAAAATACAATATCCCTGTAGAGGCAACATTGGAAGTCATTGGAGGGAAATGGAAAGTAGTGATCCTCTGCTTGTTGGCAAAAGGGACAAAGCGGACAAGCGAATTGAAACGCTCCATGCCTGCCATCACGCAAAAAATGTTAACGCAGCAGCTGCGAGAATTGGAAGCGGACAATATCATTTCCCGCAATGTGTATCAGCAGGTTCCCCCACGCGTCGAGTATGACTTGACGGAGTACGGCAAGACACTGACGAAGGTTCTGGATATCATGTGTGAATGGGGAGAGAGTCACATCGAAAACCAATTACGAAAAATAGCCGAATGAAAAGGGGAGGTTCGATGAGAGGAATTGGCATTAAGCAATACGGCGACATCCAACAGCTAACAGAAATTGAACTGCCAACAAAGCCAATCGGGCCGGACGATTTACTCATTTCCATAAAAGCGAGCGGGGTAAATCCTGTGGATTGGAAGGTGCGGGAAGGACTGTTGAAAGCAGATTTTCCTTTTGAACTGCCACTTATTTTAGGATGGGATGCGGCTGGCACGGTAACGGCTGTCGGTACACATGTGCAGGATTTTCAAATCGGGGATGATGTCTTCTTTCGTCCAGAGCTGGAAAGAGAAGGGACATACGCAGATGAAATTGTCGTTCCGGCGTCTATCGTAGCCCCGATGCCACGTGGTTTGTCGTATGCGGAAGCGGCTTCGCTTCCTCTGGTCGGTCTAACGGTTTGGCAGGCATTGGTGGAGGTAGGGAAGGTACAAGGAGATAAAGTCTTGGTGTTGGGGGGAAGCGGTGGGATCGGTTCCATGGCGATCCAGCTAGCAAAAGCGCTAGGTACCTATGTGGCGACGACAACCAGCTCCAAAAACAGCGATTATGTCCGCGAGCTGGGAGCAGATGAAGTCATCGTGTATGATCAGGGATCACTTCATACCTCTACACAATTTACATTCATGCTGGACACGTTGGGTGGCGAAGCATACGGTGAAGCTTTAAAATTTATGAAGCGGCAAGGAAGAGTGGCAACGATTATCAGCGAGCGTGATGCCAGGAAACCTTCTTTCGCTGATGCGGTTGAGAAAGAACGAGAGCTGGATGTTCGTTTTGTGTTTACGCGTCCAGATGGGGCAAACATGAATCATATCCGTGAGCTAGTGGAAGCCAAACGCGTAAAGCCTTGCTTGACAAAAATATATCCCTTGACCATTGAAGGGGTTCGAGATGCACATCTCTTTAGTCAAACGGGTAGAGTGCGTGGCAAGATTGTACTCGTCCATTCATGAGAGGGAGACAGAGCACGAGTAAGTTGCGCAAATGGAACAGTGGCGGGCTAGGAGTAGCGTTATCAACCGGGCCCGCTGCTGTTTTTCATGAAAAAGCCAGCGTGACGGTCTAGACCGCCTTCGCTGGTAACCGCTCGCTTCATCTCTTTCGAATCACGGCGCCTTGTAGAACAAAGGTAATCCCTAAGATCCCTGCGATGGCAAGCAGGCGAATGAAACCGTTGGAGACAAACAGATTGACACAGATAAGTCCAATAATGATCAGAATAAGCAAGATCACGGTTTTCCCCGACATGTACGTATTCCCC
>NZ_PXZN01000050.1:0-967 GCF_003013445.1 Brevibacillus sp. NRRL NRS-603 | reverse complement strand
GCTCCGGTTGCTCCGGTTGCACCAGTTGCTCCTGTTAATCCCGTGGCTCCGGTGGCTCCTGCTGTTCCAGTTGTTCCAGTTGTTCCGGTGGCTCCAGTTGTTCCGGTTGTTCCAGTCCCTCCCGTTGTTCCAGCGGTTCCCGTTACTCCAGTTAATCCGGTCTCCCCTGTTGTCCCAGTTGTTCCGGTTGTTCCGGTCTCTCCAGTGGCTCCAGTTGTTCCGGTTGTTCCGGTTGTTCCGGTCTCTCCGGTTGCCCCGGTCTCTCCGGCTGGTCCAGTCTCTCCGGTTGTTCCGGTTGTTCCAGTCGCTCCAGTGGCTCCTGTGGCTCCGGCTGCCCCAGTTGTTCCGGTTGCTCCCGTTGCTCCAGTTGCTCCAGTCCCTCCCGTTGCTCCAGCGGTTCCCGTTACTCCAGTTGCTCCCGTTGCTCCAGTTGTTCCGGTCTCTCCGGTTGCCCCGGTCTCTCCTGTTGGTCCAGTCGCTCCGGTTGTTCCGGTGGCCCCAGTCGCTCCTGTTGGTCCAGTCGCTCCGGTCTCTCCAGTGGCTCCAGCCTCTCCTGTTGCTCCAGTTGTTCCTGTTACTCCGGTCTCTCCCGTTACTCCGGTTGCTCCCGTAACTCCGGTTGCTCCTGTTGTTCCAGTCGCTCCCGTTGCCCCGGTTGTTCCGGTTACTCCAGTTTCTCCGGTTGTTCCGGTTGCTCCGGTTGTTCCGGTTGTTCCTGTTGCTCCGGTCTCTCCGGCTGCCCCAGTCGCTCCGGTTGTTCCTGTTGCTCCAGTGGCTCCGGTCTCTCCGGTTGCTCCAGTAGTTCCGGTGGCTCCAGTTGCCCCTGTTTCTCCTGTTACTCCAGTGGCTCCGGTCTCTCCAGTCTCTCCGGTTGCCCCAGTCGCTCCAGCCTCTCCCGTTACTCCGGTTGTTCCGGTTGTTCCAGTCGCTCCCGTTGATCCGGCGGTTCCTGTTGCTCCGGTTGTTC
>NZ_PXZN01000005.1:0-115630 GCF_003013445.1 Brevibacillus sp. NRRL NRS-603 | reverse complement strand
ATCTAACGGGTAGTAGTTCAGGTCTGCGAGCCCTGTGCTTTTTCTTCTCACTAGCTTTGGCGTTTATCGGTAGCTTTAAAATCTAAAGAAACAGCAGGCTGCTGTGAAAAAAAATGGTCCAACAGCAGCTCCACGCATTGCCCCCTTTGATCCTAAAGGATCAGCTATTAGAGGCGCAGGCGTAGGCGTCGCAGTAGGGGTCGCAACTGAAACCGCGAAAAACATTTATGATCATTACGACAACATTTCCAAAACAAAGGGAACCAAAGAAGCTATTGCACAAGCAGTTGAAGATAAGTTCATTGCCCCCTTCGAACCTTATGCTTCTATGCCAACTCCCAAAGAAATAAGAGACTCAAAAGATAAAAACGACAGGAAAGAAAGTATCTCAGATCGAATTGGAAGAGAAGTACAGGAAGCTAAAGAAAAGATTAAAGACATTTTTAAATGGTGAGAGAATCAATAGTTACAAGAAATTAGGAGGTATTAGTGGTATTAATGGATGCTTACATAGATAATCTATATCTTGGTGCTCAAGGAGCATTTATCACTTACATTGTATTATTCTTATATTTTTGGTTAATTAAAAAACGTCGCTTTGTTTCACTACTTGATCCCAAACTAATAGGAGTAATTATTCTGGGTACACTTGTTATCACAGCTTTCTTTACTGTTATTGAATTGTAATTCTATTATAATTGCCCTCCCCAGGTTGTTCTGAAGGAGGGCAATTATTATTTGGTGATGCCTACAGTATCACGCAATGCATCTGCTGCGTAACGTGCGGCCTCCCTAACTTTTGTGATTCCTTGTCTATTTTTTTCACAGGTTTATCCTCCTTCTATGGATGCTTGTTCCACCAACCTTCGCCACCGAGAGCGTCATTGTAGTCAGAAATTTTTACGCCTCACTGCCAAATAAAAAATGGGCCACAAATATTCTTACATATTGTTTAACGGCGTCGTCTATATTTGTCAGTCATATACACGAGATGTAAACGGAGTCCTTCTACACAGTGATCAAGGATACCAGTACATTTCGAAGCAATATAATCAGTTTCTTCAGCAAAATCAAATTGTAGCAAGTATGTCTAAAATTGCTAAGATAATGCTCGTAATGAAGGGTTCTTTGGACATTTAAAAGCAGAGTGTTTGCATCTTCGCTCATTTCAAACGGAAGAAGAAGGAAACAAGCTGTTCGTGTCTATATAACTTTTATAATCTTCAACGGTTTCAATTTCGATAATAAAACCTGAGCTCGGTAGAATACCGAACACAGGCAACTTAGATAGGGCTTGTTTATAGTTGTCTACTTGACAGGGGTAAGATCAGATTTCATCGGATAAACCAAGTGCTTAATCCAATGCCTATTCCAAAGGGGCAGTTCAATGAAGCCTAGAGGCGATAATCCTTGATATAGCAAGCTTCTTAGCGCTTGGAGAATTGAGGTGCGTGACGAGCTGCTTTCAAGCCGTATTTCTTACTCTCTTTTATACGAGTAAAAAAGGCTGGCGTCGGAAGACCAATTACACTTCAACATCTTTGTCCCACCGTCTTTCCAGATCTCTCACGGTCGAACTTTTCTCGACATCCTGTTCATTCTTGTAAGTTCCCAGCATGACGTCAAAAACAGGGCTGGTAACACCGTACCAATAATGTTCATTTTTGAAGTGATGCCAGAGATGGAGCTTTTTCATCCAGCGCCCCCATGGAGATATGGGCTGAACCGGACGGTGGGCGATGTAATGCGTCCATTCATAAAATAGCAAAAATCCGATCACACCTGTAATAAAGGCATTGGTCACAATCAAGTCGGAAGTAAGCAGATAGCAAATGCCTCCGGTTCCTGCAATGAGCGGCAAGCTGTACCATACGGGCAAGAACAGCAGGTGCAAGTTGTTGGGATCGGCGTGATGATCGTAATGTAAGCGTTTTAACAAATGGAGAAAAAATGGGTTTCGAGGCGGTTTAAGGTGAAAGAGAAATCGATGAATCAAGTATTCGCTTGCCGCATATCCAATCATCCCCGCAACGAGTGCCACCCATATTTCCAATACGTACCATTCGGAAAGAGTGAAAGACAAGCTAATCAGGAATAGCATGCTCATGATGAGGATATCCGGAAACGTAAAGAATTCCTTCAGAAACTTTGGCTTCAACAGAACGCCCTCCTCTTGTGTTCCTTCACTTGTCTTGTTCCAACACGGTTCGGTTTCTCCACAGCTCCAAACTTTTTTCCATTGCCTTTCTGGCTACACGCTCTGCTTCGATGACATCTCCCTGTAAAGCGACGTTCAACAGTTCATGGTAATAGTGCCAAGATGCTTCGCGGTGTTCCGGGATGGAAAAATACCTTCGCGCCATTTTTAGGTAAAAGGAATCAAAACTGTTTACAATCAGTAAGTAGATAGGATTTTGGGAAAGCCTCGTCAGATTTTTCTGAAGCTCCCAGTCAAACACTGCATAAGAATCAGCATCAGGGTTCAGTTGATCGAGATTGGCAAGCAATGCGACTACCTTCGGCTGATGAGCAGCAACCGCGTTACGAATGTAAACAGGCGCCAACGATATCCGCAGTTCCAGCAAGTACGAAATAAACTCATCCGTAACATCGTCGTGGTTTTGAATGATATGGACAAGGGTCATTATATTGCCTTGATGCCAATAATCGTTGACAATTGCCGGATGTCCTTTCCGCACAGTGATCCAGCCATCTCTTTCCAAGCGTTGCAGTGCTTCTCTAACGGTTGGCCGACCTACCCCGTAGTACTCTGCCAACTCCCGTTCCGGTCGCAGCGTACTTCCTGTAGGATACTCTCGGGTCAAAATTGCCTTGATTAATTTCAGCTCAATTTGATCCGACGACCGTTCTTTCTTTCCCCCTTTTTTCTCCAATGTCATGATCGCCTCCCTGCGCTGCTGGTCCTACAACAAATTTTCGTGGTATTACCACAAAAGGTAATATTTTACATAACCCTTGTCAAGAGGTGACCTACACGATCAAAAAAGGCATAGCCCTCTCCCGAAAAAGAGAAGGCTATGCCTCTTGTTTTACTGGCGTGATTATTCTGTCACTTCTACCGACCAGCCAAACTTGTCTGCACGCTCACCGTACTGGATTCCTGTCATCTCTTCGTACAGTTTCGTCGTCAATTCCCCTGTTTTTTCACCGTTAATGATCATCTGATGTCCGTTCCAGTTCAGATCACCAACTGGGGAAATAACAGCCGCTGTTCCGGTACCGAATGCTTCCTCCAGATCACCGTTGACGTAAGCGGCATGCAAGTCTTCCATGGAAATCCGCTTCTCTACGACTGGAATTCCCCAGTCCTTGAGCAATTGGATGGTCGAGTCTCTTGTGATACCCTCCAGGATGCTGCCATTTAAAGCTGGGGTCCACACTTCCCCTTTTACCTTGAAGAACACATTCATGCTGCCTACTTCTTCAATATATTTATTCTCTACACCATCGAGCCACAGCACTTGCTCATAGCCTTTTTCTTTTGCTTCCACTTGTGCTTTCAGACCGCCTGCGTAGTTACCTGCCACTTTCGCGTTTCCTGTTCCGCCTCTTACGGCACGAACGTAGTTGTTTTCTACATAAATTTTCACGGGCTGCATACCACCCGCATAGTACGCTCCAACTGGAGAGAGTACAATCACCAATTTGTACGTATGCGAAGCGCGCACACCAAAGCATGGCTCTGTCGCGATTACAAAGGGACGAATGTAGAGAGACTGTCCGCTTTCTGTTGGAATCCAATCTTTATCTACTGCCACCAGCTGCTTCAATGCCTCGACCATGAATTCCTCGTCGATCAACGGCATGCTCATACGCTCTAGCGAACGGTTCATACGCTTGAAGTTTTGATCAGGACGGAACAAGCGAACCTTGCCCTCTTGATTGCGATAAGCTTTCAAGCCCTCGAACACAGCTTGCCCGTAATGGAACACCATTGCTGCCGGGTCCAATGTCAGCGGAGAGTAAGGGACAATTTGTGGATCATGCCATCCTTTACCTTCTGTATAATCCATGGTGAACATATGATCGGTAAAATGAACACCGAACCCCAGCTTGTCAGACGCTGGTTTCTCTTTTTTCTGTTCTGTCCGGGTAATTGTTAACTGACACTCCATCTTCTACATCTCCCTTAGTATGAAAACCACGATTTGAAACTTCCTATATATACAAAATAGCAACAATTTTGCATGATTTCCAGCGTAAGTTTCTCCTACCTCTACATTTTCTGGTTATTTAGCGAAAACTTCGCAATAATTTCGCGATCGATTTTTTTCTTTGTCGGCAGGATGAAAGGAATAGGTATCCCGAAAAGAATGGATAGTGACAAAATGAGGAGGGATATGTATGACCACAAAATCTCGCTTGCACGGAAAAATTGCGATCGTAACAGGAGCCAGCCGCCTTCAAGGGATTGGTGCTGCTATCTGTAAAATGCTGGCCTCACATGGCGCCGATATTTTCCATACGTATTGGACCGCCTATGACCAATCCATGGCGCATGGGATTCAAAAGGATGAACCCGCCATCTTGCAGGAAGAAATCAGACGCTGCGGAGTGAGATGTGCTGGGATTGAGATCGACCTGTCACAGCCCGATGCCTACAAAGAGGTGCTCGACGCAGTTACAGCACAACTGGGCGAACCAAGTATCCTCGTCAACAACGCTTGCTACTCAACAAATGATGGCTATGAGGCATTGGATATTGCCAGTTTGGACGCACATTATGCTATCAATTTGCGGGCAACAACGATGCTCAGTGTGGAATTTGCCCGTCGCTTTTCTCAACAACGCGGAGGCAGAATCATCAACATGACTTCAGGTCAATCCAAAGGCCCGATGGTCGGTGAGATCGCGTATGCCGCAACAAAAGGAGCCGTGGATGCCCTGACGGCTACACTTGCTGCCGAAGTAGCTACGCGAGGGATTACGGTCAACGCTGTAAATCCTGGGCCCACCGATACAGGCTGGATGAACGACGAAATCAAGCATTACCTTTTGCGGCAATTTCCATTCGGGCGGATCGGACAGCCCGAGGATGCAGCGCGTCTGGTCGCTTTTCTAGCAAGTGACGAAGCGGAGTGGATTACGGGACAGATCATGCATTCCGAAGGCGGGTTCATACGGTAAGTGAAAAAAGCACAATCCGCTGTTTCTAGCAGATTGTGCTTCTTTTTTGTTCAGGCTATAGTTTGCTCACGATTGGGAAAGAAGGCTTGAACAGCTCTTTTCCGCCCAACTGTTGATAGTCTCGCTCGACGTAGCCCAGACGCATTTTATCAAAGTAACACTGTCCCTTTGCTTTGATCTCTTCCAGATCAACTCCTGGTAGGAGGCGATCTTTCATTACGGTGCGTCCAGCAATGATGGAGAGCTTTACATCACGGCCTGAGCCACACGTGATGATCGTACGGATTGGATCATCAACCGCACCCATGTGGAAACCATCCAGATCGATGGCAATCATATCTGCTTTTGCCCCCGGCGCCAATCGCCCCAGATCATCTCTGCCGAGGAAACGTGCGCCTCCCAATGTCGCTGCGCGGTAAATATCCGCGTAGCTGGAATCTGCGACATCGCCTTCCACCAAACGGGAGAGCATGCTGGCTGTGCGAATGTTTTGGATGAAGTCAGGCGGGAACGTATCGGTTCCAATCGCGATGTTGACCCCACGACGCTTGTAACGGGCAAACGATTCGAGTGCCTCACCGTGGCGGCCGACTACGAGCGGGCAGTGAATCACGGTCGTACCTGTCTCTTGCAGGATCGCCAAATCGTCCCCCTCTCCGAATTTCGCCTTACTAAAGCCTGGAATGAAATGGGCGTGCGGAATTGCTGTTTTCTTTCCGAGGAAGCCAATCTCATTCAGGAACTGAATCGGGGATTTGTTGTGACGACGATGGATTTCCGTATATTCATAAAGACCTTGCGCGGCATGCAGACGGATCGGACATCCGAGCTCCTCGCTGTAGCGCTTTGTGTTGATCAGGCTCTCTACAGATTGTGTCTCGATTCGCTCTGGCGCCAGCATTCCACGGATGAGTCCGTTGTGAGCCCCATCGAAATCTTTGACAAATTGGACAGCCCGCTCCAAACCTGCTTGTCCTTCCGCTTCGTTCCACAGTACTTCGATCTCTCCATTTGCCTTCACGACACGCATGCCAGACTGATAGCTCGGCCCCATGTACATACGCAATCCCAAGCGTCCTGCATGATCGGCTGCGGCTGCCAGCTCCTCATACGTTTCCGCCCAGCGCTTGTAGAAAACGGATGTAATCGGCATCGCTGTCGTTACCCCATTTAGAATCAGCTGGCTGTAGGCGTAAAGGGATTTGAACGCCTCTTCCTCAGGGGTCATTACCTCATGGTAGCCTTTACGGTAGTAGTCTTCCGACCAGAGCATGTTTTTGTTTCGAGCAGAAGCTTGCTCCAGATGCACGATGTCGTGATCAATGTCACCCAACGCATTCAGGTCAATGAAGCCCGGACTGACTACTGCATTGCCGGCATCCATCACTTCATCTACCTCGCCATCAAAATCGTGCCCTACATACACAATGGTTTCATTCTCGTAAACGACTTCCCCATCTTTGATAATCACATGATCGTCGCCGTCAAAACCGATGACATATTTTGCGGTTATTTTCTTTTTCATGATGTTCCTCCCCATTCTTTCTCGTTCCGGCCTCTCCACTCCATTGCATCCTTCGCTATTATAGGAAATATTCTGTAAAATTCGTTTCAAAACTTTTACGTTTATTTGCACAATCTTTACTCCTTTTCGAAAACAAGGAAGATTCCAGACAATACGTAAAGATCATGCAAAAACTAGTAAAGAAGATGAACAACCTTGTTCGAAATATTCACTACAATTAATTAGAGACAGCTAGATTGGACTCTCATCCACTACATGCAAGATAGAGAAAGGGCTGATTTCTAGTGATGCAAGCTTTTTGGTTAACCAATGTTCGTCTCGATAAAGGATTTGAAACAGGAGATGACGGCGTCTTTCACACAATCTCAGAAATCTGTCATTTGAAGATTGAAGACGGCAAAATTGCAGAGATCGTCTCGGCGAACGAACCACTCGACACCACGTTACCGCAAGAAGATGCAAAAGGTTTATTGGCCCTCCCCTCTTTTGTTGAAAAGCATAATCATCTGGATAAAACGTATGCGGGCGCAACCTGGAAATCCTGCCTCCCTCCGAAAAAACTGATTGATCGCTTGGAGTTCGAAGCAAAAGAAATGCCGCTGATGACCGGGACGACCAAAGAGCGCGCACAAGCGATGCTCCAGCTCCATATCAAAGGCGGTGCCACACATGTGCGTACACACGTCAACATCGATCCATACATCGGGCTAAAAAACTTGGAGGGTGTTCGTGCAGCACTGGAAGAGTACAGCGATCGCCTGACGTATGAAATCGTTGCTTTCCCGCAGCAGGGGCTCCTGCGCACACAAGCAAGCTCCTTGATGAGACAAGCGATGAAGGAAGGCGCAACACTGGTTGGAGGCTTGGACCCGGCTGGGATCGATAATGAGTTGGAAGGCTCCTTGCGTGAAATGATGGACATTGCGGTGGAAGCAGATGCGGATGTCGATATTCACCTGCATGATCCGGGGACACTCGGCTTCTATACGATCAAAAGACTGCTCGATCTGACCGAGGAAGCTGGCTGGCACAACCGGATGGCAATCAGTCATGCCTTTGCGCTCGGAGATGTGTCGATGGAGGAAAGCTCGGACATGGCAGATCGATTGTCCCAGCTGGGAACGATGATCATGACGACCGTTCCGATTAATCGGGCAATGCCACCTGTTCCGATGCTTCATGCCAAAGGCGTACATGTCGCACTTGGCTATGATGGGTTCTACGATTCATGGTCGCCATATGGAACAGGCGATATGCTCGATAAGCTAAACCGTCTCGTCGAGCGCTACCGTTGGGTCGATGAGAAATCATTGGTGCAATCCCTATACTTCATCACCGGAGGAAAAACAACGCTCGATAAAGATGGCAACCGTGCATGGCCAAAGGTTGGCGACGTGGCAAGCATCGTGTTTGCCGAAAGCTCCTGCTCTGCGGAAGCGATTGCGAGAAAATCTCGTCGGGCTGCTGTTATGTTTAAAGGGAAAATTGTGCATGGTGCTTTGGAGAGAATGGGAGAAACAAAGTAGCCAGATAGACCACGGAGGCTTCGCTGATTTTTCAGGGAAGCCTTTATTGTTTTGGTCTAAATCGAGCCTTTGGTGGTGGGAGAAAAAAGAAGAAAACACTCAAGTTCTTGGGCTACCTGCTATGGGGTCATCCCTGCCCAGCTCCATGGAAAAAAAGAAACCCGCGTCCAAAGTCGCGCCTCTGCGAAGTATTTCAGAGGTGGACGCTAAAGGCAGGTTTCTTTTTTTCTATTGCGCTTCGGCTGGTGTCCCAAAGACTTTCGCTTATTTCTTCTTTTTTCTCTTACCAGCTTGAGTGTTTCTTCGCGCTTAAAAGCTTGAGCTATCGAACCCGCCATTTTATAGCCAAGCCTTTTTTAAAAGCTTCACACCAAGCAGAATCTCATCACTTGATAAATTACTGAATCCAAGTTTAATCATTGGTTGATCCGTTTTGTTTTTTATAAAGAAGAGTGAAGTAGGATAGACTTTAACTCCATGAAGGAAGGCTTGTTGAATGAGCCATTCTTCTGAGCGTTCCAGGTGTACTTTGACTAATACGTACAAACCTGACTGCTCCCCGATGATAGAGATATGATGTTTGAAATGATTCCTTAATTCACAAACAAATTGCTGCATTTTTCGTTTATAAACAAGACGCATCCGTTTAATATGGCGATTCCATTCCCCTTCCTCCATAAATTTCGCCATGGCGAATTGGCTAAGGAGTGAAGTGGGGCTCTCGAAATATGCGAATTGATTTTTATAACAGTTGACCAGTGGCTGTGGCAATACCATATAACTTAAACGAATCCCAGGCAAAAAGCATTTCGAGAAATTTCCGAGATAAATAACTCTCGTTGAATCGATGGAAGCGAGAGCCGGGAATGGTTGTTGGGTATAGCGATATTCACTGTCATAATCGTCTTCGATAATATACCCATGCCTCTTTTCTGCCCAATGGATGAGTGCATGCCTTTGTTGAATGGGCATACTTACCCCATATGGACTGTGGTGGGACGGCGCCACATAAATCAATCTTGATTTCATTTGTTCCAAGTGTGAAAAATCAGCACCTGTCTCATAGACAGGTAACGTTTCGAGTGTAAAACCATTCAATTGAAAAGCCTTCCTAGCGCCATCATAACCAGGGTCTTCCACAATCACGCTGGAAAAATCATGTTTCAGGACAAGACCGAGATACACAAGCATTTGTTGGGTACTACTGCCGATAATGATGGCATCTGGTTCTGTTTTCACTCCACGAGACTGGAGTAAATAGGCTGCGATCTGCTCACGTAGGCTTCTTTCACCAAAAGGTTCTCCGTACCGAAAGCTGTTCTTTTCCGTTAATACTTGATTCGAAATCCTCCGCCACGTTTTTAAAGGGAAATGCGATTGATCGACGACGTCTGCGCGAAAATCAATCCGCACAGGTGGTACCGGCTCTGTTTGCTTGTGAGTAGAAGAGCTGCCGACCTCTTGAAATAAAACGGGCTCTAACTCATTTACAAAATAACCTTTTCGGCCCTCTCCACGAACATACCCTTCAGCAACAAGTTGTTCATACGCCATTAATGTTGTATTCCGGCTTACATGTAAGGAATCCGCAAGTTGACGAATGGAGGGCAGTGGCTCGTCCGCCTTAATATCGCCTTGTTCAATAAATGACTTAAATTTCTCGTAGATTTGTTTGTATTTAGGAGAGTTATCCTTGAATGTAAAAATGGTATTTTTCATTCGCACCCCTTCTGACATGTATACTTGTTTGTTATTGTATCTTTTTTTATGTCAGTTTATATCATACGCTTGGATTACATTCAAGTTAAAGGGTGGTTACTATGTACATTCCTAAGCTGTATCGTATGGAACATGATGAGGCAGTTCAAACGATGAAGGCTAACCCGTTTGCCCTATTGATTACGGTTGATGAACATCGCCCATTAGCTACGCATATCCCGTTGGAAATTCGTGAAGAGGAAGGGAAAATCTATGCGACTGGGCACATTGCATACGGAAACTTGCAGAAGAAAACGTTGGATAACAACAGAGATGTTTTGCTGATTTTTCAAGGACCGCACGCTTACATTTCGTCAAGCTGGTATGAGAGTGAACAGGTTCCCACATGGGACTATCTCGCTGTACATGCGTATGGGACAGCACGTATCCTCACGAAGGATGAAATGAAGTCGGCTTTGGATTCTATGCTGAAACACTATGAATCTCACCGAGAAAATGGTCGTCTCTGGGATACATTTGATCCTGAATTGCTTGAGAGAGAAATGAAAGGAATCGTTGGTTTTGAAATTGAAATCACCTCGATTCAAGGGGCAGCCAAAATGAGCCAGAATCGCAACAACACCGATTATCAATCGATTGTGGCAAAGCTTGAAAAATCAAATGATCAAGGAGAAATTCAGGTTGCTCAGTGGATGCGTGAGCAACGGAAAGAGTTATTTAAATGATCAACCTATAGATACAACAAGGAGTTGCTTCTTATGGAGTTTTCAACGATTTGGCTATTTGTTATTGCCGCTGCTACGCTGTTAATCATACCTGGACCAGCTGTGTTCTATATTATGGCAAGAAGTATCGATCAAGGGAAGCAAGCAGGCCTGATTTCAGTCCTAGGTGTGGCTCTTGGTGGCTCTGTTCACGTTTTAGCTGGAGCAATCGGCGTTTCTGCGATCCTTATGACATCAGCAACAGCCTTTCATATCGTGAAATACCTGGGTGCTGCTTATCTTATCTATCTGGGGTGTAAGACATTACTTTCTAAAGCTGATAGCACGGCTTCTGACATTCCAAAAGCCCCTCGCAAAAAATTACGAAAGGTTTTTTACGAATCAGCGCTTGTAGAGGTAATGAATCCCAAGACAGCACTCTTCTTTTTAGCCTTCTTTCCGCAATTCATATCACCTACTGTCGGGTCAGTCACCGCTCAATTTTTGCTTTTAGGAACGATATTTATTATCCTTGCTTTTGTTAGCGATGGTCTGTATGCCTTTCTCGCAGCAAGTATGAGAAAGCGGATTGTGGGTAGTACGGCGAGTGCAAAGGTAATGAATCGGATCACTGGTTATTTCTACATTGCTCTAGGGATTTTCTCTGCCTTTGCGAGCCCCTCCAAAACATAATTAGTGAAATGAAACGGAGAGATCGGTTATGTCGAGATTTATCATTGAAGATGATTTTTGGACGTTATTTCCGCATGCAAAAATAGGCATCGTGATTTGCCAGGGGATTGATAATTCAAGGAGGGACGTTGAAAAATACGAGAAGCTGCTTCATGACGCAGAGAAAGAAGCACATAAATTTTTACGTCTGGAGGAGTTCAGCAGTAATCCTGTCATTTCCGTTTGGCGAGAAGCTTTTCAGAAATTCAAGACAAAAAAAGGGGCAAGGTGCTCCATTGAAGCTTTATTAAAAAGAGTGAAAAATGGCAATCCGATTGGAACCATTAACCCGCTTGTTGACATCTATAATTCTATTTCCTTGCGTTATGGACTTCCCTGTGGCGGAGAAGATATCGACACTTTTGTAGGCGATATTCGGCTGACACTAGCAAAAGGCAACGAACCGTTTATCCCATTGGGACAGGATGAAAATGCTTCGCCATATGAAGGAGAAATTGTTTATAAAGACGATGTCGGCGCTATATGCAGATGCTGGAATTGGCGTGAAGCTCAGAGGACGATGCTAACAGAAAACACGAAAAATGCATTCCTCTGTATTGAATTAATCGATGAAACAAGAAGCGATGAATTCCATATGGCGCTTAAAGAATTGTCTGATTTCGTGCCACATCATCTTGGCGGTATGGTGAAAATGGAAGTGCTCGATATCCATCATAAAGAAATGACCATCTTTGGTTAAACAACCGGCAGCCACATGCACTGGCTGCCGTTCTTTTAGAACATTCCATTCTCATTGGGGGAATCATCCGGTATGGGTTGGCCAACATCCCACAGCTCGACGATTTGGTCGTTATGAAAACGGAAGATATGAACCACAGCTCCCCCGAGATCCTCTTGGTTTTGCCTCACATGAGAATGAACGGCAACGATATCCCCCTCTTCGATGGCACGTTGCATTTCGAGAATCTTATGCGGATTCTTTGCGGCGTTCTCTTCCATTGCGATCATGAGAGAATGAGCATCGCCACGGAAAAAGGGATTATGGTGGCGGAAATTCGGACCTGTGTATCTTTGGTATGCTTCTCGCACATTTCCCGAAGCTACCAGTTGCAGAAACGACACCGCATTCTCTTTGAGGGAAGTCTTCAAAACCAATCATCCTTTCCTTAATAAGATACCCGTTCATACAACACGTCTATCTATGCCCAACTTTTTACACTTTTTAACTCTCCTCGTCACTTGCTATGCTTTCAATCTTGCCATATGTATTTACTATTTCTTCTGTATACCCAATTAACCTTTTTCCCACATCCGATACTCCTCTATTCTGTCATTACTATTTTCTAGAGGAAACCGCTCACCTTGCCTGCTGCGTTGAGGTATAATAGTTCAAAGCAAAGGGGGCAGGAAACTGTGGAGTGGTTAATCGGTCTGGCATGCAGCGCTGGGATTGCCGGGGCGGCTTATGTAAAACGATCGCTGTCTGGTTCCGGCTTTTTGGCGGCAGTTATACTCGGCACCGTGATGTATGCACTCGGAAGCCCTATCTGGTTCGGCTCCCTCATCGCTTTTTTTGTCTCGTCCACCTTGTTATCCAAGTGGAAAAAGCATAAAAAGGAAGAGGCAGAGAGCGGTTATGAGAAAACCGGGAGACGCGATGCTGGCCAGGTGCTAGCAAACGGCGGGCTCGGGCTCCTGTTATGTGTAGCAAATTGGGCGTTGCCCCATCCGCTTTGGTGGTACGCGTTCCTTGGCGTGATGGCGGCGGTCACAGCCGATACATGGGCGACAGAGATCGGCGGCTTAAGCCGCAAGCCTCCGCGATCGATTAAAACGGGACAGCGTGTCCCGCCTGGCACTTCTGGCGGCGTTTCTAGCCTGGGCATGGGTGCTTCGCTTGCCGGTGGACTATTCATCGGCGGTGTAGCGTGGTTGCTGCTTGCGATACTCGGTCAACCCGCGCCGGATGTGATCACACCTGCCCTTAGACTGGCAGCCTGGATTGGTACAGCAGGACTGGCGGGCATGGTAGGGTCACTGGTTGATTCGTGGATCGGTGCGACATGGCAGCAAATGTACCGTTGCGGGTCTTGCGGCCGTGAAATCGAGCAGGCTCGTCACTGCGGCAAGTCAGCCGTACGAATCCGCGGTCGCGCTGGTTGGAACAACGATGCCGTCAATGTCGCTGGATCGCTTGCAGGTGGTGCTTTCGCCGT
Source organism: Brevibacillus sp. NRRL NRS-603 (assembly GCF_003013445.1). Lineage (NCBI taxonomy): Bacteria > Bacillati > Bacillota > Bacilli > Caryophanales > Paenibacillaceae > Brevibacillus > Brevibacillus sp. NRRL NRS-603. The sequence goes on along the minus strand of NZ_PXZN01000005.1, from coordinate 102,099 downwards.
CTTATTGGCACTGGCATTCGGTTTATCGTTTGGCCTATAAAGAAACGGAAAGACTTCGTATCACCAAACGATACTGAGTTTTTCCGTTTCTTTATTTTGAGACACAAGTCTCGGCTATTTTCGTCATTTTCTTCGCGTTCTGTACCATTTTTGAGACGCACGCCCAAAGGATGAGGCCCATTAGGAGAAAGCCGACGTTCATGCTGATGACGCCTCCCCATCCGTACGCGGACCAAAACAATCCTCCGAGTGTTCCCCCTACACTTGAACCCGTATAGTAGAAAAACAAGTACAAGGAAGAGGCCTGTGCTTTGTTTTGTAAAGCAAGCTGTCCTACCCAGCTGCTTGCAACGGCATGCGCTCCAAAAAATCCAAAAGTAAAAAATCCAAGTCCTGCAATCTTCAGCATGAGATTCGCTTCCCACGTCAAACAGACACCGATCAATGCAAGGAATAAGCTTGTGAATAACAGCCTTTGCTTACCGTGACGATCTACTAATTTTCCGGTCCAGACAGAGCTGAACATTCCGATGATCATAATTAAAAATGTCCAGCTTATATATGTTGGGCTGAGTGAATAGGGCTTTTCGAGCAATACATAAGCGATGTAATTGAACAACGCTACATTACTTCCTAGAAGTAAAAAGCCGATGATAAATAAACAAATGAGACTGGGAGCCTTTAGATGGTCCATTAAAGACAGACCTAACTTTCTCATTACGAATGGACGTGCTTTGAAATTTTGTGATGGTGGCAAAGTGTTCCAAAAAATCAGTGTGGCAACCAAACTGATGAGACCAATCCCCCCTATTGCGATCTGCCAGCCGAAGTAGTCACTCACCATTCCTGAGAAAACCCTGCCAAACACAGCCCCAATGGAATTGCCGCATATATAGAGACCCATAGCCGCTCCCAGGCTTTTGGATTCGATTTCTTCTCCAAGATAGGCCATTGCAATGGAGGGTAAACCCGCCAATGAAACACCTTCAATCGTTCGCAATACCAGGAGAATATGAAAATTCGAACTGAATGCTGTGAGAATGCAAAACACAGACGAAGCGAGCATGGAAACGATCATGATTGGCTTGCGTCCCCATACTTCAGACAACGAACCAAAAATGAGCATACTGACGGCAAGAACCATGGTTGTAATGGAGAGGGATAGGCTTGCTGTCGTTGGACTAACCGCAAATTGTTTTGAAAATTCCGGCATCAAAGGCTGTACGCAGTAAAGGATCCCAAACGTATTGAAACCAGCGGCAAAAAAAGCAAAGCTGGTTTTGCGGAAAAGTGGCGTGCCTTGTTGTATCATGTGATCACCATATCATTTCAGGATGATTATGGTTTCATGGTATCACCATTTATCTATGATGTATAATTCATTATAATCATGTTTTCCATGCATTTATGTAATGAAAAGTCCGAACGGAAAGTGGTGCTTTCGAATGGAATGGCAACAGTTCGAATATTTTCAAACCCTGGCGAGAATCCAACACGTGACACATGCTGCCGAAGCTCTCTCGATTTCCCAGTCTGCCCTTAGTCGTTCGATTGCCCGATTTGAGGATGAAATAGGCGTGCCCCTGTTTGACCGTCAGGGACGTTCGATTCGGCTAAATAAATATGGTCATCTCTTTTTAAAGCGAGTCGAAAATATGATGAAGGAATTTCATGAAGGAAAACAAGAGATCATGGATTTACTTGATCCAGATCAGGGAGAAGTGTCTCTTGGGCTTCTGCACACGTTAAGTACCAGTCGCATCCCTGATTTACTAGCTTCTTTTCGCTCCCTCTACCCAAACATTCATTTTCGACTCGGACAAGGTCCCTCCCATACGCTTATGAATCAGTTGCAAGGAGGAGAATTTGATCTTTGTCTACTTGCTCCTATGGATATGAAATCACCCTTTGTATGGAACTCTCTTTGGAATGAAGAACTGTTTGTGATTGTCCCCAAAGACCACAAATATGCAAATCGCACCTCGATTACTTTGGAAGAGATTGCAGATGAATCCTTTATCCATTTAAAACAAGGCTACTCCCTTCGTATCACCGTCGAGCAATTGTTTCAAGTAGCGGGAATTACACCTCCCATTACATTTGAAGGAGAGGAAGCAGATACCGTTGCAGGACTGGTCGCTGCTGGACTGGGAATCTCCCTTTTGCCCAATTTAAAAGGAACGGACCAGAGTAAGATCACACAAATCCCTGTCAAAAGCCCGAAGTGCCAACGAACCATTGGAATTGCCTGGGTAGAAGGGAGATATTTATCACCTGCCACTGAAAAATTCAAACAATTTGTTATGAACCATGCCTGCGATTTTGAATAGGGATGGGTGAACCTACGACTCTCCCCACTGCCTTGATTTCCGTCGCCAACTCATGAGTACCAAAGACAACGCGATTGTCGTGAGGATAATGCCAAGCACTTGCAAACCCTCGGCGCTAAACTTATCTCCCATGACAATGCTGATCAATAATGAGGAGAGAATGGTTCCCAGGTATCTGGATGTATTAAATAATCCGGATGCTACGCCGATGATTTCTTTTGGAGAGCTTTTGAACAAGGCTGCTTGCATTCCGACATTGTTTAACCCGTTGCTAATGCCGAATGCCGCTAATGCCACACACACACTGATCACATGTGAATCTTGGTTTAACGTCACGAGCCACAATGACCCAAATGTCATCAGCATAGCAGATACGACCAATGCCGGCCGAGGTCCTGATCGATCAATCCATCGTCCTGCTAGTGGAGACACAATGAGTGAGCATAAACCTAAGCTGAGCATGAGCATTCCTGTATCGAACTCACTGACATGACGAACCATTTGCAAGTAGGACGGAAGTCCGAAAAAAAGCGAATAAAAAAGGACGTTAACGAGCATGAATTCGATATTGACCCACGTCATCGCAGGATACTTCGCGAATGTCCGCAAAGGAATAAACGGGGAAGTCGTTTTTAACTCATGTCGTACGAAAGCTCCCAGTGTAACGAGGCCGATCCCTCCAACCATGATATGCCACCCTGAGACATGCCCCGATGATTTTGCAAAAAGCAATCCAACGAGCAATGCAACCAGACCGACTGCGAAGAGTACGATCCCTGTTGCATCAATCAACTCCATCCATTTTCGAAAGGACATGTTATGTGCAACAGATGCTGCCGATTCATCCTTTGGAATCATCCTCCAGGCTAACAGCAAGCTCGCCACCACGAACGGAATATTAATGAGAAAGATCGCAGACCAATCCCAATAATGAAGCAATACCCCGCCAATAAAAGGTCCAATCGCTGCTGCTCCAGACAGGAAGATGGACAGTACGGAAAGCGCAGTCGCTTGCTTCTCCGTAATATGGATTCGTACAATGGCCATTCCAACGGCAACCATCATGCTTGTTCCAATCGATTGCACAATTCGGAATACAATGAGCCACCCGAAGTTTGGTGATAATGGAGCCAATAAGGAAGCAACGAAAGATACGACAAGCCCGGTAAGAAATATCTTCTTGCGGCCGAACAAATCACTTGCTTTTCCCATGACAGGTTGAGCGATTGCACTCGCAATGTAGAACGAGAAAATAATCCACGAAACAACCGTGAAATCAAGACTGTACACATTTTGCAGCCTTGCAATCGCAACAGAAATCATCGAAGAATTTAATGGGTTCAACAATATCCCTAGTCCAACGGAAATCATCAACCACCTGTTGTGAGCCCCCATTTCCAGCCCTCCTTGTAGCGTTTTGTTGATATCGTAATGGAAACCAAGCATTTACTCCAACGCATTTCATGTTATGATTTCATTGATTGAAAGGAATGAATGGAGGGGCTAAATGGAACTTCTTCAACTGCAATACTTTCTTACGGTAGCTCGTATGGAGCATGTGACCGAAGCTGCACGAAGTCTGCATGTGACCCAATCGTCCCTAAGCAAAACGATTCAACGATTGGAGGAGGATCTGGGAGTCCCTCTATTTGATCGTACAGGGAGAAAGCTGCGTCTGAATGAGTACGGAAGCAAATTCCTCTGCCGGGTGGAAAGAGCTTTGTTTGAATTGGAACAGGGGAAACTGGAGCTTCGCGATTTGTCCAACCCGGAGCATGGCACGCTTGAATTAGCAGTGACTACTGCAAGTACGCTGCCCAATATCCTTCGAGAGTTTCGGAAAAAGCGGCCCGATATCCAATTTCATGTACAAATGCTGACCACCCAGGAAATGGTTACGCTTCTTCATAGAGGAGAGGTTGATTTTTGCCTGTCCTCCCCTCCTATACAAGACGATGACATTGAATGTCAAATCGTGTTCATTGACCCTATCCTCGTAGCTGTTCCAAAAGGACATCGACTGGCAGACCGAAGCATCGTATCTTTGACAGAGCTGAGGGATGAATCGTTTGTCGGTGTAAAGAAAGGGTACGGTACACGCGATTTCGTAGACGCTATTTGCAAGTCAGCTGGATTTGCACCCACCTATGTGTATGAGGGAGATGAACCTGCAAGGCTAATCCAGCTGGTGGAAGCAGAAATTGGCATAGCCTTCATACCAAGCACGGCAAGAGATTCTCGTGAACAAATCACGTATCTCCAAGTAGAGAATCACGAATTGGTACGGGAAATCGCATTGTTATGGCACAGGAGTCGGTACATTTCGCGAGCTGCTCAAGAATTCCGTGAGGTTGTTGTCGATTATTTTGGGAATGTAAGCAAACTTGAAAGGAGATGAATCATGAAACTTCACGATTGTCCTGTTTGTCATACCAACAGTCAAGAATGTATGATCGTCATCGAGAATGCGCTGCATCCTACAGCTGAGAAATTAACATGCAGTATATGCTCCTGGAACGGAAAGTGGTCGGACATGAAAGTGCGCGAGGTCCCAGACGAACCAATCCCGGGCGTCGAACCGATAACGGACTATGGTGTACTGCATTCCGATCAAATTCGACTTCGCTATACAGGAGGTTGTTGCCCTCATTGCGGGGGAGATGATCCTTTATGCTGGTGCCATGCATTTTAGGTGCAGGCAAATGAACACAAAAACAGACACGTCACATTCGCGTGTCTGTTTTTGTAGAGGCTACAGGAGCCTTTAGGATTATTCGATCTTCTTCCAGCTCGATTCGCAGCTTGCCGTCCGCCTGAATCGCCTGGAGGTACTCCATTGGGATCTGCAGCCTCCCCACCTGATCAAGCACCGCCAATTCTTCATGAGTGTCCGCGTTAGCTGACTCATCCCGAGACTCGGAAGTGTTATCTTCCGTTCCTTTTCGCCGCAACAGCTCGCTGGACGTTTTCCCGTCCCTAATTGCTACGACACGATCGACTTTGCGTGCCAGCTCCAAGTCATGAGTCACGATGACGACGGTTAGCCCAAACGAACGGTTCAGCTCTTGAAACAAATCGAGAATGATAGCTGCCGTTCGAGTGTCTACACTGCCAGTCGGCTCATCTGCCAAAAGCAGCTTGGGCTCGTTCGCAAGCGCGATCGCAATGGCTACCCGCTGTTGCTCGCCTCCGGAAAGTTCGCTCAGCTTGTTCTTTTTTCGGTGGCCCAGCCCCACCAGTTCCAACAACTCGTGGGCGCGCTCCCTTTTTCGCTTGCCCCGCAAAAGCATCGGCATCTCCACATTTTGCAGCGCGGATAGATAAGGAATCAGATTCCGGGCGTTGTTCTGCCAGACAAAACCTACGGTTTGCAAGCGATACTGAACCAGCTCGGAAGTCGTCAATCGAAATAAATCAGCTCCCGCGACGGAAAGTTTTCCTGCCGAGGGACGGTCCAGCCCTCCCAGCATGTTCAGAAGTGTTGATTTTCCGCTGCCGCTATTCCCGATGATCCCCATCAGCTCTCCAGCCTCTACACGCAAATCCAACCCTTGCAGCGCCACCACTTCCAAATCATTTGCCTTGTAGATTTTCACCAAATTTTCGCATACGATCATCGGATTAATCCTCCCCTAGCTTTACGGCTTGATGGATCTGCATCCGTGACAGCAGAATACCGACGATCCCGATTCCGATAACGAGTGTCACAGCAATGAACGTATAAATGATTTGTTCATCTTGCGGCATCGAAATAACGGTAAAGGGGGGAACTTGCTTATCGGCATGCAAATAGAGACTGAGTGCAGGCAAAAACAGGCTATTTGCCAGCTTGCCCGCTGTCATTCCAATCGCAAAAGCGACGCCAAACGTCAAGAGCTGCTCCCACGCGAGTATGGCAAGAAGCTGTCTGAATGGCATTCCCATCGCTCGGAACACGCCGTATTGCAATTTTCTGGCTCCAAGTGTGAGCACCCAGTACAACACGTAGCCGATAAAGGTGACCAGCATGGAAAGCAGGAACCCAAGCGTCAGCGATCCGTTCAGCCCCAAATAAAATGCGTTGTTTTTCATCTGGATGACTTGCTGTTTGGCATTATTCAGCATGGCGAGCTTGACTCCCTCTTGTGACAGACCGTTGTAAAGCGATTCAGAAGACGATCCCTCTTTCATTTTGATCCAAACCTCATACGGCTCCAGGCGAATCTTGTCTTGCACGAACGGTAGATTGGCTACTGCCAAATACTGTTCTTCTACACTGTTTCCGTATGTGCTTTTTACAGGCGCAGGATTCCATCCCGGCCAGTAATCCACGATGGCATACACAATCATTTCAACCCTGCGTGAATCTCCCCAACCGAGCTGGATGGTTTGTCCCTCCACCACTTGCAGCTTGTCAGCGAGGCTGCGAGACAGCAATAGGGCACGCGGTTCTTTTGCTATCAAATTCAAATAATCGTGGAAGTGATGCGGCAGCAAGTCAGACTTCATCCAAGCGGTCTTTGCAAACTCTTTGGTCTCGATCCCCATCAAGGTGATGTCCTTCACAGGATCACCCCGAAAGGAAGCCTCCGCCAGCCCGTTCACAAAGACTTTTGTTGCGTGTTCAACCTCAGGCAGTCGACTGTACACTCCGAAATTCGGCTCTATATACTGAACTGGAGGAGCTGGAGGCGCTTGTTCCACTTCTGCACCCTCACCATCTTCCGCATTCATTCCTCCCCGATAGACCGTTACTTCCGGTTTGTCGCTCTGCCACTCTGCCTTCAAACGAATATCCGCGCCGATTTGGTAACGGATTCTCTCCTCTGCATTTTGATTGATCGTCCGCGCCATGCTTGCACTGAACATTCCTACTGCGACCGTAATCGTCACAAACAGCATGAGAAAATGATACTGCCGTGGAGCTCTCCCTACCTGAACCAGCGTCGTATGCAGAGAAAGCGGGAGGAAGGAGCGTCCTGCCCAAGACATCAGACGTAAAAGCCACGGGTACAATCGTAGAAGCAGCAGGCCAAAACCGAGCGAAAACAGAACGGGGACAAAAAAGAGAAGGAAATCGATCGAGATGGCCGAAGCCCCTTCGCTCGTTTTTGCTGCGGTTTCAGCGGCGTTTTGATAGGAGTACCATCCATACCACGAAACCGCAAGCAGCAATACGTCCAAAAACAGTCGGTGCCAAATGGCATATCCACTCATTCTCGCCATGTTTTGCTTATGCGTGACGATATTTTGCCTAGTTGCCAGAAATACAGAAATCAAAACGAGTGTGATACAGGCAAGCACCATCCACGCAGCATACACGAAAACTTCCCGACTAATGGTGACATCCAAACCTTTGCGATCAACGAATTCGAGAAATCCATTCGAGATGCCGAGTATCTTGCTAAGCTGTATCCCCACAAACGGACCGATCAGAAAAGCGCATAACCCCAAAATGGCGATCTCCATGAAATAAATAGAAAAAATCTGCATTCTGCTGGCTCCCCTGCTGCCCAGCACAGCTATTTCCGTTCGTTGCCTTTCCACGATTAATCCTGAAATCATCACGAGATAAAGACCCAGCATAATGAAAATGGGGATGTAAAGCGACCAGAGAATGGTTTTGAATTGCTTCTCTTGCTCATTGTACTTGCCCACGAGATTAGCCGCCGGAAACTGAACGTTGATCTCCGCTTTTTTCAATCCCTGCTGTTGCAGCTTCCCTTCGATTCCGACCACCAATGAATTCAGCTTCTCTGTGTCACTGATCCGAAATGATTGATAGTGAAGGGCCGTATACAGCTGGGTTGAAATGACCAGATTTTTCTCTTCCAAAAACACATTCCGAAAAAGCCGTTCATCCAATACGAAGCCACTGGAGTATTCACTGGTCGAAGCAAACCAATAAGGATCGTTCCCCTCTTTTTCCTTGAAAACACCGACCGGCTTGATTCGCACCTTGAGTCCTTCTACCTGCTTCGTGGTCAGCTCATACAAGCTGCCTAGCACCATCCGACGGTCCTTTAACGCTTTTTCCGTTACCAGCGCTTCGTACACGCCATCAACGGGGGTTGCAGCAGGCAAGCGCCCGTCAACAAGCGTCATATGCTGCGCAAGTCCGCTCAGCGAATAGATTCGGGAACTGTCGGAACTGAACGGGCTCTTCGGCTGTATGTTTTCCTGGACGGCATTAAAGGGAATGGTCCGCAAAACTGTCACTTCTGCATACACCGGGACATCCAGCTGAGCGATTACTTCGTTTTGCAGATGAGCAGTCATTTCGTCTACAAGAGCCGCCCCATTCTGTCCCAGTTTGTTTTGATTGACCGCGATCAGTAAGCCACCGGGGAAGCGCTTCGCATTCTTCTGGTATTCCTCCATATCCTTGATCAACATGCGCTGGAGTACCCCTGACGTAAATGCGGGTATACTCGATACCAATCCGACAGCGACGATCAGCCCGATCAACAGACTGCCGACCAGCCAGCGGTTATTCATCATTTTCCGCAAGATCATTTGCAGCATCGCCACGACATTGTCCTCCTATTCCAAAATAACCAGTTGGCCTGCCGAAAGACCTTTGCGAATCTCAACCTCCGTCTGGGTCATGATACCGGTTTCCACGTCCACTTCCTTCTTGCTGTTCCCGTCGAGCACCCGAACGTACTTCCTGCCCGCTAAATCATGAAGTGCTTTTCTCGGGATAATAAGAGTCTGATCCTGCTTGTCCACAATCACCTCAATGCTGACTCCTGTCCCGATCTCCAAGCCCTTTGGAGGGATTTTCGGTGTAATGAGTAGACTTCTCCGATACAGCTCCGTCAAATCCTCTGGTAAATTCGAAGGGACATGCAGTGGCGTCTGAACAACTGTCCCCTCGCCTTTTTCGCCGTCTTTGCCGGAGAGAATCACTTTCATCCCTTCCCTGACATCTTGCAGCGCCTCTTTCTCGTGAGCGATATACATAACGAACAGCTTGTTCGGATCGCCTATCGTTACCAACTTTTGATGCGCTTCCACCTCATCTCCCACCTGCCCGTTGCTTGTAAACAGCACAATACCATCAAAGGGCGCGATCAGCTTGGTCTCGTTCCAACGCTGTTGCAGGTTCTTCAGGTCCATCTCTTTTTGCTTCACGTTTAGTCTGGCTCGCTCCACCACGTACTGCTGCTTCTTGGGATCCTGCAATTTCGCCAAGTCTAGCTGAGCCTTTTCCAATTCGATCTTGGCTAGCTTGGTCTCGTTTACCTTGGCGTTCATCTCTGCTTTCAAAACATCCAGCTTGGCGGATTCGACTTCGTAGTGATTATCCTGCTGGGCTTCAAGCAGCTCCAGCTTTGCCTTCTCCACTTCATACTGGGCCGACTCGATCTCCCTCTCCATTTCAGCCGCATCCAATTCAGCAAGTACCTGTCCTTTTTTCACCTTATCACCGCCTTGGACTGAGAACGATTTCAGCCGCAGTCCCTTCGTTTCTGGGAAAGAGAGCTCCGCCGTTTTCACGGTCGTGAAGGAGGCGTTTCCTTTCACACTTTTTACGATCGTCCCTTGTAAAACTTCTGCCACCTCATATTTGATAGGCGACGGCTCCACTAATGGCGGAGCCAAAACCTCCTCTTCCTTAGGAAATAGAGAACAGCCCGTCAACAACAGGAAAACGGTCAAGTACGCCCATTTTAATTTGCTATTCTTTGATACGACCGTCCTCCAATTCATAGACATCGTCCGCCACCTCCATTACACCAGGATCATGTGTCGTCATGACAATGCTCATAGTACCTTCATCCACCAGTTGGCGAAACAAACGGCTAATTTGCAGACCCGTTTTACTATCCAGCTCAGCTGTCGGTTCATCCGCCAATAGTAGTGTCGGCCTGTTCGCAACCGCTCTGGCAATCGCACAGCGTTGCTGTTCTCCACCGGACAGCTCAAACGGTCGATGATGCGCCCGTTTGGACAGCCCAACGATATCGAGCGATTGGCGAACACGCTCCCTCCATTCGGCAGCAGGCACCCCTGACAGGCGGAGTCCAAACTCGACGTTTTCAGCGGCTGACATCAGCGGAAGCAAACCAAACGACTGGAAGATAAAGCCCATGTTCTTTCGCCTGATCCTCGTTCGCTCATGATCCGATAGCTGGCCGATTTCTCGTCCCTGAAAGTACACGCTTCCTACCGTCGGACGATCAAGACCACCTAAAAGGTTTAATAGCGTCGTTTTTCCTGATCCTGATCTGCCTTTTAGTACGAGCAATCGTCCTGATTCTACGCGCATTTTTACGCCCGCAAGCGCTCTGACAGCAGTTGCCCCTCTACCAAATATACGTTCTACGTTTTTGGTCTCTGCAATGAACGACAAAAAGACACCCCCGAAAATATATCTGAAAAATGCAAGTTTTGTTAATAGTAACTCAAATAAATACTATTGTTTAGTAAAATTGGAATAAACTAATATTAACGAAAATAAACTCCACATTTTGGCCACTATTGTCACTACAAACAGAAAAAAGGCAAAACCCTGTGGTTCTGCCTTTTTTTCTTTTCTTTTCGATTTTACAAAGCCCCAGAAACAACATTCCCGCGGAACATCACAGCTTGGCGCTTCGCCCGGCGTGCAACTGCTTCTGCTGCCGAGGATACATGAACGAATACGATATCCGCTTCGTCGCCAACATTCGGCCATTGGCGGTTGCCCTCTTTATCCAGCGGCGTCTTCCCACCTGTAATGAAGCCCAGTGCTTGGGACAGGGAGCGCTCGTCCTGCATGCGGAAGCGTTCAGCCAATCGTCCAGCTTTTTCCAAGCTGTCGCCTTGTCCAAATGGCGACCAGTGATCGGTAATACTGTCGTCACCGAGAGAGACCGAAACGCCTTTCTGATGGAGCAATGGGATTGGAATCGTCCCTCTGTTCACTGGTACAGTAGAAGTGATCGAAATGCCCAAGCCAGCGAGCATTTCTGCTACTTCCCCTGCTTCCTCCAAACTGATGTCAGCAAGGGAATTGGCATGGCTGATGGTAACGCGACCTTGCCACCCTGCTTCTTCGGTCATTTTAGCCAGACGCTTGAATGTAAACACCCCGAGATGATCCGGGTCATGCAAGTGAACGTCGATTGGTGCATTTGCTTCAACTGCCAGCTCAAAAATGGTAGCGAGCGATTTCTCAATGTTTTGATCGACGGTTGCCGGGTCTACGCCACCAACGTAGGTCGCGCCCATTTTCAAGGCTTGGCGGATGTTCTCTACTTGGTTGCTTCTCAGGAGACCTTGCTGTGGGAAGGCCACGACCTCGCACTGCAATCTGCCGCTAAAAGTCTCCAGTGCAGCCATGGTGGCTTCTAGGTTTTTGAGTCCGATGTATGGATCGATATTACAATGGGAGCGAATATGAGTGGAGCCTGCGGACAGCAGCAATTCCAGCATTTTTTCTGCGCGCTCTTGTGCTGTTGGCAACAGCTTCGGCATGAGCTGGCTCTCTTCTTCCAGTCGACCCAAGATGTTTTTTACTGGCGTCACGGCTTTCCAAGGGCCGCCATAGTACGTTTTATCGATGTGGATGTGCATATCCCTAAACGACGGCAGTGCCAACAGACCGCAGGCATCCTTCGTTGGCAGTTCAGTTTGTGGAGCAGCTCCACTCACGATCTGTGCAATTCGTCCGTCTTCAATTAATAGATGCGCCACTTCAGTATCTGTAGCAACCACCTTGTCATTTTCTTTGCGGTATCCGCTCTCCAAACGGACGTTGGTTATCCAATAGGCTGTAGACATCTATTCATGACATCCTTTCTATTTAAAAGTAGTACTACCACTCACCAGCTACCCTGTTGCCTTGGAAAAGAACGACCTTGCGCTTCGCACGTCTTGCAACCGCTTCTGCTGAACATGTCGCTTCGACCGCCATCAGGCTCGCCTCATCTCCTAGCAATGGCCACAGGCGATTCCCGGTTTCATCGAGAGTGATCCGCCCTTCTGTCACGAAGCCGAGTGCTACGCCTAACGATCTTTCATCCGTCAAGCGGAAGCGTTCAGCCAGTCGTCCTGCTTTTTCCAACAAGTCTCCACTGCCAAAGGGTGTCCAGTTGTCTGTCAGGCTATCGTTGCCGAGCATGACAGCAACCCCTTCTTGATGCAGCAATGGAATCGGAATGGTCGGGCGATTGATCGGAACGGTCGATGCAATGGAGATACCTAGGGAGGCGAGTCGTTGTGCCAGCTCTCTGGCTTCTTCCTGCGAAACATCGCCTAATCCCATCGCGTGACTAATCGTGACACGTCCCTGCCAGCCTGCCTCTTCCGTCAGAGCAGCCAGGCGCTTCATCGTAAACACGCCGAGATGCCCCGGATCATGCAAATGCATGTCAATGTCGGCATCTGCTTCGACTGCCAGCTCTAGTATCGTTTGCAGGGAACGCTCGATGTCGCCGTCTACTCCACCCGGATCGACGCCGCCTACATGAGTGGCACCTTGACGCAGCGCCTCACGTACCATGTCGCGCGCTTGTGTACGTAGCATGCCATAATGCGGGAAAGCAACGATTTCGTGGGAGACACGGTCTGCATACGTCTCAAACGCATTCTTCATTCCTTCCAAAAACCCAAGACCAACCTGTGGGTCCACATGACAATGCGTTCTTACATGCGTAACCCCTGTTTCCACCAGCAGCGAGAGAATATTTTCTGCTCCTGTCTGAGCCTGCTTGAGATACTTCGGCAACAGCCCTCTGTCCTCAGCGTGGCGTTCGAACAAGTTTTTTACGGGAGTTGTTGCCTTCCACGGGCCGCCGTAATACGTTTTTTCCAGATGAATGTGCTTCTCCGCCATAGACGGCAAGATCAGTAAACCCTTCGCGTCCTTTTTAGGCAGCCCATCCTCCAAAATCTCACTGGAAGGGACAATGCGTGTGATTTTTCCATGCTCAATGAGCAAATCGCACAGCTCTGTCCGCGTTCCACTGATCACGCCTTCTTCCCACTCATACCCGATTTCCAATCGAGCGTTGACGATCCAATAAGGAGAAGATTTCACCGGCTTTTCCCCCCTCTTAAACGTTCACTTCTTCCACTTGACCAGAAGCGAGCTTGCCTTTGAAGAATACAGCGTGTCGATCTGCACGGCGCGCGATCGCTTCTGCCGAGCAGGTCGCATCCACGAGGACCAGGCTAGCGTCTTCCCCTTGTGCAGGCCACAGCTGTGTTCCGTTGGCATCCAGCGTCGTTTTGCCACCTGTGATAAAACGCAGCGATTGAGACAGAGACAGCTCGTCCAGCCAACGATTGCGTTCTGCCAGTCGCCAGAGGCGCTCCAGCACATCGCCATTTCCGTAAGGCTGCCACGTGTCAAAAATGTTGTCGCAGCCGACCGCAACGTCTACGCCATTTTGGTGCAGCAGCTGCACAGGTGGAATCACGCGGCTAAATGGCACGCTGGTGATGATTGTAATGCCCGCTTCCCGCAGGATCGTCGCCATCTCTTCTGCTTCTTGAACAGGGATATCTCCGAGCGCAAACGCATGGCTGATTGCTACGCGGCCTTGCCAGCCAGCGTCTACGGTCATAGCTGCCAGTCGCTTCATCGTGTAAGCACCCAAATGTCCTGGGTCATGCAAATGCAAGTCCACACCTGCGTCTGCTTCTACTGCCAGCTCCATCATTTGGTGCAAGGATTCTTCTATATCGCCATCTACATTAGCTGGGTCTACGCCCCCTACATGAGTCGCACCTTGGCGCAATGCCTCACGCAAGAGTGCTTTTGCGTCTGTACGCAACAAGCCATGCTGCGGAAACGCCACGATCTCGTGGGTGACTCGATCCGCGTAGGTTGCTAATGCTGCTTTAACTGATTCCAGATTGGAGATTCCCACTTCCGGGTAAATGTCCACATGTGTGCGCACGTGCGTCGAGCCATAGGACAAGAGGATCTCCAACAGATTCTCCGCACGCTCTTGTGTGGTCGTCGGCAATCCCGGCAGTGTGCGCTTTTCAATTTCGCAGCGCTCAATAATATTGGACACAGGAATGACGGCCCGCCATGGTTCTCCCAGAAGCGTCTTGTCCAAATGAACATGCTTCTCTACGAAAGACGGGAGTGCCAATAAGCCTTTTGCATCCTTTTGTAAAATACCGTCTGTCAGCTTTTCTGTCGCTGGTACAATACGCGCGAATTTTCCGTCTTTTACCAAAATGTGAAACAAGGATGCCTCTGTCCCCGTGACGACACCATTTTCCCGACGGTAGCCCGTCTCCAAACGAACATTGGTCAACCAATAGGTAACGCCCATCCATTATCCACCCTCTCTTTGTCTCTCTCCATTCCTTTCTCCCCCATTATCTAGGAAGCCGGAAGACTTGATTTGCACAATCTTTACGTCTATTTTCACTATTTTTACGACTTGTTCAAATTGCCTTTACTTCGTACATTTTTCTGATAACTTTGACGTAAGCAAAGGAGGGGTTACACCATGAAGGTTGAGATCGCACCAACCAATCAAGCTCTTCCGCCGAAAGCAGCGGCTGCACGCCCTAGCAAATGGCGGACTTTTTACAGGAAACTACGAAAAAACAAACTTGCCATGGTAGGCGGCTGTATCGTGATTTTTTACATCGCGATTGCCCTGTTGGCGCCATTCATCGCTCCCTACGATCCATATGAAATTGACTTGGTTAACAAGCTGAAGCCACCATCTGCTGAACACTGGATGGGTACCGATGACAAAGGTCGGGATGTACTGAGCCGTCTTTTATACGGAACACAGCTTTCGATGTCCGTCGGATTTGTCGCCGTCTTTATTGGTGCATTTTTCGGAATTATTCTCGGCTTATTATCCGGTTATTACGGAGGCTGGGTAGATACAGTTATCTCCCGTATCATCGATGTCCTGCTCGCCTTCCCGGGAATCCTGCTTTCTCTGGCTATCGTAAGTGCTTTAGGGCCGAGTCTCTTTAACGTTATGATCGCCGTTGGTATTTTCTCGATTCCTGTATTTGCACGGATCGTCCGCGGCTCAACCTTGACTGTGAAAAAACTGGAGTACATTGATGCGATCCGCTCACTCGGTGCCAATGACTTCACAATTATCTTTAGACACATTTTTCCAAACATTTTGTCTCCTATTATCGTTCAGGCAACGATGCGCCTCGCTACCGCGATTCTTTCCGCCGCTGGCCTTTCGTTCCTCGGACTGGGAGCACAGCCTCCTCTGCCGGAGTGGGGCGCCATGCTCAGTAACGGACGCGACTTCTTGTTTACCGCTCCACATCTGGCCATGTTCCCTGGTTTCGCAATTGCAACTCTTGTTCTCGGCTTCAACATCTTTGGGGACGGCCTCAGGGACGCTCTCGATCCACGAATGAAACAATAGGAGGGAATGCTACATGTTTGTTTACATTACCCGTCGCCTTTTGCAGATGATTCCCGTCCTGCTCGGTGTCATTCTGGTCGTCTTTTTGATCATGCAAATGGTTCCTGGCGACCCGGCTGTATTGCTTGCTGGTGAAGGCGCTTCTGAAGAGACGATTGCGAAAATGCGCACACAGCTCGGCTTAGATCAGCCAATCATGGTTCAATACGTGCAATATGTCGCCAACGTGTTCCAAGGCGATCTTGGTACATCACTTCGCTCTAATCTTCCAGTGTGGGATGAGATCATGGCGCGCTTGCCCGCTACTATCGAGCTCGCCGTTGCCAGTATTTTTGTAACGGTTGTCCTCGGGATGATCGCAGGGATCATCTCTGCTACCAAGCAATACTCTGCTGCTGATATTACGATCATGGTCATTGCCTTGCTCGGTGTATCCTTGCCAAGCTTTTGGCTCGGCTTGAGCTTGATCTACACGTTCTCCGTCAAGCTGCAACTCTTCCCGGTCGCAGGCTGGGGCACCTGGAAGCACATGATTTTGCCAGCGATCACACTCGGTACCGCTGGGGCCGCCATCGTTGCTCGTATGACTCGCTCCAGTATGCTCGACGTCGTACGTCAAGACTACATCCGCACAGCGAAAGCAAAAGGCTTGCGTGAAACAGTCATCATTTACAAGCATGCTTTAAAAAATGCGTTGATCCCGATTATTACCGTCGTTGGCTTGCAATTCGGTTTCCTTTTGGGTGGTACGGTTCTCGTAGAATCTGTCTTTGCCATCAACGGCTTGGGTCGTCTGATCGTCGATGCGATCCGCATGCGTGATTTGCCTGTCGTACAAGGCGGCGTCCTGATCGCTTCCATTATCTTCGTGTTCGTGAACCTGCTCGTCGATGTATTGTATCGCTACTTTAATAAACGAATTGATCTGAATTAAGGAGGGATCACCATGCCGGAGCAACAAGATATCATCCTGGACGTTCGCAATCTGCAAACGCATTTTTTCACAGAAGATGGCGTCAGTAAAGCAGTGGACGGCGTTGATTTCTCTCTAAATAGAGGAGAGACACTCGGTCTGGTAGGAGAATCGGGCTGTGGAAAAAGTATCACTTCCCTCTCCATCCTCCGTTTGATTGCCAGTCCTCCGGGAAAAATTGTAGGAGGAGAAATCCTTTTCAAAGGGCAAGACCTGACGAAAAAATCGGAAGCAGACATGCGCGCGATCCGTGGCAACGAGATTTCGATGATTTTCCAAGAGCCAATGACCTCGCTTAATCCGGTGTATTCGGTGGGGGAGCAAATTGCAGAGGTATTGCGCCTCCACCAAAACATGGGACGTAAGGAAGCATGGGACAAGGCTGTAGACATGCTGCGTCTGGTCGGTATTCCTTCCCCGGAAAAACGCGCGACTCAAGAGCCGCATGAATTGTCTGGGGGTATGCGTCAACGCGTTATGATCGCGATGGCTCTCGCCTGCCGCCCGGAAATTTTGATCGCGGATGAACCGACGACAGCTTTGGACGTTACCATTCAGGCTCAAATTCTCGAGCTGATGAAAAAGCTGCAAGTCGAAATGGGCATGAGCATTATCATGATTACCCACGATCTTGGCGTCGTTGCTGAAACATGCGATCGCGTTGCGGTTATGTACGCGGGAAAAGTCGTAGAGTATACGACTGCACAAAACCTGTTCGCGAATCCACGCCATCCCTATACAGTAGGGCTGATGAACTCCCTCCCCCGTCTGGATGAGGATGTAGAAGAGCTGCAAGCGATTAAAGGGAACGTTCCAAGTCCGTTCAACATGCCAGTTGGATGCCGCTTCGCTCCACGCTGCCCGCATGCAACAGAGCTGTGCAATACGAAGCTTCCTGAACTCTTGGAGTATGCAGACGGAAGCAAAGTTCGCTGCTGGATGTACACGTCTGAGTGGGACGGCGACACCAAGACTGCTACGGAAGTGGGGGTATGACCATGATGACAACACAAACGAATCCAACGAAAAAACCACTGCTCGAGGTAAAAAATCTCAAGCAGCACTTCCCGATCAAAGGCGGCATTTTAGGCCGTACCGTCAACCATGTAAAAGCCGTGGATGACATCAGCTTTACGATCCATGAAGGAGAAACACTGAGTATTGTAGGCGAATCCGGTTGTGGCAAATCCACTACCGGTCGTGCCATCCTCCGTCTGGATGAACCGACGGGCGGAACGGTACTATTCGAGGGACAAGATCTGCTGGCGATGTCCAAGAAGCAAATGCGCGACATGCGCAAGCATTTGCAGGTCATTTTCCAGGACCCATTCGCTTCGCTCAACCCGCGCCAATCGGTATCCGCTATTCTCGGGGAAGCGTTGGCGATCCAAAATATCGTACCTGCCCATCAACGCCGCGAGCGCATTATCGAGCTGCTCGGCTATGTAGGCTTGCGTCCGGATCAAATTGACCGTTTCCCGCATGAATTCAGCGGCGGACAACGCCAACGGATCGGGATTGCCCGTGCCCTCGCGATGCAACCGAAGCTAATCATTTGTGACGAAGCCGTATCGGCACTCGACGTATCCATTCAGGCTCAAGTGCTGAATCTCCTGAAATCGTTGCAAAAGCAATTCAAGCTGACGTATTTGTTCATCTCCCATGACCTCGGCGTCGTTCGTCACATCTCGGATCGCGTCATGGTGATGTACCTCGGAAAAGTGGTAGAGATCGCGGATAAAAAGTCGCTGTTCGACAACCCGCAGCATCCTTACACTCAGGCACTCTTGTCTGCGATCCCGGTGCCGGACACCAACAAAAAGCAGGAGCGGATTATTCTGCGCGGAGATGTACCTTCTCCCATCAATCCACCACAGGGCTGCCGCTTCCATACGCGTTGCCCGTATGCGATTAATCGCTGCAAAACAGAAGTACCAGGACTCACGAGCTTGCACGACACACACCAAGTAGCCTGCCACCTTGCCCAAGTCTAATCATAGAGAGATTAAAATTTTCTAAAAACGCAAGAGATCACGAAGCAGCATGATATGATGGTAACTGCAAAATCTATCCATACAGAAGGGATCTCATGATAAGCTTTGAAGGTTTCACATTGCTCATTCTGCTGTTTATTTTGGCTCCTATCATAGGAGCTATTGCTTTATTATTTCTGTTCATTTTCGAGAAGCGGATTGATCTGTTAGAAAACAAGAATCTGAAGATTGAGCTGGAAAAAGAGTTGCAGCAAGCTCTCTACAATCAATTGAATCAACAAATCCAGCCTCACTTCTTGTTTAATACGCTAAATGTCATTTTGAGTCTGGCGCGATTGAACCGAACGAAGGAACTGGTGAGAGCGCTCGAAGTCCTCTCCCAGTTTCTCAAATTCAAATACAAATCCACAGAGCCATTGATTTCATTGGCGCGGGAGATTACGTACACGGAGCAATATTTGGAGATTCAAAAGCTGCGTTTCGGCGATCGGCTTCGGATTCAGCTAGATTGTGCAGAAGATCTCTTGCAAGCATCCATTCCGCCATTCGTCTTGCAGACGCTTGTGGAAAACGCATTTAAGCATGGATTGGAACGAAAAATGGGCGAAGCTATTCTAGACATCCGCATAAGCCGAAAAGATGACGATGTCCTGCTTACGGTCATCGACAACGGTTCTTCCGGACTCACAGCATTCCAGAATGAAAGTGAGATCGAAACTGAACAGCCACATGAGGAGAGCGGTCACGGGTTGGACAACATCCGCAGGCGGCTTCACCTTTGTTTTGGTGATCATGCACATCTGGAGCTCGCTCCGATATCCGAGGGAGGAACTCTTGTATCTGTCAAGTGGCCCTGTACGTATGAACAAATCGATCTGAGGTGAGAAGATGAACGTACTACTCGTGGATGACGAACCGTTGGAGCTGGATCAACTCGAGTATTTGATTCAGCCCATGTTCCCCTTGTGGAAATTCTACAAGGCCGCAGATGGCAGTCAGGCCATGGCGATCAGCCAGAAGGTTCCTCTTCATCTCGCCTTTCTGGACATTAATCTTCCGGGGAAATCCGGGCTGGTGCTTGGCGAAGAGCTAAGAGCCCAGCACAAAGACATCGAGCTCATCATTGTAACGGCTTATCAAGATTTTCAATATGCCAAGCAATCGATCCGCCTCGGTGTCGTGGATTACATCACGAAGCCCGTCATTGAGAGCGAGCTGGTCGACATTCTGAAAAAATATCAGAAGAGTCCTGCCCTCTCCGCTTACACCCGAATTATTTCCGATGCGATGAACATCATCCATCAAAAATTCGCGGAGAAGCTGAATTTGGCTGATCTGGCCGCAGAGGTCCATATCAATCCTACCTATTTGAGCCGCCGTTTTCATGAAGAAGTGGGCGTCTCATTCTCTGAGTATTTAATGCAGTACCGCATTCAAATGTCGAAGAAGTTTCTAATCGCTCATCCTGATTGGAGCATATCGACGGTTGCCGAGCGGACTGGCTTCAACAGCCAACACTATTTCAGCACCATTTTTCGCAAGGTAGTGGGGAAAACCCCGAAAGAATACCGGGACAAGGGGAATGCCTCTTGACCTACTTATCGTTTCGCGAATACGTGGTCGGTGCTGCAAAGATCGGCATTGGGCTTGGGGTCGTCTCGATCCTCGCCCGCTGGGTAACCGGAAACACGATATTCGGTTCACCGGAAGCACTCGTCAAATACGGGATATTTGGCGGGATCGGCTTCGCTTTGATGGGAGCATTTGCCCTTAGTATGTTTGGACTGCTTGGGCGCAAGGTCCGGCGTGAGTTATCAGAAGGGATGACCATCGGGGATTACATGCGGGACAAGCTGCATCCGTTTGGTTACTGGCTAATGATCATCATCCTTTTGATTACGACGATTGAAGCGATGTTCGTCCAGGGAATGGCTGGAGGCGTATTGCTGAACATCTTGTTTGGCTTACCGATCCCTCTTGGCTTGCTCTGTTTTTTTGGATTTTGTGTGCTATTTGCAGGCATCGGGGGAATCCGCTCGATCCATCGTTTTGCCATCGTGCAAATTGTCATTACGTTTGCGGCCATCATCCTGATTCCCGTCTACTTTTTCGTCGGAAAGGGTGTCGAGCACGTCTATAACGGACTGCGTCTTTACCATCCTTACCTTCTGGTGCTCAACAACAACGAGGGTCTTTTTTTTATCATAACCGGGCTGTTGATTGGGTTTGGCCAAGTGTTTGTCGATCAGGCATCGTGGCAGCGGCTCTATATGATGGAAGAGAAAAAGATCGTCCCTACCTTTCTGGTGTCCGGGCTCATTTTTGCCACCGTACCCCTGGCGTTTTCCTCGCTGATCATCATCGTCCTTTTTACGGGCGGCTTTGATGATATCTACTCGCTGTTGTTTGATCTCGTTCGCAAGATTGACACGATGATCTTGCTTGTATTATTTGTCCTCTGTGCCTTTGGTGCGATCATGTCCGCATTTGGTGCAGGTCTTCATTCCATGATCAGTCTGATGGTCAACAACGTCTATCAACTGTTCCGCCCAGACGCTTCGGAACGGCAAAAAATCCGTTTGGGCTACAGCCTTGCCATTGCCATCGGTGCGCTTTCATATGGTCTGACGATCTACTTCCAGCCGACCTTGCTGGATTTGCTGTTCTTCTTTGGCATTATGTATGCCTCGCTGTTTTTGCCTGTCGTCGTCATCGTGTTGACGAAGGGAAAAGCACCTACATTCATTTTGATCAGCGCAGTAATGGGATTCGTCGCAGGCTACAGCAGCCGGATGTACGTCGATCCGATGATGGCAATCTGGATTGCCTCCTTATGTACAGCTCTGGTCTTAACCGCCTACTTGTGCATGACCTGGCTATGGAAACGGTACATCCGAACGCCGGATCACACTCGCTGACCCACAGGAAGGAACGAATCCTATGCTACGCTCCTACTTGCTGCTCATTTTTTGCGTAACCGCTTGGGGCAGCAATTTCGTCTTCGGGAAAATGCTCGTCGCCGAGTTTTCTCCGCTCTTTTTGTCGGCTATGCGTCTCTTGTTTATCGTGTTGTTTCTGCTCATTTGGTCCAGAGGGCGGCTGAAAATGCCAAAGCTCTCTCGAACGGACTGGCTCTTGCTCGCGATACTGGGAGTTGTCGGCGTATTCATCAACCAGTGGTCCTTCTATAAAGGGCTCGTTACAGCTGATCCGACAACCTCCGCCCTGATCCTGGCATTGACGCCGATTACAACTGCTCTCTTGGCTGCCTTGTTCTTGAAAGAGTCGCTGACTGGCCGCATGGCAATCGGTTCGGTGATCGGTACATCAGGTGTTTTATTCGTCATTTATACAGGGGCAGAGCTGCATTTTGATGTCGGTATCCTCTGGATAGTATTGACGATGCTGACGTTCGCTACCTCGATCATCCTCGTCAGGTTGTTGGGACATCGACTCCCTCCACTCGTGACGACGCTCGTATCCAATTTGATCGGCTTCGGATCGATGCTGCCTTTTGTCCTGATCAGCATCCCTGCGGCCACGGTAAGCACCAGCCTTTCATCCTGGTTTCTCTTGTTTGTCACCGCTGTCGTCATGCACGGCATTGTGACCTTAATCTGGAACAGCCAACTACAGAAGGTAGGCGCTGCCAAAGCTGCGATGTTTGCCAATCTGGAACCGTTTATTGCCATGCTTTTCGGCTTATTATTGCTGGCAAAGCCTGTAACAGCCGTACAGTTTTTCGGTGCGATTCTCATCATCGCGGGTGTGACCTTGACCACAACCTCCAAAGAACCGCATGTAAAGAAGAAGCTCTCCTCGTTTTCATCGTAAGCAAAACAGCTCGCTGCACTTTTCATAGTAAAACAGTCGGAATTGTAGTTGAGAAGTACAATTTCATTGTTTTATACTAGAAGAAAGGCTGGCGATGTCTGTGCCGTTACATCGTGATAAGAGGAGGGACAGTCCATGTCTACCGTAAAACTATCCCAGTGGGAAACGATGCTCTTAGAGGCAGCCCGTGCCCATGGATTCGTCGATGAAGAAATCATCCACAAGCTGAGAAAGGGTGACCCTGCGCCTTTTTCGGACGTGGAGGGCGGCAAGTACGATTACACCCATCTCTTTGAACTGTCCAAAAATGATCCCCTTACGCTGGAAGTTGCTATTCGCGAAGGCTACCAGATCAAGTTCACCACGTTTAACGGGATCAAGTTTTTGCTGAACAAACGCTACAACATCCAAGCGGAGCGTGACTATCAAGTCGAGGAAACAGCGCTGCACCATGTTCGCTTACGAGACGATGCATTGGCATGGATGCGCAGGACAATCTCCCATAACTGGCGAATTGTTGAACTAGAAAAGCTCGCAGACACCAAAGAAACGCTCGTCAGATTTGAACTGGCAGCATCGTAAATACGAAAGAGCACTTTCCTTTGGGGAGAGTGCTCTTTTTTCGAAATGCGGGGTATTGGAAGGAGAATCATGATGACAACGCAAGCGTATATCCAACACATTCAAGCAACGTATCCAGAGTTGACCATCACTTCCGCCTACTTTAACGAGATGGGCCAAAACAATGATGTGCTCATCGTCAATGACGCGTATGTGTTTCGCTTCCCTAAATATACCGCCGGAATCGAGCAACTGAAGGTCGAAACGAACATTTTACGTACGGTAAAACCATATCTCTCCCTGCCGATTCCGGCTCCAGTCTATTTGTCCTTGGCCGAGGAGACACCTGGGCGGGTGTTTGCCGGATATCCTCTACTCGAAGGTGAGCCTTTTACCCGAGAAGCTTTTCAAGCAGCCTCTCGTCAAAACGCGGTACCGACTGTCGCTACCCAGCTGGCACAATTTCTTCATGAACTGCACCAGCTCCCCGTCTCCTCCTTGCTCCCGGAGCTTATCCCTGGTGATTTTGACATGGCCAAGCAATTGACAGAGCTGTATGAACAGATTGTTTCGCAGTTGTTCCCAGCCATGCGTGAGCAAGCCAAGAAAGATGTGGCAGAGCGCTTTGAAGCATATCTGTCAGACCCTGCTCACTTTGATTTTCAGCCTTGCCTGACTCACGGAGATTTTGGCACAGGGAATATCTTGTACTCCCCAGCAAAACAACGCATCACAGGCATTATCGACTTTGGCGGCTCTTGTGTAGGCGATCCTGCTTACGATCTCGCAGGACTCTGCGCGAGCTACGGGGAATCGTTCTTGCAGCATTTCACCCCGGTGTACCCCCAGCTTGAGCAGGTGATGACTAGGATGAGATTTTACCAGAGTACATTTGCCTTGGAGGAAGCGTTGTTCGGTTTGGAAAACGACGATGAGACAGCGTACCAAGCTGGCATGCGGGACTACCTCTAGCCTTTTACAGCCCCCTGTGTGAGCCCTTCCACCAAGTACTTTTGGCAAAACGCAAACAACAGCATCGTCGGGATGACTGACAGCACCGTAGCCGCCGACATCGCTCCCCATTCGATATCGTATTTTTTGATGAAGGCATTCATCGCGACGGGAATCGTTTTGACTGACTCTTCATCAATGAACAGAACCGCCATAATCAGCTCGTTCCAGCATTGAACGAAGGCGAAAATAAATGTGGCGGCAATTCCGGGGAGCATGATCGGGACGATGACGCGAAACAGGGCGCTCAATCGGGAACAGCCGTCCATCATCGCCGCTTCCTCCAAGGCATTGGGTATCCGTTGGAAAAAGCCGGACATGATGATCGTACAAAATGGAATGAGCATGACCGTGTAAATGAGCATCAACGAAAACAGGCTGTTTAAGATGTGCATCTTGGACATCATCATGTACAACGGCGCCATGCCTATGAACATCGGAATCATTTGGGTGACGAGAAATCCGAACATCACCTGACGCTTGCCTGTAAACGAAAAGCGGGCCAACACGTAACCGCCGAGCATCGCAATGAACACGACCATAGCCGAAGCGACCAAGGAAACGAGAAAGCTGTTCCAGATGTACACCTGAAAGCGGGAAATCTGAAAGATCTCCAAGTAGTTGATCAACGTCACCTGCTCCGGCCAATATTGAATCGGGAGCGAAAAGATTTCCTTTTGACCTTTGAGCGACGTAATGATAATCCAATACAGCGGGAAAATCGCGAACGCAAGAAACAAGGTCAAGACAATCGCTCTGCCAGTCCTCCACCCTAGATGTTCACGGTGCATCAGAAGTCCCCTCCCTTCTCTACTTTGGTCGCTTTCACGTAAAAGATCGTGAACAACATCAAAATCAATACGATGATGACACCCACTGCCGACGCTTGCCCGTAGTCTTGTCCAAAGATGACCTTATCGATCATGTAGGTAGCGAAAATATGCGTGGAGCCTGCAGGAGCTCCATTCGTCATCGCGTAAATAATGTCCGGGAAGTTGAGAATCCAGATGACCCGCAACAGGATCGTCACCAGCATCGTAGGCATGATAAACGGCAGTGTCACCCTCCAAAACTGCTGAATCCGCCCCGCTCCATCCATCGCCGCCGCTTCGTACAGCTCCTCTGGGATCGATTGCAGGGCAGCCAGAATCATGATGGCAAAAAACGCGACGCCATACCAAATATTCGCGATAATGACGGCAGCCATCGCCCAAGTTCCATCTGCCAAAAAGGAGATCGGCGCATCGATCAGCCCCATTTTCAAGAGCAAATCATTAATGACACCAAACTGGGCATTGAACATCCACCGCCAAATCAGCCCAATCAGAAAGCCAGACATCGCCCATGGAAAAAAGACAAATGCCTGGTAAATCCCTCTCCCGCGAAATTTTTTACGCATCAAGAGGGCCAGCATAAAGCCAAACAGCAATTGAAAGACAAGGGAGAAAAACACCCAGTAAAAGCTGTTCATGGCAACACGCGGGAAGTCTGGGCTTGTCAGTACGTTTACAAAGTTGTCCAACCCGATGAACTGAATATTCATCAAATCAAAGAGCGTGTAGTTCTGAAAAGACATGATGATTCCACGCACGAGTGGATAATACGTAAAGACGGAAACAAACAAAATGGCGGGCAAGAGGCACAAAAATATAAAGCGACCTTCTTTGGAGATCCGGAACGATTTCTTCCCTTCCGGCACAACCTGCTTCGTCGTCATGACGATGGGTTTTTGCGTGTCCAAGCTACCATCCCCCCACGTCTACTTTCGCTCGGCTTTTTCTTTTGTCCAGTATTGATCCCATTTTTTCAACAGGTCCTCTGCGGTGAGCTGATCGAGCAAAAAGCTCTGAATATCTTTATCCGCTGTGCTTTGCCAAGCTCCCCAGCCTTTGTAGTCCACAGGACGTGAAACATCGAGGAACTTCGTCGGCTGCTGACTCATCTCAATAAACGGCTGGAAGTAACCCGTCTTGTAAAATTCATCCTCTGCCGCGCTTTTCACGACAGGAATCGTGGAAGTCTTTTTCGCAAAATGAGTGCTTTGTTCAGGCTCAGAGAGGAATTCAATCAGCTTCCACGCCTCTTCCTTGTGCTTCGAATACGACGTCATCCCCCAGCCTGGTCCACCGACTACTTGTTGAGCGACACCTGAAGGACCAAGCGGAATCGGAGCGGTCGCCCACGTCCCTTCCTGCATCTTCTCCTTCGCTCCATCGATGACATCAGGGTCTTGAATCAGCATGGCAGTTGAACCCGCTACAAAGCCCTGTACCATCTCCTGAAAGCCCCAGCTCACCGAATCTTTTGGAGAGGCTTCTTTGTAAAGCTGTTTGTAATATTGCATTGCTTCCAATGATTGCGGCGTGGAGAAGATCGTGCGTCCATCCTTCATGAAAAAGGCAGAGTCAGGGTCGACCTCTGTCCCGTTGTAGGCCCACATCGTGATCAGCGCGTAATCCCACCCGGTCGCTCCTCCCCGGAAGCTGTACCCGTAGCGGTTTTTGGCTGGGTCCGTCAGCTTTTTGGCTGCGCCCAAGAGCTCATCCCACGTCTTCGGCACCTCGATTCCCGCTTCCTTAAACCAATCCGTCCGATAATACAAGACGCGCTGGTAGAGTCCATTCGGAATGTAGTAAGGAGTTTTGTCCACCCAAGTGGCTCGACGTTTGGCGACGTCAGTCAGCTGATCGTAATTTTGCCATTTGTCTGTGTAGGGCTTCAAATTTTCAATAAAGCCGTTCATCGAAAACTGCTTGGCATTGAATTCGCGTACCTCTAGTACGTCCAGCTCTTCTTTTGCCATCAGCATCTGTGTGATCTTCTGATCCGCTCCTTCAAATGGAGGTGAAATCAGATCGACTTTGATCCCCGGATTCTTCGCTTCAAACTGGGCTAGCATTTCTTTTAACAGCGCCGTTCATTGTGGGCTAGTAATGCTCTCGACCATTTTTAGCGTGACGCCATTTGCACCTGACGACGCTGCTGAGTCAGGAGTGGCAGCTGGCTGACTACAGCCTACAAGCAATGCTGTCGCCATCATTAATTGGAGCGCGACAGATATCCAGGAACGAAATCCCATACACGAACCCCCTCATGATCTTTTTGCGAGATAGTTCGTATTATATTAAATATTCTGAATTATAAGTTTTAATATCTTTACCAGTTTTTTCGTTTTCTTTACTCTTTTTTCAGTGCGGCTTTCCTGACACTATCTATTTGACTAACTGGAATAAATACGTTAGCATTTTATATGCTATAGCATATAATCAAAGGGGTTTCGATTTTCTATGGAATTATTCAATCTGACCGGATTCCTTCTTCACCGAACAGATATGAAAATGACGAACTATTTTAAGAAGAGGTTAAAACAATTCGAGATCACACCAGAGCAATGGGGAATTCTTAGTGTCATGGATGGAGAGAGAGCGATCACACAAAAGGACCTTTCGGATGCGATTGACCGAGATCAAACCACCGTCGTCAGAATGATTTACTCGCTTGAAAAAAAGGGAATCGTCATTCGCACTTTAAATGACGCGGATCGACGCTCTCATAACTTGTTGCTGAGCGACAAAGGGATGGAGCTAAAATCAAAGCTTCTACCCGTCGTTACCGAAGCGCATCAACATGTAACGCAAAACCTTACCGAGGTAGAGATTGCGGAATTGCATGCTTTGCTCGACAAGCTATATCAAGTGGTAAAAGATGAATAAATGGAGATGCAGATACTTTCTTCACCAAATACATGCTATAGCATACATCGAATTTGATACGGAATAAACGAAAGTGAGGAAGCTGTTATGGTTATGACCCTAATCGTTTTGCAAGTCCTTGTTGCGATCTTCTTTATGTTTACAGGTACAAAAATTATTTCCGGTAAAATGGCGAATGAATTTGATCGCTTTGGCCTCCCTCCCATCTTTAACTTCTTAACTGGTTTTATTGAGATCATCAGTTCCATTGGCTTGATTATTGGAATATGGTTTTCGATCGCAGCATTACTATCAGGATTGCTTTTAGGCGTGACCATGTTGGTAGCTGCCTTCATCCTGCTTGTGATTGCTAGAGATCCTTTTCCGAAAGCAATACCGGCGCTCGTTCTTTGCTTTCTTTCCTTTTTAATCTCGACGTATCATTTTTAGACTAGGCAGAGGAATCCCAACCAAACAGAGGATACAGTCATAACAGCGGAGAGTCCAAGACTTTATGATCATGTCTTGGGTCGCCGCTGCTTCATTTATGGAAGTCAGTCTAGAACTTGTTTTCACTCCTACAGAGCATCCTCAGCCCCATGAGGACCGCCCATGCTTGCTGCTGTTTTTTGAAAAAGAAGCGCAGAGGCTGTCCATTTTGTACATCGATCAGCGTATCGTGGCTACTGGCCCGTAACTCGTACTCCATACCAGCTACCTCTGCTACAGGAGCATCCTCTCGAAGGAAGAGTCGCAATCTTCCGCCTTCCCCTGACGTGTACGTCCCGACGAGCTTCTCTAGCTCTTCTCTCGTCGGCGCATAGAGCGGGGCTTCGTCTTCTTTATGTGCAAGCGGTAAACCAAGGGCAGCGTTCACAGCAGCCAGCCAGACGTTTCTGATCGGCACGTTTTCCAGATTGGAAAGAACGGTGACGACTAGCCCTTTTTCCGGAACGAACCCAAAGTTCGATGACACCCCGGGCTGACCGCCCCCATGCTCAACGAGCGTGATTCCGGCATAATTGGGGGTTGTTTTGAGCGCATAGCCATACCAGGCATCCTTTGTCAGGCGATGAACCGGCTGCCACATGGCTCTAAGCGAGGCTTCATCTGCGACTTGCTTCTCTTGATAGCGCCCAGCATTGATATAGAGCTGTCCGTATTTCAGCAAATCAACGACGCAGGAACGAATGCCTCCCCCCACTTCATAATTGCCGAGTGTGGGCCACGGCACTTTTTTCAGTTGCTGCTCCTCCCCTTTGACATAAGGAACGGAGACATCGGAAAAGCGAGCGACTTCTTCCAGGTTATAGGTCGAGCGATTCATTTCGAGCGGCGCTAGCAGGCGTTCTGTTACATAGGTACGGTAGCACTGCCCCGTGACACGCTCGATAATAGCCCCCAGCAGGAGAAACATGTCGTTACTGTAACTGATATACTCACCTGGCACACCAAGGGGAGCAAATTGGACTTCGTTCAAATAGGCAATATGCTCGGGCAGTTTGGTCAATTCTTCACGGCGCAACAGCGGTGGAACACCTGAAGTGTGAGAGAGCAAATGGTGGATCGTAATTTTGTCAGTATGTATGTTTCCCTTTCCTTGTAAATCAGGCAAATAGTTGCGAATCGGGTCTTCAACAGACAACTTGCCTTCTGCCACGAGCAGCATGATGGCAGCAGCTGTAAAGGATTTGGTAACCGAAGCAATGCCGAAAATGGTCTCGGGTGTTACGGGCTGATTCGTCCCCAAATCGGTAACACCAAAGCCCTTTTGATAGATGGTCTCACCATCCCGCAAGATGCCAATGGAGAGCCCAGGCACTTTTTCCCTCTCCATGAACTGCTGCACAAATGCCTCCAGAGCTGAAACACTTGCGTGATCCATTCCATTCAACATGCCCTAGGAACACTCCTTTTCTACGTGATCTCATATTTTTTCATTTTATTGTACAGCGGCATCGCCCTTACATGGCTTTCCCCCATTCGACCTCTTCCCATGCAAAAGAATAGGCCAACACATCGATACATGAGTCATGTGCACATAATACCCAATGCTTGACTCCGCTCCTCATAACCTGTAAAACCGACGAAATCATGTGAGGGGGAGATCATCCAGGGAACTTCGACAGGTACAACTTTCATTTGACTCATCGATTTACCCCCGCTTCAAAGACCACCCTCTCATCAAATGTAATCCCTAGATAGCTGTACTTTATATTCACTCTGTTTACTGCTTCGTGATGAATAAGACTAAGTCCATAGATTTCATCGTTTTTCGAAGCAACACCCTCATCCATTTTTTTAAAATAAGCAGAAGGAGATGTGCCAGCTTTTATCGCTATATCCTCTATATTCTGAAATCCATACGGTTTGGAGCCCGGATTATCATAATCATCCGTTATGATGAAGCCTTGTAAAGCATTACTTACCTGTACTTTTGTTTTTGAAGGTTTTTCATCGTTATTAACTGAAACATCCATGATTTGCACTTCACCAAAGCCCTTATTCCCCATCCCCACAACAACAGATTTATGATCTTTACTTGTAACAAGGGTGCCAATTTCCAATGGCGGATTACCTTTTACAAGGAAATAAAAGCCTCCCACAAATATTGCTGTAAGTAGTATAGAAATCCACAGTTTTTTCTTCAAATTCCCCATCCTTAATCGTTATTTTTCCATGTGCTGTTGAAAACTATATTTGGGTAAGTTCGAAAAGAAATAGCCGATATCCTGCACCAAGGCAGAAATATCGGCTTTCTAACCCTCTCCATATCAAGAGTTAATAAACTCCATCAGCTTCGTATTAAAATCATCCGCCTGACAAATCGGCAATCCATGTCCGCTGTTATCGAACGGAAACAGCTTCGAGCCCCTGATTTCCTTCTGTGTAAGCTCGGCGCTTTTGAATGGAATCAATTGATCGTGAATCCCATGAAAGATTCCAGTTGGCACGCGGATTTGACTCAAGTCATTGATCACATTCTCTCTCGATGCTGCTTGCAATATTTTGATGAGCGCATAGGAAGCGGAATCCAGCCCCATTTTGACAAACCACTGGAGCGTAGCAGTCCCTAAATTCCGATTAAAAAACTGCAAAGAAACTGTGTTTAAAAACTCAGGCAAATTGGCGTACATTTGATTAATCAGCGCATCCGCTTGCTCCTTCGAAACGCCGTATGGAGAGCCCGGCATTTTCACAAAGGAAGGAGACACGGCATCCACTAACGCTAGCTTGGAAATATGACGTCCCTCATAACGAGACATATACCGAATCGAAATCGCTCCACCCACCGAAAAACCTAGCAAGACGGCATCCCTTATCTGTAATGCTTCCAAAACGACATAGATGTCATCTGCTAAGCGATCATACGTATAGCCCCTCCACGGTTTGTCCGATTGGCCGTTGCCGCGTATGTCCATGGCAACACAGCGGAACCCGTGCTGGGGAAGTACGTTGAATTGGTAGGAATACATGTTATGGTTGAGCGGCCAGCCGTGAACGAAAAAAATCGTTTTGCTATTCGGGCCAGGATTGAGGTCCTCAACGAAAACCGTGACACCCTTTTCGACTTCAATGTACATAACCCTACCTCCTGTATCACACCATGCAGCTCTTTACACCCAAGGTATGTCACCAGTTGTAGGGTTATGTTACTACTCTCCTATGCCCTCAATGGGATACGCATGAACGATTCGTCCTTTTCTTCCTGTAGTCGTGACTGCTTGCGCAAGAGAATGGTAGATCGCTTCCTCTGTCGCTTCTGCCGCAGCAGCAAACAGCTCGTTCATGATCGGGTGATCCTCGCGTAGCTGCACGCGCGTTTCCGCAATGGCTGTTGTCTGATGGGGGATTTTTTGCGCTGTAGAAAAAGCGATAACGATGTCGCCGCTCCCGTGCCCAAAATGGCTCCCCGTTCGTCCCAAGCCGATTCCTGCGCGCTTTGCTACCCGAAGCAGTTGTCGATCACTGAGCGGCGCATCTGTCGCCAGTACGATAATGATGGAGCCATCCTCGGACTTCTCTACTGCGTTTTCGTTGCTTTTGCAGCTTGTGAACAGATTTGCTCCCAGGAAATCATTCTTGTTGCCAAAGTTGCTGAGTACCAAAGCTCCCAATGTATAGGCCTGCCCCTCAATCACAACGATGCGAGAAGACGAGCCGATACCACCTTTATAGCCAAAGGCAACCATCCCCGTCCCTGCCCCGACAGCTCCTTCTTCTACAGCCTGGTCCGTTGCGTTCTGAATCGCTTCTCTAGCATCTTCCGGGCGCACGACACAGCGGCGAATGGAATTGAGATAACCATCATTGCATTCGCCCACGACTATGTTGATCGTCCCAGTCGTGTCCCCGATCTCTTCGTTCGTATCCAGCATGTATTGCAGAGTCCCTTGTGTAACCGCTGGAACGGAAAACGTATTGGTGAGCATGATCGGCGATTCCAATACCCCCAGCTCATTTACTTGCACGAGTCCCGTCGTTTTGCCGAAGCCATTGATCACATAGCTGGCTGCGGTTACCTTTTCGCGAAACAAGCTGCCGCCATGGGGCAAAATGGCTGTCACACCGGTGCATGCATAATCGTCGTTGTCCAGCTCATGTTGAATCGTCACATGGCCCACTCGGACTCCGGCCACATCCGTAATATCATTTTTCTCACCGACCGGCAGCCTCCCGATTGTCGCACCGAGCTGCCTAATTTTTTTCGTCATACATTCCATTCCTTTCGTGAATCTATGCCGATCGCTTACACGGGACGATTGCGCAGAAAGTTCTCATAGGCAAACCCGCGCACTTCTTCTTCCTTATAATGCTTGAGCAGCTCGTTAATCAGGTTTTGGCTCTGCCCCGCATGCTCCAAGCCTACGACCTTTGCGGTAATGCCGTCGAAGTCGGAGCCGAGCCCGATATGACGAACGCCACCGAGTGAACAAAAATGATCGATATGCTTGAGCAGATCATTTATCGTGGTTGGTGTCGTTTCATTGATAAACTGGGTGCAGTAGACGACATGTACATTCGCGCCTTTGGCAAATAACGCTTTTGCCTGTTCATCCGTCA
The DNA here is from genome assembly GCF_003013445.1 of Brevibacillus sp. NRRL NRS-603. NCBI lineage: Bacteria > Bacillati > Bacillota > Bacilli > Caryophanales > Paenibacillaceae > Brevibacillus > Brevibacillus sp. NRRL NRS-603. Next base: position 69,300 of record NZ_PXZN01000005.1, on the reverse strand, counting down.
GATTGCGTGGATGGTCGCAGATTGCACGTGCATTGGAATGACTCGCGATTGGGTAAGTGGCGAGCTCCATCGTATCCCAAAAGCTGCCCTCCCCTAGATGCGAGACGTCCGTCAACATTTTATGCTCATTGTGGAACTGAATGATTTCCTTGCCAAAGGTCGTCAGTCCGGCATTCCTCGGTTCCAGCGCACCATCCGCAGCGAGATTCGCGAAGTTCCAGGTAAGACCCACAGAGCGAACCCCTAACTGATAAAAAATGTGCAGCTTCTTCAAATCGTTGCCGATTGGCTCTACACCCTCCAGCGTCAGCAATGCTCCGATCTCTCCCTCTTGCAAACGGTCGAGATCGCTCCAATCCCGGATTTGTTTCATTTCTGGATGCTTCCCGAGAACCTCTGTATAAAAGTAATGAATTTGATCCAAAGCTTTTTGAAAACGTTGCTCCGTGGACAATTCAGGTGATGTCCAGATCGCATAGCACTGCAGCTTTACCCCGCCATCGTGTAGCCGTTTCTTGTTGACGTCCAGCTCGTCCGCATCCGCAAAGGACAGAGCCCCATTTTTCTCCCAAATTTTCAGAAGTGCATCACAGTGCAAATCGATAATCGGCATCTTGGCCATTTTCATCCATCCCTTGGGCTATTTTCTTTTGAGAACTCTACCTATTCTGCTAATTTTAAGTTAATGTAATTTAATAAGCGATTCCAATTAAAAATTGCAATAGACCACTTTAAAAATTCACATAATGGAGCGACTACTCATGAATATGGAGCAAATGGAAGCATTCATCTTTGTCGCCCTGACCGGGAGCTTCAGCAAAACGGCTGATTTGCTCTATCTGTCACAGCCCACGGTCAGCATGCGGATCAAGGCACTCGAGACGACTATGGGCTGTAAGCTGTTTCAACGTACGGGTCATACGATTTCTCTTACAAAGGAAGGCGATCTGTTCCTTCCCTATGCAAAAAACATCATGCACATGCTGCAAGAGGGACAGCAAGCGATTCAGCGATCACAAGGCGATGTAGAGGGAGAATTGACCATCTCCACCGTTTTTGTCTCTGCCTTTTACATTTTGCCTGACCTCGTTCAGCAATTCCAGCAGCTGTACCCCAAAATCAAGCTGACGATCCTAACCGGACATTCCCATCAGGTGCTCGATATGGTTCTGAACCACGAAGTGTCATTCGGAATTGCTCGTGCTGTTACCCATCCACAGATTAACCGGATTCAGCTGATGCCAGATGACATGGTCTTAGCGATTTATCCCGACCATCCGTTTGGATATCGCCATCAGGTTTCCATTGAAGAAGTCGCACGTGAACGACTGATCTTGTTCAATCGGGGCTCGCTCGACTGGAAGCTGATCAACAACGCGTTCAGCCATTTTCAGCTACAAAACAATGTCGTCATGGAGGCTGACAATATCGAGGTCGTGAAACGGATGGTCAAACAACGACTGGGCATCGCCTTTTTGCCTCGGTTTGCCATCTCCAAAGACTTGGACGAAGGCGAGCTGCAGGAAGTAGACGTCCTGAATCTGCCGCAAATCAACCGGAACTTCGAGCTGATTTACCTCAAGGATACACCTGTTCACGGGATTATGCGTACGTTTATCGACTTTTTGATGCAAAGTAAAGCCTTGCAGCAATAGGAAAGGAGCATCGGCTTCCCCTCTAAAAAAGCTTCACATCTGAACCAATGGTGTTGGTTGATGCGAAGCTTTTTTAAGAAGCGCTGCGTCTCTCTCATGCTTTTTTCGGTGCTCGCAATTTCGTACGAATGATCATCTCTGCCGTCACGACAAGTCCAATCATGGCGGCATATACACCGATTGTGTAGCTGAGCTCATACGGCAATCCTGCTGCCTTCTCTACGATCAGCTTCACGAAATGAATCAGCATGTTGGTGAACAAGAAGACGAAACTCCGGACCATCCATTCCTTATGCTTCATGACTTGACGCTTTCTAATTTTGACGAGCGCCGTAATGGTGATGGCCGGCCATATGATATTCAACAGGTGGAAGGGCCAACTCGCCACTTTTCCGCCCGTTACATAAGGAGCCATATATCCCGATGTGACTACTACAACCAACACACTAAAAAGATAAACATAGCCTGTTACTTTATGTAGTTTCCGGTTCTCAGCGAGCAGCTTGTCCGAAAAGTTAGCCACCCCACAGACCAGGGCAATCAGGGCGAAAAACAAATGGACATACATGACCGTAAGCCAGATCGATGTGTTCATTCGCTCCTTGTTGTAATCAGATTTGTGATTGAGAAAGCCTTTTGCTTCTGGATCGATGATAAAGTTTTGCACGAGTGCATACGTGATCGCTATACAAGCGACGAAAATGACAATCGAATACGGTTTGATACGGTTCATCCTGCCACACAACCCTTTGTTCGATTTTCGAGACCGAACGGTTCGGTCTCTTTTTGATTTTACATGATTGCCTTCTTTCGTACACGAGAGAAATGTTACAATAACTTGGACGAATAAAGACCGTGTTGGCCGAATGAAAGGACTATCGCAATGCGAAAAGGCGAAAAAACAAAGCTGCATATTATCCAGAAGTCAGCAGAGCTGTTTAATCAAAACGGATATACAGGAACCTCCATGCAAGACATCATGGATGCCACGGGACTTACTAAAGGTGCCCTCTACAGAGGTTTTGCCAGCAAAGATGAAATTGCAATAGAGGCCTTCAAATATGCGGGTGAAGTGTTACAAGAACATTTTGCGGCTGCGCTGGAAAAACAGGACACGGCCACTTCAAAAATCGTAGCCATGGCAAAGGTGTATTCTGATGCGGTAAACAATCCCCCGCTCCAAGGTGGCTGCCCGCTTCTCAACACAGCCATCGAAAGTGACCATTCGTTCCCTGTTCTTCGCGATTATGCTGTCGCCGCTTACCAAGAGACCATTTCGTTCATGCAGGGATTGCTGGAAGAAGGAATCGTCCAGGGAGAATTTCGTTCTGACATGGACACAGAAGCCGTCGCTTCGTTTATCTTCTCTTCCATTGAAGGAGCCATCATGGCCAGCAGACTCACACACGATAACAAGCATGTCCATTTTGCTATCAAGCATATTGAGCAGCTTTTACAGACATACAAGCCCTAGCAAAAAGAAAAGAGCAGTCTTGCAGGATGTGCTACCCCTGCCTGCCTGCTCTTTTTTCGTGGACTCATTTCTATTTGATGTAGTGTACTTTTTCATGTCCGAGCAATGCTTCCAGCACCTGCTGTACTTTCACTCCTGTTTCAAACGTAACCAGTCTGGCATCCCCACCGTTCATCGCAATGGACAGCTCATCCAATAACAGGGAAAGACGGTCTTGCTGTGGAACTTCAGCCGGAACGAGCGCTTCACCGTGTCCACCCACAAACAGATTGCTCCAGTTCACGACACTCAGCGTCCCTTTTGACCCGTACACACGATAATCCAAATGCTCCTGATGCGCGATACCCGCCAAGCCATTGATTGTAACCGGGGTACCATCTGTCAGACGCAGGAAGGCCGATACACCAGTCTCGCATAGCGCAGGATCTGCTGGATAGTCTACCTCTGTGCGGACTACATGCAGGTCCCCGAAGAGCGCGTAAGTCAGATGAGTGAAATGTGGGAGCACTTCACGGATGAAACCGCCTTGCTCACGACCAGCCAGCCAAGGTGTTTGCTGCCATGGACGCGGCCACTGGTGAAAATGCGTCACAATATCGATACGGCGAACATCTCCGATTTCTTCGAGTCTACGGGAGAGCTCAGGAAAAATACCTTGATAGTAGAGCGGGAAGTTCATCGCATGGACAACCCCTGCGTCATTTGCTGCCTCCAACATTTCTACCGCTTCTGTCAACGAATTAGCCAATGGCTTTTCGCAGAGCAAATGCTTTTTGTGCGCCAGTACATCTAGGGCAATCGCGTGATGGAACTTGGGAGGAACCGCCAAATAGATGACGTCCAGCTCTACCTTTTTCAACAATTCCTTGTAATCTGTGTACCAAGGCACATCGCCGGACTTATGCGCGGCTTCCTGTGCTCTTTCCGCAGAAACATCACTCACTGCGGCTACTCGAAATTTTTCGTGGGTACGGATAGCGTTCATCATGCGCTCGCCCATGACGCCTGCGCCAATCACCCCAACGTTCCATTTCACTTGGTCCATCTGCATTTCCTCTCTTCCTGGTGAATTGTTCGTCTTCGTGCCTCTACCCCTTTCTCCATTGATCTGAACATTCCTTCTGAAAAGCTTAGATTGTCAGCTGCTTCTGCGCTTCCTTTTTTACCCGCTTTTTCTCCTTCTGGATGGCTATGACTGTATAGAGAGAGGGAACGACAATCAACGTGAGTAACATCGAGAACAGCAAGCCAGAAATGATCGTAATGGCGAGCGGCTGAAACAGCACGCTTCCCGTAATCGCCATCGGTGACAGACCAGCTACTGCGGCAAAGGTCGTCAGCAAAATCGGGCGCAACCTTGCTTTCCCCGCCCTGATGACTGCATCGTTCAGAGAGACGCCTTGATGCCTCGCTTCCTCAATGAACTCGATGAGTACAATTCCGTTGCGAACGACGATACCCGCCAATGCGATAAAGCCTGCTACTGTCATGAATCCGATCGGTGTGGAAGTGATAATTAGCCCGATCAAGCTGCCCGCGATGGCGAGGTAGACTGTACTCATGACCAAGACAGGAATAGACAACGAATTAAACTGCAGCACGATCAGCAAAAAGATGAGAAAGACCGCCACAATCGCAAGCATACCCAGATCGAGCAAAACTTCCGATTCCTCCTCTGTTTCACCTGTTACATTCCAGCCATACCCGTCTGGCAATTCCAATTTCTCCATTTTCGCTGTTATTTCACTCATCACGTCTGCAGCCGTCCGATCTCGGACATCACTCGTGATCGTGACACTACGGGACATATTGTAACGAGGAATACTCTGCATCGATAAATCCGGCTTCATTTCTGCAATTTGTGAAACCGGGATGAGCTGCCCACCCGCATTCGGAACCGTAAGTTGCGCGAAGACTTGCTCTGTCGTCATTCCCGACTGATCGGCTAACAGCGTAATATCGATCAAGTTTTTCCCATTGTCAAATTGCCCCATCGGAATGCCTTGGCTGATCAAACGCAACGTTCTAGTCAAATCCGACTCGTTGATCAGCTCCTTGTCCATCTTTTCTTGGTTCACATGGAATTGAAGGGAGTACTGTTCATTTCCGAGGGTGTCGTTGATGTTGTACGTTCCTTTTGACTCCATGATGAGCTGCTTGATTTGCTCAGAGATCGCGTACAGCTGTTGCAGATCATCTCCATACACCCGAATTCCAACCGGGCTTCCGGAATACATCCCCGCCTTCACACTGTACGGAATGATGTTCGCTTCTGGATACATCCGCTTAAATTGCTCCGTCCACGGCGCCACCACCTTGCGCGCATCCATTTTGTGATTGTCAAAAGTAACGATCAATTGCGCTACATGTTCACCTGTACCAACCGGCGGTGCTGAGGGCATCATCTGTGGCGCATTGCCACCTACGAAAGACGAAACCTTTTGAATGTGTGACTGTTTCGTGATCCATTCGGAAACACCCAGGGCAATTCGATCCGTTTCCTGTAAATTGCCGCCAATCGGGGTCGTTATATTCACAACCATTTGTGGCCTGTCATCATCAGGAAAAAGCTGAACAGGAACAACCGCAACAAGTCCGTAAATGGCAGTGGCAATCAGTACTCCGCTCACTCCTGTTTTCAGCGGATTTTTCAACATGGCTTTCAGAACACGATCTCCATACCAATTCGTCAATGCATCGATTTGTTTTCCTAATAAACCCGCTGGCTTACGGTAGTCCGTCTCTGCTTTGCTCCCTTTCTTGTTCCTTCGCTCGTTCCATTCCCGGTAAATCGGAATGATCGTAAGCGACATGAACATCGAGGCCGCCATCGTAAAAATGATAATGAGCGGTACCGGAAAAATAAACTGACCGGCATCACCAGGCAGAAACATGATCGGCCCAAACGCAGAGATAGTAGCAAGAGTAGCAGTGACAATGGAGATGGCCACTTCCTTCGTCCCGGCTATAGCAGCCGTGTACGGATCTTCGCCCAAAACAGATAATCTGCGCTCGATGTTGTCATTTACCACCACTGCGTCGTCTACCAAAATCCCGAGAACAATGATAAGCCCGAAAACGGTCATTTGATTGAGCGTAATGCCAAAGAAGGGCAGGACAACCATGCCAGCCGCCAAAGAGATCGGGATCGCCAATGCAACCATCAAGGATGTCGTCACATTCAATCCAAGGATGCAAATGAAAAGTACCGCGACGATCGCAATGATCATTTCCAGATACAATTCGGAAAAAATACTGTCGATTCGATCCACTTGCAAAAACACGGGCTCTTTTTTTGCCCACGCTGGGAGACTCTTTTCCAACGCGGCAAGCTTCGTATCGACCGCTTTTTGCACAGCTGGAACATCGCTTCCCAGCTCAGCATTGATGCTAATCGTCGCAGCAGGCTTCCCGTTGTAATAGGTTCGATACTCCACCCGTTTTGTACTGTCGGAAATGGCGGCAATATCCTTCAAATAGACGGGCATTCCCTCCTGCGTACGTGTCACGACTACCTTTTCAAATGTCGCTACTTCATAGCTGACCGGTAATGTGAGCTGATATTTTCTTGTATCGATATTGACATCACCCAAGGGTGTTGTTTCGTTTTTCGTTTGGACAGCATGGATGACTTGCGCCCAGGAGATGCCGTATTGTTGCAGCTTCTGGGGATCGACCGCAACCTTTACCTCCTGCTCCGGCAATCCTTGGATCGAAACATCGGATACGCCTGGCACGGTTCGAAGCTGATCCTTCCACAGGTCAAGCATATCGCGCAATTGGAGGATTTCTTCAAAAGAGTTGGCTGTGATTTGAAAGGTCTGGATGAAGGTCCGGCTCATGTCATCATTGATGATGGGCTGCTCTGCTTCATCGGGTAAATCGGCCTCGGCATCCTTTACCTTTTTCCGTACATCTTCAAACACCGTTTTCGGTTCAACGCTATTCTCTGTTCGAACGTTGATAATAGATACACCTGATCGAGACTCCGAACTAATGGATTTGATTCCTTGCACCTCGTTGATTTTTTCTTCCAGCTTCTTCGTGACTGTCTGCTCCACCTTTTCAGGAGTCGCTCCCGGATAAACGGTGGTGATGGTAGCCATGCTGACGATAATGTCTGGCTGCTCTTGCTTCGGAAGCGTAACCGAGATGAACATACCAATCAGCACGAGCATCGAAAAGAAAACGAGGGTGATTTTGCGCTTGTTGATGAAAAACTCGATCATGGCTGATTGCCTCCTTTCACGGTGACAGAGTCCCCGCCAAGCAAACGATCAGCACCTTTCGTAATCAACATGTCTCCTGCTTGCAAGCCAGCAGTAATTTCCAAATGATTGTCAACATATTGACCAATCGTGACAGTTGTCTTAATCGCTTTTCCATCCGCTAGCAAAAAAACATAAGGCTCAGAACCACGGCTAAAAACGGTTTTGGCAGGGACAAAAATGCCTTTCTTTTGGGAGAAGGTTCGCTTTGCGCTGATGACTTGCCCTGCAAACCAATCTTTTTTGGCGTTATCAATGACGACTTCCACGCTAATCGTGCCCGTCTGCTCGTTCGTCGCCGGATAAACCGTCGTAACCTTTCCGATTCGTTTGTCTTCATACAAACGAATCTCGACCTCATCCCCCACCTTCCACGCTGAGATATCCTTGTCCGGTACAGGCAAGACTGTTTTCAACTGTTGGATGTTGCCGATTCGATAGACAGGAGCCCCTGGACTTGCGAGCTGTCCAACATCAGCCATTTTCGCTAGCACCGTTCCTTGAATAGGTGCTTTCACTTCCGTTTTTGCCAAAGTAGCTGCAGCCTGGTCACGGGTGACCATCGCTCCTTGGTAGCTGGCATTTGTCGCGCTGATATCCTCAGTTCGAGCGCCTTCTATCACTAGCGAATACGTCTCTTGCGCTTCTGCATAATCTTTATCTGCTAGTTCAAAGGCATTTTTGGCACTTTCAAATTCGGTTTCGGAGATAGCCCCATTTTTATAGAGCTGTTCCATGCGCTGATAGTCTTTCTGTGCTTGATCCCGAGAGATTTTCTTCGCTTCGACCGCTACTTTCGCTTGCTGAACTTCTTGTTCCCGCGCTCCGTTTTTTACTTTGGAAAGCTCGGCGCTCGCACCATGCATCTCAGCGTTTGCCAATGCCAGCTGGAGAGAGTAGTCTGTAGCATTGAGGCGGGCAAGCACTTCTCCCTTTTTGACAGCATCTCCTTCTTTGTACGGCAACGACTTGATTTCCCCGGCAACTTCAAAAGAAACAGTCGTCTCTTCGATAGGGGCAAGTGTCCCTGACAGTTCACTGGTCGATTGGAAGCTTTTCAGCTCGACCGGCTCCGCTTCCACAATTTTGGCCTCGGCTTGGACTTCGCTTTCCGTTGACGGCTTCATCTGATTGCAAGCCGTCCCAATCACTGCAAGGGAGATGATCAGCAACATCCCCATCACTTTTCTTCCCGTCTTAGTCATGTAGGCCTCACTCCTATTGCTTTATAGAAAGTATTCCGGAATGAATATTCATTCCGTTTTCTTCAAAAGAAGGATCAGAATTAATGAATTCTGATCGCATCCCAGCAAGCTTCCTCTACACCAGCAAGCAATTCCGGGGTTTCTTCGATCTCGCCAGCCTTGATGCACTTGTTCAATGCGATGAATGCCCCGTCCATAAGCGCAATCAATGCATCCGCAGGCAATGGACGGATGACCTTATTCTTTTGTCCCCGTTCAATGAACTCACATAAAAATGTTCGCAGCCTCATGTACGCTTCGCGGCTGGCTTCGTCTAGGTAGTGACCATTTGTATGGGAATCCAGAAACAGCAAGGCGTTCAAATTCTTTTTGGCGTAGCGAATCACCTGCTTCGCAATATGCCCAAATTGCTCACGTAAGTCATCAGATGTGTGAGGATAACCATCATTGATTGTCTCAAGCAGCTCCCCCACACATTCTTGAAACAGCGTATTGACGAGCGCCTCTTTGTTTTCGAAATAACGATAGATGGTACCGGCACCGACCCCTGCCTTTTCGGAGATCATCGGAACGGTCGTCCCATCAAAACCGCGATCTACAAACAAAACGAGCGCTGCATCCAAGATTAATTCGCGCTTGGTTTCAGACAAGTTCATGACTCCTCTCGTGCGGAATGAATTTTCATTCTGGAGGAAATTATAGTATACATATTGCTGGGGTGTCAAATGGCACTTGCTTGGATTACCTGTTGGCTGGAGATTTTTGGTTGCGGGCGATTATGCGGATGTTTGGTTTGACCCAGAATAATTAATACAAAACAGCTAGGGAACCGGCGTAAAAACCATGTTGCCTAGCTGTTTCTTTATCCATCTGCTTCGTTATCTGATGTGCAAACCAAATGCTTTATCTCCGAACGAGACCGTCTCCATATCTGCTGCTTTCGCAAAAGTCACATCCGAAACGAGTACACTTTCACGCAAAACATGATCAAAACGCTCCAATGCTGCTCGCAGCTCATCGTCCACATCCAGTGTGAGCTGGACACGTTTATCGATGGGCAAATCCAGCTTTTTGCGTGCATCCTGTATGACACGGATGACCTCACGAACCAAGCCTTCTTGCTCAAGCTCTTCTGTCAGTGTCGTATTCAAAGCCACGTGGAGCTGATAGCCGGATGCAGAAGCGAAGCCTTGCTTCCCTTGCTTTTCCACAAGCAGCTCATCTAGCGTAAGCCGCACACTCTCGCCTGCGACCTCCACATTCAAGTAGCCATTGTCTACTGCCTTCTGTGCATCGGCTGCGTTCAATTCTTTTAGGTACCCTTGGATTGGCCCAACGAGCTTGCCGTATTTTTTCCCAGCTACCTTCAGGTTGAGCTTGAAATGATACGTCACGAAGCTGCTGTCGCTTTGCTCTACCCGAATGTTTTTGACATTGATCTCGTCTTGGATAATGCCAGCAAATCGCTCGAGGTTAAATGGCTGCTCCATCGATACGATCAGCTCGGACAGAGGCTGTCTTGTCTTGAATCCAGTTTCGTTGCGAACATTTCGCGCCAGCTCCACGATTTGTCGAGCCGTTTCCATGTCCCGCTCAAGGGTTTCGTCGATTGCTTCTGTGTTCACCTTCGGATAGTCAGTCAAATGAACACTGCCTTCGCCCCCCAGATTGCCATACATATCTTCTGCGATCAGCGGCGCGTATGGTGCAATCATCTTCGCCAGCGTCAGCAACACTTCCCGCAGGGTCTGGTAAGCAGATACTTTGTCAGGCGTCATCCCGCTGCTCCAGAAGCGGTCCCGGGAACGACGGATGTACCAGTTGCTGAGCTCGTCTACGAACGCTTCAATATGTCCAGCCGGATTCATGAAATCGTAGGTTTCCAGACCTTTTACTACGTGCTGCAAGGTGGTATTCAAGCGGGAAAGTATCCAACGATCCAATTCGTTCACAGGTTGTTGCAGCGGATGCACTTCTGGCTTGAATGAATCAATCAAGGCGTATAGCGAATAAAAAGCATGCGTATTGTTGATCGTATCGATCACTTTGTACTTCGCCTCGGCGACGATCCGCTTGGAGAACCGCTTGCTGCTCCACGGCGCACTGTCAGACAAAAGCGCCCACCGGAATGCATCTGCACCGAACTCCTCGATTACCTCCCATGGATCGATCCCGTTTCCTTTGCTTTTGGACATTTTCTGACCGTGTTCATCCAAAACGTGACCGGTAGAGATGACCGCCTTGTAAGGCGCTTTTCCGTTATACAAAGTAGAAACTGCCAACAAGCTGAAGAACCAACCCCGTGTCTGATCGATTCCTTCTGAAATGATGTCGGCAGGGTACTGCTCCTGAAATACCTTTTCGTCGCCGAATGGATGATGGTACTGCGCAAACGGCATCGAACCGCTGTCGAACCACACATCAATGACCTCAGGAGTTCGCTCCATTGTACCGCCGCACGAGCAACGCAGCTTCACCTCATCCACAAACGGCTTGTGCAGCTCCAGCTTTTCGTCAAGTGGCGCCACGGATTTCTCGCGCAACTCTTTTACACTGCCTGGCGCATATTCGCTGCCACACTCCTGACAAAGCCATAGATTGAGCGGTGTCCCCCAATACCGATTGCGGCTAATATTCCAGTCTACAAGCTCTTCAAGGAATTTCCCGAAGCGCCCTTCGCGCAAGTGTCCCGGGTACCAATCGATCTTGCTGTTGTTTTCGATTAGCTGATCCTTGATCGCTGTCGTTTTGATGAACCAGCTCTCCATCGCGTAGTACAGCAGTGGCGATTTGCAGCGCCAGCAGAACGGATAGCTATGCTCATAGCGCTCCTTAGAAAACAACAGACCGCGATGAGACAAGTCTTTGACGATATCAACGTCGCAATCCTTGACGAAGCGACCCGCGAAATCCGAGATTTGATCGGTATAGCGGCCAGCCAAATTCACGACGTTCACGAAATCAAGCCCATGCTGGCGAGTCGTGCGATAGTCATCCTCCCCGTGCGCTGGAGCAGTATGCACGATGCCTGTTCCGCTCGTATCACTGACATAGTCCGCATCGACGACGATATGCCCTTGGTTTACCTTGAGATAGCCAAAAGGCGGCTCATACGGGGTGCCGACCCATTCTGCGCCTTTGTGTGTGGACAAAACCTCGTAGTCTTCCTGGAAGACTTTCTCCGCGAGATTTTTTGCTACGACGTACACTTCATCCTTGTGCTTCACCCGCACGTAATCGAGCTCTTTGTTAACAGCCAAAGCCACGTTGGCTGGAAGTGTCCATGGCGTCGTCGTCCACGCGAGGAAGATGTCATCGCTTGTCTTGCTTTTGAATTTGACCGTTGCGCTCAAGTCCTTCACGTCTTCATAGCCTTGCGCCACTTCATGGGAGCTGAGTGTCGTCTGGCAATCCGGGCAATACGGACTGACACGATGCCCTTTGTACAGCAGTTCTTTTTTATGAATGTCAGAAAGGATGTGCCAGACGCTTTCGATGTAGTCGTTGGTCAAGGTGACGTACGGATGCTCCATATCTGTCCAGTACGCGATGCCTTCCGTCAGCTCGCGCCATTGTTTTTCGTACTCGAAGACGCTGTTTTTGCACTCCTCGACGAACTTGGCCACCCCGTAGTTTTCGATTTCCTGCTTGCCGGAAATGCCAAGTCGCTTTTCGACCCCAAGCTCTACCGGGAGACCATGTGTATCCCAGCCTGCTTTGCGGACGACACGGTAGCCAGACATCGTTTTGTAGCGTCCGATAAAATCCTTGATGACCCGTCCGAGCACGTGACCGATATGCGGCTGTCCGTTGGCGGTCGGAGGTCCTTCATAAAAGACGAAATTAGGCTTTCCCAGCCGATTGTCCATCGACTTGCGAAATGTGTCGTCTTCCCTCCACTGATTCAGGACGCGCAACTCTCGTGTCCTTGCTTTTTCTTTTACGTCTACTTTCCTCATCATGTACACTCCTTCTTCTGTAGTTTGCGTAGAAGTGTAGGTTCATAGAACGCAAAAAAATCCCGCCCCCTAAGGGACGAGATTTGATCTCGCGATACCACCCTTGTTCCGAAATCTTCATGCAAGCATGTCAATTCGGCACCTCTACTACGTACCATCATACGCGTCCCTCGTAACGGTGGGATTCCGGGTCAGCTTACTCCAAATGCTTCAGCTTTCCTTCTCGGAGAGGATTTTCGGCTAAGTCTTGAACGTTGGCTTTCAGCACTAGGTCCAACTCTCTGGGGAACAAGGGGATTAGCTTACTCTTTCTCGTCAATGAATTTGTTGGTGTTCGATTCGTATACTCTTTTTACACTGGTTTCAAGAAAATGTCAAGGAAGCGACTTTCCCTCAAGGTTTTTTAGCGTTTGCGTCTCGAACCCCTTGTTGTCCTTCCTCAATAACTTCACGCCACTCCTGATTGCCATTGTCAACGGAATCTCTCCAAAGCCCATTGCCTGTATCCACCGCATATCGCCATATTTCCTGCTTCCGGTCGATAATGGCGCTATCGGTATCCATAATTCCGCCTTTTCCGTTAAATCTCTTTTTCAAATATTCCCTGGCATCCAGCAATCTTTGTTTTTCTTCCTCCACCAACGCTTTTACTTTTTCCTTGGTGTCTTCCGCGAGTTTTTTCTTCGCTTCTTTTTGACTGAGTGCGTCTTCTTTGGCATTTTCCTTCCACGCGTACCAAGCCTGCTTGAGCTTGTCGTATTCGCCCTGAAGGTGCTTTTTCAAGGCCTCTTCATCCTGCACGGTTATGTATGTCCCCGCTCCCGCATCCGCCACTTGCTTGAGCATACGCTGCCCTTCGTTATCAACGTCAAATCCGATAATGTTCACTACGGTCTTTATGCTCGACTTGTTCAGTGCTTTGGCTGCTTCTACGGGATTTCCTCCGCATGTTTCGATCCCGTCGCTCACCACGTACACGAATGTTTCGTTTGTCCCGGCTGGAATATCTTCTTGCACGGCTTGCAGCGCTTTTGCAATCGGTGTCCAGCCTGCTGGCTGTACTTTGCCCAATGCTTGTTGAAACGATTCCTTCTGATAGCCCGTCTCCGAATAAAAGGTCTCTGTACTTGCGCATGATAACGCTTTGTCTTGGTCACTGCCGCTTCCTTTATGCCCATATACTCGTAAAGAAATCGTCGCGTTTTTGGGAAGGACAGACGCGAATTGGTCAATTGCCTCTCTCGCTGCCTCCATCTTCGTTTTTTTGCCGACTTTTCCTTTCATGCTGCCACTCGCATCAATCAGCAAGGCAAAATGCGTTTTTTGCGTTTCCGGCAAGGTAATCTCCTCTGTCGGACGCTGCAAGTGAACGTCTACACTGGAATCAAAATTCGCAAACGTAAGAACAAACGGGCGATAATCCTCTCCGAGTAATTTCAGCAGCTCCTCGAGATATTGCTCCGATGTGAGTGTAGCTGGGAGCTTATCCAATTCTTTTTTGACCTTCTCTTCATCGTAATTCCCGCCAGCATAGGTCCCTACCACCTGGTTTGCCAATGCGAGCTCAAATGCCGTCAACTCGCGCTTGACAGGCGGCAATGGCTCTCTAGCCTGCGTTTGTGTGGATGTATCTGAAGTTGTCTGATCAGGCGTTTTCGTCTGCTCCTGTAGGTTTGCGGTTTGTTGTGTCGCAGAAGTGTCTTTTTGCGCAGGATCAGAGTCCGTACAGCCCGTCATCACTAGCATAAGAAACACAATAAACGATGCCCATTTCTTCAAAAAGCTTCCCCCTCCTCTTGCTCCACCCTACATTATGCTAAATCATTCCAATTTAAACAAATTATAAAAGATGTAGGCCGTTTTTCCTATAACGCAAAAAAGAGCAACACAAAGCGTTTCCACACTTTGGCTGCTCTTTTCCATTTACAAAACTTCTTAGGCCACTGCCCGTTTCACGCTGCGACGGCTTTCCACCTGCGACAAGAACAAGCTGAGAACCAGGATAATCGCGCCGAACAAATACGGTGCATTCAAATGAACCCCGTACAGCGTACCTGCCACTGCTGGGCCAAAAATATTTCCTAGACTCATGTAGGCATTGTTCATTCCTGCTACGAAGCCCTGCTCATCCCCCGCTCGCTTGGAGATCAGCGTGTTGATTGCTGGACGCATAATCGACGTCAGGGTAAAGAAGATAACCGTCAAAATCAGCATATACCAGAAGTTACCGGACAATAGCATCATCACCATCGATACAGCAGACAAGAAGAACGTCCAGTTAATGAGCTTCTTCTCGCCAAAACGAGTAATGAGCTTGCCGATCAGCGCTGCCTGCACAATCGTACCGGCAAGAGCACCCACTGTGATAATGATGGAAATATCGCGCGGAGTATAAGCGAATTTCGCGTCGACGAACAGCGGGAAGATAACTTCGAAGTTCGCCAAGCCAAACGTCATCGTAAAGACCAGCACCAGCATGATGAAGTACGACGATTGAAACGACTTGCCGAGTTGTACGAAGATGTTTTCCTGTTTGTCTTTGGCGTTTCGTGCCACAAGCTGTTTTTCCTTAGGAAGGGATTCTGACAAGAAGAAGATGGAACCGAGTGTGGCTACCGCACCAACTGCCGCGGAAATGTAGAACGGCATACGCAAGCCAAGCTCTGCCAAAAATCCGCCAATACCAGGCCCGATAACAAAACCGAGCGACATGGCAGCTCCGAGCATCCCCAGTCCTTTTCCACGTTTATCCTCTGTTGTGATATCCGCTACATACGCCAGCATGGACGGAATCATCGCTGCTGCCCCAATCCCCCCGATCAGACGAGAAAGGTAGAGCACCCAGGTCTGTTCAGCCAAGGCAAAGACCAGGTTGGAGACCGTAAACAGGACGAGTCCCATTACAATCATGATTTTTCGACCGTACTTATCCGACCATTCCCCTGCAATTGGAGAAAAAAGAAATTGTGTTACACCAAAGGCCGCCACCAAGTATCCAGCCGTCTCCCCACCCGCGCCGAACTCTTTGAGAAATTCGGGCAAAATCGGAATAATCAAGCCAATTCCCAGCATGGCGATAAACATGTTGATCATCAGGAAGAGAATCGGTCGCTGACTATTCTCTTGTGTATTCATATTCATTTATCCATTCCTATCCTATAGATTTTTCTCTTTAGCCTTGCAGCTTCGCTTTCACACTCTCGATCACTGTGCGCCAAATAGCAGGGTCTGTAGATATCTTTTGCTTGAAGTTGCGGTACAACTCCTTTTGCTTTTCCTCAAAATCTGGAGCGTCTGCAGCCGGCAAGCCTGCACGGGCAGTCGTAATCATTTCCTGTACTTCTGGAGAACGCGGTCCCCACACTCTTGCCTCGTAACCCTCCTGGTCGAGGAAAATAAAGATCGGGATTGCACGTGCTGTGCCATTGGTCAGGTATTGATCCATCAGCTCCAAATTTTCGTCACGGATGAGAAAGCGCAATTCAATGTTGCTTTCCTCAGCAATTCGCTGAATGACAGGAACGCACAAGGAAGCATCCCCACACCAGTCTGCGGTTAGAACGACCCCTTTCCAATTGCGCTGGGAGAGCTCCTTCCAGACAGCCAGATCCTCTTCCGTAAATGTGAGCTGATCGTACACGCGAGACAGCTCTTCTTTGTTGACGTTCATGCTTTCTTTGTACGCAGCAAAGCTCATTCCCTTTTCAAACCAACTGTTCTGATTCACGTTAGACATACTCCGTACTCCTCCTGTATTGTGAAAAATTATTGCTCCCAAATAGCAGAAGTTCCCAAGCGATTGCGAATGGAAGAGCTTCTTGTTTTGCGGGCTTCTTTCCCTGACGTCTGTTTCATGGTGCTTGCCTTAGCAGTCAGGTCCATAAACCACTCTCTATCTTTGGTTGCGAGAGCGAGGTCGATCAAATCATGCATATGCTCTTCATCATCAAAAGAGCCTACTGGAATGCGTTCCATCCACTGTCTCGGAATCACCACCAGCTTGCCGATCGTCTCTTCGTTGTCGCATTGAACCACATAAACTTTCGCGGTACCTCGCAATGAATCATCTGTTTCGACGAAGCCTTGAACTAACTCGCCGAATTTGGTCTTGCCCAATACCCATTCACCGACTTCCAATAACTCATCTCGATTCATTTTCGTGCACCTCCTAATTGTAACGGAAATCATTACAGTTTCCATGTTAAAAATTTGTATGGTTACTGTCGCGAATTCTCCTGACATCCATGACGGACTTTATCTAATACAGTCTGGATCGTAATTTGTTCCAAATACTTCGTGAAGTACATCTCTGCTTCGGTAAAAATCTGATCCATGACTCCGTGCATATTCGCAGAAACCTGACACGCTTCTTGCGGATCTCCCGAACACCAGTGCGGCTTCAGTGTACCATTCGAAATCGAACGATATATCTCAGCCAAGGTGACCTCATTCGGATCGCACGCGAGGATATAACCGCCGCCAATTCCCTCTTTGGTCTTCACAAACCCGTTCTTACGCAGAATGCTCATGATTTTGCGAATTCTGGCAGGATTCGTACATACATTTTTTGCGATGAGCTCACTGCTTGCCATATGCTCTGGGATATGAGCCAACAAAGCCAAGCTGTGAACAGCAATGGTAAATTCACTATTCACGTCACAGACGGCCTCCTTGCGAAGAGTACTGTAATAATAATTCGTACAGTTACGAATGTCAACAATTGTGTGGGGGCAAACTTTTTAAAACCGGAGGTTGTCAATCTGCGGTTGTTGGAGGGAAGCGAAGGCACATGTTTTCCAGTCGCCTTTTTCCTCTCTTCGTTCGGGCGGTCTCCTTCCAAACATGTGCCTTCGCTTTTCGGACAGCTATTGCTTCTGCGGGGCTTTTTTAAATAAGTTTTTTTATAAAAAGGATTTCATCGCGGATTGGGATGCCATTTGCTGCGATTAGGGGGATTTCCGGTTTGATTTGGCGGGCTTTGTCCACAGCATTGATGTACAGCTCGTGAAGCTGATAACCTCTTTTTTGGTAAAATCCCATGGCGTGCAGGTTATCGTTGGTGGTGACGAGCTTCATGCGGTGGCAGCCTTTTTCTTTGGCGGTCTGCTCTACTTGCTTGAGAAGTGCGGTCCCGATTCCTTTGTGTTCAATCACACTGTCCAAGGAAATGATTTCACATTCCTGATCTTCGATTACATAGGAAATAAATCCCTGGATTGCTCCATCTTCCCCCTTTACTGCGTAGCCATCCAGCGCATCGCATTGGAAGACGCCACTGGAGATGACCATTTGCGGACTTCCCCAGTGTGTGATGAAAAATTCAGTGATAACGTTTTTGTCCAGTTCGCTTGTAGAAATTATCTGCATAGCATTCACCTCTCCAAAATGATAAAGCGAAAACCCTTGCTTGTGAGTCAGCAAGGGCTCCAAATCGTTACGAACGCACATCCAGCAGTACTTTTCCCGTACTCGCCCTGCTCTCTACCCACGCATGGGCGCTCGCTGCTTCTTCCAATGCAAAATGCTTGCCGATCTTGATGTTCAGCTGTCCATTCGCCAAATAGTCCAAAACTTGCTTGGCTGGATCCTGCAACAAGTGTGGGCGCAGCTTGCGTGTCGTACCAAAGCTGAAGCCTAATACAGAGCGGCAGCTTGCGTGCAAATCGATTGTTTTGATCTGACCGATTTCGCCGCTGGCATTGCCAAAATGGACGAGTCGGCCGTACCAGGCGAGGCACTCAAGACTACGCTCGCTCACCGCTCCGGAAATCGAGTCCAAAATAACATCGGCTCCCGCACCATCCGTCAACTCACGTACCTTTTCCACAAAATCTTCGCGATCATTGCAAATCACATGATCGGCACCGGCTGACAAGGCAATTTCCGCCTTTGCTTCATTACCGACTGTGCCGATGACACGACCTGCTCCGAGCAGCTTGGCTAATTGAATCGCCGTCGTCCCGATTCCGCCTGCCGCAGCGTGAATCAGTACGGTTTCCCCTTTGGCAATACGGGCTACCTTCGCCAATAGCTGGTACGAAGTAAATGACACGACTGGGCAAGCGGCTGCTGTTTCCGTGCTAATTTGATCTGGCAGCGCAAAGGTCAAGCTCTCATCCGCCACGATATACTCGGCGTATGATCCGTCGGCCGGAAATGCGATGACTCGTTGTCCCACCTTCAGGCTTTGCACCTCTGCCCCCACCTGTTCGATCACGCCAGTTGCATCGAGTCCCGGGATAAACGGCAGCTTGGCTGCTCCCTTTTTTCCATATCTGGATTTGATATCGGCAAAATTGACACTGGTCATCTCGACGCGGATCAGCACCTGTGCAGGTGACATGATCGGCATCTCGACTTCCGCATATTTCATCGTCTCCGGTCCGCCTAATTCCGTTACCAAGATCGCTTTCATGAGAACCCTCCAGACAAGAGTGGAATAGAATGTCAGTTTTGCAGAATGTTCATGATCGCAGCTTTTTTCGCTGCGAACTCCTCGTCGGAAAGCACAGGGGTAAACCCAGCTCGCGGAATATCCACTAAGAGATCATGCCAAGATTTGCAGCCTTGATAAGCAGCGTCAATCGGGATTTCTACCGGCTGCTCTAATCGATACATCCGCACGAACAAAATGTGCAGCGGCTGTTTTTTCTTCCAATGCAAGCGCACATCTGCGAAATTGTCCGTCCAGATGTGGAAGGGCGAAAGCGCGCGCAGCTTGGCTTCGTCCATCAACTCAACATCGTCGGTTACTTCGGCAAAATATTCGATCGTTACGGTCTTCTTGTCCATTGTCCAGCCTTCGAGGGTCGCGTCTAACAGGTGTTGGTAGTCTGCCTTAACCATGTCGCGCTTCTGGTGCTCATAGGTCGGATACAAATAAAATTGATTGTTTTCCAAGCGGAATTCTCGTGTTTCTTCGTATAACCCACCCTTGCGGATCGTGATGATCTGCTCACCTTCTCCAAGCGCTTTGACGGCGACAGCCCATTCCTTCAAGCTAAGGGGGGATAGCGGCTGTGCGATCGACTGCATGCAGCACGGCTCCCTTCTACTGTCAGAATCGTTTGATAACTTTAGTCTAGCCCAATTCCCGCTCGTTGAGAAGTCGTCTTCAACAGTTGATCGACATGCTGCATCGCTCCTTGCAGTCTCTCGGCATAATTTCCTCGCAGTGTCACGTACGTAATTCCCCGCTCATCCAGCATCTGGCGCAGCTTTTCATGATTGTGCAGGCGCACTTGCTCTTCTCCGTGCACACGCAGTCCATCATCTACCCATGCGACATCTGGCTCCATGAACAGCCACAAATCATATTTTTGCTCTTCGGCAATCTGGTCGAGAACAGAGAAGGTTTGCCCAGTGTACAGCTCAGAGTAAAATTGGGTGACAATCGCTTCGGTATCGATGAACAAGAGCTTGTTGGCTTTCTGGAGCGCTTCGTACTCTTTCATTTTGTGCCCATACGCGATATGCGGGAAATACTCCGGTGTCAAAATCGTATCGCAGCCCCCAACCTCTTCGCAGATTGTGCGTCCATACTCCTCGACAAACACGGTGTTGTAGATTTTCGCAAGATAACGGGTCAAGGTCGATTTCCCGCAGCTCTCTGTTCCTACGACCACTACCTTTTTGACGAAATAGGGCTGAACAACAGTCGGGATGTGCTGCCAATGGGTGTAGACCCCTTCGTTGCGAATTTGGGTAGCGGATATCGGCACTTGGCTACGCGATTCATCGAGAATGATATGCGCTGCCTCCGGGTATAAACGGCGAAAAATCGGATCATAGGCGGACTCGGAGCTGAAAACCAGATCGATTTTTTTCCCGATCTTGCGCTGGATGTCCGCTGCTCCCGCCTCCCAATCGTAGCTCTCGTCGCTATCCGCATGATCCTCGACTGCAAGCACACGGACATTTTCCATGTCCTTAACGAGCGTGGACAGCCATCTCAACCGTACTTCATAGGGCATGGGCTTGATCCCTGCCTCCTCACACAGTTTTCGGTCGCGAGTAGGGCTGTGCGAGAGAATGACGTACAGCTCGTCGCAGCGGCAGGCCGCCTGTGTAATCGCGTATACATGTCCCTGATGCAGTGGCAAAAATTTGCCGCCAATGAAGCCTACGCCCCCCATGTCTGCTCCTCCCTTTGCTTGCGGTACTGTCGAACCCAGTTCATCAATCCGTAGATGGCATTCACTAAATAAGCGGACCACATGACAAGCATCGAGATATCGCTTCCGTCCTTCAAAAATGCTACCAGCCACATGTAGATCGTGAACAAATCAATGATGATCCAGACCACCCACTGCTCGACCAAGCGCTTCACCATAAAGAGCATCGCGATGACGGAGAGAACAGCCGTCAAGGAATCGACAAAAGGCAAGGCCCCGCCCATTTGCTTCAATACAAACCCGTAGGCAACTGTTGCGATGATGCTCAAGATCGTCCACCAGATACGTGCTCGGTTGGACAAAACCGTAATCTTAACGTCATTTTGTTTCACTTCGGACACGCGGTTTTTGCGCCATAGGTAGAGTCCTATGAATTGCATCGGCAAAAAATAGAGAAGATTCAGCATGACTTCCCCATAATACTTTTGCCCATAAGCGACGAACGCGTACAAAACTACATTGATGATACCCGGGTAGTAGCTCCACGTCTTTCCTTTGGCAACAAGCACGACACTCAACATCCCTGTTAAGGAGGCAATCAAGCCGATTAATGTATCATCCAGTGCGAAATACAAATAGAGGGTTACCAGTGTAAACGAGATGAGCCATATTTTTTCAAACCAATTCCAGTCTGCTAACAAGCTGGTGCTTTTCGCATTCATGCGAATCTCTCCTTGAACGCTCGCAGGTTTTCCTGGCGCGCAGAATTGTCGTAGATGGCAAAAACGATGTGGTCAAAAAACTGTGCATACTGCTCCTCGATCAAAACAGACGCAAAGTAATCTGCTACGTCCTCCGCTTTGTTGCGGAATACTCCGCAGCCGTACGCTCCCAAAATGATCGTCCGGTGGTTATGAATAACTGCTGCCCGCAAAATTTTTCGGATGCGCTCCTTCATGACAGGGCCAATCTTCGCGATATTTTCCGGCTCTCGCTCACGAACAACCCCTGCATTCACAGCAGGCGCCGTAATAAAAGACAAGAGGTATGGCTCATGCAAAAGCTGATCGCTTTGGTCGCGAAGTACAGGGACCCGCGGTGAATAAATCATGTAATCGGAATAAAAGCAGGTTTTCAATTGGCGATGATAGGTGTACATTTCCTGCATTTGCACGATGCAAGGATACAGACCGGAGGAACGCGCCAAGCTCTCTTCTTGCGCCTGGCTTCCCCCTAGGAATCCTCCGCCCGGATTTTTGGCGGAAGCAAAATTCAAGCATATGGCATCTGCTCGTTTCTCGGAGACGACGAGGCGCTTGGCTGCATCCAGGCTGGATTCCGAGGTTACCTCGACCTTGGCACGCAGTTGTGCTGCCGTTGTTTGATGAGATGGATGTTGTACTGTTTCTGCAGCCAAATCATTTGGACGATACAAGACGGACTGGCTGATGGCAGCAGTGAGATCCTCCGTTATGGTCTTCTTTTCTCCCGCTTTGTTCACGTAGTAGCCCTGCTCTATGATTTGCAGCGTCTCTTGCGCGATTCGTACGCGCCCGCTTCGATTGTGTCCCTGATTCATTGTGATTTCCTCCCTGGTGCGGGGCTACGTCTGATCCATCCATTCCGGGTTAAAGCGGAAATACTTGGATGGTCGGTGCCCGGCATGTTTTCGATATTGATTCGTTTCCAGCACTTTGTCGGCTACCTTCCTGCGAAACGCCGCAGCCAACAGCTCACGTCCCAAAATCACTTCGTACACCTGTTGCAAATCACTTAGCGTAAACAGCTCCGGCATTAAGGCAAAGGCGATGTCCGTGTATTCAATCTTATTACGCAATCGCTCCAGCGCGTATTGAATGATTTTGGCGTGATCAAATGCGATATTGTTCGTCTCCACAATTTCGCGGGTCTCACGTACGGTGCGGCCCGTTACTGTTTTGGTAATTTTAATCGTGGCAGACAGTTCCTCTCTCTCGTGGACCAGTCGCAATTCCAGCCAGCTTTCAGTAATGGAGCCGTCCGTAGTCGCTGTCTTTGTTTCTTTCAGCCACCTGTCCTCGATGCGGTACCACTCCGCTTCCTCTGCATCCTCCCCTGCCTGCAGCTGTAAGGACGAGCTGTCTACCAAGGCCATGTACGACGTGCTGATAACCCAAGTCCGCGGATCTCTGCCCGCATCACCCCAGGTATAGAGCTGCTCCAAGTAAATATCGTCTACGTTTGTTTCCGTACGCAGCTCGCGTCTGGCTGCCTCCTCCAGACTCTCCCCAGGTGTAACAAACCCACCCGGCAACGCCCATTGGCCGATATACGGATGCTCACCACGCTTCACAAGCAATATTTTCAAAGACTTGGGCGAGAGCTTGCGGTAATTCTCCTCCAGCTCATCCATTACGGTGAATACCAGCATATCGACTGTCACAGACGGCCGCTCGAATTGGCTGACATCATAAGCTTCCAAGTACTCCTTTTCGGTTTGACCTTGTTTATTGACATGTGATTTTTCTTTCATCCAATCGCCTCTTTTAGCTGCTGAAATGTTGTTGCTTTTTTGTTATTAACAAAATGTTATTATCAAGTTGTTGGTATCATATTACTCTTTCCTGTTTTTGGTGTCAATAAAAAAATACCCAACTCGAGGAAGGGTATTTTAACCGATGTCACTTAATGAATTACAAAGTACATGAATGCCCATGTAACAATAGAAGGTACGCCTGCTATAAATGTATAAAGAGCCCAATTCATCTCTTTACTATTTGCCTTTTGTATTCGCTCATTATTATCATCTGCAACGAAGTTTCTCTTCACGTCTGGAGTAGCCATGGTTATCCGATCAACGCCAAGTGAAGATCCGAACATAAAAATGGAAATCACAATTAGTCCGAACCCCGTATAGCTTGAAAAAGTCAGTAAAGTGCTCGTTCCACGATCCCCCAAGAATGCATACAAAATCAAAAGCCCAAGAAGACCAAATCCAAAAATCAATGCTTTGATCATTTTTAATCAGCCCCCTGTCACCATCATTATAAAACGAACACCAATCATTTTGCATGTTGGCGTTCGTTCTACAAGTAATAAACTGTAGCTGAAAATTCTTATGTCCAAGTCGAAGATTTACGTTTCAAAGTATCCTTAGTGCTTACTCTGATTACACTTGCAATGTCTGTCACTGGTTTGCGAGAGGAAGGGGCATTTTATGAAAGGAATTAATTCTTAAAAAATGCATCACATACAAAAACGATTAAAGATTTTTGGGTTTGAAGCGCTACCGCCACTTTTCCACGCAATGCAAAAAAGCCCCCTGCCAGTTAAATTCACTGACAGGAGGCTTCTTACAAACCATTAATAGCTTAGATTAAGCAGCGCTTGGATCGGCTTTTACTGCCTGAACATAATTGTCTGCTTTCTTTTGATCGAACTGACCTTCCCAACGAGAGATCACGATTGCTGCCAACGCATTACCTACTACGTTAACAACTGTACGAGCCATATCCATCAAACGGTCTACGCCGGCGATGAAAGCAAGACCTTCTACTGGGAGACCTACAGAGCCGAGCGTAGCCAACAGTACTACGAACGATACTCCCGGTACACCAGCGATCCCTTTGGACGTAACCATCAGTACGAGCATAAGCGTGATCTGTGTGCTGATTGGCATGTGAATCCCATACATTTGCGCAATGAACAGAGCAGCCAGTGCCTGGTACAGTGTGGAACCATCCAGGTTGAAGGAGTAGCCTGTCGGAATAACAAAGGACGCGATCGCCTTCGGACAGCCCATCTTCTCCATTTTTTCCATGATTTTAGGCAGTACAGTCTCGGAGCTGGAGGTGGAGTAAGCCAACAACAGCTCGTCCTTCAGTACACGCAGGATGGAAGTGATTTTGACTCCGCTGATACGTGCGATGATGCCCAATACCACCAAGATGAAGAACACCATGGCAACGTGAACCAAAATAACCAGTTTCCCCAATGGAATCAAGGAAGACAAACCAAATTTGGAAACGGTAACACCAATCAGTGCAAAAACACCAAACGGAGCGAATCGCATGATGGTGTTCACAACCCAGAACATGGCGTCCGCGACTCCATTGAAGAAGTTGAGAACCGGCCTTCCTTTCTCTCCTGCTGCTGCGACACCAAGTCCAAACAGAACGGAGAAGAAGATAATCGCTAACATATCACCACGAGCAAGAGAATCAAAGATATTCGTTGGTACAATCTTAACGAATGTTTCCACCATACCGTGGCTCTGTGTTGATTCAGCCGTGTCTACATACTTGTGGATATCGGTCTTGGTAAGGACTGTTCGATCCACACCGACACCCGGTTGAAAGATATTGGCCGCCAAAAGACCAATGATAATGGCAATCGTGGTAACGATTTCAAAATACAGAATTGTCTTACCACCGATTTTGCCTAACTTCTTCATGTCACCTACGCCTGCTACGCCTACAATAAGCGTGGCAACAACGATCGGAACGACAATCATTTTAATCAATCGGAGAAAAATATCACCGATAGGTTGTAAATAGGTCGCCACTGCCGGGTTGCCGTAAAAAATAGCACCCACCAGGATACCCAGAATGAGACCGACGACAATTTGCATCGCTAATCCAAACCGCTTCATCCTGACACCTCGCTATGAAAGATTAAGATGTGACTCTCAAGTCGATATGCTGATACGCATCAAACTTGAGTGGTATATAGGTGAGCATCATATCATGACTTTTTGTGTTTTCCCCTTTTTTGTATTCTTTTCATTTATTTATTTTTTCTGATAATATCTATCGATTTCTTGCTATGATTGGGCTCATTGTGTTCGCTTCTGGAAAAATGATAGAATAAGGGAATCAATTTTCAGCGATTTTTTCATTCAGAATGGAGCGCAGTCATGACGATTCGGAAAATGATCATCCTGCTACTAGTTCTTGCAGTCGGGTTGTTTCTTTTACCTTACTCCGTCCCCTTTTTGCTAGCACTGTTAACAGCAATTCTGGTTGAGCCGCTCGTCTTGTTTCTTACCAAAAGGCTACGAATGAATCGGATGAGTGCGGTGATCGCATCCTTTTTCCTCTTCCTCATTTCATTTGGGATCGTACTGTACTGGATCGGTACGCAGATTGTGGTTCAGGGAATTGTTTTGGCTCAGAGATTACCGGCCTTTTCACAGCATATTTTTGAGTTGGTCGAGTCCTATTTGATGAGCTGGGAAACTTACTATGCGTCGTTACCTGCCGAAACCGTATCAGAAATCCAGAGTGTCTTCGCTGGGCTTAAAAACTGGGCGCTTACTTCAGCCTCCACGGTTGCCAAAGGTATTCTTGGTGTGGCAGCCATCGTTCCTGGCTTTTTGATCTCCACGATCATTTACTTGGTTGCCTTGTTTTTGATCAGTCTCGATTTGCCGAAATTGCGTGCGGGCTTCATGAGAATGTTCACGGTGTCTGCCCGTGAAAAGGTCGAAGTGGTCATCTCTCAATTGAACCGTGCCACCGTTGGGTTTTTACGTGCCCAGATCATCTTGAGCCTGATGACGTTCACGCTATCCTTTTTGGGATTACTTATCTTGCAGGTCAAGTATGCAGCCGTCATTTCGCTCATGATCGTGTTCGTCGATATTCTCCCTATCTTGGGCGCAGGCTCGTTCCTCGTCCCATGGGCTATTTACAACTTCTTGATGGGCAACTCTTATTTGGCGATCGGCCTGATCGTCATCTTCCTCGTGATTACGGTCGTCCGCCGTATTATTGAGCCCAAGGTACTCGCATCTAATCTGGGAATTAGCGCTCTAGCCGCTCTTGTCAGCATGTTCCTCGGATTTCAGGTGATTGGATTTTTCGGGCTGATACTCGGTCCAGCGCTCGTCATCATCTACGAGGCGCTGCGAAAAGCTGGATTCTTGAATTTCAAAATAGATTTTTGATGGGCACAAAAGATAGGCAGTACTGCGGCCGTTTTTTCCGGTAATGAATCGGAAAAGCGGCCCTTGATATAGAAAGAGCTGGGGGAGCGCTTATGTGTGCATACAAAGAACAGACCATCTCACAACGAACGATCATGACGCCGGGGCCCGTCGAGGCTGAGCCTAGTGTTCTTCGCGTGATGGGTTCACCCATATTGGGACAATTCGATCCAGAATTCACGAACATCATGAACGAAACAATGGAAATGCTTCGGAATTTGTTTCAGACATCCAATCATTGGGCTTTCCCTATAGACGGAACTTCCCGGGCGGGTATCGAGGCCGTTTTGTGTAGCATAATCGAACCAGGAGATCGGGTGCTTGTACCCATTTATGGACGATTCGGGCACTTGCTCACGGAGATTGCGGAAAGGTACGGCGCAGATGTGATTACGATGGAAACGCGCTGGGGAAGCATCTTTGAGCCGCAGGACGTGATTGCCGAAATCGAACGAATTCAGCCCAAAATCGTAGCAATGGTCCACGGCGAAACATCCACTGGCTGTGTTCAGCCTTTGAAAGAAATCGGAGAAGCTTGCCGCCGGATGGATGTCCTATTTGTCGTCGATGCTGTCGCTTCGATCGGCGGGACAGAAGTGAAGGTAGACGATTGGTATATCGACGCTTGTATTGGCGGCACGCAAAAATGCTTGTCTGTCCCCTCTGGGATCGCTCCTATCACGTTTAATTCTCGTTTAGAAGCACTCTTGCTCCAACGAAAAAAAATTGAGCGTGGACTCGCTGATCCCTCTGCTCCGAAATCTACGCAAACCCGAACGATCCGCAGCAACTATTTTGACTTGAGCCAGCTCATGGACTACTGGGGACCCGCACGGCTGAACCACCATACGGAGGCGACAACGATGCTGTACGCCTTGCGCGAGGGTGTGCGCATCGCCCTTACGGAAGGTCTGGAGGCGAGATTCGCCAGACATCGCTTGCATGAACAAGCATTGGTCGCTGGTGTGTTGGCGATGGGATTGCAGCTCTACGGCGATCCGGCTTGCAAGCTTCCCGTCGTGACCTGTATCAAAATTCCTGACGGGCTGGACGGAGAGTCAGTCCGAGATATGCTGCTCGAAGATTTTCATATTGAAATTGCCAGTTCCTTTGGGCCGTTAAAAGGGAAAATCTGGCGGATTGGCACAATGGGCTACAGCTGCCGGAAGAAAAATATTTTGCATGTGTTAGGTGCGCTGGAAGCGGTTCTCATCCGGCATGGAGCCCGTGTACACGCAGGGCGCGCCGTTCAAGCTGCGTTGGATATCTACGATCAGGAAAAAGTACAAAACAGCTAGCCCCTCTTAAACGGAAAAAGCCTTTGTCATCCCCACTCACTCAGGGATAGACAAGGGCTTTTCTTTTTGCTGCACACGCGCCAATAAATCGACGATGTGCACGGCTTCCATCTTTCCTTCCAGTCCCGCTCGATGAATGCCTGCTTTCATTTGCAACAGACAGCCCGGATTCGAGGTCACGAGAATGTCTGCTTGGGTAGCCGCTACATGATCCATTTTTTCATCCAAAAGGCTCCCGGCCATCTCAGACTGCACCAGATTGTAAATACCCGCAGAGCCGCAGCAGCGATCTCCTTCGCGAAGCTGTACGTATGTAGCTCCCGGAATGGCTTGCAGGAGGCTCACTGGCTCTTTTGTCACCTTCATCCCGTTGCGCAGGTGACAGGAGGATTGATAGGTGATTCGTTGCGGCAATGACTGCCACTCTTTTGGTTCGACGAGAAGTGCAAGTATCTCGCTAATATCCTTCACGCGTGAAGCGAACCAGTGTGCTTTCTCCTTCCATTCGGCATCTTTCTCCAGCAAATGGTTGTATTCTAGAAGCATCGCTCCGCAACCACCTGCATTGGATACAATGATATCCACATCAGCCTTGTGAAAAGCAGCCACATTTTTTCGCGCCAGATTGCGAGCCTGTTCACGCTCACCGCTATGTGCATGGAGAGCGCCGCAGCAAACCTGGTCTGGAGCGATGATGACCTCACAGCCTGCCTCACTCAAAAGCCGAACAGTGTTGCGATTCGTCTCATTGAATAGGACATCCATGATGCAGCCGTGAAACATGCCTACACGATACTTGCGCTCACCTACGGCTGGAATAACCGTGCCACCGAAAAAGTCCACGATACCTCTTCCAGATGCTTCAGGCATGATCGCTTCCATTTCCCGCATTTGTTTTGGCAGAATGGACAGCACCCCCAGCTTGCGAAGGACTTTTTGCACACCTGAGCGTTGATAGAAGCGCAAGAGACCGCCGAGCCGGTACATGTGCTTCTGATGAGGAAACAAGTGGAAAAACGCGAGCTTGCGGACGGCTTTGACCCACCATGGATGCTCCTGCACCTCTTCGATCGCTTCTCGCGTCTGCTCGATCAGTTGACCGTACGGCACACCTGCCGGGCATACCGGCTCACATGCCCGGCAGCCTAGACAGAGATTCATTTGATCGATGAAATCTTTGTCCGGCTCCATGACACCGTCTGCTACGGCTTTCATCAAGGCGATGCGACCTCGTGGAGAAGCCGCCTCATAGCCTGTTTCCCGAAAGGTCGGACATGCTGGCTGACAGAAGCCACAGCGCATACAATTGGACAGTTCATCGTAATCGAGTTTCTTTACCAAGGCCTCTTTAAGCACGCTGGACCACCACTCTGTTCCTGGACTGTTTGGCAAACATCTTGTCAGGGTTCAGGAGATTGTGAGGATCGAAAGCGTGCTTGATGCCTTTCATGATCTCCATACCTGCGGCCCCTACCTTCCACTCCAAATACGGTGCCTTGACGATTCCTACACCATGCTCTCCCGTAATCGTTCCGCCCAAATCGATTGCCGCCGCGAAAATTTCCTCGAAGGCATGCTCGACACGCTCGATCTCTTCCGTGTTGCGAGCGTCTGTCATGCAGGTCGGATGCAAATTGCCGTCTCCTGCATGCCCGAAGGTGCAAATTTGCAGTCCGTATCGCTCTGTAATCTCTTGGATCGCAGCGACCATCGGCGCAATTGCGGCGCGGGGAACGGTTGCGTCTTCCAAAATGGTCGTAGGACGCATCCGTGACAACGCGGCGAGGGCACTGCGTCTGGCCGTCATCACCTCATCAGCTTCCTCCGCTGTCGTCGCTACCTTGATTTGGACGGCTTCATTCTTCTCGCAAATCGCAGCGATCTGCTCCATGTCCCGATCGACCGTCTGTGGTTCTCCATCCTGACCGATCAGGAGGATCGCCGCCGCATCTGTCGGAAGCCCGATCTGTTTGAAATCCTCGACAACACGGATCGTGCCCTGATCGAGAAATTCCAGCGTGCCAGGGATAATCCGATTGGCAATGATATCGGAAACCGACCTCGCTGCCTGTGCCATATCTGCAAACATAGCGAGCATAACCCGCTGTGTTTGCGGCCTCGGAATCAGCTTGAGAATCGCCTCGGTAATGATCGCCAATGTGCCCTCGCTGCCGACCAAGAGCTTGGTCAGATCATAGCCCGCCACATCCTTCATCAGCTTGCCCCCGGTACGGATGACCTCTCCGTTCGGCAACACAGCTTCGAGACCCAGCACGTAATCCTTGGTAGTTCCGTACTTCAACCCGCGCAGTCCACCCGAATTAAGCGCAATATTCCCGCCAATCGTGGAGATGACCATACTGCCTGGATCGGGTGGGTAAAACAAACCAAGCGCCTCTACCGCCTGATGGATGTCGACCGTTCGGACCCCCGGCTGCACTGTTATCGTCAAATTTTGTTCGTCAATCTCTACGATCTGATTCATCCGACTCAACACCAAGACAATTCCGCCCCCGACTGGTATCGTTCCGCCGCATAGATTGGAGCCAGCCCCACGCGTCACAATCGGAATGTGGTGTCGTGCTGCAACTCGCATAACCTGTTGGATTTCGGCTGTGCTCTTCGGCATGACGACCACATCCGGCAATGCTTGCTGCATCGGCGTCGCGTCATACGAATAAGCGACTAATGCTTCCTGTTTGTCGAGACAGTTTTTCTCTCCGACGATAGCACGCAGCTCTTCGCGAATAGATTCTGGCAACATGGAATCTCTCCACCCTTTCCCGAAAACTTAGTCCAACTGCGAAATAGCTTCCCTGATTCTTCCATTGGTAACATTCAACATACGAGTGGCTTCTTCCCTGCTCGTTTCGGTTAGCTTCATGATAATGGCGGTCTTCGCATCACCGCCTGCCTGATCAGCCAGTTGCTCCGCTTCCTCGTAACTCGCTCCAGTTACTTCCATGATGATCCGCTTTACCCGTTCCTTCAGCTTGAGGTTGGTCGCCTGCACACTGACCATCAGATTTCCGTACACTTTGCCCAAGCGAATCATCGTCGCTGTTGTCAGCATGTTCAGCACCAGCTTTTGGGCTGTACCTGCCTTGAGCCTCGTCGATCCGGTCAATACTTCTGGTCCTACGACGACATTAATTGCTACATCTACACCTTCATTGATGTACGAAGGTTTGTTGCAAGAGACAGCAATCGTCTTGGCCTCGATCTTTTGTGCCTCCGCCAATACACCGCGTATATACGGGGTCCGTCCACTGGCTGCGATTCCTACTACCACATCATTTTTGGTCACACCGTATTTATGCACATCTTCTTGACCTAATTCAAAAGAATCCTCTGCTCCTTCTACCGCGCGTACCATCGCGGGTGGTCCGCCTGCAATCACACCCTGAACGAGCTCAGGCGGGGTACCAAAGGTCGGCGGGCACTCAGACGCATCCAAAATTCCTAAACGTCCACTCGTTCCAGCACCAAAGTAAAACAGTCTTCCGCCCTTTTCCAATGCGCGTGTGATAACCTCTACCGCATCAGAGACTTGATCGAGGACGCGCTCTACCGCATAAGGAACCTTCTTGTCCTCATCGTTCATCATTTGTACGATGCCTCGGACACTCAATTGATCCAAATTACTGCTGCTCTCGTTTTTTCCTTCAGTCGTCAATGCTTGCAAGTTCTCCAGCTTCATGCTCTTTCGAGGTTGATGCATAGTCAAAAACCCCCATTTATTAATTGACCGAAAATTCACTCCTATCATCACCCTCATTATATGCAGTAAAATTACACAAATCAATTTACATTAAGTAAATTTTATTTCATGATAAAACATTCAATAATTTCGTCCACAAACGCAAACAAGCCGAACCTCTTTCCCAAAGGCTCGGCTTGACTTCCTATTTAAGGATCGTATTATGCAAACAAACTGATCAGGTTCCCATCCGGATCTTTCACGATGGCATACCGTTGGCCCCAGAATGCATCCCATGGCTCACGGTGACTCTCGTAGCCTTGGGAAACGATTTTCGTGTACAACCCATCAAGCGCCGCAGCATTCTCACACAAAAAAGCCAGCTCAATTCGATGCCCGACAGGTGCTTCCCATCCTCCATACACACCCTTGGCAACTTCCATTGTATCAAAGGCGAGACGAACACCGTCCTGCGCAACCTCCACATGCGGCTCTTCATTTGCTCCCTCGGGAATATCGAATCCGAGTACCCGGTAGAAGTCCAACGCTTTTTTCATGTCCTGGACGACAATCCCTACCATATCAAGCTTGATTCCCACACCACTCACTCCTGTTCGCTCTTGATTTCTTGCTGGACGCGCTTGGGCAGTTTTTGGAGCACCGTTTCGTACGCATGCTCGATCATCCTTTCCCATAAGCCTTCGGGAATGTCAGCGTCCAAGTATACCGAATTCCAATGGGATTTATTCATGTGATAGCCGGGTACGATCCCTTCGTAGGTCTCGCGCAACTCCTCCGCACGCATCGGGTCGCATTTCAAGGTGAGGATGCGAACACCTTTGGAGTCGCCTCCGATCATGGCAAATATTTTGCCTCCAACATGGTAACGATCGCATTCCCAATCCATCTGATAGTCGTGGGTGGCACCGGGCTGCTTCCGGCAGTATGTATCTAATGTTTGTTCATTCACATGAATTCACCATCCTTTCATTAGGATAACGCGTCTCGCCAAAAGAAGATTGTAAAAAACGGACAACATTTCGAGACTATCAATTCGCACGATCTGGCGAGACAATTTTACTTGGAGCTACACCGTAAAAAGTGTGAAAGCTCTTGATCAAGTGCGACTGGTCGTAATAGCCACATTGGAGAGCGGCATCTGTAAACGAAGTGCGCGTTCCCTTCGCCAGCATTTGCAGCAGTCCTTGAAATTGAATAATTCGCCCCAGTTCCTTCGGGCTCATACCCAACTGCTGTTGAAACGTCCTGCGCAAGCTTCTCTCGCTGTAATTCACTTTCTCGGCGAGCGCGGCAACGGAAAGATTTCCTCTGTATTCATACAAATAGTTCATGCTTGTCAAAAGCAACTGATCTGCTGGGTTATCCATCCACAAGCGTTTGATAAGCTCCCGCTCCAAAAAAGCGAGCCGCTCCGCCGTATCGGAAGCTTCGAGCAAGCCTTCTATCACCTCATTTGCCTCTTTACCCCAGATGTCTTCCAGATTGGGATGATGTCCGTTGATCATGGCGATGGGGTAGCGCAAAAAGCGAGCCGCTCCCTCAGCGTAAAAACGAATACCGATCAAGGATTGTGGTTCGGTCAATGGGATTACCTCGTACGTCCTCATCAGTCCCGTTAGAAATGCCCCCGTCTGATAGGAAGTGGCACCAAGATTGAAAATGATATCGACGCATCCATCGGGTATGACTCGGCTTGCAGGTGCTATCCCTTTGCCGTCGTACTCTGAGGTCCAGTAGCAGGCGATATCGTTCACCAGACATTTGCTAGGCATGTACTCTTGGTAGTGATAGGCATTTTGGGCGCTCGCTCGTTGCAGAGTCGGAGGTTGCACCGGACGGAATTGCCGCATGATTTTCGCCATCCTTCTCTTATAATTAGAACATATATTCCCCCACAATCTCTTAACTCCTTCTCAGTCCTTGGCAATTTTTGAAAAACGCCCCTTGTCAAAATGAAAACGGTCGCGAACACTCCTGCATATGCTGGGACGAATGGATTTTTCGTAAAGTGAGGTGCGTGATGTGATCTCCTCCTCCAAGTGGAGCCTTCATCAGTTCTTTTCAAAAAGTCCTTACATTCGTCCTTACCTGCCGCCAACTGCTTTATATCAGCCCTCAAGCTTGGACTCGTATGTAGCGAAGTATTCTACCGTCTATATCAAACCGACGAGAACCCATATGGGGAAGGGCATTATTCGTGTCTGGAAAACGGATAGCGGGGGCTATCAATTTGTGAAGGAGCGCGGAGAGCCTATGCAGGCAGTTTCTTTAGCTGACTTGAAGCAGCGACTTGCCGCGCTGTGCACAGAAAAAAATTATGTCATACAAAAAGGGCTGGATTTAGCTGAGATTGACGGTCGTCCCTTTGACATTCGCGTCATGATGATGCGCAATGGCTTAGGCAAATGGCAGTATGCCGGCATGCTAGCCAAGGTAGCTGGTGCCGACAGCATTATTACTAATGTCGCTCGCGGCGGCGGATATGCCGTCACAGTCCCGCATGCCTTGAAAAAGTCGGGAGCTGTTACGCCCGACAAAATAAAAAGTATCGTCTCTCAGTTGATCCAAGTTAGTCACCGTGTTTGTGCCCACTTTAATAAATATCGGCACAGTGCTCAAATCGGCGTCGATTTTGCCATTGAGAAAGCAGGAAACCTCTCCATTATTGAGGTCAATTACGATTTTCCTTCCCACGGGCTGTTTGCCAAGCTCAAAGACAAGACCTATTACCATAAAATTAAAAGACTTCACTACCAGTATAAAAACCGCGTGAAACGAAAACAGAGGAAGGCATAATCGCCCTCCTCTGTTCGTTTGATTCCTGGATATGTCTTATTCGTGTGCCAGTGCTGTTCCTTTTGTATCCAGCATGGAGGTGCAGTTCGGGCAGCGCGTAGCCTTGATTGGAATAGCCGAGATGCAATGCGGGCACTCTTTTGTCGTTTCAGGTGCTTTCACCACTTCTTGCTTACGTTTGAAACGGTTGAGCTGCTTGATGACGATAAAAATAGAAAAGGCAATAATGACAAAATCAATCACGGAATTGAGGAACAACCCGTAGTTTAGTGTGGCAGCATTAGCTGTTTTTGCTTCGGCGATCGTCTTATAAGGAACTCCACTCAAATTGATGAACAGGCCGGAGAAATCCACCTTGCCCAGAAGCAATCCGATCAATGGGGTAATAATATCATTAACGAGTGAGGTAACAATTTTACCGAAAGCCCCACCAATAACGACACCGACAGCGAGATCCATTACATTTCCTTTTAACGCAAACTCTTTAAACTCTTTTAACATAATGATTTCCTCCTTACCTACCTAAAACATATTGTAAAAAATGACTGACAAAGCGCTCATGATCAACCTGCAAGCACACGTCCACATTCGGGGGCTGCGCTGGATGTTCCCGTCTGTCCCCAATCGTACGGGCATCACTCGCTCCCCCGGACGTATCTACGGCAACATGCATCGGGACTGACTTCACAAACGTCGGATCAATGACGACACCTACCGCCAACGGATCATGCAGACCGCAGCCGCGCAAATTGCCCACTGTCACGTAGGCATTCATGTACACCTCGCACATATCCGCAAAAACATGGCTCAAGCGTGTATCCTTCGTTCTCCATTCCTGCAGGTGTTCGCGGGTAAGCAGCGTTTGCATCGTCACATCCAGGCCTACCAGCGTCACGGGAATACCAGACTGGAAGACATACGCTGCGGCTTCTGGATCTGCACAAATATTCGCCTCTGCTACAGGTGTGCGATTCCCCGGCACCGTTACAGCTCCCCCCATCACGACCACTCGTTTGACAAGGGATACGATTTCTGGAGCAGCCATAATCGCCCGTGCCAAATTG
Source organism: Brevibacillus sp. NRRL NRS-603 (assembly GCF_003013445.1). NCBI lineage: Bacteria > Bacillati > Bacillota > Bacilli > Caryophanales > Paenibacillaceae > Brevibacillus > Brevibacillus sp. NRRL NRS-603. The sequence goes on along the minus strand of NZ_PXZN01000005.1, from coordinate 33,781 downwards.
GTCATGCTTCCGACGGTCACGAGTGTCAATTGGTGAGGATTTTCCTTAATCGTAGAGATGAGATATTGAGTGGCACACTGTGGCTGAGCCGTTGTCGATGGCTCTGGAAGGACGACATTTCCTAGCCCGTTTTCACCGTGGAACAGCCTTGCTTTTCCTGTAAGATCGCGAACAATCGGCTTCGATGCTCCCTGATAGACAGGAATCCCAGAAGCACCCAGCAGCTCTAGCACCTGTAAGGTATTGCGTGTTGCTTCCTCCACCGTAATATTGCCAAAAGTCGTGGTAATCCCACACACTTCAAGAGCAGGCGAGTGAACGGCATAAGCAATCGCCAGCGCATCATCAATCCCGGTATCTACATCCAAAATGATTTTTTCCATGCGCTTATACCCCTCCCTGATCCAAAACAGTTTGCAGCCAGCGCTCTGCCTCTGCCATCTCAACCTCAACACATACGACCGTATCGGTTCCTACACTCGGTTTCGCCCGTAGATCGGCTAGAATGGCACCGCGTGATAATTCACTCTTGCAATCGACGGAGAGCTTCATCTGCTCCGTCCGCATCTCATCAGGCGAGAGAGCCGCGAGCATCGCTACCCATGCATGGAGCGCACCAGCAGAAGCGGCGAACTGCACATCTGACATCGTCGTTCGATCGATTAGGCCAACTGCTTGTGCCAGACTCCCCAGCGTATGTACTTGTTCTTCCTTCAAACGAAACGTACTGGTTGTATCTAATGGAACGAGCACAAGTGGCAAGCGGGCTGCCAAAACGAGCGCAGCTGCTTCCGGATCACCATGCATGTTTGTTTCGGCAATAGCCGTTACGTCTCCTGGTACGCGTATCGCTCCACCCTGCACCACGATTCGCGTGAATTTACGCGCCAACAGTGGGTCACGCGCGACAGCCAAAGCTAGCGTCGTCAATCGGTCGAACGTCACGAGTGTCAAGTCACTTTCCTCATCCTGCGTATTTTCCACAAGGAGTCGTACACCTTCCGAGGTGGTCGTATCTACCGTTCCTGAGAAAAGCGGCTGCTTGGCACCTGTTACGATTGGAATTTCATAGCCTGGCTGTGCAAAATCAATCAACTTGCTAGCCAAGCTTGACTGCGATTCTCTGCAAATGATCCCTGCCACTTGAACATCAGGCGACCCCAATGCATACAGCAAGGCCAGCCCTTGACCAAATCCACCGCAAAACTCGATGATCAACCGGTGTTTTTTTGCCACAATCTCATCTCCCGCTTCTCGCTATTGCCATTTGTCAAAACCGCTTTTCCTATGCTATCCAAATCAGAAGCAACCGTCAAATATCCAAATGCTCATCTCTACCTTCTCTTCTCTTGCATCGAACGGATAACTATTTTACACTTATTCATAACTTCGACAAAAATCGCCATCACACAAGACTAATGCGCCAAGCCATGCAAAAGGAGTATAACGGTCATGCCTTCGTTGAACCGCTCAAACATGGATGCTATTTCTCTCGTGAAAAACCAACTGATCCAAGCGATTGTGCTGCACCAAACGAAGCCTTATCTGCCTGTTTGGGGAGAACTCTTTACAGCGTTGCGGGAAATCCAAAAGGCAGGCCAGCATTCACAGAAAAATATACACGTCTATTCCATTGAGCCGACAGGCGATCTCTGGTATTTGTACCGAGAAAATGTTTTTTCTGTCGATTTGCCTGGAATGGGCATCACGATTTCTCTCACACAGGAGCAATTTATTGATGCCTTGCTAAAAGGAAGCTTTCAACCTACCCTTTCGATAACAAAGCCGTCATGAGAAACGGCTTTTTTTCATGCATTTTGGACAAAAAAAAGCCCCAAGATCAAATCTTGGGAGAGAGTAGTACGTTATATTCACGTGAATAAGCTTATTTTATATCCCACTACTCACTCATTCTAGCTGTATATTCAGGTAATTGTACCTATTATATCCTATGCGCAAAAAAAAGAGGCGGCCCTTCTGCACGGATTGGGTGCCGCCATCCCGAACTTCCCCAAGTTCGTTCATATTCGAATTGTACTATGAAACAGCCCTATCGAAAAGTGTCAGGTTTTGTTTTCCTGTGAATTATTGCAAATCCCTGACGCCTGCTCGGGCCATCAGGGATCATTCTATTTGCTATCGTTGTTGAGCACATCAGCAGCTCTTGGTCCAAAAATGATATACAAATAGACATATTGGCTGACGCTAACTCGAGGAAAGACGAACGCCACACTGGTCTTGCCCTCTTGCTGTCTGACAAAATAACGCAATTTGCTTGTTTTGATCCTTTTCACAATGCGTGTCGCTTCTCGCCATGGTACGGAAAATTGAACGCTTTTTTCCATCAGCACCAACACCTCTCACGGCTAGTATGCCCGGATTGGTAAAATTACACACTCACTCATACCGCAGTGCGTCAATTGGTTTGAGCTGTGCTGCTTTTCTCGCCGGGTACACACCAAAAATAACACCAACCAATGTAGAGGTCAGAAACGCGTACATGATCGGCGACAGACTGATTGAGGTTGCCATCTGACTGAGCTTGCTAACCAAAAACGCAGCCCCTACCCCTAAGGCAATGCCAATCACTCCGCCAATCAGGCTAAGCGTAACCGCTTCGATCAAAAACTGACGGAGAATATCTCCCCGCTTGGCTCCGATCGCCTTGCGAATCCCGATCTCCCGTGTCCGCTCCGTGACGGATACAAGCATAATGTTCATCACGCCGATCCCGCCAACAATCAGAGAGATGGCGGCAATGCCAGATAAAAGCGCGGTCATCGAGCTGGATACTGACTGTGCCGTGCTTAATATGTCGGACTGGGACGTAATGCGAAAATCATCGGCAGCTTGTGGCCGTAGTTTGTGATTGGCACGAAGGGCTTGCTGAATATCTTGTTGAGCCTTCTCCATCAAGTCCGACGAAGCTGCCGAGACGTAGATCGAGCCCACGTTTTTGCCTCCAGTCAACCTGTTCATCGCAGTGGTAATCGGAATGATGATCCGATCGTCGTTGTTTGTCATGCCTGAACTTCCCTGGCTCTGTAATACGCCGATGATCGTAAACGGCATCCGGTTGATCTGAACGGTTTGCCCTACTGGATTCGCTCCTTTAAACAGGTTGCTGACCACCTCAGTCCCTACGACAGCCACGTTGTATTGCATTTTCACTTCAAAGTTGCTAAAGAAACGCCCTTGTCCTACTTCTACATTCCTCACCTGAGGGAAATCGGCTGACGTCCCCTCGAGCATACTCGAATAGTTATTGCTGCCCCAGACAATCTGCCCCCGCGCATTGACGCTGGGAGCGACACCCGAAATGGACTCTTTTTGCATCAAGGCTTCTGCATCTGCCATCGTCAGCGTATTCAGAGAGCCAGCCCCAAGGCTTACCCTGCCTTGTGTCGCCTGACCAGGTGTGACAATCAGCAGGTTGCTCCCTAAACCATTGATCTGCGAAGCAACAGACGTGGAAGTCCCTTCTCCGATCGCCACCATCGCGATAACAGCAGCCACACCGATGATGATTCCCAGCATTGTGAGAACGGAGCGCAAGCCATTTGCCCTGATGCTGCGAAATGAAATGCGTACACATTCAAGAAAGCTCATCTGCTCTACCCTCCATCGACACCCTCCTGCGATCCTCCACCACTTCATCCGAGATGATTTGCCCATCACGAAACCGGACAATCCTCTTGGCATACTCCGCAATATCAGGTTCATGCGTCACCAAAATAACTGTTTTGCCCGCATCGTTCAGCTTTTGAAAGATTCCCATGATCTCTTCACTCGTCTTCGTGTCCAGCGCTCCTGTCGGCTCGTCTGCCAGTAGAATGACGGGATCATTGACGAGAGCTCGCGCGATCGACACGCGTTGCTGCTGTCCGCCTGACAGCTCATTGGGCTTGTTGTTCAATCGCTCTGCCAGTCCGACACTCGTTAATGCCCGGATGGCTTTTTCTCTTCGCTCCCGTGCAGGCGTGCCTCCATATAACAGAGGCAGCTCGACATTTTCAACTGCGGTCGTACGCGGCAACAGATTGAAATTTTGAAAAACAAAGCCGATTTTCTGATTGCGGATGACTGCCAATTCATCATCATGTGCTTGTGATACAGGATAGCCGTCCAAAAAAAATTCTCCCGAGGTAGGCTTATCCAGACAGCCAATCACATTCATCATCGAAGACTTGCCTGAACCGGAGGGCCCCATGATTGCCACGAAATCCCCTACCTCAATCGACAAGCTGACACCCCTGAGCGCATATATCTCCTGGTCTCCGATGACGTACTGCTTTCTCAGCTCTTCTATTTGAATGACCGGTTTCATCTGCCTACCGTCCCCTTATCTGGACGCCCATTCCGCCGAATCCCGGCATACCGCCGCCCATTCGATTTCCATTTTGACTCGTTCCAGATGAAGTCTGAGTATTCACGAGGATGACGACACGCTCTCCTTCGGTAAGCCCCTCTGTCACCTCTACCTGATCGGCAGTGAAGTACCCCATTTTGATCGGAACAAATCGATACGGCATATTCGCTCTGCCCTCTTTGGCTCCACTGCGGTTGTTTGCTTGCTTCGCCTCAGCCTGATTCCCTTCAGTTCCTTCTCCAGCTTGTTGTGCAGCAGCATCCTTTAGTACATACACGCCATCCTTGCCATTTTGCGTTTGCAGCGCTTGCGCAGGTACCAGGAGCACATTTTTATGGGTTCCTCGTTCGATCGCGACATTCATCGTCATCCCGATCTTCAATTTGTTATCCTGGTTTGCCACAGACAAAAGCACATCGTAAGTGGTGACCCCAGCATCGGTTTTCGCTTCCGGATAAATCAGCTTTACTTTTCCACGGAACGTCTCGTCTGCATAAGAGCTCGTCGTAAATGTCACAGGCAAGCCTTCCTGCACTTTTCCGATGTCGCTCTGGCTGATCTGGGCCAACACCTCTAAATCTCCGCTATTCGAATTATCCATGATAATGAAATCATTGCCGGGTATTTCGCCTACATTGCCATTCACCTGGACGATCACTCCATCCATCGGCGCTTTCAAGGTGACAGCCCTCAATGCCTTCTGTGCTTGTTGCAGCCCCGCTTTTGCCTGTTCCACTGCTGCTTTGGCTGATAATACTGTGGCGGCATCCGGACCTTCATTGGCTTCCTGTAACGCTTCTTGCGCTGTTTGATACGCAGCCAATGCTTGCTCTACCTTCACACTCGCCTGTCCTGTCGTCTGTCCGGCTGTCAGCACGGCCGAGTTGTAATCGCGTTGGGCTTGATCCAAAGAGGCCTGAGCACTGTCGAATTCACTCTTGGCAATCGCACCTGCCGCGAACAAGGCCTGCTGGGAAGTGTACGTCTTCTTAGCACTCTCCAGGTTTGCCTTTGCCTTCGCTACGTCATTCGCCGCTTTTTTCCCGTCAATGTTTTGCTTTGCCAGCTCCCATTCGTTCTTGGTCTGATTGACGGCAGCTTGTAAAGAAGTGATTTCAGCAGGACTCTTGCGCTTTTGTGCCTCCTCTAGCTTGGCTTGCGCCGACAATAAATTCGCTTCCGCATTGGTTACCTGGATTCTCGCTACGGAATCGTCCATCGTCGCCAGAATTTGCCCTGCCTTCACCGCATCACCAACGCCGACCTGAATGGTAGAGATGGCATCCTTGGCTTCTTCGGCATCAGAAAACGAGAGAGACGAGCGCTTGGAAGCCTGGACAGTGCCTGATGCCATCACGACTTCTGAGATGTCTCCCCTTTTTACCGTCTCTACTTGAAAAGCGGCCTGCGCCGTTTGTGGGGTAAGAAACGACTGGTAGCCGAATACCCCACCTGAAACGATCACGGCCCCGACAGCCAAAACCCCAACGATCCACCTTTTCTTGTTGCTTCCTGCCTTTGAAAACAACTCTCTCTTTTTCTCCTTGTGAGTCACACTCAGTCCTCCTACCGTCTACTTGATTGAAGACTTGTCTTTTTGGTTGCGACCACTATACGGAATGAATACGTCAGGGAAAAGTCAGATGAAGACACAAAAAAACGACCTGAGAGAACCAGGTCGCTTTTTGATCATGCATGGATTATTTGCGTAAAATCAACGTGAAAGTGCTGCCTGACGCCGTACTCTCCGTCAGAATCAACATACCTCCTAATGCTTGGGCAATCATTCTGCTATAAGACAAACCAAGCCCCAGCCCACGGACGATGTGCTTCTTGTCCTCGCCACGGTAGAATCGCTCGAAAATCAAAGACTGTTCTTCTATCGGTATCCCGCGTCCATTGTCCTTCACGTCAATGCGAATTTCATCCGCTGATGCAGATAGTGACACGACGATCCGCCCCTCCGATTCCATCGCTTGTGCTGCATTGTTTAGGAGATTGTACATGATTTGCTGCACACGCAACGGGTCAGTATCAATCATGACCGGATCAGAGGTATTTTCGAGGTGCAGGCTGAGCTTCTCTTCTTCCTGCGCAATTTTCCATTGGTGCGTAATTTCTCGAATCAGCTCCTGCATGTTTTGAGGTTGCCTGCGAATGCGAATGTCACCGACTGCAAAAGAGTTAAAATCGAGCAAATCCTCTACCATTTTTTGCAGACGTGTCGTTTCCTTCGTACAAATATCCAAAAACTCCTTGGCTTCCTCACCGCTGACAACCTCTTCCCTCACGGCTTGCACCAGCCCACTGATGGACGTAACAGGTGTTTTGAGTTCGTGGGTTACCCCTGCCAATAACTCGGTACGCATCATTTCCAGCTGCTTCAATCGCTCTGCCATTTCTCCAAAGGAATGGATCAGTTCATACACTTCTTGTTCGCGCTTGTTTTTATCCAATTGAATCTCGTAGTTTCCCAGCACGATTTGCTTGGCTGCATCCGCCACATCCTTAATCGGCTGAGACAGCTTTTTCGTCAGCAAATAAATGACGAGCCACCCAAGCAAACCGAGCCCCAGAAGCATGGTCACGAGCAATTGGAATTCGGTCATGCTGCGTATCACCTGTTTTTGCGGGGTGAACAGCATGACCCATCCAACCACCCGCTCATCAACCTTAATGCTTTCCTTCACGAAAAGCACTTCGTCGCCCCGCGCAAGCTCAAACTGTGACAGGCTGTCATCCGCTTCCACCAAATCAGGCGCGATGCGCTTCAGTTCCCCAGAAAAAGGACCGGGTACGCCAAATACTGGTTGCTTGTGTTCATCTAAGATCATCATAATTGGCTTGTAATTGACTCCGAGTGACTCCTGGCGACTGTCCACAATACGAAACAAGAACGGAGCCATTTTTACCTTGCCTTCCACATCAACGACCCGATCTGCTATTTCCGCTGCCATCAGTCTCATAAAATCAAGGCGTTTTTGAGTCTCGCTATAAGAAATCCAGTAGCTGGATGCAATCCCGATCACGAAAAGGCCGATACACAAGATGATCAAGTATCGCGTCGTCCAGTACCGAAACAAAGAGGTGCGTTTTTTCTCACTCATATACGCACAGTTTGTAGCCCAAGCCACGATAGGTACGGATTTCCCCTTCGGATGTCGGCCAATTTTCCAAAGATCGCCGGATGCGTTTGATCGCGAGGTCTACTGCGCGATCACTTCCTTCGTAATCCATCCCCCACACTTGTTCGATGAGCTGTTCTCTGGTGAACGTCTGGTTTTTGTACTGCGCCAAAAAAAGAAACAGGCACAAGTCCTTTGGTGTAAACGCCAGCTCGATTCCGTACAGCATGACAGAATACGCCTTGAAGTCGACTTTCAGACTGCCAAACTGCTTCACATGATTGCCTTCTATCAATTGTTTCGAGCGACGTAATACTGCATGTACGCGAGCAACCACTTCATCGGCAATAAAGGGCTTAGTGATATAGTCGTCAGCACCTTGATTTAGACCCGCCAGCTTGTTATCTATTTGTCCCAACGCTGTCAGCATGATGACAGGACACGAGCTTTTCGCCCGAATATATTCGAGAATACTCCATCCGCTTCGTCCAGGCAGCATCACATCCAACAAGACAAGTGCAGGATTGAGTGAATCAAACTTCCGCTCTGCTTCCTCGCCGTTAAATGCCTGTTCAACCCGAAAGTTGTTTTTTTCCAAATACGCCTTCAATACCCGAGAGATGGGTAACTCGTCTTCCACGATTAAGATGTTTTGCATGCTTGTACTCTCTCCCCTCTGCTCGGACTAATCTTCCCTTTAGCGTAGGACATGAATATGTCAAGCAGATGTCTGGAAGGAAGCATACTTTGTAAGTAAAATAAAGAGGCCTGAATGCAAATAGGGAGGTTTTTCTCATGAAACGCTTAACCGCGGAAGAAAAAAACGGTTTGTATAAAGCCATTAGCAATCGTCGCGATATTCGTACCTTTCGCCCAGATCCTGTCGCCCCGGAAAAGCTCGCCATGATCTTGGCTGCTGCCCACCACGCTCCTTCTGTCGGATTCATGCAGCCATGGAATTTTGTCCTGGTGGAAGACGATGCAACCAAGCAAGCTCTCGCAGAATGTGCGGATAAAGAGCGCAGGGCGCTTGCCATCCACTACGAAGGGACGGGACGAGAGTCTACCTTTTTGGAGTTGAAAATTCAAGGGATCAAGGAAGCGCCTGTCACCATCTGTGTCACTTGTGATCCTACACGTGGCGGAGACCATGTACTCGGACGCAATTCCATCCCAGAAACAGATATCATGTCTGTCAGCTGTGCGATCCAAAACATGTGGCTGGCTGCCTACGCAGAAGATTTGGCGATGGGCTGGGTCAGTTTTTACAAGAAGGCCGACGTGCGTCGTATCCTGAACATACCGCCGCATATCGATCCTGTCGCATTGCTGTCAATCGGGTACACGGATCATTACCCGGAACGTCCACTCTTGGAGCTGCACCAATGGAGACAACGCGAGGATCTGCAACAGTTGATTTATCGGGAGCAGTGGGGAAACAAAGCGTAAGCCTTGACTCTGACTCCATACGAAAAAAAGGGCGCTGCAACTGCGGCACCTTTTTTTTACAAAAAAAAGACCGCCTGATGGAACAGGCAGCCCAGAGAAATAGAGGGGGTAGTACGTGATTCACGGTATGTTCCTGACGTGTCAGAACATGAAGAAGGTTTCACAATTGACGTGACTCACGAACATGGAACTAGCAAAATGGGAAATTTCACCTGACGCGAAGCCCTCCCTCTATGCCCGAATATACCTAGCGAATCGTTTTATAGGCGTGGACGTGTCCGGTTTGTCGGAATGGCCGCTAGCGGATCATCTGGCCAGTAATGCTTGGGATAACGGCCCTTTAAATCTTTTTTCACTTCAAAATACGCATGTGCCCAAAAGCTCGCCAAGTCCCGTGTCACTTGTACCGGACGATGAGCCGGCGAAAGCAGGTGCAATGTCAGGGGTACCCTGCCTCTGCCTATTCTCGGAGAGTCTTGCCAACCAAACAACTCCTGTAGCCGGACCGAAAGCACTGGTGCCGCTGAATCGCTGTAATCGACAGGAATTTTGGAACCGCTCGGGACAATCACATGAGTCGGAGCGTATTCGTCTAGTTGTCTGCGCTGCTCCCATGACAGCATACCCTCTAACAACGTCGTCACTGCCAGCGACTGCAGGTCTTCCTTTTTTTTGAAACCATACACATGGGGACCGAGCCATTCCTCCAAGGAAACAAGCAGTGCCTCATCTGCCACATTCGGCCAGCCTTCCTCCAGACGATGCATAAAGAGCAAGCGCTCCCGATACTGTCTCGCCTGCCGATTCCACGGCAAAATCTCCAAGCCTTCTTCCTTTATTCCGTCCAAGAGCGCTGTTAACACCTCATCTGGCGAAGCCTCCGCAGCTATATCCGCCAACAGGATCGACCCCAACCGTTTTTGCTTGCGGCTGCGAACTGCTCCTGCTGTATGCTCCCACCATACGTTCATTCGTTCGGTAATCTGCATCGCACAATCATTCAACAGCTCGCTTTCTTCCACGCTAGCCGCCAGTAATATCCGACTATCTGCGCCTTGGTCATCGAGTTCTGCTGCCACAATATATGGCGAAGCAGCCAGTGGCTGCTGCACGGAAAAAGCCGCCCCACGCCCATTGCGAAGCAAATAGCGTCCATCTGCCCTTCGCTGTGCGATCCGGTCCGGGTATGCAAACGCCAGCAGTCTTCCCGTCGCTTCTGTACGAGCGGACGTGTCACCAGGCTTGTTGTTTATCCAGATCCGTTTGAAGTGCGCCGCCTCCTTCCAGAGTCTTTTGCAAGCTCCTGCATCAATCGGCAGCTCTCCTGCACCACTCTGTTTGTTTGCTACCTGACGAAGCATTTCAACACGCGTACGCATATCCGCATCTGCTGACGCTTGACGCCCCCTCACAATATCTCGTTCTTCCAAAAGGACAGCCAGCTCGCAGGCCAGTTCACCTTCCCCCAGCTCATTCGCTTTCTGAATCATGTGGCCCAATCTCGGATGCACCCCCATCCCAGCCAGCACTCGTCCATGTGGTGTGATCTGCTTCCGCTCATCGAATGCGCCCAGCTGAAGCAGCAGCTCTTGAGCCTGTGCCATCGCTGGCTTCGGCGGGGGATTCAGCCAATCGAGTTCTTCCGGTGCCCCGACTCCCCACAGTGCCAGCTCCAAAGCGAGCACAGCCAGATCCGCTTCCATGATTTCAGGTGCCTGCTGTGGAACGAGCATGCGATCTTCTTGCTCTGTCCATAGCCGAAAACAGACCCCAGGCGCAAGACGTCCAGCCCTTCCTCGCCGTTGGTCAGCAGATGCCTTCGATACCTTTGCAGTCTCCAGTCTTGTCATCCCTGTTCGGGGAGAAAATCGCGGGACCCGTTTTAATCCACTATCAATCACGATGCGCACACCCTCGACAGTCAAGCTCGTCTCGGCAATAGTGGTAGCGAGGACAATTTTGCGCTCTCCTGTTTTCCCGGGCAGGATCGCCTTGTCTTGTTCCTCCTGCGGCAAATTTCCGTAAAGAGGCGCAATCCGTATATTCGAGCCCACACCGCTTTGTTCAAGCAACTCTTGCACCCGATGAATTTCTTTGGCTCCCGGTAAAAAGACAAGCATATCTCCCTCTTCTTGTCTCAACGCATGGAAGATCATCTGGACAACTGCTTCCTCCAGACGCCCCTCCATCGGGGAAGTCAAAAAGTGCGTCTCCACTGGAAACATCCTGCCTTTACTACTAATAACGGGAGCATTCCCCAGCAAGGCTGACACGGGCTCAGCATCGAGCGTAGCGGACATCACGAGAATTCGCAGGTCTTCCCGAAACAAGCCTTGTGCCTGAAGACTTAGGGCCAGCCCTAAATCCGCGTGCAAATTACGTTCGTGGAACTCGTCGAAAATAACAAGACCGACATTAGATAGCTCCGGATCATCCTGCAGCATTCTCGTTAAAATTCCTTCTGTAATCACTTCAATCCGAGTACCTGGACCGACTCTTGATTCACGCTTGACCCGGTATCCGACCGTTTGTCCAACTTCTTCCCCCAGCAAGGCAGCCATGTAGGCAGCGGCTTGCCGTGCAGCCAGTCGGCGTGGGACCAGCATCACAATTCGGCGATTGTGCAACCAAGCTTCATCACGCAAGGCCAGTGGCACTCGCGTCGTCTTCCCCGCACCCGGAGCAGCGACCAATACTGCGTTTGTCTCTTTGCGCAGCGTGTTTACCAGCTCGGGCAATACTTCATTTATCGGCAATGCATTCATATTTTCACCTCATACGAGCAATCATCCCTATTCATCATACACGATACAGGGATATAGGATGAGTGTGAATGCCCATTCCGGATATGATCCTGACGGAAAAAACACACTTGCAGCAAAAGCCTTTTACCAAACCGCCGACCATCGAGGCTTCGTCTGGCGAGTTTGACTCGCTCTATATCGTCACATCTATACTTGCACAACACCTTCCCTTTCTAGCACCGGATAGTATACTAGAAGGATAATCCTTACCATTTCATAGAAAAAAAGAGAGGAGAACATATGAAAGTCATCACGGTATTACTTGCACTCATTCTGGGGTTATCCGGTATTTATCCTGCGGTTACACATGCTGCACCGAAATTTCAAGATGTCGATCCAAAGAAATACGGTTGGGCCATGAATTCGATCTCCTTTATGGTAGATAAGGGGGTTGTTAGCGGTTATCCTGACGGTCGCTTCCAGCCTGAAAGATTGGTAGACAAAGCGGAAATGACTGTCATGATCTATCGCCTGTTTGATCGTTATAGACCGTATAAAGCTAACCAAAAGACAGATTACAGCGGCTATCGCATTGAGCGATTTGCCGACGTGCCCAAAAATCACTGGGCGTACACAGAGATCAGCTCGATCGTCACAAGAGACTGGTGGAACGCTGTCCGCTATTCGTCCAACGGCTACCTTTTTTCCCCAGACACGAAGCTAAATCGAATTGGTGCGGCAAACGTCCTGCCCGTCTTTATGTTAGAAAACCAAGACATTCCAGCGGCAGAGGTCTTACAAATCCTTTCTGGCATGCGGGATATTCCCATCATCTTGAGTCCGTATTCGCTTGACCCAAACTCGCCTGGAGACCTTTTCCAGGAGGATGGCCGATACAGCGAAGATGGGAGAGACCAAACGAACATCCTGTATCCGCTTCTCTTTGGCCAAGATGGTGATGAAATATTGTTTACGGATGACTACAGCGGAATCCTCGGAACCAATCTCGCCCTCTTGCAAAAAACAGGGATCATGACGGCATGGAATGGAAAGTTCGAGGGTGGAGAAATGCTGACTCGCGCGGAAGCTGTCACTATTTTGCACAGATTTTATACCTATTTGAAACAATCAGGAACACTCAGCCAATACTCGAGTAAATGAAAAACCTGTGGAAAGGAATGAAATGATATGGCGATCAAAAAACTGGAGCATGTAGGATTGATGGTAAAAGATTTGGAGGCCTCGATTGCCTTTTACACTGAAGTGATTGGGATGGAGCTCAAAGGAAAGCTCGCTCATTCCAACGGAGTCATTACGCTTGCTTTTCTTGGATTTCCGGGAAGCACAGAGACAGAGCTGGAGCTCATTCAAGGATACAGCGATTCACTTCCGGCAGAGGGCAAGGTCCATCACCTGGCGTTTGCTGTGGACAACCTCGAAGCTGAAATCGACCGTTTGAAGCAACTTCATGTAACCTTTATCGATCGGGAGATAACCACGTTGCCGAACGGCTCGCGTTATATGTTCTTCAAAGGTCCAGATGGAGAATGGCTGGAGCTGTTTGAAAGCACAAGAACGTAGAGGGAAAAGGTTCTCCTTTTCCTTCTACGCCCCCTCTGCTTCTATTCTACTTTGATCTCTTTTCTACGTCCCATATACCACTGAGAAAACCCTTCCGCCAACTCTAACGGCACATCTGTTACCCCTTTATGACTCACTGGTTTGGCCCGATTGACCGTTTTGATCGAAGCAAGCCCTAGCTGCTTTTGCAGGAGGCCTCTTTTGACGTTGACCTCAATAATCTTTTCTCGTTTGGAGACAAATAAAGTCGTAGTTAGGCTCCCTGTTTGGAACTGAATAAAATGATCATTCAAAGTGTATCGGGTGTTGTGGAATTCAATGACTTCGTAGGCCAGGATGAGCAGTGTCAACGTAATGGATATGATCCACCACGCTTGCTCCCACCCCCAAATATTCGGCTTGAAATAGGAAAGCGCATCTGTGCCTATGATCCAAATCCAGCTCGATCTGACCAAGCGAACCCATAACGATTTTTTGGGAAGACTCGTCATTTCTTCCGTCACTTCATAAGCAGGCAAAATTTCAGAGATCATCTCATACGCACGTTTTACCGGTAAAAATGGATAGAGTGAGCTGACATCCTGTTTATCTTTATCGGAATCACTATCCCCGCCGACAACCGTCAGCTTGACTTCTGCAAGACCCAACATGCGCTTTAACAAGGATTGCTTGATTTTAATCGCTTGCACTCTCTCTTTTGCGATGGAAAAAGCTGTTTCTTCAATGACTCCTTTAGCAATGTAAATCCGCTCATGATCCGACGAAATCTCGTATTTTCCGTAACGAATATAGGTCGTAACCATGCCGAATACGATGGATAGGACGAGTAGTCCAACGGCTGTCAGCGTGATAAATGTCCACGAGCTTGTAATCAGCGAATAAATGCCTACTACCTGCTCCTCCACGTCAATATATTCAGTTAGCTTGAAATACGCCCATACCAGTAACGTAATCATCCCGAGAAAGCTTAGAGAAGTGAAGGAAGCCTTGATAATCTCTTTTTTCGTTGGCGTAAAGTGAATGATTCGCTCAGGAGTGGCATACGGCTTACCGTTTTCCCCCGAAAAGGTCGCGTCTCCTTCTTTCCCTTCAGCTTCAGGCTCTTTCCCTAATCGCATTCCCTGTTTCGTGTAAGCCTCCAGTCGATCTGCTTCGTTCAGAGAAATCACCGCGAATTCCACGGAAGAATCATCCCCAACCATCCCTGTTTCAAATCGGATAGAAGTCACTTTGAAAATCCGATGCAGCAACGTCGTATGTCGATTGACGTTTTGGATTTTGGTAAAGGGAATGGTTTGCTTTTTCTTCGTAAAAATCCCTTGGTAAAGATGGAAAGCCGTCTCATCCAGCCGATACTTGTACGAAACCCATTTCAGAAGCAGATAGACCAGCATCCCTGCTACATAGATGTAAAAAACTATTCTCCCGTACGTAATGAATGCGTTCGTCGAGTCATAATTGAACACAAACAAAATCAGTGCAGGAAAAAACAGATGCTTTACTTGGATGATGAGATCAAAAAGGATAGTTAGGGGGTGGTATCGTTTTGCTTCCATCACTACTCCACTTCCTTTAATTTGGCGTAGTGAGCAATCTGTTCTCTTAATTGAGCAGCGATATCCCCCGGCAATCCTGGAATTTCGTGCGAGGAGCCCATCGTTTTTATCGAGATGGTGTACAGTCCGTATTTTCGTAAAATCGGTCCTTGTTTCGTTGAGACTGCTTGGATTTTCGTCATAGGGACAAGGAAATGTCTCTCTGTGAGCACCCCGAATTTCATTTGCAGGAAATCCTCATCGATATCATACCGCCAGCTTTTATATAAAAAATACGGCTCTACAAAAGACCAAATCGTCGCGATCACACCGATAACGAGCAATCCGTGCAGACCCCATCCGATCCATTCCTTCCAGGCAAAACGATTATCTAGATAATAAAGAAGGGCCAAAATAACAAGCCCGATCACAACCGTAATCGCCTCGGTAATAAGCTGTACCTTGAATGCATCCTTTGACAGGCATTTTTGCGGTGCGCTAATTGGGGATGGCATATCATCACTCCTGTATGTTTATTCCGCTGTCCATTCGCTCTTTATTTCATACGTAAAACAATCCGCCCGGTTTCTACGGACGAGTCGTCAATTTTTCGCACAGCAAGCGAATACTCTAATGCCGTTCGAATCATACTAAATAATGGTTAAAACGTCTTGTAAAAATTATCACATTATAATCATTATAAAAAACTTGACTTACTGAATCATTTATTAAATAATAATCATTGTAAATTATATTCAAGCATGCCTCGTTACGGTATGTCCTGAATATGTAAATACAAAAAACATATAAAGGAGCTAACACTATGTCACTCATCGGAACTGAAGTATTGCCTTTTAAAGCACAAGCATTCCAAAAAGGTAAATTCCTCGAAGTAACTGAAGCAAACTTCAAAGGTCAATGGAGCGTAGTTTGCTTCTACCCAGCAGACTTCACTTTCGTTTGCCCTACTGAACTCGAAGATCTGCAAAACCAATATGCAACTTTGAAAGAACTCGGTGTTGAAGTTTACTCCGTTTCTACAGATACTCACTTCACTCATAAAGCATGGCACTCCAGCTCTGAAGCAATCAGCAAAGTAGAATACATCATGATTGGCGATCCTTCCCATGTTATCTCCCGCAACTTCGACGTATTGATCGAAGCGGAAGGTTTGGCAGATCGCGGTACATTCATCATCGACCCAGACGGTGTCATCCAAGCTGTTGAGATCACTGCAGGTGGCATTGGCCGTGATGCAAGTGCTCTGATCAACAAAATCAAAGCAGCACAATATGTTCGCAACAATCCAGGTGAAGTTTGCCCAGCTAAATGGCAAGAAGGTGGCAAAACCCTGAAACCAAGCCTTGATCTCGTAGGCAAAATTTAAGGTTGTGATATAAAATGGCCCTTGACCAAGAAATCAAAGCGCAACTAGAACAATATCTCGAGCTCTTGGAAGGCGATATTGTACTCAAAGTCAGTGCAGGCACGGATGAGGCATCCTCTGAGATGCTTGCACTGATTGATGAGCTAGCAAGCATGTCTTTGAAGATCAGTGTGGAGAAAGCAGAACTCACTCGCACACCTAGCTTTAGCGTAAACCGTGTCGGCGAAGATACTGGCGTTGTTTTTGCCGGTACTCCGCTGGGTCACGAATTTACTTCCTTGGTATTGGCTCTCTTGCAAGTTAGCGGAAGAGCTCCAAAGGTCGAGCAAAGTGTCATTGATCAAATCAAAGACCTTCGTGGTGAATATAAGTTCGAATCTTACATCAGCTTGAGTTGCCACAATTGTCCAGATGTTGTCCAAGCTCTGAACTTGATGAGTATCTTCAATCCTGGTATTACTCATACAATGATTGACGGTGCCGTATTCAAGGACGAGGTAGAGAGCAAAAACGTGATGGCTGTGCCAAGTGTTTTCCTCAATGGTGAATTTTTCGAAAGCGGCCGTATGACCGTGGAAGAAATTCTCGCCAAACTGGGTTCTGCTCCGGACGCATCCGAGTTTGAAAATAAAGACCCTTATGATGTGCTTGTTGTGGGCGGTGGCCCAGCAGGCGCTAGTGCCGCGATTTATGCAGCACGCAAAGGGATTCGTACTGGTCTCGTTGCTGAACGTCTTGGCGGTCAAGTCAATGACACATTGGGCATTGAGAACTTCATCAGTGTAAAATACATTGAAGGTCCTCAGCTCGCAGCCAACTTGGAAAAGCAAGTAAAAGAGTACGGCATTGATGTCATGAAGCTGCAACGTGCCAAGCGTTTAGAGAAGAAGGATCTGATCGAAATTGAACTCGAAAACGGCGCTGTTCTGAAGAGTAAGACAGTCATCTTGTCGACAGGTGCTCGTTGGCGGAATCTGGGTGTACCAGGTGAAGCAGAGTTCAAGAACAAGGGTGTAGCTTATTGCCCTCACTGCGATGGTCCTTTGTTCATCGGCAAAGATGTCGCAGTTGTTGGCGGCGGTAATTCAGGTGTGGAAGCAGCGATTGATCTCGCAGGTATTGTGAAACATGTAACCGTTCTGGAATTCTCGCCAGAGCTGAAAGCTGACGCAGTATTGCAAAATCGTCTTTACAGTCTGCCGAATGTCACTGTGCTCAAAAACGTTCAAACCAAAGAAATTACGGGTACGGATAAAGTAAACGGCATTTCTTACATCGAACGTGAGACAGGCGAAACCAAGCATATTGAATTGCAAGGTGTGTTTGTACAGATCGGTCTGGTACCGAATACAGATTGGTTGGGCGACACGATTGAGCGCACTCGCTTTGGTGAGATCGTAGTAGACAGCCATGGTTCTACAAACATCCCTGGTGTTTTTGCTGCCGGTGATTGCACGAACAGTGCTTATAAACAGATCATCATTTCGATGGGATCTGGTGCTACTGCGGCTCTGGGAGCTTTTGACTATCTCATCCGCAACTAAGAACAAAGCCACTCCTCTTCAAGGGAGTGGCTTTGTTTTATTTATTCGGTTATGGGGTACCCACGTTGATAAACGGAGTAGCTCCACCTGTTACGTTCGGCAGCTTTCCATCCCATTTGCGGATGGCTTCGAGTTGGGCCTCGATCTGTCTGAGCTGAATCAGCTCTGGCGTAACCTCTTGCTTTTGCAGCCGCAACGCTTGTGCCTGTGCTTCTGCTCTCGTGATTTCTTGCTCTTTTTCGATCTTGATCCGCTCCAGGTCCAGCTTCGATTTGAGCGCTTGCTGCTCAGCTACCTGCTTGGATTCAATAGCGCGGTTGAATTCATCACTGAAAGTAAACTCGCGAATATTGATTTCGTCGAGGATGATGTTATAGTTTGCCAGTTTCTTATGCAGGACTTCTTTTACCTTTTGGCTGACCTCGGAACGCTTGGATACCAGTTCCTCTGCTGTGTATTGAGCGGTCACGGCTTTAAATGATTCGGCAATGGCAGGATCAACAATTCGGCTATTGTACTCCAATCCCACTTGCTGATACAGTTTATTGACATTTTCTGCATCCAAATGATGGTTAACAGCAATTGTCGTAGACACGGTTTGCAGATCACGCGAAGCGGAGGTCTGGCTCATTTCTGATTTTTGCACCCGCACTTCCATCGGCACCACGGTTTGGATAAACGGAATTTTAAAATGCATGCCCTCTTGCAGCACTTTTGGCTGTACCGCTCCCAGTTGCAGCACAACCCCACTATGCCCTGCGGAAATAATCGTAAAAGATTGCGTGCCAAGCAAGACCAACGCAACCAGTATCACAATCGTTGCGATCAGCTTTCCTCCTGCTTGAAAGGGACTCATTTTTACAACATTTTTGTCGCTCATACTCGTCCTCCCTCTATCTATACATGCTCATTCATGTATACGAGAGAGTGGGCTGTAAGTTTCAAGAAATTTATGAAAAATACATGTCATGAGCGCTCTGCTCTCGAAGCTTCTAAAAGAACGTGGGCCATTCGCTCTGCCTCGATTTTGCATAGCTCAAATTCAACTTCACCAGATACATGCGAAATCAATTGGATGACTTCTTCACACCCGTGATTACATATTAAAAACTGCCCCCACCGCACTTCCGAACGCGGTACCTTGCGGGCGGAAAAGCCACTCTGAAAACCGCCAAGACTCATGTCATTGCATCTCCTATCCGAAAAACAAATCTACAATATTCATCGTCGACGAAGAATTTCGTTTATACATCTCACTATAACCGCAATTCACGCAACTGATTACATCATACACCTGGTACTGGACATTCAACATGCGCGATAAGCCACCACCTGTAGCTGACATCTGTGTCACAGTTGTACTCGTGCAGCCACATTTTATACATCCTCTTCGTCCACTATTGCGATCTGACGAAGCTCTCCCTTGCCTTGTGCACCTGCACTGGTTGTTTTGATCGAGATTTTCATTGCATATTCCGCATGCTCTAAGCACCCTACCACCTCAGTTCATTCAATTAGCCACATCTCCCTCATCATACCCTTTATTTGGAAAAGGAAGCAAAGAAGATTGTTGAAGGAACTCCCCTTTCTCACTACTATAGAAACAAGAAGGGAGATGATTCAAATGCTAGACCCTTATGTACGAAGAGCGGAATGCGGCTCTGAGCAAAGAGTTCCCCTTGCTCTTGGTTCAGAGCCTTCCCAATATTGAGTTGAGGATCTCTTTGCTCACCTATATACGCACATCACGCTATATAGACAGGAGCAAAGCAAATGAAATACAAAAATGCACAAGACTTATTGCCAGACGATCTGCTGCGGCAAATTCAGCATTATGTACAAGGAAGTTACTTGTACATCCCGATTCACCACAAAAACAAACGACAATGGGGCGCCTCCACTGACACAAAGCAATGGCTAAGCGAGCGCAATCAGGCTATTTGGCAGGCATATCACGAAGGGGCTTCTGTCAAAATGCTCGCCAAGAAACATTACTTGACCGAGCACAGTATTCGGCGCATTATTCGTGGACATAAATGAGGCAGAGAAAAGGTCGACCGTGTGTCTGCTCTATTCTTGCGTTACACTCCTCTTTAAGATCAGTCAGTCAGGAGGGACAACGTATGAACCAGATTCACTTTCTCGCCATTTCGTTTATGTACAATGGATCTGCACAGGTCATTACCCCGGTGCTGTTGCAGGATGAGCATGAACTGATTCTTGTGGACTGTGGGTATCCGGACTTTTTGCCTCTGCTTCAGGAAGCCGCCCACAAGCAACAGGTTACACTCGACGACCTTACGAAGGTCATTGTGACACATCACGATATGGATCACGTCGGTTCTTTGGCAGCGTTAAAAAGAACCTATCCGCACCTCGAGATCATCGCCTACGAAGCCGAAGCACCGTACATCGCCGGACAAAAGACATCTTTGCGATTGGAGCAGGCGCAAGCAACACTGGGCCATCTGTCCTCGGATGAAAAGCAGCACGCGAAGGAATTTATTCGCTTTTTGCAGTCCATCGAGCCCACATCGGTTGATCGAACCGTAACGAATGACGAACGCCTTCCTTGGTGCGGCGGCATCGAGATCATTCACACACCTGGACATATGCCGGGACATATTTCGTTGTATTTGATCGCGAGCAAAACGCTGATTGCCGGTGATGCTGTTGTCATCGAAAACGGTAGACTCGAAATCGCTAATCCGTCCTATACGCTGGATATGCAGGAAGCGCTTCGCTCTGTCCGCCGCTTGCTCGATTATGACATCGAGCAGTTGATTTGCTATCACGGTGGAGCGTTTCGGGGGGACGTCAAACAAGCGCTGCGGGATCTACTCCAAGGCTACGACCCGACCCGGGAGGTTTTGCACGGATGAAACAGAACAAATACGATGAGCAAGGTTTTTTCACCACATACAGTCAAATGGCCCGTTCGGTTGAGGGACTGACCGCCGCGGGAGAATGGCACGCGTTCCGGGAGCTACTGCCTTCCCTTCGCGAGAAAAAAGTCCTCGATCTAGGCTGTGGCTTCGGCTGGCACTGCCGATATGCGCGTGAGCAGCAGGCCCGCTCCGTTGTGGGTGTGGACCTTTCCGAAAAAATGCTGGCGCGTGCCAAAGAGACGACAACGGACCCTGCCATCGAGTATCTTCGTCTTCCGATTGAAGACATTGATTTTGCTCCAGAGGAATTCGACGTCGTCATCAGCTCCTTGGCCATCCATTATGTGGAGCGCTTTGACTTGCTTTGCCAACGTGTTTATCACTGTCTTGCTCCTGGAGGTTCCTTCGTTTTCTCCGTGGAGCATCCCGTCTTCACTGCTCTGGCTGAACAGGACTGGCATTACGGACCCCAAGGCGAGCGCTTGCACTGGCCAGTGGACAACTATCAGCAGGAAGGCATTCGATATACTAACTTTCTGGGTCATGAAGTCATCAAGTATCACCGAACGTTTTCGAGCTATATGAACGATCTCCTTGCTGCCGGATTTCACCTAACAAAAGTCGCTGAACCTGGTCCTCCGGAAGAAATGCTGGACATACCCGGGATGCGAGACGAAATCCGTCGGCCGATCTTCTTGTTGATCGCCGCCAGCAAACCAGCATCCTAACCAAATAAAAAGCACCCCGTCCTCCACGTCATTTCCGTGTTTTGGACGGGGTGCTCTGTTATTCCCCAGCAGCCTCCAGATTTTTAAACTGGTTGTAAAACAATTGATAATAGGTGCCTTTTTGCTCGATAAGCTCGTCGTGACTGCCTTTTTCCACGATTTCTCCCTGATCTACGACCATAATCGTGTCGGCATCCCGAATCGTGTTAAGCCTGTGCGCAATGACAAAGCTCGTGCGCCCGTCCATAATGGTGAGGAGCGCATCCTGGATGTTCAGCTCAGTCCGTGTGTCAATGCTGCTTGTCGCTTCGTCGAGTATGAGCAGCGAGGGCTTGGCGAGTATGACGCGGGCAATCGCCAAAAGCTGGCGTTGTCCCTGACTCAGGTTGCCCCCATTTTCCGTCAGCATCGTATCATAACGCATCGGGAGCCGATTGATGAACACGTCCGCATTTGCCATTTTCGCAGCGGCTACTACCTCCGTATCTGTCGCATCCGGCTTACCGTACATAATATTTTCCTTGATGGTACCGGAAAACAAGTATGTATCCTGCAAAACAAAACCAAAGCTGCGCCGCAAGCTGTCACGCGAGTATTCTCGGATGTCTTTTCCGTCCAAATAAATCGTACCCGAGGTCACATCGTAAAACCGCGTGAGCAAATTCACAATGGTGGTTTTGCCTGCACCCGTCGGTCCGACTAGCGCGATAGTGCTCCCTGCCTGTGCCTCAAAGCTGATATTTTTCAAAATCAGTTGGTCTGGGCGATAACCGAAGCTGACCTGATCAAAAAGTACGTGACCCTTGGGCTGTGCAAGCACAGTGGCACCCGGAGAATCCAATGGCTCCTCTTGTTCATCCAATACCTCAAACACCCGCTCCGCCCCAGCAACACCGGATTGAAGCACATTGAAAATGTTCGCGAGGTCGTTCAACGGACGGACAAACTGGCGGGAATAACTGAGAAAGCTCGCAATCACACCGACTGTAATCCATCCTTTTACAGCGAGAACGCCTCCGACAATCGCTACCATGGCAAAGCCGAGGTTGTTGATCACGTTCATGATTGGCATGAGAAAGCCCGTCCAGACTTGTGCCTTCATCCCGATCTTGCAGAGCCGATCATTGATCGTCGTAAAGTCCTCAATGGCCTTTTGCTCATAATTGAAGGCCTGCACTACCTGAATGCCTGAAATCGTCTCTTCAATGTGCCCGTTTAGCTTGCCCAGCTCCATCTGCTGATTTTTGAACAGTACGCTCGTTCGTTTGGCAATCGTTCGTGTGAGCAGGAACACAAGTGGTACCGTGATCAGACATGCGAGTGTCAGGATCGGGGACAAGACGAGCATCATCACCAGCGAACCTAGTAATACGATCCCTCCTGACATCAGCTGCGTTGTAGATTGAGAGATGGAGTTGCTGACGTTGTCGATATCATTCGTGAGCCTGCTCATTAACTCCCCATGCGTACGCGCATCGAAATAAGCAATCGGCAACTTTTGCAGCTTGTCAAAAAGGGTTTGCCTCAGGTTCGTAACGATCCGTTGCGAGATGCCTGCCATCAACCAGCTTTGTAAAAACGT
This sequence comes from Brevibacillus sp. NRRL NRS-603, assembly GCF_003013445.1. Classification (NCBI taxonomy): domain Bacteria; kingdom Bacillati; phylum Bacillota; class Bacilli; order Caryophanales; family Paenibacillaceae; genus Brevibacillus; species Brevibacillus sp. NRRL NRS-603. The sequence goes on along the minus strand of NZ_PXZN01000005.1, from coordinate 10,849 downwards.
CAATGCCCCATCCAAGATGTACGAGCCGAGCAAGGCAAGAATGATGATAGACAAAAAGCTAAGAGCTTCCTCGCCACCTGTCATCGCATCAATCGACTTTCCGATCAAATAAGGCGCAGACAGCATGAGGAGTGCATCGACAAATACAATGACAAATACAATCGGCAGCAGCTTTTTTTCTTTGCCAAAAGCTTGCCAGAGCCTTTTTAGCGTACCCGAAAAATTCTTGGGCTTACTCACAGGACCTCTGGCAGCACCATGTCCAAAGCCTCGACCAGGTCTCGGTGAAAAGACAGGCTGTTGCTTCTGTTGACTCACCTTACTTCACCTCCCTGCCGACTTGTGACTGAAAGATTTCCTGATATACCTGACAAGAGGTCATCAATTCGTCATGCGTACCGATGTCAGCGACTTCCCCATTATCTAGCACAATGATTTTATCCGCATCCATGACTGACGTGATCCGCTGTGCGATCAGGATGCAGGTAAGGCCAGCCGCATAGGCTCGAATCGCATCCTTAATCTTCCCTTCTGTCGCCACATCTACCGCACTCGTGCTATCGTCGAGAATGAGGATTTCTGGCTTTTTCACCAAGGCTCTGGCTATGGAAATGCGCTGCTTCTGTCCTCCAGAGAAGTTGACTCCTCCCTGCCCTACGCGTGTCTCATAGCCTTCAGGAGTAGCGGAGATGAACTCGTGAGCCTGCGCCATGCGTGCCGCCAGCTCGACCTCCTCGTGGGTCGCCTCTGCCTTTCCCCAACGAATGTTTTCCAGCACCGTGCCTGTAAACAGCATTGTTTTTTGCGGCACAATCGCCATTTTTTCGCGCAACCGCTTGGGCTCGATGTCTCGTACATCCATGCCATCGACCCGAATCGTTCCTTCCGTTACATCATAAAACCGTGGAATCAAGCCAACCAAACTGCTTTTTCCAGCTCCTGTCGACCCGATAATCCCGACGGTCTCCCCAGGCAGACAAGTAAACGAAATCTGCTTGAGTACCGGCTGGCCGCCCTCTCCATCATACGAGAAGCTGACCTGCTCGAAGTCGATGCGTCCCTTTTTGCCTGGAAGCTCGTGAGGTTGTCCCTCTTTCCAGCTCATTTGGTTTACCTCGGCAAATACTTCCCCGATCCGTCCCGCTGATGCTTTAGCCCGCACAAACATGTTAAATACCAAGGAAATCATCATGAGTGAAAACAGGATTTGCGTCATGTAGTTCGTAAACGCGATGATATGTCCGACTTCGATGCTTCCTTGTTCTACGCCAAGCCCCCCAAGCCAGAGGACCGCGACAATTCCGAGGTTCATCGTCAGCATGATCGCTGGACTAAAGATAGACATTACCCGCGTAGCCGATACCGATTTGGATTGCAGCTCCTCGTTTGCCCGTGTAAACTTGCCACGCTCAAAATCAAAACGATTGAATGCTTTAACGACTCGTACGCCAGATAAATACTCACGCATCGCACCGTTCACCCTGTCGAGTGCTTGCTGTACCTTCAGGAAGAACGGGAAACCGATTTTCATATTCAAGAAAATAAACAATCCCACAATGGGTACGACAATTGCGAGAATCACAGCCAAATCCGCGTTCAATTGGGTTGCCATAAACAACCCGCCAATGCACATCAACGGCGCTTTGACGAATATTCGCATCATGCCGTTTACAAACATCTGCACTTGATTGACGTCATTGGTCAGACGCGTCACGAGCGAGGCTCTATCGAACTTGTTCAAGTTTTCAAAGGATAAGGACTGCACTTTGGAAAACAAATCTGCGCGCAGCTGCGCACCGAAGTTTTGCGAGACGTATGTGGCCAGCACATTGCGGATCGATGCCGCAACGGCACCGAGCGCCGTAACGAGCAGCATCAGCCCGCCTGTCTTGAGCACGTAATCCATATCCCTGTTTGCTACACCCGTATCGATAATGTGCGACAGGATCGTCGGCTGCAAAAGATCACATACCGCCTCCACAGCCAAGAAAAACATGGAAATCCCGGCGACTACGCCGTATTTTTTTATGTAGGTTAAGTAGAAGCGCATCCGTTCACCCCATCTGTGTTCCTACGTACAAGATAACGCTTAGCTAGCGAAATGTCACGAGTGATTGTCAAAATGAAAGTGTAGGACTAACAGGTTTTTCCTATCATCGTCGTCGAAATGATTGGCAATAGATTTTTAGTCGAATGGGAGAGGAAACGATGGCTCAATCACTGTTAAAAGGCATGGAAGGGGTTTTTATACCTGTGAAGGACCCCGATGCCTCTGCAAAATGGTATGAAGAAAAGCTTGGGTGCATACCTTTGTTTGTGGCAGAGGAGGCGGTCACGATGCTGATTTCCGATGAATCAAGCACCGTTATTTGTCTCGTCCGCGTAGAGAACCATCAGCCTATGACATTTCCGGAATGGGAATCCGCTTGGAATGTGCCAGTATTGAATGGACAAAAAGGGCAAAAAGCTGGAATCACTTTTACGATCCCATGCTTTTTGCCCTCATTTCGTTTACTCGGTCTTTTATTCCTGTGGAACAGCGCCTTGATCCATATACAAGAACTCCCACAGATGGCCATCCAAATCTTGAAAGCTCCAGCTGTACATAAAGCCGTGATCAACCGGGTCATTCGATGGAGTTGCGCCCGCAGCTAATGCTTTGTTTACAATCTCATCGACCTGCTCTTTACTGTCCGCAGATAACGCGACAATCACTTCGGTGCTTCTCGTTGTATCCGCCAGCTCTTTTTTCGTAAACGTTTGGAAAAACTCTTCCACGAGCAGCATGGCAAAAATGTTTTCGCCGATCACCAGGCATGCTGCATTTTGATCCGTAAATTGCGGGTTGAATTCATAGCCAATTGCTGTAAAGAAGTCGATCGATTTGTTGAGGTCCTTCACCGGTAAATTGACGAAAATTTGTTTGGATTGCAAAGCCATGTGTGATTCCTCCTCGGGTTTGTTTTTGCTTGATGTCTATATCCTAGCATTATCGATCGCCCGAGGCTTCTTATGGATTGCTATTTTGCCAGGAAGGTATGTGGCTTTCCGATTGAGCTTCTGTGCCGATGAACGCTTAGGGCGAGACCGAGGACGGTGAAATGAGCCAAAGAAGTCCCTATGTTGCCATAGCTGAGAAAAGGAATCTCTAGTCTCACGATTGGCAGCATGCCGGTTGACATCAGCAGTGGCCAAATGAAGAACAGGGAGAATAAAGGAACGATACTGACAACGAGATGCTTCCCATACGGCTCGTCCACTTCCTTGACGACCCGAGCCAGTCTCATTATAAACAGAGCAACGGCTAACAAGATCAAGATTCCCGCAATCCAGCCATAACTATGGATTAAGTACGTAAATTTGAAATCGGAGTCTAAATAAGGCATGCTCGGTAATGGAGCATTGAAACCCTTTCCCCAAAAACCTGCCGAGCGAATTGCTTCCATCGACGTTAGATATTCATATCCCCTTCCGAGCGGCTCTTTGGTCGGATGCACCCAGCCCAGCACCCTTCCTAGCGTGTATCTATCCAATAAACAGGCACCTGTCCAAACAAAAGCAGACACAATCACTAAATAGAGTTTTTCTTTCCGGGCGGTTTTCGTATACATCATGAGTATCATGAATCCAAATAGGTAGAGCATGAGGTCCATAAACGATCCAGCCATAACAAAGAGGCAAGCTGGCAACAAAACAAATACGGTCAGCTTGGAAGCTATGCTTCGAAATCGCCACGTCCTAGCAAGCAGCATACCCGCAATGCTTATGAGAAACAAATACATGGACATTGCCACAAAATCGATCTTAATCGAACTGCTAATGTACATATATGTTTTTCCATTCATTGTATGGCCGTACGCAAGAATGAGAAAAAACACGCCCACAGTCAACACGTACAAATGCAACGAGTACGGCAAAAGCTTCCGATAATCCGTGAAGGTAACAGCGAGCATCACCCCGATACCAAATAAGGTATAGAACCAGTATCTGTCCAGTTTAAACTCGATAAAACTGACCTGCATTCCATACATCGTAAACAGCCCAACAGCCAGGAAAGCCATCACATATACCAGAAGCCTCCACTCCACTTTGGGCTTATAAATCTGATGCAGCTGCTTCCCAATCGTAGCAGAATCCCCCATTTGCAAAATGGCTTGCCTTACCGCTTCTTCCTCTCCCAACCCCTCGTCCATCTGCTCATCCATCAACTCTAGCAAGTGACTTTCCAGCTCATCCCGAATTCTGCGATGCATTTCCGTTGCCCGCACATGTCGACATACTTGATCGAGATAATCTGCAATCAATGGATGTGTATTCGTCTGCTTCATGCTCTTCCCTCTCCTAACACCCGATCAATCCCATCGCGGAACGTATGCCACTCGTGCTTTTTCTCCTTCAATTGCCCGCGGCCTTCTGCCGTAATCCGATAGTATTTACGCTTCCTCCCATCCTTCTCATCCCAATACGCTTCCACATAACGCTCCGCTTCGAGTGCATGCAAGATCGGATACAACGTCCCTTCTTTTAGCGTAAACAGACCATTTGACTCCTTCTCGATGGCTTTCGCGATTTCGTACCCGTACATTTCCTTTCGATCCAGCATCGTCAAGATCAGGATCACGGTACTGCCTTTTAAAAGCTCCTTATTGATTTTCATAGTGCCTCCCGATTTAACCGCAAATACCTAGATAAACAATGCATCATAAATCTATGCATGTAATTATATCATCCAAATCTTGTAAGATCAACACATATGTAACATCCAGCTTTCGAGAAACGTCTACCTTCTACATACAAAAATGGAAAGAGAAAGTGATTTCACCTATGAAAAAGACCAAATACGCCAACATACTGCTAGCTCTAAGCCTTACTCTATCAATCGTTCCTTCTGTCGCACATTCCGAAAATGCCATCCGTTCAGATAGACCGGAAACGACAGTACTCAAGTACGTTCCGACAGAAAAAGAGATTCAGGTACCACCTGGACTAACGGAACCATTCTTCGTACCATTTGCAGGATCGAGTCCGAATGATCCCTATTACAAAGAGTTCAAGCAGAAATGGTTCCCTCATTTTGCCCTTGTTTCTCCTACCGGGAAAGTAATCGATCAGCAGGAAGCGTTATTATATCCAGGCTACATCAGTCCATTGCAAAACGGATATGGCTTCTTTCATATTATTACCCACTTTGGTAACAGCTCGTTTATTATTTTCGATCAACAAGGCAACACACAGGAAATAACCACCTATAACGATTCCTTCACGCAAATAGACGGAGAGTGGTTTTTGTATTCTCCCACAAGCTATACCTCTTATCTGTACAATGCTCGTACGAAAACATCCAAACAGATCACGGATGGGGCAATATTCACGATGACAAGTGAGCAAACAGGAGTAACAACTTACGACATTCATCACTACCCTTTTGTCCAATACAAGAAAAAGGATGGTATGATTCTCTCCTCCAAATTAGGATTGAAAGACATGAATGGCAAAATACACGCGAAGCCGTTCTTTGATGAGTACATGGGATACAGCGAAGGATTACATCGCGTGAAAATCAATGGCATGACCCACTTTATTACGCACGAAGGGAAAGTCGTGCTGAAGCCTTCACGAAATTACAAGGTGGAATCTAACTTCCATTCCGGTGTTTTTATCGTGTCAGGCAAAAAGGACAACGAAGAATTTTACTTATTGATGAATAAAAAAGGGACATTCGCTTCGAAAAAGTACGCTTTTTTGAAAGAGACGAGTGACGGACAGTTTATTGCTGTGTCGAGAACAAAGGGCGGTTATTTCTTCCAGAAAATCAATGCGATGGGCAAACCAACCACTACTCTCCCTTACAAGCTGGATAAACCAAATCAGCTCAAGCAATTGAAACAGACTGGCAAGCTTTTTCATACAGATACACAAATCCTTGCAGACGTGGCGAACAAGCAACCATTTCCGTTTCCGCACAAGCTGCTCACGCCTCCTAGAAAGGAAACCGTTTCTATGGAATATACGGTAGGCGGCAAGAAATATATCGGTACGTTTACGCATGATGGAACGAAGATATATGCCAGAGAGCTGAAATAGCTGCTGGATTAGCTCGGTTCCCGATTCTACTAGACGAAGGGACGTTATTTTCGTGAAGCCAACTATTCTCACCCGCGAGGAAACACTCGTAATTGGTATCACTTTTACCGCGAGTGTGACAGAAGAGTTGGACAAAAAGCTCTCCGCTACTACCACTGAAGCTTTGCGAGCTAGAAAAAGCGAGATTCACCATCAGGTTGGTGAGGGCGAATACCTGATCCAAATCTATCCTGACAAAGATGACTTCGATGCAGCGATAGATCCTTTTACCACAATTATTGGCGTCGAAGTTTCCAGCCCGGCCGATATACCTGAAGGGATGGTCAGCCACACGATTCCCACGGGGACATTTGCAAAAGTAACACACAAGGGACCTGAGACAAACTTGGGCGAGACGTATGGTTTTCTTTACGGGTCCTGGCTCTCTGAATCGGGATATGAGTATGCCGGATTTGATTTTGAGTATTGGGACGAGCGCTACAAGCCAGAGCAGGAAGACAACGAGATTGATATTTATGTTCCGCTCTTCAAATAAGAGACATAGTGAAAAACCAGGGAATCCTCTCCCTGGTTTTTCTGTTGTTTCGATGTTATTAACTACGCACCCACTCCCCTGTCAGCGCATCCACCATATAGAGCGGTGTGTCGTGATAATAAATATGATAGACGAGACGCGGTTCTAATTTTCCTGTAGTTGGATTCTCCATCAGCTTGTAGACCAATCGGAGCGGGCGATGGGTGACGTATACACTGGTCGCGTCTTCCCGTGACATTGCCTTGCTTTTGTCAGGAAGCTGCTTAGACTCCATCGTATACGTAGGATCGACCCCGATCACCTGTTTCCTTTTCACATCAAAATGAACCGTATACCCCCCTATAATCGGTACTCCCTGATGGGACTTGAAGAATTGATAAGTTTCGATGTTGCCTTTTCTAGCGGCAGAACCAAGTAGCAGTTCTTTGGTGTCTAACGGAAGATATTTCTGAAATTGCTTTGCTGCTTCTTGTACATTTTCCAGCTTCGGATGAGGGAGCTTTTCCTTTTTCCCATGGATATTTTCATACCGATAGTTCAGAATTTTTCCTGTATCTGTTACTACGGTCAGTTCTATTTTCTGTTTGGTTCGCGTTTCCATTTTGTACGTATGTACTACGTCTGAGTCTTCTTGAATAACGAAGGAAAACGGCGGCTCGAATCCCCACTCCCGAAAAAGTCTATCTGCTTCTTCGATGTCGGGAGCTACCAGCTTTATGCCTCCCGGTTTCACAGGAATTGGCGGCATATCTACTAGACTGTAATCGGGATGATAGCGTTCTGTGGGGTAAATTTCTCCTGTGATAGCATCAATGTCACCTGAAAAAGGAAACTCATATTGCAATCGCCCTTCCCACTCTGAATAGAGCAGCCGGGCGCTCTGTCCAAAAATTTGTTCTGCCTTTTTTACTGGCATTGCCTTTTTGGGATCAGGAAAGACCATGCCTGTCGTATCATTTGTCCGTACTTCTTTTTTATGATTCCTGCCCGCCTGGTCAATTGTAAATGTATATTGGTCTTCGAGAATCGGTATGTTGTTCACCGTCTTGTTCATCACGACGACACCTGTATCGGTATTGGATAACATACCATTCACCGCATATTGGCTTGCATCTCGCCCTGCCAATTCTTGCAGCAGCTTCTTCGCCTGCTCATATACAGGATGGGCGGGAAGCTGCGGACTACTTGTTGCCGTCACCTGAGGGTCCATGAGTTCGTTTTGCCCCATCCCAGCCATGATATACAGCCCAAAGCCAAAAGCGATCACGACTGCTGTCATCCCCGCTGTCAACGGATTCATGAATAGCCGTCTCCTCTTTCCAAGCCGACTCGTTTCTTCTTCCAGTACGTTACGTAAACTCTCTACAAACTCCTTACGTGGGGGTGTACTTTTTTGCAGAGTCGCTAACCGTTCCAGCATATCTCGTTCATTTTGCCAATCCACTGTACAACTCCCCCTTCTTCGTATGCGACAGTTTGCCATGCAACAGCTTCAGTGCCCGGTGCATCGTCGTTTTTACGTTTGACTCTGAACACCTCAGTATTTCGGCAGTCTCTTTGACGCTGTACTCTTTAATGCCACGCAGTATGACAACCATGCGGTAATGCGGTGGCAGTTCCTTGATCGCAGCGATCAATTCCTGCTCGTCCTCCCGGCTTTCCGCTTCCTGTGCCGGATTCCCTTGCGAGGCTGGCATCACGACAGACAGCCAGTCTCCTGACAACAGCTTTTGCCACTTGCGTTTTCGATAGTAATTCATCGCTGTATGCTTCGCGATCGCAAACAGCCATGTCTTCATTTCGGATCTCTCTTCAAATCGTTCAAGCGAGCGAATCATACGCAAAAAAACCTCCTGCGTCAAATCTTCTGCATCATTCTGACTACCGGCAAAGTACAGCAAAAATTGATACACATCATGATAATGCCGCTCATAGATGGCCATGACCTGATGTTTCATTTCTTCATACAAAGAAGCTCCTCCATTCTCTTGCTGTCGGCTGATCGACTACTTTTCTATGCGAAAATTTTCTTGGATACCCATTAGTGTCTTGCGCAGGAAAAAGGTTACAGCAGAATGTTTGAAAATGTTCAGGAATGCAACAGCGACGGATGGATCGGGTAGCCTATAATTTACATGAGTCCTGCTACTTTCCTGATAACACAAGAAGTAAGAACGGAGTGACCTGTATGTATAAACGGCTACTAGCTATCCCGATTGCCGCTTTGCTCCTCGTCCTGTCAGCCTGCGGCAATGGTGGACAAACGGGCGATTCAGCGGCATCGAAACCGACCAGATCGATCAATTACCTAGGCAACACTTATACAATTCCAGCCAGAACCAAAGAAATTGTTTTCGTTGGCTTCCCTGCTTCGTATGAAGATTCTTTCTTGCTGGGAATCCCGCCTGTCGCAGCTACGGTGGATAAAAACGGAAAGTTTCCTGCGGAATATCAAGCCATGATCAGAAATGCCAAGCATCTCCCTTATCATATTGCAGATAACGTAAATGAGCTGGTTGCCCTCGAACCTGACGTCATTATGACAACTGACAAGACCTCCAAGGAAGACTTGGCTAAATTGCAAACCGCTGCATCCGTCATTCCCGTATCTACCAACGGAGCTGATTGGCAAGAAAATTTGCGTCTGCTTGCTGATGTTCGTGGAAGAGACGACAATTTGGATACCTTTATAGGTAAAGTGAAGCAAAACACACAGGAGCTCCACGACAAGCTCGCCGCACTTCCAGAAAAGAAAGTGCTGACGCTGTGGTTCCAGGAAGGCTCCTTCTACGCCTATCCAAAGGAAGAACGGTACAATTATCTGTTATATACGGACTTAGCCCTGCCTGTCCCAGATGTCGTCGCGAATATTCAGGAGCGTACCGCTCTCTCTATGGATGCTTTGGCAAAAGAAGATCCCAACTACTTGTTTGTGATGGTCACCAAGGAAGACCAGCCCGCTTTCAAGCAATTGCAAGAGCAGCCTGCATGGACAAACCTAAGCGCAGTCAAAACAGGTCAAATGTACATGAATGCAGTTGAACCCGGGTTGGCTGGTGGCACGGCCTACAGCAACCAATCGTTTTTAAATGCGATTCGAAAACAGATGCTAAAGATGAGTGAATAAAAAGATGGGCTTCGCTCATACTATTCTCATCGAGCTCGGTGGTGTGTTTTCAATCATGCTGTAGTCCTTTACGGAGGCGATGTGCCATGGATGATTTACACGATCACCTAGTGAGTAAGGGAAACCGTACACTGCTTTAAGCTTCTAACTTCATACTGGAGGTAGATGCGTCGCACGTGATGATCGGTAGCACCTCAAAACTAACGAGCTCGATATATGCCGTCTCCTTTATGGAGGCGGTTTTATTTCTTTTAAAACACGTTTGTCGGGCGGTAGTGGTGGGGAGGAAACAGGAGAAAACGCTCAGCTTCTTGTCCCACCCGCTGGGGGATTCACTGCCCGACTCCATGCAAAAAGCGAAACCGCGTCCAAAGTGGCCTTTCAGGATGTCTTCTCAGAGGTGGACGCTTAAAGGCGTGTTTCGCTTTTTGCATTGCGTCTCGGTCGGTGTACCAAAGATCTTCGCTTTTTTCTCCTGTTTCCTCTACGAGCTTTCCGTGTTAAACGAGTTCTAAAAGCCTTAAAAGATGGAAGAATGTGATCTGATACGACAGAGAAGAATATTTCCAGACGGAGCGACTTGTGAAGTCCTACCAAGCGGAGAAGGGATTTGCGGGCAAAAGAAACGCAACCGTGCCCACGCGACGAAGCGGCTACCACTTTTGCGTTTCCCCGCAAATCCCTTCATGAGCGGACAGTCTCAACCCCCAGCAGGACGGAGCCTGGAGCCTAGACTGGAAATATTCTTCTCCCCACCGTAGCTACATAATTAGTGACCTTAAGTTGTTGCTGTAGTGCTGGGGAGGAAACAGGAGAAAACGCTCAGCTTCTTGTCCCACCCGCTGGGGGATTCACTGCCCAGCTCCATGAAAAAAAGCGAAACCCGCGTCCAAAGTCGCCCATTCAGGATGTTCCTCAGAGGTGGACGCTAAAAGCTTGTTTCTCTTTTTTTCATTGCGCCTCGGTCGGTGTACCAAAGATCTTCGCTTTTTTCTCCTGTTTCCTCTACGAGCTTTCCGTTTTAGACGGGTTTTAAATGCCTTAAAAGCTTGAAGAATCTATCTGTTACGCTTGAGAAGAATATTTCCAGACGTAGCGACTTG
>NZ_PXZN01000049.1:0-24903 GCF_003013445.1 Brevibacillus sp. NRRL NRS-603 | reverse complement strand
GCCCCACCCCCTCCTGTACTCCCATCCAATACAGGTAGTGGATTCGGGCAAGGGACAATCGTATTAACGGAAGGCTATGAAGTTTATGCGCAGCCAGATATTCTTGGTACTGTCATTGGTCAAATCCATGGCGGGATGACGATCAACCATTACGGATATGCGAATGGTTGGTACACCATTAACTTTAACGGGACCTACGGCTATATCTTCAAACCAATGGAACAGACTGGGACAGCTCCGACGCTGCCGAGTTCAACACCGGGGGCACCAGCAACTTTGCCAACAACAACGCCTCCCTCTGTACAAGAACTGCAAATTCGCGTCAAAAATCCTGATTCCAACATCCGCAACGGTCCCACTACCGCTCATGCTGTAATCGGAACAGTTCAACCCGGACAAGTATTCCCGGTTGTGCAAACAGTAGGAGATTGGTACCTCATCAGGCTGGCAGACAATTCGACCGCCTACATCGCGGGGTGGATCGTAGAGAAGATTCAACCAGCTGGTACTCTGCCACCTACAGGAGCAACGTACGAGTACAACAGTGGGATGATTGGAAACGAGAAAGTGTACATCTATCACACCCACAACCGTGAGTCTTGGAGAAATGTTGCACGGAACCAGCAAGGGAGCTCGGTAGATGATCCTGAAATTAACATCACGCTTGTTGGGAAACGGCTGGGCGAGCTGTTGCAAGCAAGAGGTATTTCGGCAATGGCGAGTCAGGACGATTTCGCTCAGAGATTGAGGGAACAAAATAAAAGCTACTCGATGTCTTATACCGAGTCGTACAAGGCGGTAGCGGCAGCGGCTGCAACCAGTCCGCACTTGCAGTACATTTTCGATATTCATCGGGACAGTGATGAGCCACGCAGCAAGGTAGCGATCACGATCAATGGCAAAACCTATTCCCGGATGCTGTTTGTAATCGGAACAGCGAACCCGAACCATCTGACGAACAAAAAGCTTGCGGAAGAGCTGAACGCCCGTCTGGAAGCCTCTTATCCCGGTTTGTCGCGGGGGATTATCCTGAAAGGTTCCAATCAAGGGAACGGGGTGTACAATCAGTCCATTTCCGAGGGAGCCCTGCTTTTGGAATTCGGTGGTACGAACAACACCTTGGAAGAAGGCTATAATACAGCAGAAGCCTTTGCCGAAGTCTTTGGGAATTACCTGATCGAATCTCAAATCGCATTTAATTAAAAGTAGCACGATTCTTTTCGCCACATGCGAGAGAATCGTGTTTTTTTCCAGGAGGATCATTTATGGCTACACATCAAGAACACATACAATCGACTAACGATCACAGTCGCAGTCATCTTCAAGGTGACTGTGAAAGCTGCTTTGGCTTGTGCTGTGTTGCATTACCTTTTGCTGCTTCCTCTGACTTTGCCATCAATAAAGACGCAGGCAAGCCCTGTAGTAGCTTACAGGCAGACTTCCGGTGTGGTGTTCACACAAAGCTGAGGGACATTGGCTTTCGCGGTTGTACTGTCTACGATTGTTTTGGAGCTGGTCAAAAGGTGTCACAAGTCACCTATGGCGGCCAAGATTGGCGTAAAGAACCCGGATCGGCGAAGCAAATGTACGAAGTATTTCCGATCATGTGGCAGCTTCATGAGCTGCTTTGGTATATAACGGAGGCGTTGACCAAGCAAGCTGCGGAGCCTCTTCATCCTGCATTGGAGGAAGCTTTGGAGGAGACACAGCGCCTGACGGATCAGAGTCCTGAGGAAATCCTGAAGCTGGACATCGCTCTTCATCGAGCAAAAGTTAATGAACTATTGTTGCGGACAAGTGAATGGGTACGCAAGGACGCGGTTGCCAGGTACAAAGGGGGCAAGCCAGGAAAATCCTATGGCCGAGGCGCTGATCTCATCGGTGCCAAGCTCAAAGGCGCTGATTTACGAGGAGCCCAATTACGCGGCGCTTATATGATTGCTGCTGATCTGAGAGGAGCAGATTTGCGGGGAGCTGACCTCATTGGTGCAGATTTTCGCGATACAGATGTGAGCGGAGCGAACTTGACGGAGACGTTGTTTCTCACGCAGGTTCAGCTCAACGCGGCGAAGGGCGATGCAAGCACCAAACTGCCACCTTCGTTCACGCGTCCATCGCACTGGGCTAAATAAATGAACCAAAAGCAGGGTGTCATTCGTTGACATCCTGCTTTTTTCAGTCATATGTTTCCCTCCAAGACCAGATGCCATTTATTCCTCCGATCTTTGAAAAACGTTGTTAATACATTTCTACTTTTGCCGTATTAACTATCGTGAGGCTCACAACCAAACAAATTGCGCAATTTGTTTATTCCATCCAGAAGGGAGGGGAAGTAGTTGGAGATTGCCCAAGTGAACACTGGCATCTGCCAAAAAGAAGAACATAAAAGCCAAGCAGAAAGCATGTCCACCGAAACTTTTGCCCAAATTTACGGTGCGTACTATAAGCGCGTCTACAAATATATTTGCTATCGTATCAATAATCACTACACAGCGGAAGAAATATGCAGTCATGTGTTTGAAATGGTGATAGCAAAATACAGCAGCTTCACGCCGGATAAATCAAACTTTGAGGTCTGGTTGTTTGCGATCGCCAGAAACGCAGTGACAGATTACTTCCGCTTACAGAAGAAAAGGAGCAGCTTTTCATTGGATTCGATTCTGAATCTGGTCTTGCCGAAGTCGTCACCGGAGGACATCGTGATCCGCGACGATAATCATCAAGCCTTATTTCAAGCACTGGCCAAGCTGAGTGACAAGGAGCGCAATATCATCGCCATGAAATATGCGGCAGGTCTTAAAAACGCAGAAATTGCAGAACTTCTTGGTGTCAGTGGTTCAAATATTGGGGTCGTGCTCTACAGATGCTTGAAAAAGCTGCAGATGGAATTGCAAAAAGGAGGCTTCCGCTATGAAGAGTAAGCATGATCTAGACGATTTTCGTGAACTCACCAACTTGCTTACTGATCTGGAACTAGATGACGCCACTCCAAAAGCCAACATATACAATCGGTTGAAATTCAAATTGGAATCAGGAAACATACAACTACATGAAAGTAAAAAGGACGGGATCTATATGAAAACGAATAAATGGAAAGCTGCCACAGTTAGTGCAGTTGCCGTTGTTTGCCTTTTAGGTGCATTCTCGACTACATCGTTTGCCCAAGAAATGTTCCAGACGATCTTGGCACGCTTTCAGGTCGGGAACATGGAAATTACCCAATACGATAAAGAACAGCCTGCTACTCAGTCCAATTCCCAAGTAATCGAGATACCTGTAGAACCCAAGGAACCCCCACAGATGACATTGGAAGAAGCACGCGCAGCCAGCAAAATGGACTTTCCCGCACCGACATGGTTGTCAGAGCATTATTCCTATAACAATACGGTCGTTTATGGCGAGAGTGGTGTAGAGATTCAGTATAAAAAAGGGAAAGAGTTTATCTCCTTGGCGATTTCAACCGGTGGCGAAAACGGCATTAGCACGACAGAGGGTGTCAAGATCGAAACCATTGGCGGGAAAAAGGTGTATTTCGCCAACGGGATCGTGATTTGGGAGCATGAAGGATTCACGTTCGAGCTGTACCAAATGGCAGAGAAGAGCTTTGATGCTGCGACCATTGGCAAAATCATCGAATCCTTGTCAACGAAAGCCGCAAAAAAATAAGCAGTACTCACTTCACCAGGTACCCAGACACGACCGACTTCGATTGCGTTTCGAGGTCGGTGATCGTCTGGGTATTTTGTGCACAAATTCTCTTGGAGCTTTGTTGACTAGGGAAGGTGTCACAGAGTGTTAGAAATCATGTAACGAATCGGACACCCTCTAGGGCCAAAAGTCCTGCTACAATTACACATGACCGGAAATATACAGGGTAAACCAGAAACTCTCTCATGAAGATGAATGCGAAAAGGGGGTTACAGGAGAGAGAATTATTTGTGAATTTTTTCACATATATTTGTGACATTTTTCACAAAGTCGTAAGAAATGCAGGTTTCCCCACTGGTATTTATTCTGGTACATAAAGGCCAAAACGCGAATAGAAAGGGATCTTGTACATGGACATAGTGGATTTGGGACGACTTCAATTTGCGATAACAACAATCTTTCATTTTGTTTTTGTGCCGATTTCCATTGGGCTGTCATTATTAGTAGCCATTATGGAAACGATGTATGTGGTAAAAAAGAATGACTTGTACAAAAAAATGGCCAAATTTTGGGGAACCTTTTTGCTCATCAATTTTGCTGTAGGGATCGTGACAGGGATTATGCAGGAGTTCCAATTTGGGATGAACTGGTCTGATTTCTCACGATTCGTCGGCGACGTATTTGGAACACCACTCGCGATTGAGGCCCTCTTAGCATTCTTCCTCGAATCGACTTTTATTGGACTATGGGTGTTTGGTTGGGATCGTTTGTCCAAAGGTGTGCATCTCGCATGTATTTGGCTCGTATCCATCGGAACGATTCTTTCGGCACTTTGGATTCTGGCAGCCAACTCGTTCATGCAGCAGCCAGTCGGCTTCGCTATTAATAACGGACGTGCAGAGATGGTCGATTTCTTTGCTCTTCTTACCAATGGACAATTACTATATGAATTCCCGCATACCGTATTTGCGGCAATTGCGACAGGTGCCTTCTTGGTAGCGGGTATTAGTGCTTGGAAGCTGTTGAAAAAACAAGATGTTCCATTCTTTGTGCAATCTTTCAATATTGCGATCGTGGTAGCATTGGTTTCCTCGCTTGCTATTGCTCAGTTCGGTCATGGTCAGGCACAGTATTTGGTTGCTACCCAACCGATGAAAATGGCAGCAAGTGAAGGGCTGTGGGAAACAAGCGCGGACCCAGCTCCTTGGACGGTTTTTGCAACGATTGATCCAGAAAAACAAGAAAACGGCTTTGAAATAAAAATTCCATATTTGCTTAGCGTCCTGACGTACAATTCACTTTCGGGTTCTGTACCGGGCATGTTGGAATTACAGGCAGAGTATGAGAAAACCTACGGCCCAGGAAACTACATTCCACCGGTTCGGACGACTTTCTGGAGTTTCCGCATCATGGTAGCAGGCGGTAGTGCCATGATTTTGCTGGCTCTGTACGGGGCATATCTCGCTATACGCAAAAAGCTGGAACAGCCAAACAAGCGGTTCATGCAGTTGATGGTTGCTGGTATCTCATTGCCATTCATCGCAAACTCAGCAGGGTGGATCATGACGGAGGTAGGACGACAGCCGTGGACGGTATTCGGGCTGTTGCGTGTTGAAGATTCGGTTTCGCCAAGCATTAGCACAGGAGCGGTATGGTTCTCTCTCATCGCCTTCACGACGATTTATCTCATCCTGCTTTGCCTCTTGGCTTATCTGTTTGCTCGTGTGGCCAAAAAAGGACCGGAATCGGATAGTCATGAGAAAGTAGAGGATTTACAGCTTCAGGATCCATTTGATTGTGTAAGGAGTGAACGTTATGGAGCTTAATGAACTGTGGTTCCTGCTCATTGCCGTTCTGTTTACCGGATTTTTCTTTCTCGAAGGCTTCGACTTTGGTGTCGGCATGGCGACGCGCCTGCTATCACGAAATGATTTGCAAACCCGGGTTTTGATCAATACGATCGGCCCGTTCTGGGATGCCAATGAAGTTTGGCTGATTACAGCTGCTGGTGCGATGTTCGCAGCGTTTCCGGAGTGGTACTCCACGATGTTTAGCGGATATTATCTCGTGCTTACGCTGATTCTGCTTGCGTTGATCGGACGCGGGGTGGCATTTGAATTTAGAGGCAAAGGGAAAGGCGAGGCTTGGAAAAAGACGTGGGACGCAGCGATTCTGATTGGAAGCTTTGTACCGCCGATGCTGTTCGGAATGGTGTTTGCCAGCTTGGTGAAGGGTGTGCCGATTGATCAGAATATGGAGATGACTGCGGGATTCTCTGACATTGTGAATGGATACTCGTTGTGGGCAGGTGTGACAGTCACGGGATTATGCTTGCTGCACGGTCTGAACTTCATCTCGCTGCGCACTGTGGGCGAGCTGCGTGAAAAATCACGTGTTCTCGCAGCAAAGCTGTTGCCGATGCAAGCGGTTCTCATGGCCGTGCTTGTAGGGTGGACATTCATGGAAACCGATCTGTTTGAGCGCCAGGGTGTTTTGTTGACAGCAGCCGTACTCTTGGGTGTTATCGCTTTTGTACTTGCTCGTCACTACTTGAGACAAGGCAGGGAAGGCTGGGCTTTCGGGATGACAGGCGCGATGATCCTGTTGACGTTCATCTCGATGTTTATCGGTTTGTTCCCACGGGTGATGGTCAGCACGATTGATAGCGCGTTTGATTTGACCCTTTATAATGCGGCTTCGAGTCCATACACATTAAAAGCAATGACCATTGTTGCAGCAGTGCTTTTACCGTTTGTGTTAGCCTATCAGGCTTGGAGCTACTTCGTTTTCCACAAACGAGTCACTGAAAAGGATCATTTGGAGTACTAATGGACAAGGAATTGTTCCGCTTACAAGGAATCCGACCGGTTATGCTGCTGCTAGCCGGTCTTTCCCTCCTGCAAAGTGCGGCGATTATCGGTCAGGCAGTGTTTTTGGCGAAGTCAATCGCGATTTTGTTTGAAGGCCAAGTGGTTCAGATGGCGTATCAGTCGCTTGCGCTGTTTTTGGTCATGATAGCCGCTCGGCATACCATTGTTTGGCTACAGAAGAAAATCGCTGGCCGTTTTGCTGAAGCTTCCAGTGAGTCTTTGCAAGGGCGAGTTCTATCCCGATTGTTCGAGCGTGGTCCACGTTTTGCAGCCAGTGAAGGAAGCGGAAAGCTTGTTACGCTTGTCCTGGAAGGGGTAGATCGTGTACGTACCTATCTGGAGTTGTCTGTTCCGCGTACGCTGGATATGATTTTTGTTACGTTTCCGCTTCTGGCATTTGTCTACATGCAAGATGTGATTTCTGGACTGATCCTGATGGTGACGATGCCTGTTCTCATTGGATTTTTTATCGTACTTGGTCTGGCGGCGCGTAAACAGGCAGACAAGCAATGGCGTTCGTATCGAATGCTTTCCCATCATTTCACCGATTCACTTCGCGGGCTTGCGACGCTCCGGTTTTTGGGACGCAGCAAAGACCATGGGGAGACTGTCGGAAGAGTGAGCGATCAATATCGATCCGCTACGATGCGAACGTTGCGCGTGGCCTTCTTGTCTTCTTTGGCACTCGACTTCTTCAGCATGCTGTCGGTTGCGTTTGTGGCGGTTGGTCTTGGGTTACGGCTGATTGGAGGAAACGTTGGCTTTGAAACGGCATTGGTCATCCTGATTCTTGCACCGGAATACTTTTTGCCAGTACGAATGCTTGGTTCGGATTATCACGCCTCATTGGATGGGAAGGAAGCGCTTGGGACTATTCGTACCATTATCGAAAGTGCCGCAACAGTTGAACAGAAGCCGGAACCACAAGCAAAGGATAGTCAAACGTCTCTGGCAGGTATATGGGATGGAACGATTACCTTGTCCGATATTCGGGTCGTCGGTGAGGATGGCAGACAGGTACTGGGTGAGATATCTGCGGAATTGGGCAGCAATAGGAGAAGAGTGGGCATTGTAGGAGCGAGCGGGGCTGGGAAATCAACCCTTCTCGGCGTGCTAGGCGGCTTTTCTGATCCCGAAGCTGGCGTGATACACGTAGATGGGCAGCCGATTACGGGGGATGCGAAGCGGGAGTGGCAGCGGCAAATCGCTTACATTCCACAGCATCCGTATTTATTCAATCAATCATTGGCGAATAACATTCGCTTCTATGAACCGGAAGCGACGCAGGAACAGGTGGAGCAGGTGATTCGTGAAGTCGGTTTGGGAGAGCTGGTGGATAGCTTGCCGAATGGCTGTGACGAAATCATTGGCGAAGGGGGGCGCACGTTAAGCGGCGGACAGGCACAGCGGGTTGCATTGGGACGTGCACTGCTTGGCAACCGACCAGTGGTTTTACTCGACGAGCCGACCGCTCACTTAGATATTGAAACGGAATGGGAGCTCAAACAGACCATGCTGTCGGTGTTGGGTGACAGGCGCGTATTTTTGGCTACACATCGTTTGCATTGGATGCGAGACATGGATTGGATTTGGGTAATCGACAAGGGACGACTGGTAGAAGCGGGTACCTATGAACAGCTCGTTGCACAAAAAAGTGTATTTTATCGGCTGTTGACAGCTGGTGCCAAGGGGGAGAAAGGATGAAGGAAGCGCGAGGAGGCAATCAGGGGTGGTTTCTTCCATACTTTCGCCAGTTTTTCTGGCAGTTTGCCGCAGCGGCTTTGCTGGGAACCTTGGCAGTGGCATGTGCGGGCGCTTTGCTGTATACGTCCGGGTATCTGATCTCCCGCTCCTCACTCAAGCCTGAAAACGTCTTGATGGTCTATGTTCCCATCGTACTTGTCCGGGCTTTTGGCTTTAGCAAAGCAGTTATTCAGTACCTGGAGCGTTTGGTTGGACATGATGCAGCTTTGCGTGTGTTGTCGCGGATGCGTGTGCGCTTGTATCAGGCCATCGAGCCGCAATCCCAGCTTCTCCGTACACGTTTTCGTACGGGCGATTTGCTTGGTGTACTAGCGGATGACATCGAGCAACTACAGAATGTTTATCTGCGCTTTGTGTTGCCAGCCGTCTCGGCGGTTCTCCTCTACGGGGCAGGTATTGTGGCACTGGGAAGAATGGACGGGATGTTCGCGCTCTTGATGGCGTTGTACTGTGGTTTTCTGCTGTTTGTTGCACCGACAGTAGTCTTGTGGTCATCCATCGCCAAGAGTCGTCGGTTCAAGCAGGAGAGACAGGCAGCATATCGGGAGTTGACCGATGCTGTTTTTGGCATGAGTGACTGGATTCTCAGTGGCCGTACGCAGCAGTTTCTCCAGTTGTTTACGAGACGGCAAAAGACAGCAGGCCAAATCGAAAACGCCATTCGACGCGGAGAATGGCGAATCCAGTGGATGTCGCAGTGTGCAATCGGTGGTGCCATTGTCTTACTGGTCATTTGGGCGGGAGGACTTGCGGCTGTGAATCAGATTCCTGTTACGTTGATTGCTGCGATTGGGCTGGTCGCATTTCCGTTGATGGATGCGTTTGCCCGTATTTCTGACGCGGTTGTGCGGATGCCAGAATACAAGGAGTCTCTGGAGCGGCTTCGGGAGATCGAGGGCGGTCGTCCAGCCATTGTGGAGGCGCAGAAGGAAAAGGTGGCTGATCAAGCTGGGGGCAGTTTGAAGCTCGATCATGTTCATTTTCGTTACCCGCAAGCCAGCAGTTGGAGTGTGAAGGACGTGTCTTTTGAGGTGCCTCAAGGGGGCAAAATCGCGTTGCTCGGTCGCAGCGGAGCTGGCAAATCGACGATACTGAACTTGATTCGAGGGGCTATACAGCCGGAAGCAGGTCAGGTGACCGTAAATGGACAGCCTGTCCAGTCAGAGGAGGCTTCTGCTTGCTTGTTTTCCGTATTGAATCAGCAGCCGTATTTGTTTGACACAACTGTAGCCAATAACATCAGGCTCGGTCGACCTAATGCGTGCGATGAAGAAGTGCGTTCTGTGACAGCTCAAGTTGGTTTGGATCAGCTGATTGAATCCCTGCCGGACGGTTATCAAACACGGATGCAGGAAACCGGTCTGCGCTTCTCTGGCGGAGAAAGGCAACGCATAGCCCTTGCCCGTATTTTGCTGCAAAACAAGCCGATTGTTCTCCTTGATGAACCCACAGTGGGATTAGATCCGCTGACCGAACGCGATTTGATGGCAACGATCTTCTGTGTTTTGCAAGGGAAAACATTGATTTGGGTGACTCACCACTTGAGCGGGGTAGAGCAAATGGACGAGGTCATTTTTATGGAGCAGGGAGTCATCTCGATGCGAGGGACACATGAGAAGTTGTATGAGGACAACCCAAGGTATCGCAACCTGTATACATTGGATTGTCCGCTGGCGTCCGTGTTGGAAAATTAGAAGCGGAAGCAAGGCTGTTCCGGAGAGGGACAGCCTTTTCGTTTAAGATAGGGCTTCGCTGGTCACACCCCGGTAGTAATGGGTGTGCCCGTCATCATAAGTGGTTTGCCCTGAAAACTCGTGGTAATGACTTCCGTCTGGCAACGGAATAGGCGGACTCGTCCATCCCCTGTAGTGATGCACATGTCCATCATCAAACGTGGTGGTACCTTCGTAGTAATGGACGTGCCGATCTCTCATTCCTTCTGGTGGCGACGTTCTGCCACGGATTCGGTGACGATGACGATCCGAAATGCTTGTCAGTGTGTCATACCCATGGAAATGCCCGGGCCGATCGGCAAATCGAATAAAGCGTAATGAATGAGAGTGCCGAGAGCTCACAATAAACGCCCCTTTGTATGCATTTATCACTAGTAAATGCGTTTGTCAGGCGTTTCGAAACGGACATTCGTCTATGCGTTGAAAAAGAACGAGAGCCTTCCTCATTGAAAAAGGCTCTCGTCTGATTAGAACAGTTTTTTTCCCATGATATGATCGAGTGGGATCACGCCAATGACTCTACTATCATCGCTATTGTTACGATTATCTCCCATCACAAACACATGGTTTTCTGGTATGACGATTTTGGCATCAGGTAAGTCGACCATTTTTTCTTTTATGTATGGCTCATTTAACGGCTGTCCATTCCGATACAGGCTCTCGTTCTTAAACTCCAAAGTATCGCCAGGTTTACCAATGACTCGTTTTACCCAAAATGTTTTGGCTTCGCTTTTCCCCATGGCGAGCATGAGTAAAGGATTTTCAAGGATGTCATCTTTTAACGTACGATCCCGGTTCACACGGCTGTCGATCACGACGATATCGTTGTACTCAGGGAGATAAGAGAATGTGTGGGACAATTTCGACACATAGATGCGTTCGTCGTTTTGCAAAGTGGGCTCCATCGATTGTCCATTCACTTTAAAAGGTTGAAGGACAAATATGTTAACCAGCATCGCGAGTGAAAGGGAGATGCCCAATGTTTTGGTCCAGCCCCATATTTTTTTTACGCTTTTCAAATCAGACCGCATCCTTCCCTGTGAAAGATTACTTTGGTGTGGCTACTGGTTAGTACGTGAAATGGTGCTTTTGGGTTACATCAAATGAAAAAGAGAAGCTTGTGTAACACAAGGAATTAAGCAAAAAAGCTGAAAAAGATGACAGCAAAAATGCCGCTAGGTGCAGAGGCGAGCAGGAAATAAAAGGTCCATTTCCATCTGCTTTTATAATCTTGCACTTCATGTTCTTTGTAATAGGCTGAAGGGGAGCTAAGGGCGTTATAAACCATTAGTCCAGCTAGTGTAAGGAGACCAAATGCAAGGTACTCAGCATAATTGCCCGCTTGATCGATGTTCCCAGTCGTTATCGCTATGATCAAACAGAGAATCTGCAAAGCAGCGCCAAAACCAAGTGCTCTGAGCATGTAACTACCTACTTTTGGGATATTTTAAATGTAATTACGTGTAAAGGGACGAAACGTTTCAAAATCTCAAATATCAGCCAATAGTAGGCGGCTGTAAGTTTAAATCTGTTTTATAAAAATAACCCGGTCGTTTCCTTTTCCATCATAATTAGAAGTCACATGGATTCCATCCACCATTTTATCCCCTTTTTCAACGGCAAAACCTAGCTTCGTGTGGAAGGAGATTGAGCCCTTATTAACAGGAGAAGTAATGCATCGAATCGTATCGCATCCTTTTTGTTTTACGGTTTGAAAGAAATGGTGGTATAATTCGCGCCCCCATCCATCCTTTCGCTTGTCGGGATGCACACCAACGAAGTGAATGTAAGCTTCGCCGGGCAACGTCTGGGACAAAAAGCCGATGAGGAAAGCGATGACTTCTCCATTCTCTTCAACAATAAAGCTCGTTGACTGGAAATGGATAAAAAACAGCTTGGGTAATAGATCAGACATTTGTCGCCCACCCCACCAATCGTTGAGGACCGTAATAACTTTGAGGTAGTCTTGCTCTTGCACATTTCGAATTTGCAACATGATTGCCTCCTTATCAATATGCCTCACTGAGACAAGTCTTTCTGCTCAGGAAGTTTTTCCCAGACTACAATGATTAACGTTGCGATAGGGCCGAGGAATAAAGAGAGAAAAAACCAGTTAAGACCGCTACGATTTTTTCCTTGAGCTAGTCCAGCGTTGATGAGGGCCAATGTACCCCAACCAACAAAATATTGATCTTCCATTTGCGAATCTGCCTCCATTGTTGAAATATTGCTCCTATTATATAGAGTTGCTAAGAGTTTTACAAAATGTGTATGAACAAACTAAAAATGGCCACTCGAAAACGAGGGCCACTGAGAGAAACTGGTCCGGGAACGGAAGGGGGTCCCTGAACCATTGCAACAGGCGCTTTGATGCTCGGTTATTTATACAAAATATCATCCCGTAGTGATCCTACTTTGCCGAGAGCATCGGCAATATCTTCTTCGCTGACACCAAAGTGAGTCAAGGCATCACGCAGATGCCTAACGATAGCATCAAAATGAATGGGTTGCAGATTCATCCCTTCGTGGGCCTTTGCCATAGACTGGCCAGAATATTGATTCGGACCGCCAAGGGCATAGCTGATGAACTTTGTTTGGTGTTTACGCTGTTTTTCCATATCGGTGTCTTTGAAAAAGTGGTTCACGGTGTCATCAGCTAAAACTAAATCATAAAAGTAGTCCACTACTTTTGCGACCGTATCTTCGCCACCATATTTCTCGTAAAACGTGCTCATCATTGGCCTCCTTAGGACGTTTGCTTCCCTTATAGTTTCCACCATTGATGGAAACTTATTAAAGAAAAGCCCGCAAGCTGATGCCGATTGCATTTCGACGTCAGCCTGCGGACTAGATGCATGTCATGTGCGCTTTGTTTTAGCCAACTTTCCTGATCACTTTCGAATTTCCACCTGAACTGATAATGATCCATCCTTCAGGAACAGGCGAGGCTTGTATTACCTCAATCTGTGTTCCGTTAGGAGCACCATTGACATTTCTGATCACATTCGATCCTCCATAGGTTCTAACCATGATCCATCCTTTTGGGATAGGCGAAGCGAGCATCACTTCTACCTCCGTGCCGTACGAAGCACCATCAACATTTCTGATTACATTCGATCCTCCAAAGGCTCGAACCATGACCCATCCTTCAGGAATAGGCGAGGCGAGCATCACCTCTACCTCCGTGCCATAAGAAGCACCGTTCATATTCTTGATTACATTCGATCCTCTAAAGGCTCGAACCATGACCCATCCGGTTGGGATAGGCGAAGCTAGCAGCACCTCTACCTCCGTGCCATAAGAAGCACCGTTCATATTCTTGATCAGGTTCTGCGTTCCTAAAGTTCTAACGATAACCCATCCGGCTGGAATAGGTGAGGTAAGCGACACCCAGATTTCTTCACCATACATGGCATTTCTGATTTTTTTATTGGAAGCGTAGGTGGTTGCCTTTTCCTGTGTAGGGAGCGCTGCCGCTTGGACTTGTGTGGCTAGAGAGGGTACTACGACGACTGAACTTAATGACAGGATAATAAGTGCTTTTTTAAACATGAGCATCAACCTTTCATGATAAAAGTTGTTTGGAAACGATCATCGAGTCAGACGAAAGTTGTATATTTCTAAAAATACTAATTTATTACATTTTATGCGATTATTGCTCTGATTACTTTAGGAGATATTGTCGAATGCTAGGCAAAGTTGACGATAGGTTGAACAACCGCGAAAAAAGAAAAAGACCCTCTCATCGGTTGAGAGGGTTGAGGTAAGGTTAGATTGTACGCGCGTGGAGCGTAATTGAGAGTATTCCTATTTCATAAAGCTTAAAGCGACGCCAATGGAATAAGGTACAAGCCATAAAATCCATACGATCAAGCTAAATTTATGGAACTGCTTGATTTGATGTCCATTCTTTTTCCATAGGACGACACAGGCCCACACTGTATGGAGAAACATCAAGATCAGAGCGATCAGCCCAGTAATGCCATGCAAATTTAAACTGGAGTTGTCAGCAAGTAATTTCATAAACGTAGTTCCGATCGTATCAAATGCCAAGCCAAGACCAAAAAAGATAAGGTGTTTCCTCTTTAGCTCTCCTGAACGTTTTTCGCTCCATACCCCAATCGTATAGGCAATGAGAGCAAGATTTATAAAAATCACGGCTGCTGCTAACACGTAAGATCATCTCCTGTTCATTTCTTTTGACTACGCTTGTAAGTGTAATCGTTGAACATGAACATAAGATGAACGACCGTGTAGATGGAGGTACCGATGCCCCTCAAATGAGGAGCACCAGTACTGCAAAGCTAGTTGTCTAGGTGCGATGGACCATCTGCATGAAACAAGTGTCTCAAGATCGCATGACTCACGTCGGTCACTGGTTCAAAAACAAAAGCAACCAGATGTTCATGTGGCTCCAGATAGTAATTCCTGTAGCCGAGCTGAATCAACTCCCGATTGAGTCGCGCTGCATCTTCGAAACTTGCATAGAAATACAGATGCTTGGACATGGTAATCACCTCCTTCCGCACTAAAACGTAGCAGAAGGAGTAGAATCACACCAAGGATCACGACCTTGTTTTCCAATTGGAAAAGGAAAAAACCCTTATTTACAATAAGGGTTTTTCTGTGTTCACAACTATCAAACTCTACCGATTGTCCACTTTTTCCGGATACATATCATGATTCATCATCCGATGGCTCGCCATCTCCTCGTACTTCGTCCCCGGTTTTCCGTAGTTGCAATACGGATCGATCGAGATGCCGCCGCGCGGAGTGAACTTGCCCCATACCTCGATGTAGCGCGGGTCCATCAGCTTGATCAAGTCGTTCATGATAACGTTGACGCAATCCTCGTGGAAATCGCCGTGATTGCGGAAGCTGAACAAGTATAGCTTGAGCGATTTGCTCTCTACCATTTTGATGTCAGGAATGTAGCTGATATAGATCGTCGCAAAATCCGGCTGGCCGGTAATCGGGCACAGGCTGGTGAATTCCGGGCAGTTGAATTTTACGAAATAATCGCGGTAAGGATGCTTGTTGTCAAAAGACTCCAATACGCTCGGGTCATAGGAGTAGTTGTACGTTGTTCCTTGATTCCCCAAAAGAGTGAGGGAGGATAAATCTCGTTCTTGTTGATGTGCCATATGGGTACAGTCCTCTTTTCTTGATGAAAGTAAAATATCGTTTAAACGCCTCGTTTATTGCCCCAGACGAGTGCATGCAGTTGAGGAAGAACCTTCGCGTCATTCATGTCCGGTGCTGACATCGCCTGATCAATCAGCCATTCAAAGCTCTCCAAAAGCTTATCCCGAAGCCGAGGCGTATCAGCATCAGTCAGGTCACTGTTTCCCGGCTGCAAGTAGAAAGGAACCTCTGGAAAACGCTGATGGATGGCGCGTGCATAGGCAAAATCGGCGTCGTCGAAAACAACGACTTTCAGGCTAACTCCTGGATGTTTTTGTTCCAACAGCTCATGCACAATTCGATCAAGCGCTTGAAAATCTGTTTCCATCCCGGAACTAGGCGGCTTCGGTGAAATCGTAATGTCGTCAATCTGTGGAAGCCATGATTGCCACTTGCTGCCTTGTGTTTCGACTGCTGTGCGAATGCCATGCTCCTTTAAAAGGGCGATTAAGTCACCGATGTCAGCCAAAAGCGCAGGATTTCCCCCGGAGATCGTGACATGAGAAAAACGGTTCCCGCCTAAGCGAGTGAGCTCCTCCCAGACCGCCTCGGGCGACATTTGCCGGATTTCATCAGTGGCAGATCCATCCCACGTGAAAGCGGAGTCGCACCAGTTGCAACGATAGTCACAACCAGCTGTTCGCACAAACATCGTTTTTTGTCCGATAACCATTCCTTCGCCCTGAATCGTAGGGCCGAATATTTCCAAGACCGGGATCATTCCATCATCCACTCCCGTCTTGCCTCTGCATAGCTGGTCGGTGTCTCGAACAGGCGAACGAATTCCACACGAGCGCCGTTGTAGCGGTCACGGTAGGTATCTGACTGCAATTGCTTTTCCATCTCTTCGAAAATCCACACGACCATGTTTTCGGCAGTGGTATTCATCGGAGGGAGCATTTCATTCAGATAGCGGTGATCCAAATAAATTTCGATGTGCTCCTTCCAGATTTGCTTGATGTCACCGAAATCGATGACGAGTCCGATCTCGTCCGGAAAGCCACTGATGCCAAAGACGACCGTGTACGTGTGGCCGTGAAGGTTTTTGCACTTTCCTTCATAGGCGTGCAGATGATGTGCAGCATCAAAAGTAAATTCCTTGCTTACCAAAACGCGTTTGTTATGGTAGCGAAGCTGTGATTTTTGAATATGGGTACCCAGTGCCTGCATGCGATCGACGATACGAAAATCAAAGTTCGCGCTCATCAGGCTTGTTCTCCAGGTTGATTTTTCTCGGAAAGATACGTGTCCAGTCCGGCTTTTCGCAGGTGGCAGGCAGGGCATTCGCCGCAGCCGTCTCCTTTGATGCCGTTATAGCAGGTGAGGGTATTTTCGCGAATATAGGTGAAGGCACCCAGATCGTCCGCCAGCTTCCACGTTTGAGCTTTGTTCAGCCACATCAGCGGCGTGTGAATCACAAACGGATAGTCCATCGACAAATTCAATGTCACATTGAGTGATTTGATAAAGGCGTCACGGCAGTCGGGATAACCGCTAAAATCCGTTTCGCATACACCGGTAATCAAGTGACGTGCTCCTCGTTGCTTGGCGAAGACGCCCGCAAAGGAAAGGAACAACAAGTTGCGTCCGTCGACGAACGTGGATGGCAATTGGCCTTCTTCCTGGGTAATGTCAATATCTGTGCGGGTGAGTGCATTGGGAGCGAGCTGGTTTAACAGGCTCATGTCCAATACGGAGTTTTTGACGCCGAGCTCTGCGGCAATTTGCTGGGCGCACTCGATCTCCAGCTTGTGTCGCTGTCCGTAGTCAAACGTGAGGGTTTCTACTTCGCCGAATTGCTCTTTCGCCCAAAACAGGCAGGTAGTGCTGTCCTGACCTCCGCTAAAGACGACAACGGCTTTTTCCTTTTTCATCATTGCTCTCCATCTCCTTTTGAAGTATCGAAGAAAGAGAGTTCTTGAACTTTCCTGCAAAAAAACAATAACAATACCAAAGAAAGGTACTGTTATCCGGCTTAGTTTTTTATAGAGGGAGTTCGCGAACCTCTCCCGTGCAGATGCACGGATTTCTTATTTGTGCAACCCAAGTGGGCGCCTTGAGACATTATACAACAATCAGCGCCGAAGTGGGGGATTATCGATTGGAAAAAGATTGACGGATGGAGGGTGCTACTGCTAGTGTTTTTTTCATAATCGATCAACATGGAGTGGAGCGGGTGATTTTGATGAGAGACGTCCCATTAGTGGAAGAATATCGCGGTGGCATTCTGGAGAATGTACATAACGGCATCGTGTGCGGCGTGAATGAAAAAGGAGAAGTGGCTTATCGGGCAGGCGATGTGAATCATATCACCTTATTGCGCTCAGCAGCTAAGCCTTTTCAAGCCATTCCGATCGCCAAACGTAAAATTGATGAAAAATTCGGACTGAATAGCAGCGAAGCAGCACTCTTTGCGGCCTCCCATCGTGGTGAAGTCTATCATATAGAAGGCTTGGAGTCGATTTTACGAAAGACCGGCATTCAGGAAGACGAATTGCTGACTTGCCCGACATATCCGCTCAACGAGGAGCCGAAGTTTGCTTGCTTGTCCCAAGGCATAGGAAAACGTAGGCTCTTTCACAACTGTGCGGGAAAGCATTTGGGGTACTTGGCGCTGTCGAAAGATCAAGGATATTCCACTCATGATTACTACAAGGCAGAGCATCCAGCGCAGCAGGAGGCTTTGACGGTGTTTTCCGACCTGGCTGACTATCCAAAAGAGCAGATTCAGCTAAGCGTCGACGGGTGTGGCTTCCCGGTTTTTGCGTTGCCGCTCAAGAACCTGGCGATCGCCTATCTAAAGCTCGCTTGTCCGGATCTAATCGAGGATCACGGGACGCGTGAGGCAGTAGAGAGAGTGACAGGCTGGATGACGAGCAGTCCCGAAATCATTGCCAGTCACAACTTCATCTGTACAGCGCTATTAATGGATGAAAATATAATCGCTAAAGGCGGAGCGATGGGCGTATACGGCTTTGCTTTGAAAAAAGAAAGACTCAGCTTCTCGCTAAAGGTACTAAATGGCTCTGAATTAGTATGGCCGCTTATTATCGCGTCGATCTTGGAGCAGATTCTGTATGATAATCAGGAAACCATCGACCGACTGCATGCGCTGGCGCCAAAAGCCATTAAAAACGACAATCAGTTGGTAGTCGGGGAGAAACGACCAGTTTTTGTTTTGAATAAATGCTAGAAACGGAGGCGAAGAATCATGCTAGTGGAAGTGATTGCGACTTCAGTTGAGGATGCAAAACGTGCGGAGCAGGGCGGAGCTGACAGGCTGGAGCTTATCTCGGGAATTTTGGAGGGAGGCATTACTCCGAGCTGGGGATTGATTGAGGCAGTGGTCAAGGCGGTTTCTATCCCGGTAAACGTCATGGTGCGACCGCATAGCCAATCATTTTATTACACAGCAGAGGAACTTGCGGTCATGCGGCAGGATGTACGTATCATCCGTGAACTTGGCGCAGCAGGTGTCGTATTTGGCATGCTGACTCCAGAAAACAGGCTCGATCAGCATGGATTGGAGTTGTTGCTTGGCGAGTCAGGTGCATTGAATGTGACGTTCCATCGTGCTTTTGATGATGCTGTGGATCAAATGGAAGCAGCGCGTATTCTCCTGGAATATCCACAAGTGCGTACCATTCTTACTTCTGGCGGCAAAAAAACGGCCATTGAGGGAGCTGATTGCATCGAGCAGCTCGTCAAGCTGACAGAGAACATACATCTCACGATTTTGGCAGGAAGCGGATTGTCGCTGGCTAACGTAGGAGACCTCGTGAAACGTACGGGTGTCAAAGAGGTTCATTTTGGATCGGCAGTACGAGAAGAAGGACAGGCCCTCCGATACGTTGATGTAGAGCGAGTCGCTGCCATCAAACAACTACTGTAAGCATAAAACAAGCCGACACCTTACCTCTGGAGGGATGCCGGCTTGTTGTTCATTTGCTTCCGTATCCAGTAAACGACGACGAGAATCAGCGGATACAAGAACCCTTGTGTTAAATCAAAGAATGGCCAGTACGTATACGATTCGTATAAAAAAGCTCCGTTTGGAACGACGATAATCGCGATGGCGACAAACAAGATGCAAATGGGCAAGGTGAGTGCCTGATGCTCCTTTAAATGGAGAAGCTGCTTTATACCCACGCAGAAACCATACATATACAGCACCACTTTGAAATAGATGGAGACAAACCACATGAGAGCCATCATCGCTTCCTGTCTTTGAAAGAACTCTCCTACGTGAATTCGCTTGGCAAGGGAGTAGCTCGGAAAGGTCTCACGAGAAACTAATTCCGGGCCAAGCACCAAAAGCGATAAGAAGATCACGGCAAGTAGACAAACTCCACCGTATATCGCTCCTCGCAAAAAAGCGGACATGAGCTTTTGTTTTGCACCTAGGAGTGGAGTAATCATGAGGAAAATAACCAGCTCCGAGAAAGGAAAAGCGGTCACGGAAAATACTCCTCTTATAACGGGCTTAATGCCATTTTCCAAGAAGGGGAAAAGGTTCTCGAATTGGAACTGAGGGCTTAACAAAAGAAAAAACGAAACGAATGTAAGGACAAACCAGAGGAAAAAGATTTCGCTCGTCCGTGCAAAAGCTTCAAGGCCTAATCGGACGGCAAAAATTGCGCAGGCAACGAGTAAAAACATGACAGCATGAATGGGAGTTTGTTTCATAATGTGCGTGGTCATGAATTCTCCGATCGTCCGTATATAGACAACGCCGTTGATTAACACAGCCCCCAAAAAGAAGAGAGAGAAGAACGTGCCGAGCCAACGTCCAAATATGAGATTGTTCTTTTCAATCAGCGTTTGTTCGGGATAGATGCGACCGACTACACAAAACAAGTATACGATGGGAAGCCCCAGTACCATGCCGATCAATCCTGATAGCCATCCATCGTGACCCGCTTCGGTTGCAGGTACGGAAGGTAAGATTAGGATGGAATCTCCAATGGTGATGAATGTTACGAGGATGACAAATTGGCGAACGCCAATCTTATCGGAGCTCTGCATGATGCCTCACCTTGTCCGTAGGTTTATCTTACGTATTATTTCCAAGTTTAGGATGGATAAACGAACTGTAAGCAGGTGCCGTCTCTTGTCTGGAACGTTTTCGGAATAGTATGATAAAAGGAAAGCGTCAAGAAACTACGAGCAACGGAGAAGGGAAGAAAAGCTGTGGAGTTGGAAAATAGGTTGTCGGCCATTATCGGGCAAGCAGAGGGGACTTGGGGAGTTGTTGTGGAGGAACAAGGCTCAGCGAAAGGAACCCGTTTTGAACATGTACCGGACGAGCTGTTTATTGCGGAGAGTGTCATCAAAGTGCCGATCATGGCAGCCGTTTTTGCGGCAAGTGAGCAGGGGCATTTTCGATTGGATGATCAGCTTGTTTTACGTCAAGAGGATCTGGTGGGGGGATCAGGGATTTTGTACGCGCTATCTCCAGGCTTGAAGCTTACGATTCGCGACTTGGTGAACCTCATGATTATTCAGAGCGACAACACAGCGACAAATATGCTGATTGATTTGGTAGGAAAAGCGCAAATCGACCAGACCATGATCGATTTGGGAATGCGCCAAAGCTGTTATTCACGCAAGCTGATGATTTATCCACTCGACATCACAGAAAACAATAAGATTACCGCTGGGGATGTTGCGAGCATGCTAGGTCATTTGGCAAAGGGCAGTTATCTGTCCCAGCGTGCCTGCCAAGAGATGATCGCCATTATGAAAAAGCAGCAAGTCCGTAATGGTCTGCCGTCCCAATTGCCTAATGAGGAAGAATCCAATTATCCTGGGTGGGAACTGCCGTGTAAATCGGGCTGGGATACCGGCAGACAGCATGATGTAGGCTTGCTGTATACGAACAATCGCTGTTTTTCCATTACGGCCTTATCCAAAAATGTAACCGCTCAATCCGCTCTGAACACACTGGGATTACTGGGAAGAGCTGTGTATGACTACGCCATTATGGCTGTCGATTAGATCGGCAGCTTTTTTACATGGTGATGGCAAACCCAAGCCACTTCACCTATTGCCGTTATACTACTGATTTAAGATACTTTCTTCCAATACAGCATACTTGTCGCCGTATTCCTTAATGATATGCTTTTCGCCCCATAAGCAGAGCGAATCGAGAATACTTTTCAAGGTCCAGCCGTACTCGCTGAGCTCATACTCCACTTTTGGCGGAACTTGATTGTAAATAATCCGGTTGATAATGCCATCATCTTCAAGCTCTCTTAGCTGCTGCGTCAGCATCTTTTGCGTAATGCCCGGCATCAGTCGTTTCAACTCACTTGTACGTTTTTTTCCGTGAGTCAGGTGACACAAAATAACGCATTTCCATTTACCGCCGATGACCTCAAGTGTGGCTTCCACTGAGATGTTATACTTCTTCTTCACTGTTGAATCCCTCCTGGATGATAGGTACTTATTAGTGCCTATCACACAAAAAAGTGCGTACTTTTACTTTTCGTTAGTCTATCTCATAATAACACTTGTCAAACGACATGAAGCACATTAGGTGACTGGAAAAACAGTCATACTATCATAGAGTACAAGAATGGAGGAGACAAGTTATGCCAAAACATTTGCAAGATACGACTACGCTGTACAACGGAGTAAAAATGCCTTGGGTGGGCCTGGGTGTTTTTAAAGTAGAAGAAGGTCAGGAGCTCGAGGAAGCTGTAAAAACAGCAATCAAGCATGGCTACCGCAGTATCGACACAGCTGCTATTTATAATAATGAAGAAGGTGTTGGCCGTGGAATTCGTGCAGGTTTGCAGGAAGCGGGCATCACTCGAGAAGATCTTTTTGTTACCTCGAAAGTATGGAATGCGGATTTGGGGTATGAGTCCACGTTGGAAGCATATGAGACGAGCCTGAAAAAACTCGGGCTGGAATACTTGGACTTGTACCTCATTCACTGGCCGGTAGAAGGAAAGTTCAAAGAAGCATGGAGAGCATTGGAGACGCTGTACAAAAAAGGGCTGGTAAAAGCAATCGGGGTAAGCAATTTCCACGTTCATCATTTAGAGGAACTGCTTAAAGACGCTGAGATTAAGCCGATGGTCAACCAAGTGGAATTCCATCCGCGCCTGTCCCAAGATGAACTGCGTGCCTACTGCAAGGAGCAAGGGATTCAATTTGAAGCATGGTCTCCGCTTATGCAAGGCCAGCTATTGGACAATCCCGTACTAAAAGGAATTGCAGAAAAATACGGGAAGTCCATTGCCCAAGTCATTATACGCTGGGATTTGCAAAATGGCGTCGTGACCATTCCAAAGTCGACCAAAGAGCATCGAATCGTCGAGAATGCATCTGTATTTGATTTCGAACTGTCGAAAGAAGATATGGAAATGATTCATGCGTTGAACCAAAATCACCGAGTTGGTCCAGACCCGGATAACTTTGATTTTTAATAGCTTAGGGCATACAAAAAACTCCTGATGATTTCAGGAGTTTTTTGCGTTAAGGAAAAGGAATCAAATGACTTCTGGCAACTGAATATCGTCCATCGTTACTACACATTCAAATTGATTGGGGGAGTCGTGGTGAACATGCTCTTTGAGAATGCCCATTTTCACGAAAAAGCGCAGGCTGGTGTAAACGGTTGAGAGTGTGATGTTGGGCATCTCGTTTTTCAAAGCATGATAAACGTCTTTGGCTGTATAGTATCTCCGAGTGGTAAGCATAAAAAGGAGTACGGCTCTTCTTTGGATGGTTAATCTTTTTCCTAGATGCTTGACTTGTTGTGTGACACTGACAATATGATGATCCATTACAGGTCACTCCGTTCTTGAATTAGAATAATTACTATATGATAATTATCCTTTTTATTTTGTGTGCAGTCAACTTTTTCTTTTCGTATCTTATCTGGCTCATGGCCTAAGGGTGCATGTTTCTGGAGGATGCGTAAATCTTACATAAGAGAGATGAGGAAATAGGGGTTTTCTTTTCCACCAAAACATGGTAGTGTATGTGCGGATTTTGCTTACGTGATAATGTCAGGAGTGGAACCATGTGGCACGAAAAAGACGAACCGCAATCCAGATGAACAGTCCGCAACGAAAAGTACTCGAATACGGCATGCTGGTTTTAGGATCGCTAGTATTGGCAACTAGTTTCAATCTGTTTTTAAATCCAAACCAAATTGCTTCTGGAGGCGTTTCTGGGCTATCGACGATTTTGCATAACTTGTTTGGTTTTTCTCCAGCAGTGGTGCAATGGGCAATGAATATTCCTTTGTTTCTATTAGGATTCAAACTTCTCGATCGGCAATACAGTATGAAGGCGGCGGTTGGTTCGATTGTCCTCCCTTTGTGCGTCATGCTGACCAGTCACCTGCAGCCGTTAACCACGAATCTTCTGCTAGCAAGTATTTATGGAGGAATCGGGGTAGGGCTTGGGATTGGTATCGTGTTTCGGGGGAGAGGATCGACGGGTGGCTTTTCAATTGCATCGCAAATCCTCCACAAATACTCAGGAATTAGCTTGGGCGCATGTGTAGCTGTGTTTGATGGGCTAGTGATCTTGTTTGCCGGGATTGTATTCGACCCGGAAAAAGCATTGTATGCACTTATCGCGTTGTTTGTGACCAGCAAGACGATTGATATTGTTCAGATGGGCTGGAATACATCCAAAGTGGCTTACATCATTTCGAATGAAACAGATACGTTGAGAGAAACCATCTTGTATGATTTGGACCGTGGTGTTACTTTGCTGGATGGTGCTGGTGGATATACCGGAGACGCACGTAAGGTACTCATGGCAGTCGTCAGCCAAAGTGAAGTAAGCAAGCTGAAAATCATGGTACGTTCGGTGGATCCCGATGCGTTCATTATTTTGTGTCCTGCTCAGGAAGTGTTAGGAGAGGGCTTTCGAGCGGGATAATATATAGAAGAAAGGAGCGGTGGGGAGTGATTCCACTGCTCTTTTTTTGTTCGATTTTTATTTTGAATGAAATTATTTTAGATTTTCTATTGCATTTAAAATTTATACGTGCTATATTATATCTCGTGAGCGGGACATACACGAAACGCACACAACAAAAAACAAATCAAATGCCGGTGTAGCTCAATTGGTAGAGCACCTGACTTGTAATCAGGGGGTTGTGGGTTCAAGTCCTATCGCCGGCACCACTACTTAATCTGTAGTTGAGAATGAAACGGAGCGCTTGATAGCGCGAAATGCTCTTTGAAAACTGAACAGCGAAAGCGTTAATGAGTCTATCATTACATGATTTGCCAGCTTTGAACCAGTAACAAACTTTATTGGAGAGTTTGATCCTGGCTCAGGACGAACGCTGGCGGCGTGCCTAATACATGCAAGTCGAGCGAGTCTCTTCGGAGGCTAGCGGCGGACGGGTGAGTAACACGTAGGCAACCTGCCTCTCAGACTGGGATAACATAGGGAAACTTATGCTAATACCGGATAGGTTTTTGGATCGCATGATTCGAAAAGAAAAGGCGGCTTCGGCTGTCACTGGGAGATGGGCCTGCGGCGCATTAGCTAGTTGGTGGGGTAACGGCCTACCAAGGCGACGATGCGTAGCCGACCTGAGAGGGTGACCGGCCACACTGGGACTGAGACACGGCCCAGACTCCTACGGGAGGCAGCAGTAGGGAATTTTCCACAATGGACGAAAGTCTGATGGAGCAACGCCGCGTGAACGATGAAGGTCTTCGGAT
>NZ_PXZN01000048.1:0-2026 GCF_003013445.1 Brevibacillus sp. NRRL NRS-603 | reverse complement strand
AAAAGCCGGATTTGGTAGAAGTGCAGAAGGGGCCGATCGTCGTGAATCACCCGATGGTGCAGGACAGCGTCTACATTTATCAGAGCGGCGTGCAAGAGATGCAGCTTGGAGCCCTCAATTTTACAGTGGTCGATTTGAAAAACAATAAAAAAGAGATCGGCCTTATCAAAATTGATCTGTACAATCCGCAGCCCGAGCAAACCATTGCGGATGGGTTCACGGTACGAATTTTGGATTACTTCCCCGATTTTATAATGGGAAAAGACGGGAAGCCTGCGACGAAAACCAATTTGCCAAAAAATCCGATGGTTGCATTGGAACTCATTGGAGAGAATGGCAACTACAACGAAAAATTGGTTTATCTAGAAGGAACCATTCTGACACAGAAAAAGGATCCTCGTTACGGACTCGACATCAAAATGCCTGATTTAATCGATATAGCAGGGCTGAATGTACGGGTGGACAAAGCATTGCCACTGATTTATTTCGGTTCATTCATTTTCCTTGCGGGCGTTGCAATCGGTGTGTTCTGGCAACATCGTCGGGTTTGGGTACAGACGCAAGAGGGAAGTATCTTGGTAGCGGCTCATACGAATAAAAACTGGTTCGGTCTTCGCAGAGAAGTAGATGGGCTGGTTAAACAAGCGGAGCTCCCTGTCACGATAGAAGATAAAACGAAGGCCAAGGCCTAAAGCTTCAAAGGGGGTACTAACAACGTGCAGCTCATTCAACTGAGTGACTGGTTATTGGATATCGCGTTTCTGCTCTACGTGATCTCGTCTATCGTGTTCGCTGTAGCCGTGACGGGTAAAAACTGGGCTGGGCGTGATCCCAAACAACATGAAGGGCGCTATGGACGGATTGCGTATTGGTTAGCCGTTATCGGTTTTGTGGCGCAAACAGGGTACGTAGTTGCTCGCTGGATTGCCGGCGGCCATAGCCCGACGAGTAACATGTTTGAGTTTATGGCATTCTTGGATTACTGCATTATCCTGGCCTACTTAATTATTTACCGGATCTACAAGCTGACCTCGATTGGAGCATTTGTCCTTCCGCTTGGGGTTATCATGCTCGCGTATTCGTACGTGTTCCCGAAGGAAATCACCCCACTGATTCCGTCTTTGCAGAGCTACTGGCTGCACATTCACGTGACAACAGCTGCTCTGGGTGAAGGTATTTTGGCGGTTGGTTTTGCAGCGGGTCTCATGTATTTGATCCGTACCGTTCCACAGCATATTTCCACGAAAAGCACGAAATGGCTGGAGATCGTGCTGGCTGTGGTCCTGATGCTCGTTGGATTCATTTTGATGGATTCTACCTTTGCTCGTATGGATCAAACGACGGTATTTGAAATGAAGAAAGAAGAAATGAATGCAGTGGGACAAAAGGTAAAACCGAAAGTGGAGTACATCCTGCCTGCAATTGTTGCACCTGCTGATTCAACCATCATCAAGGAAGGGCCAATGTCACCACTCTTTGAGGCACCTA
The DNA here is from genome assembly GCF_003013445.1 of Brevibacillus sp. NRRL NRS-603. Lineage (NCBI taxonomy): Bacteria > Bacillati > Bacillota > Bacilli > Caryophanales > Paenibacillaceae > Brevibacillus > Brevibacillus sp. NRRL NRS-603. The sequence continues at coordinate 538 of NZ_PXZN01000048.1, read as the reverse complement.
CCTGGATGGAAGGAAAAGACGCTGCACGCAAATTGAACACGATGCTGTGGTCAGTCCTTACAGGGGCAATTTTATATGGCGGAATGCGTTTGATTTTCAGAAAACGATTAGGGGCTGCTATCAAGCCTTCCGTTGAGAGCGTCGATCCTGATCTTCTGGACGAGATCAGTTACCGAGCAATCAGTATCGGATATCCGGTGTTTACTCTCGGGGCCCTTATCTTTGCAATGATTTGGGCAGAAGAGGCATGGGGACGATTCTGGGGGTGGGACCCGAAGGAAGTATGGGCATTAGTTGTCTGGCTCTTCTACAGTGCCTACTTACACTTGCGTCTATCCAGAGGATGGATCGGTGCAAAATCAGCATGGATGTCCGTCATCGGCTTTGTCATTATTTTGATTACCCTGGTCGTGGTCAATTTGGTCATTGCTGGTTTGCACTCTTACGCTGGGGTGTAGAATTTCCTCGAAAAGCTGGTTTTACCACCAGCTTTTTGGATTATCTTCTAACGGTTTTACGATATTATGAGAGCAAGAGG